>NZ_JACHFR010000001.1:0-600000 GCF_014202035.1 Treponema rectale
AGGGAATTAATTAACCGTGGAAGAGTTGTAAATCATAAACGTGTACAAAGAATTATGCATACTATGAATTTAATGGGAAAAAGAGCAAAAGAAAAGTATCATTCTTACAAAGGAAAAGTTGGTAAAGTAGCTGAGAATATAATTAACAGAGATTTTAATGCAACTGCACCTTTTCAAAAATGGACAACTGATATATCCCAATTTAGTTTTTCTTGGGGTAAATGCTATCTTTCTCCCATTCTTGATATGTATTCAAATGAAATTATCGCTTATGATTTATCATTAAGTCCAAATATGAATCAGATAAAAAGAATGTTAAATAAAGCTTTTGATAAATTTTCAAAAGTCGATGGGCTTATTTTTCATTCTGATCAGGGATGGCAGTATCAACATAGAGCCTTCAGGACAGCCTTGTCTGATCATGGAATTATTCAATCCATGTCCCGGAAAGGCAACTGCTATGATAACTGCATTATGGAAACATTTTTTGGAAGATTAAAAAATGAGTTGTATTATGGACATGAAAAAGATTTTAAATCTTTTTATGAATTTTCAGATGCCATTGATGAATATATAGATTATTATAACAACAAGAGAATTCAGGTTAAAACAAAATGGATGCCTCCTGTAAAATTCAGGGAAGCATCCATTCCTTCTTCCTAGTTCATAATATGTGTCCAGAATTATGGGTACATATCAAAAGCAGTCCTCTTTATTTTAAATAAACTTTACAGCTGTAGGAATAAGTTTGTTAGCACTACTGTTATAAGTCCAAGCTTCAATCATGTAATGTGCTGATGTTTCAATATTAAATACAAAAGCAGTTTTTTGATTTGATGGTCTTCCTGCAGCAAAACTACTACTTTGATATTGTGTAGTACCATCAGACATTTTTGTAATTCTTACAGCACAAAGTCCATTTGTGTCATTAGTTATACTTACAGTAGTAGCATTCGCATCTTTTACTGCAGCAAAGTCCGTTGCACCTGATATATTATTATTAACATAATCAGCAACTGCTTTAACTGACGGAATAATGTCATCATTGTTTTTGTTATCATCATCGATTCCTGAAGCTTTTGAACTAGTATTAAGTTTTCCTGCTAACGCAGTACTTACAGCTGCACAAGATGGAACTTTATCTGTGTCAGAAGTTACAGTTGATGTAATTTCTGTTTTATTTTGATGGAAAAAATATGAATACGCTTGAAATAATTTATAGATTATTTCAAGCGTATCGTCATTTTTAAATAAAGTCAAATTTTACATAAGTCTGTTTTATTTTATAGTTTACATTGATTTTTTATGTATGACTTAGCATAAAAAAAGAGCGCCGTCGCAACGCCGCTCTCGTAAGAAACACAAAATAACGTGTTCTCCAATCTGATTAAAATATAATGCAGAAAGTTGATGTTATCTATCTTCACTCTTGTTTTAATTCAAAACAGGAACCATCTGTGTAATTTTCTTAACTTCTTCAACAGGAAGTTTTAAAATATCTGCAATCTGTTCAACAGTTAATGCTTTTGCATCAAGCATCTTTCGGATGATATCAGCTTTTCCTCTGTTCTCAATTCTCTCTACAACATCGCACATAGTAACACCTCCTTTATTCTTGAAGTTACCTTCATCATAAGCCGTTTCAAAAGAATTGTCACCTGTTAATGCAGTAAACAATTTCATTAATGAATCTGCATGCAGGAGTTCCCCGCTTGTAGGTATGTAATCTTTGTTCAAACGTTTTGTCTGAAAATACTTAGCAACAAATTTAAAATCGCTCTTAAATAGACTTATTGTTTCATCGTCAAGCCAGGCAATATCAAATACGTTAATTTTATAATCACTTACGAACGGTTTTAATTCTTTTGGAACATCAAAACATTCATATAAAGACTTTGGAGCAGTCCATTTTGAATCAGTTCCAAAATATAAAACAAGAGTTGCGACAGGATATCTTTTTGTATTTGATTTATCCAGAAACTCCTGTTTGTATGATGCACCGTCATAGCTAATAATACGTAACGGCATATCAGAATCCTGTCTTGTCTGATTTTCAAAACCTAGAATAGAAATACGGATTTCCCCATTCTTCCAGATTTTAGAAACATCTCGTTCCTGTTCATGAAGCTCACCGTCTGCCTTGACTCGACGTATTGTAATTAAATAGATTTTCGGGGCGGGCCCGAAAAAGACATTTTTTGAACTTATTGGTCATCCCCCTGTTATAGCGGGGGTAGTACTCCTGCTTTCTGACAATAAACCTTTCTCAATAAGGTTAAGTTTTATTGTAAAATTCAACGGGCACGGGTATATTGGTTTTCAGGAGATAAAAAGATGGGAACTTATGTTATATGTGCTGTGCTTGCTGTAATTGTAATATTTGCCGTAAAAAGCGGACTGTCTCATTTTAAGGGTGAGGGAGGATGCTGCGGTGGCGGCGGCGGTTCAATAATAGTTCAGAAAAAACTTAATGGACCTGTAATTCTTAAAAAGAGTTTTATCATAAAGGGAATGAAATGTGATAACTGCAGGATAAGGGCACAGAATGCTCTTAATGAAATAGAAGGGGTTCTTGCAAAAGTGAATCTAAAAAAAGGCCGTGCAGATATATCCTGTGACCGTAAGGTTGATGATGAAGTGATTAAGGCTGCAGTAGAAAAATGCGGTTACAGTGTGTCTGAATAAAAAAAGGACTGTCCTGAAGTGAAAAATGAAGTGCACCCCTAAAGTGATATGTACCCCTTTTACTGGACAAAAGTAAAAGGGGTACATATCAAAGCTGGACAAATAAAGTTCAGTTTTAGAGGTGCATTTTTTATGTCCTTATTATTTTGCAGTAATAAGAAGTGTTTTTGGATCAAGTTTGAGGCTTGCTTCAACATTAGTCAGTTTGCCCATTTTAAGAATGGACATGAGGGTAGTAGAAGCTTTTGAATAAAGATGAATTACTCCTGCAAAGTAAGGAAGAATTGCTTTAGGAGCCTGTTCTTCAAGTTTATCTCCTTCTACAGTAGAAGAAATCCATACCTTTGTTTTTGTTGCTTTTGCATAGCTTGCTACAGCCTGAATGTCTGCTTCTTTTGCCTTTGCAAAGTCAACTCCGTCAATAACAACACCTGATACGGCAATTCCTCCAGCCTTAAGGGCATTAAGGGTGTTTACAACTTTCTCAAGGTTAAAGTTATCCTGATTGAAGTTAAGGATTGTTCTGTTGCGTACAATCTGGTCTTTTGCTTCTGCAGAGATTGTTTTTTTCTTTGAGATTTCATTAAGAATGCCGTCATACCATACGATTACGTTAGATGAATGCTGGTCAAAAGAAACATGTACGAGCTGTTTACCGTTAAGCAGTGTGTCCATTCCAAACTGAACAAGAACAGCTGTTTTTCCAAGACCTTTTTTTGCAGTTATAAGGCCAAGTTCTCCGGCTTTAAGGCCTCCGTTTGTAACTGCATCAAATGCACGAACCGGACTTTTTTCAAATAATTCCTGCTTTGCCATAATTAGTTTCTCCTTGTTTTTGTGATTTTAACTATCACCGGATGAACGGACTGCTCGCTGCCGGTAACATAAGTTTTTAACTTTCGGCAATCTCTAAAAACTAAAAGCCTTTAGAGATTCTCTTACTGATAAGTTTAACACGGTTCTTCTTAAAATACAAATTAAATAGTCGAGTCAAGGCACGCTAACGCTAAAAGCCTTGACAGCGCCGTTTTTCGGTTTTGTAATAAACCTTCAATACGTCGAGTCAAGGCACGCTTACGCTTAAAGCCTTGACAGCGCCGTTTTTCGGTTTTTGTAATAAATCTTCAATAAAAAAGCCGGCTTAAGAAGAACTGCTCCTCAAGCCGGCCTGTAAAAACTGAATTATCTAATCAGTAAAGATTATTTCTGTTCAGCCTTTCTCTTTTCCTGATACTGTTTGATGAGTGTTTCAGAAACATTATTAGGAACTTTTGCATATTTTTCGAATTCCATTGTGAATTCTGCCTTACCCTGTGTTGAAGAGCGGAGAATTGTAGAGAATCCGAACATTTCTGAAAGCGGTACTTCAGCGTTAACTGTAGATGTTCCGTTTTCATCAGTTGAATCAATGATAACACCACGGCGCTGGTTGATAAGACCAAACATGTTACCCTGGAATTCTGTAGGACCTGCAATCTGAACTTTCATGATTGGTTCAAGAATTGCCGGCTTAGCTTTTGCATAACCTTCACGGAATGCACCGATAGCTGCAGTCTGGAAAGCGATATCTGAAGAGTCTACAGGGTGATACTGACCATCGTTGATAGTGCAGCGAACACCTACTACAGGAGCACCGATAAGTGAACCCTTTTCCATAGCTCTCCTGAATCCCTTGTCACAAGAAGGAATGTATTCGTTAGGAATAGCACCACCCTTGATTGAGTCAACGAATTCGTAATCTTTATCAGCGATTGGTTCCATAAATCCGGCAACACGACCGTACTGTCCTGAACCACCAGTCTGCTTTTTGTGTGTGTAGTTGAAGTCTGCACGAGCTGTAATTGACTCGCGGTAAGCTACTTCTGGCTGAGAAACTTCTACTTCACATTTGTATTCACGCTTCATGCGTTCAACGTATACTTCAAGGTGAAGTTCACCCATACCCTTGATGATTGTCTGATTTGATTCAGGATCAACGTAGGTCTGGAATGTAGGGTCTTCTTTTGTAAAGCGGTTAAGAGCTTTAGCCATGTTAGCAGCATCCTGCTTGTTCTTAGGAGTAATAGCCTGAGAAATAACAGGGTTTGGAACGTACATAGAAGTCATGGCAATGTTAAGTCCGCCGCCACAGAATGTATCACCTGAAGCACAGTCAATACCGAAGAGGGCGATGATGTCACCAGGCATACCTTCGTTAATATCTTCCATTGAAGCAGAGTTCATGCGGACAATACGACCAACCTTGAACTTTTTCTGTGCACGTACGTTGAAGAGTTCATCACCCTTACAGATTTTACCCTGATAGATGCGGACATATGTGAGCTGTCCGAACTGACCGTCATCGAGTTTGAATGCAAGAGCAACACATGGTTTGTTTTCAACGTTGAAGAGCTCAACTTCAGCTTCGTTGTTATCACGGTCAAGACCGTAGTTGTGAACTTCAGTTGGATTTGGAAGGTAGCGCTCTACTGCATCGAGAAGCGGCTGGATACCTTTGTTTACGTGAGCTGAACCGAGGAATACACCTACAAACTGTTCAGCAAGAGTTCCCTTACGGATAGCAGCGATGAGCTTGTCTTCAGGAATGTTGTCATATCCGTTCTCAAGGATAAGTTCCATAAGTTCATCATCAAAGTTAGAAGCTGCATCAAGAAGTTCTTCACGGTATTTTTTAGCATCATCTGCAAGGTGTGCAGGGATTTCTGCATAGCGGAGTTCTTCTCCGTTTGGACCGTCGAAGTAAACTGCTTTCATTGAAACAAGGTCAACTACACCTTCAAGTTTATCTTCAAGACCGATAGGAAGTTCCATCATGTGTGAGTTAAGACCGAGTTTTTCACGGAGCTGTCCGCAAACACGGATAGGATTAGCACCCTGGCGGTCACATTTGTTGACGAATGCAACGCGTGGTACATGATAACGCTTAAGCTGGCGGTCTACAGTGATAGACTGAGACTGAACACCTGCAACGGCACAAAGAATCATAATAGCACCGTCAAGAACGCGGAGTGAGCGTTCAACTTCTACTGTGAAGTCTACGTGACCTGGAGTGTCGATAAGGTTGATTGTGATGTCCTTCCACTGAACCTGTGTAGCAGCTGACTGAATTGTGATACCGCGTTCACGTTCCAGGTCCATGTTATCCATTACAGCACCGACACCGTCCTTACCACGTACTTCGTGAATCTGGTGAATCTTGTTACAGTAGAACAAAATACGTTCTGAAGTTGTTGTCTTACCAGAGTCAATGTGGGCACTGATACCGATATTACGTACTTTAGTAATATCAAAAGCCATATTGTTTACCTCTCTAAAAAAGTTTGCGATAGTAATTTGACGAATTATATAGAAAAATGCGCTTAAATTCAACCGTTTTCGTAAAGTTGGAAAAGAAAAGTAAATAATTCAAAGATTTTCAAGGAAATGAAAAAATACTAAAAAAATAATTTTTTTCATGGAATGAATTACAGGTTCAGGGTCAGGGAAAGTTTGCCGGAATACTTTATTCTTTTAGAGGAAAAGGCAAACTGAATGTATGAAGAGAATTTTGTTTTATCTCCATCAGATTTTTCAAAGTCAGCAGAAAATCCTGAAGAAGAAATAAAAGGAAGGGGAGATTTTAAGGAATGGCTTATGGAAAATTTTTGCCGGCTTCCTGCGGTTTTATATTGAAAGGAAAAAGAATTTTTTATCCTGGATATGGGAATACCGGCGGTCAGCCGGTATGACTGTCCCGGGGTAAAATAAAAGCCGGTGCTGATTTTTTTTAAGTAGCAGATTATGGCACATTTCAGGTTTGCTTCGAATAAGGAGAAAGAGGACAGTTTTTTCATTTCCGGGAAAGTTTTTTCAACTACAATTCCTGAATTGAACCAGCAGTGTTTCAGATACACTTTGTACTGAGGATTTATTTTAAGCTGAAATTCAGTGTGCGGCATTAATCCGCCGGCACTTATTAAATCAGCATCGGCTAAAAAGATAACTGTATTCAAAGTGAAGTTTTCCAGCAGCAGGGAATTTGTCAGTCTTAATGATGACCTGATTCCTCCGAAGGGATTTTCGTAAAAAGCGCAGGCTGCAGAACTTCTCCAGACAGGAGCGGTAAAATTAAAAAGAAGTTCTCCTGCTGAATAAAAATCGTATTTATATGGTAGTTTTTTGAAATACCACTGAGAGGTTGTTTTCTGTCCGTGCTTAAAAATTCCTCCGGTAAATCCTGTTTCAAGAGAACCGGTATGGGGCAGTGAAAAAGTTTTGTTTATGTTGAAAAATAATTCTTTTTCCGGAATTACTGCTGCCTGAACTTCCGGAAAGTATTTTGTTTTTACGCCGGGCTCTATTGTGACTGCTGCAGAAAAATCTGCAGGGCTTCCTGTAAAACCTGGAAGGGCAGGAGAAGTCCCCTGTGGCAGCAGAAGGGCACTTTTTAATGGAGAAAGAGACTGGGGAAGAGGTGATTTCAGTCGAGAGCGGGCTGCAGAGTATTTTAGTGTCCCTGCAAATATTTCTGTATTAAATGGAAAACATTTTGTATTCAGGTGAACTTGAGTTCCATACCGGCATTTCTGAAAATCAGTGTTACCGGTAGATAACGTCAGGTCAAGCAGGCTGGTGTTCAGTCTTACTCCTGAGTCATACTTTATTTTTATTTCATCAGAGTTCACAGTTTTAGAAGCAGAAAGGCCAGACCAAATGTTAAGGTTCTGGAAAACTTTTGGCTGTGGAAATGTGTTCTGTGTAAAAATAAAAAATACTGCAGGTAAAAAATAATCATGTAATCTCACATATATATATTTGAACTGAATTTTCAAAAACTACACAATTCAATAAAAAAAATAATGATTTTGTATAAATTTTTATATTGTAAAATCAAAACCGGCATTGTAAAAAGAAATTATGTGCAGGTTCAAATTTAATGATAAAAATCTTGATGATGAAAAGCGGCTTGATGATTTGATGGACAGACTTACAGTTGAGGAAAAAACAGGTTTTATTCCAACCTGGAATCAGGCTGTTGAACGTCTGGGAATTTCTGAATATGGAATAGGAGGAGAAGGTGCCCATGGTTTTGTAAGCAGGGAAGAATGTTCAACAACTTTTCCTCAGACTATTGCTCTGGCTTCTACATGGAACAGGGAGCTTTTAGAAAAAATAGGAAGTATCATTTCTCTGGAAGCAAGGGCTTTTTATAATACTCATGACAGAAAAGGCGGATTGTGTCTATGGTTTCCTACAATAGATATGGAACGTAATCCTATGTGGGGGAGAACGGAAGAAGGTTATGGAGAAGATCCCTATTTGACCGGAGAACTTGCATCTTCAATTATTAGGGGATGTCAGGCAGAAACAGACGGCAGGGTAAAAGCTACATGTGCTCCAAAACATTTTTTCGCAAATAATAATGAAAAGGACAGATGCACATGTTCATGTTCGGTAACTCCAAGAAATATGCATGAATATTTTTTAGAGCCCTTTGAGAGAGTTTTTAAAAAGGCTGCTCCCTATTCAGTTATGACTTCATATAACAGTGTTAATGGAATTCCTATGATACAGAATCCCATGTTAAAAAAAATCATAATAGAAAAATGCGGACTTGGAAAAAGAGGACATGCTGTCTGCGACGGAGGAGATTTTTCTCAGAATGTAGAACTTCATCATTATTATGAAAGTCATGAAAAAACGTTGCAGGCTGCATTTAGAAATGGAGCAGATGCAATGACTGATAATCCTGAACTTGTCTGCAGTACCATAAAATCTGCACTTGATAAAGGAATGATTTCAGAGAAAGAACTTGATGAGCATGTAAGGAATATCCTCAGGGTAAGAATGAAACTGGGGATGTTTGATGAAAACGGATGTGTTTTTGATGATATCGGAAAGGAATGTATCTGCATGCAATCTTCAGCAGAACTTGCATTTCAGTCATGTGCAGAATCTGTAGTACTTTTAAAAAATGAAAAAAGTGGCGACGGAGAAAAACTTCTTCCCCTGAAGCCAAAGAAAAAAATTGCAGTTATCGGAAATATGGCAGATCGTGTTTATGAAGACTGGTATTCAGGAAAAATGCCTTATTCCGTTTCTGTCCTGGATGCCTTGAAAAGAGATTATGACGGTGAAATTCTTTTCTGTGATTCTGATGACAGAATAAATCTTTATACAGAAGATGGAAGACCTCTTGTTCTTGATGAAAGCAGAATTCTTAAAGCTGGAAGAAAAGGAGAAAAGCCTGCTGATTTTAAAATGGAAGACTGGGGATTTGGAGCAGTAACTTTGTTTAATGAAGATTTCCATTGCTGGCTTCAGACTGTTGATGATATGCCTTCTGATCATCAGCCTGATCTGGATGAAATTGAAGCATTCAGAAAAAACGGCGGTAATGGTCGTCTTGAATGTTCTGCAGAAAAGCTTCTAAGCTGGTTTGTTTCCAGTCTCTTTAATTTTATTCCTTCAGGAAATAAAAATGAATATTATATACGCTCATGGAATTCAACTTCTGTCAGATGTAATGGTTCTGAAATAATTGCAGACGGAAGCGAAGACTCTTCTGAAAGTTCAGAAATTTTTATCGTTAAAACAGTGAGTGACGGAATAGAAAAAGCCTGTGCGTCTGCTTCTGAGTGTGATGAAGTTCTGTATATATGCGGTAACAATCCTGTAATCAACGGCAAGGAAGAAGTAGATAGACCGTCTTTGAAAATGCCAGAAAGAATGTCATATATTTTAAAAAAGGTTCATGAAAAAAATAAACAGATAGTACTGCTTGTAGTTTCTTCTTATCCTTACGCAATGGAAGAAGAAGCTGCTTTGTGTAAAAGTGTTTTATGGTGTGCTCATGGTCTTCAGGAGCAGGGGAATGGTATTGCTGCCGTGCTGTGCGGACAGGTAAGCCCTTCAGGACACTTAACATTGTCATGGTATAAAGATGAAAGACAGACTGCATCTCTGGATGATTATGATGTAATTGGTTCCAGACAGACTTACAGATATTTTGACGGAAATGTTTTATTTCCGTTTGGTTATGGTCTTTCTTATTCAGATGTCAGTTACACTAATGGAAAAATATCGTCTGATAAAATTGATTCTGCCGGAATGGAAGTTTCTTTTGATGCAGAAAATACAGGAAATATGAAAGCTGCTTTTGTTCCTCAGCTTTATATTCATGAAAAAAACTGCCGCATAGAATTTGCTGAAAAAAAACTCTGTGGTTTTGAAAAGATTATTCTGCATCCGGGAGAAAAAAGAAGAATCTCTTTTAAGGTGGATTATGCTGATTTTTCTGTCTATGACGTGGAACTTGAGGAAATGATTGTACAGAAAGGACGGGCCGTACTGACTGTAGGAAACTCATGTGAAGATGGACAGATGATTTTTGAAGCTGACGTGGTACCTGATCATGATGAAGAAAAGATAAAGTATCGTAATTTTGCCAGAAAAGTCTGGGCGTGGAATTTTAATGAAGCTTTTTCTTATATTCTGGATGAAAGACGCGGTCATGACATACCTGCCGTATTTTCTTCCGAAAAAAAATGCAGCATTGTTTATAGAAATGTTTTATTTAAAAAGGGGTGCTATGAGTTCAGAGCCTGTATTTCATCTTCTGCAGCATGTTACTTAAATATCTGGCAGCGCGGAAGAAACACTAAACTTTTGAGTCGTATTTCTCTGCCGAATACCGGAGATGTCTGTGCCGTACCAGGAAAAAAAAGAAGAAGAATCTGGACTGAAATTTGTTCTGAAATATTTTTTATGGAAGAGGTTAATGATATTGTTTTTGAAATAGAGGGTGATGCAGGAATTCACTGGTTTAAATTTAATGAAAGAAAGTGATTGCAAATAAAAAAAGTTTTTTATTGAAAATTCTCATGTTTTTTTTTACGGATTATGACTTTAGCATTCACACTGAGAACTTGTTAATGAAGGTATTACATGAAAAACAGATGTTTAAGATTGTTAATGGGAATGCTTATACCTGCTTTTTTTTCCTGCGGAGAGATGAAGCAGCTGACATCTTCTGCGGATACTGTAGATTTTGATATGACCTTTACTGATATTACAGCAACGGATGCCGTAAAAGAAATGGGGAACGGCTGGAATTTAGGAAATACCCTTGAAGCAACCGGCGGAGAAACTGCATGGGGGGCGCCTGTTACTACTTATAAAATGCTTCAGGGGGTTAAAAACTGTGGATTTGACAGTGTCAGAGTTCCGGTAGCATGGTATACGAATGGAGTTACGAGTGTTAATAAGAATAAAGGCAATTACAAGATTACATCTGCATGGATGAATCGTGTTGATGAAATAGTTTCTTATGTCCTTGCCAGTGACATGTACTGCATAATAAACATTCACTGGGACGGTAACTGGTGGGAAGATTTTTATTCTGATAATGAAGAAGAAAGAGAAACTGCTGCAGAAATTTATTCTTCACTGTGGACTCAGATTGCTGAACATTATAAGGATTATCCGGAAAAGCTTATTTTTGAAAATGCCAATGAGGAACTCAAGGGAAATTCTGACTGGCAGTATGAAGTTTCAAATGTAGATATAAACCAGACTTTTGTTGATTTGATTCGTTCATCCGGCGGAAACAACGACAGACGTGTTCTTTTAATAGCCGGGATAAATACGGATATTGATAAAACCTGTGACAGCCGCTTTAAGATGCCTTCTGATACAATAGAAAATCATCTCATGCTTTCAGTTCACTATTATACTCCGTGGACTTACTGCGGAATGTGGGAAGATGCTGACTGGGGATCCGTTCAGTGGGACTGGGGTAGCGAAGAAGATTACGCTCTGATGGAAACTCAGCTTGCAAAGATGGAAAAGTTTACTTCTGCAGGTGTTCCTGTCGTGTTTGGAGAATTCTCTACCTGTGAAAGTGATACTATTGCTCCTCATGTAAAAGACGGCTGGGATAAGTTCCTTCAGAATTTTGTAGATTTGTGCCGGCTTAACGGTCAGATGTGTCCTATGGTCTGGGACATTCAGTGTGCCTATCCCTGGTATGACAGATACAAGTGTAAGTTTAATTCATCTTATCCGGAATTATATACAATCTTTGCCAGACAGTGAGGTAATATATGAAAAAGGTGATTGCGGCAGTATGTATTGCAGGTCTGGTGTGCGCTCAGATTTGTGCAGAAAAATCTTCTCAGAATAAGAATGCTGACTATGATGACTTAAAAGTAAGTTCAAAAAAAGTTCTCGTACAGAAAGCTAAACGGGCTCAGTCTGAAGCCGGAAAATTTGTTTCCGGACTTGGGGCGGGATGGAATCTTGGAAATACTCTTGATGCTTTTAATGATTCTGATTCTGCTTACGGCCAGGGGCTTGAAAGTGAAACCTGCTGGGGACAGCCGAAGACAACGAAAGAAATGATTCAGGCTGTTCATAAAGCCGGGTTTGATATAATTCGTATTCCGGTAACATGGCATAATCACATTTCAGATTCTTCTACAATGAAAATAGATTCTGAATGGATGGCCCGCGTAAAGGAAGTTGTTGATTATGCATATGATGACGGAATGTATGTTATTCTTAATACTCATCATGATAACCTCAGTTATGAAACTACATACTGGAATGGTGATGTAAATGCCGTACGTTCTTATGGATATGATTCAACTGCATACAACGGACGTAAACTTACAGGATACTGTCTTGATGAAAGGGCAGAGGCTGAGTCAGTAAAATTTTTAACGCAGGTATGGAAGCAGATTTCCAGGGAGTTTGCTTCTTATGATGAACGTCTGATTTTTGAAATAATGAATGAACCCAGACAGGCTGGAACTGATCATGAATGGTGGCTTCCTTCTGACTGTGCAGAATGCATTAAGGCAATGAAGATTCTTGAGAAGTATGAGAGTGAAGCATTAAAAGCCATCCGTTCTGTTGACGGAAATGAAAAGCGTTTTGTAATGATTCCCGGAATGCAGGCCAGTGCAGATTTTTTAAGAGATTTTGTTTTGCCGGCAGATGTTATTGAAGAAAAGAGGCTCATACTTTCTGTTCATGCTTATTCACCTTATGGTTTTGCAATGTATGATGGAACAGAACACAGACGTTTTACATCTGATGATGTTTCTTTTATAGATTCAATATTTACGGGCGTTTACAGGGACTTTGTAAAGAACAGGGGAATTCCCGTTATTGTAGGAGAAATGAGCTGTTCTAATAAAGGCAATATTGACGATAGAATTTTGTGGTTTGAGACTTTTACTTCGACTGCATGGAAGTCTTATGGAATGCCGTGTGTGCTTTGGGATAACGGTGCATACGGTATTCAGGAAAATGGAAGCGAACAGCACGGATATTTCAGCAGGACTCGTCTTACATGGTATTTCCCGAGTTTAATAAAGAAGATGCTTATGTGCAGTGGAATAATGCCTGGAGAAATTAAGCAGGATTTTGCTACGATGCCCTGACAGTATGTGAAGAAAAGTTCTGGAGGTTTTTATGAAAAAGATTTTATGCGTGTTCTGCGGAGTTTTAGTTTTATTAACGGCATCCTGCTCATCAGGTGGAAGTTCTTCTGAAAATAAAAGTCCTGAAGATACAAAGCAGGAAACTTCTGAAGATAAAGATAATACTGACAGTAATAATAATTCAGACGAAACTGGGAATGAAACTGATGCTGACTATAATGAAAATTTTACGTATACGTTTAATGCTTCTGCCAGCGTTACGGCAGAGACCTTAAAATCTTTTGCAGATGACATGAAAATCGGATGGAATCTGGGTAATGCTCTTGATGCTTACAGTAACGGTGTCAGTTCAGAAACAGCATGGGGAAATCCTGTTATAACACAGACTTTATTTGATGCAGTTGCAGCATCAGGTTTTAAAACCGTCAGAATTCCTGTAACATGGCTGGGACACACAGGTTCTGCTCCTGAATATACAATTGAGTCTTCATGGCTTAATCGTGTTTATGAAGTTGCCTGTTATGCAAAAAATGCCGGTCTGAAAGCTATAATAAATATTCATCATGACGGGGCTGACAGTGCAAACTGGCTTTCAATAAAAGATGCAGCAGGTGTAATTGTTTCTGACGGTGTATATAATGCCGGTGTTTATAATGAAGAAAAGGATACTGCAATAAAAGAACAGCTTTATGCAATGTGGTATCAGATTGCATCAAAATTTAAGGGAACAGAAGATTATTTGATTTTTGAAACAATGAATGAGATTCATGACGGAGGCTGGGGCTGGGGTGAAAACAGAAATAATTCATCCACGAAACAGTATGAAATATTAAACAGCTGGAATCAGGTCTGTGTCTATGCAATCAGAAATGCAGGTGCAGCAAATTATATTTCATGTCCGGGATATGTTACTAATCCAGACCTTACTGCTGCTGCATTTGAAAAACCTTCTGACGTACTCGAAAATAAGATTATGGTCGCAGTTCATTTTTATGATCCGACAGATTTTACTTTAAATGCAAGCGTCGGCTACTGGGGAAAATCTGCTTCTTCTGCCGGTTATACTGTATCTGCGTGGGGGCAGGAAGACGACATTGATGCAACGTTTCAAAAATTAAAGGAAAAATTTGTTGATAATGATATTCCTGTTGTTATCGGAGAATGCGGCGCTACATATCAGTCTGGATTTGAAACTTACAGGCAGGCGTATATGGAATACATGATTAGTTCTGCAAGAAAACACGGTCTTGTTCCTGTAATCTGGGATAATGGTTCTTCCGGTAGCGGTGCAGAATCTTCAGGATTGTTCAATAGAAGTACCGGTGCAGTTTATTCGCACTGTACAGATCTGGTAAAAGCTGTAGTTTCTGCTGCAGAAGATTGAAAAGGCGGAATTGTCATAGTAAAAAAATTACAGAAATTTCTATCAATTTATATGATTAAAGAAACCGGCATCAGATGTTATGGTAATTCCATGATAAAGTGCCGGTTTTTATTTTTTATGGTAACGGCAGTCTGTTTTGCAGGCTGTGCTTCAGTTAAAAGTTTTCCTGCAGAAACTGCCGAAGTGATGGGTGATGGAATTAATATCGGCAATACCCTTGATGTTATTACAGATAAAGATGGCAATGGAACGGATGAAACAGGCTGGGGAAATCCCGTTATAACCAGAGATTACATAAAGTTTCTGAAAGCTTCCGGATTTAAAACGATACGCCTTCCTGTTACATGGGCTGAACACATGAGCCTTTCTGATGATTATGTTATAGAAGAAAAATGGATGTCCCGTGTATCTGAAGTTGTAGATTGGATTATTCAGGAAAAGATGTATGTGATTATAAATCTTCATCATGACGGAGGCTCAAGCAGAACCAGCTGGATTCAGAATAAGGATGTTCCTTTTGAACAGCGCCTTGACCGGTATAAAAAAGTATGGATGCAGATTGCTGATAACTTTGGCGATGTAAATCATAATCTTATTTTTGAAGCAATGAATGAAGTCGGTTTTGACGGATGGAGTGATGAAAGCTATGTTCAGCTTAATGCAATGAATCAGGCTTTTGTTGATGTCGTGCGTTCAAGCGGAAGAAAGAATTCTGACAGGAAACTGATGATTTCAGGTTACTGGACAGACATTGATGCAAGCTGTGACAGCCGTTTTAAAATGCCGTCTGATACAGCTGCAGACCGTCTTATGCTTAGTGTTCATTATTACACGCCAAGTTCTTTTACTATCTCTATGGATAAAGAAAATCAGTGGTGGTATTCAGATACATGGGGAAATGATTCAGATTTTGCAGAACTTAAATCTAAATTTGAAAAACTTAAATTGAATTATATTGATAAGGGAATACCTGTCGTAATCGGAGAATATGGATGTATAGACACAAAAGATTTTTCCAGTACAGTTCTCTGGTTAAAAAGTGTCCGTAAAATCTGTCATGAGTTTTCAGTCGTTCCTGTATTGTGGGAAAACGGAAAATATGTAAACAGAAAGTTTCCTTTTGGATTTAGAAGTATCTATGCAGAAATGCTAAAATAGAGTGAGGGAAATCATAAAATGAACGATAAAGAAATCAGAGAAATTATAAATGATCTTACGCTTGAAGAAAAAATAAAGATGATTCACGGGGCAGGGCTTTTCAGAACTGAAGGTGTTGAAAGAAAAAAAATTCCTCCCCTGCGTTTTAGTGACGGTCCCCTTGGAGTCCGCAATGAGTTTCCTGATGCAAGCTGGGTTCCTTATGGATATACAGATGATTTTGTAAGTTATCTGCCGTCAGGAACTGCTCTTGCTTCTACATGGAATCCGGAACTTTCTTACAGATGCGGACAGGTTTTAGGTGAAGAAGCACGGGGAAGAGGTAAGGATATGATTCTCGGTCCCGGAATAAACATAATGCGTTCTCCATTATGCGGAAGAAATTTTGAATACATGAGTGAAGATCCTTTTCTTGTATCAAAAATCTGCGTACCTTACATAAGAGGCGTTCAGGAAAATGATGTATCTGTTTGTGTTAAGCATTTTGCAGTTAATAATCAGGAAACTGAACGTCTGGAAGTAAATGTTGAAGTAAGTGAAAGGGCTCTGCATGAAATTTATTTTCCGGCATTTAAAGCTGCTGTTGAGGAAGGTGATGCTTATGCTTTTATGTGTGCATATAACAGATGGGAAGGTCTGCATTGCAGTGCAAATAAAAGGCTTCTGACTCAGATTTTAAAAAGTGACTGGCATTTTGACGGAGTTGTTGTCAGTGACTGGGGAGCCGTTCATGATTCAAAAGGAGCTGCAGAGGCCGGTCTCGATATTGATATGAACGTTACATACGATTTTGATAATTACTGTTTTGCACGTCCTCTCATGGAAGAAGTAAAGAGCGGTCATGTCGATGAAAAAATAATTGATGATAAAGTTGCAAGAATCTTAGGGCTTATGGATAAGATTCATATATTCAGTTCGGAAAGAAAGGAGGGATGCTTTAATACGCCGGAACATCAGAAAGCTGCTCTTGATATTGCCCGGGAATCAGTAATTCTTTTAAAGAATCAGAATTGCAGCGGAAAGAAAATCCTTCCACTGAATAAGAAAGAAATAAAAACAATTGCCGTTATCGGAGAAAATGCAGATATCCTTCAGTCCCATGCCGGGGGAAGTGCAGAAATAAAATCCCTGTATGAGATTACGCCGTTACTTGGAATAACTATGGCTGCAGGGGGAAACATCAGCGTAAAGTATGAAAGGGGGTACAGTCCGGATTCAGCAAAAGCTGATGACTTAAGAGCCAGTGCCCTTAAACTTGCGCAGGAGTGTGATGCAGTAATATATGTGGGAGGATGTGCTCATTATAATCCTAAGTTTCAGATGGGAACTAATGCCATCGGTGTTTCTAAAGATGATGAACCATGCCGCATTGACAGTGAAGGTTTCGACAGGGATGACCTTACTCTTCCTTATGGTCAGGATGTTCTTCTGTGTGAGCTTTTAAAACTGAGGCCAGATACTGTTACTGTAATTTTCAGTGGTAATGCCGTGGATATGAGCAGGTGGATAAACAGCACGGCTGCATTGATTCAGACGACTTATAACGGTATGGAAGGCGGTCGTGCGCTGGCAGAAGTTATTTTCGGCAAAGTGAATCCATCCGGCAAACTTCCGTATACGATTCTGAAACAGCTGGCAGATTGTCCTGCTCATTCTGCTGGAGATTTTCCGGGAGATGTTACGGGAGATGTAAAGACTGTTCATTATCGTGAAGGAATATTTGTCGGATACAGATATTTTGAAACTTTCAGAAAGGAATCAGAATTTTGTTTTGGTCATGGACTTTCATATACGGATTTTGAGTATTCGGATCTGAATGTCATTCAGATGGATTCCCAGAGGATTAAGGCTGTCCTTAATGTTAAAAATACAGGCGCAAGATATGGAAAAGAAACTGTTCAGATATATCTGTCTCCTGTTAATCCAAAAACAGAAAGAAGCATAAAAGAACTGAAGGCCTTTAAGAAAATTGAACTTGAGGCAGGAGAAACAAAAAGAGTTGTTTTTGAAATACATAAAAAAGATTTTGCCCGCTTTGATGAAAACCGGCAGTGCTGGATTACCGACAGCGGAAAGTATGAAATTATGGCAGGCAGTTCCGTAAAGGATATTCGCCTTAAGTCGTCTGTTGAACTTTCTGAAGGATTCTATGAAAAATAAACTTGAACTGAAATTTTCCCGGCCGGCAGAGGAATGGACTTCTGCACTTCCTTTGGGAAACGGAAGGCTGGGCTGTATGGTATTTGGATTGCCTCGGAGAGAACGCATTCAGTTTAATGAAGATACCTTATGGAGCGGCGGACCTGAAAAAAAAGAGAAGGATTGTTTTCTTGATGCCGTATCTGAAGTCCGCTCTTTTGTTAATCAAAAAAAATATTCTCAGGCACAGAAAACTGCTGATGAAAAACTTCTCGGACCCTGGAGCAGTTTTTATGAACCTATGGGAGATTTGTTTCTTGAGTTTCCTGAGTGTCATGAAAGGGCAGAAAACTATTTGCGTAAACTGGATTTAGAAAAAGCTGTCTGTACTGTTTCTTATTCAATTCCTTCAGAAGGTAATAAGAATAAAAGTGCCGTATATACCCGTACGGTTTTTGCAAGTCATCCCCTTGATGCAATAGTGATGAAAATTGAATGTTCAGAAAAAGATTCTGTAAGTTTTAATGCAGAAGTTTCTTCATTGCTGAAGCATGAGGTTTCAGTCAGAGAGGATGATGTAAAAAAAACTCTTGTGCTGAAGGGAAAGGCTCCTGTGTCAGGGCCGAATGTTTTTGGACCGGATGAACCGCCGGTTGTTTATGATGAAAAAAAAGGAATGACTTTTACTTCCTGCATAAGTATCCTGCCGTCAGGAAAAAATTATGAGCTGACTTATGATTCAAAAAAATTGAAAGTAAAAAATGCAGAAAGCGTATTAATCATTCTTACAGCTGCAACTTCTTTTAACGGGTTTTTGAATGAACCTGGTACTAACGGAAAGAACAGTGCCGTACTGTGTTATTCAATGGATGAAAAAGCCTGTGCAGTATCTTATGAAAACATACTAAGGGAGCACTGTCTGGATTTCAGTAATCTCTTTAACAGAGTTGAATTTTATCTTGAAGGAACAGACGGAAATCTTGCATTAAAAAAACTTTCTGATAAATCTTCTCCTGTTTTTTCCAAAGAACTTGCGCCGCTGTTTTTTCAGTTTGGACGTTATCTTATGATATCCTGCTCAAGAAAAAATACTCAGCCTGCGAATCTTCAGGGAATCTGGAATCAGGATATCCGTCCAGCCTGGAACTGCAATTATACGACAAACATAAACTTAGAAATGAATTACTGGCCTGCCGAGTCCTGCAATCTTAGTGAGTGTCATCTTCCTTTGTTTGAATTACTGAAGGAACTTTCTGTTACCGGTCGGGATGTTGCAGAAAAAAGATGGGGCTGCAGGGGATGGGCTGCAAATCATAACTGTGATTTATGGAGAAAGGCAAGTCCTGCTGGAGGAAGTTCAGAGTGGGCGCTGTGGCCTTTTGGCGGAGCATGGCTGTGTACTCATATTTGGGAACATTATATTCATACAATGGATAAAGATTTTCTTGTAGAAATGTTTCCGGTTTTAAAAGGTGCAGTTGAATTTTTAATGGATTTTCTGCAGAAGGAATCAGACGGTACTCTGGTTACGAATCCTTCAATCAGTCCTGAAAATAATTTTTTAGATCCTCAGACAAAACAGAAATGCTGTATTTCAAAAGCAGGCACGATGGATATGTCAATCACCCGTGAACTCTTTACTCAGTTTATTACGGTGTGTGAAATTCTTTGCTGTGATAAAGAATTTGCCTCACAGGTATCGGAAGCATTAAAGAAACTGTTTCCGTATAAACTTACCGGAGACGGCAGGCTCAGGGAATGGGACGAAGATTTTGAAGAAGCAGAAAAAGGTCACCGTCATGTTTCCCATCTGTTTGGAATGTATCCCGGTCATATTCTTTTTGAAAATAAAGATGAAGAATTCAAGACTGCTGCCTTAAAAAGTCTGACAGAAAGACTTTCTAACGGAGGAGGCCATACCGGCTGGAGCTGTGCATGGACTGTGTGTCTTTTTGCACGAATGAAGAAACCTGCTGAAGCAGAAAAATACCTGAATGTGCTTTTTAATAAACTGACTTATAAAAATCTTTTTAATGTATGTCCGCCTTATCAGATTGACGGAAACTTTGGAGGTACGGCGGCTGTTGCAGAGATGCTGGTTCAAAGCGGTTCCTGCTATGACGGGGAGAATACTTATATAGAGCTTTTGCCCTGTCTTCCGGAAAGCTGGAGCAGCGGCTATGTACGGGGGCTGAAAGTAAGGGGAGGTCATTCCGTGGATATTGAATGGCAGGAAGGAAAACTTAAAAAAGCCTTAATAAAGACAAAAGGCAGCGGAAATATGTCAATTTTTTATAAAAATAGAAAAAAAATCTGTAATTTTGGTGAAGATGGTGTAATTTTATTAGATTCTTTTTTAATATAATATTAAGATTAGGGAACCGCATATAATTAAAAAAGGTCTATAAAAGGAGGAAACTTATGAAGTTCGGAAACTTTGATGACGGAGCAAGAGAATATGTAATCTCAACTCCCCGTACACCGTATCCGTGGATCAATTACCTGGGAAATGAAAAGTTTTTTTCATTGATTTCTAATACTGCTGGCGGTTATGCATTTTATACAGATGCACGCCTCAGACGTATTACTCGTTATCGCTATAATGATGTTCCGCTTGATACAAACGGAAGATATTTTTATATAAAAGACGGTGATGTAATCTGGAATCCCGGATGGCAGCCGTGTAAAACAGAACTTGATTCTTATGAGTGCCGTCATGGTTTTGGATATACAAAACTTAATTCTTCAAAAAACAATTTGCGTGCAGAAGTTCTCTATATGGTTCCTAATGGAGTTAACTGCGAAGTAGAACTTGTTACTCTGAAGAATGAAGGCAAGGCAGATAAAAAAATAAGTCTCGTATCCTATGTTGAATGGTGTCTTTATAATGCACAGGATGACTGTACGAATTTCCAGCGCAATTTTTCTACCGGTGAAGTAGAAATCGAAGGAAGCGTTATCTATCATAAGACAGAATATCGCGAGCGCCGCAATCACTTCAGTTTTTACAGCGTAAATGTTCCTGTTGACGGATTTGATTCAGACAGAGAAAGTTTCCTCGGCCTTTACAACGGTTATGACAAACCTCAGACTGTTGTTGAAGGAAAAAGCAGAAATTCTGTAGCAGACGGCTGGTCTCCGGTTGCAAGCCACAGAATCAATGTTGAACTTAAACCGGGAGAAGAGAAGTCATTTGTTTTCATTCTCGGTTATGTTGAAAATCCGGTAGAAAAAAAATGGAGCAGCGAAAAAGCTTCTGACAAACTCCTTCGTACAAATACTGCCGGCGGAATCATCAATAAAGAAAAAGCTTATGAAATCCAGAAACGTTTTGATTCAAAAGAAAAAGTTCTTGCTGAATACGAAACTTTGAGAAAATACTGGGATATGACTCTCAGCAACTTTACCCTCAAGACTGGAGACGAAAAACTTGACCGCATGGCTTTGTGGAATCAGTATCAGTGTGTAGTAACCTATAACTTTGCCCGCAGTGCTTCTTATTTTGAAAGCGGTATCGGTCGTGGAATAGGATTCCGTGATACTTCTCAGGATATGCTTGGGGCAGTTCATCAGCTTCCTAAAGAAAGAATCCGTGAACGTCTTTTTGATGTTGCTTCAACTCAGTTTGAAGACGGAAGTGCATATCATCAGTTCCAGCCTCTTACAAAACGCGGAAATGCAGATATTGGTTCAAACTTTAATGATGATCCTCTCTGGCTTGTTCTTGGTGTGGGCGGTTATATACGTGAAACCGGTGATGTAGATTTCCTTAATCAGCAGGTACCTTTTGACAATAATGAAAAGAATACTGCAACCCTTTTTGAACATCTTAAGAGATCATACCGTTACATAACAAATCACAAGGGACCTCACGGACTTCCATTAATCGGTCGTGCAGACTGGAATGACTGTCTTAACCTTAACTGTTTCTCTACAAATCCTAATGATTCTTTCCAGACCTGTACAAACAAGGAAGGTAAAAATGCAGAATCAGTAATGATTGCCCAGATGTTTGTTTATGTAACTCCTGACTATGCCGCAATGTGCCGCATTCAGGGAGATGAAGAAGAAGCAAAGTTTGCGGAAGAAGCTGCCCGTCAGATGGAAGAGCAGATCTGTAAAACAGGATGGGATGGTGAGTGGTATATCCGTGCTTATGATGATGCCGGTAATAAAATCGGTTCAAAGGAATGTGAGAACGGAAAAATTTACATTGAAACCCAGGGCTTCGGAACTATGGCTAAAATCGGTAAAGATAAAGGCTATCCTGAAAAATCACTGGATTCAGTAAAAAAGTATCTTGATTCACAGTACGGTATCGTAATTCTTTCTCCTGCATATCAGGACTATCATGTAGAGCTTGGTGAAGTTTCTTCATACCCGCCTGGATATAAAGAAAACGGAGGAATTTTCTGCCATAACAATCCGTGGGTTATAATCGGAGAAATTGTTAATAACAGGGCAGACGATGCCTTTGCACATTATAAGAAAATTGCTCCTGCTTATGTTGAAGAATTCAGTGAAGTTCACAGAACTGAACCTTATGTTTATTCACAGATGGTTGCAGGTAAAGAAGCCCGCCGCTTTGGAGAAGCAAAGAACAGCTGGCTTACGGGAACTGCCGCATGGAATATGCTTGCATTAAGTCAGTATATTTCAGGTGTACGTCCTTCTTATGACGGACTTACAGTTGAACCGCGCCTTCCTTCGCATGTAAAAACTGCAGTGATTACAAGAAAATTCCGCGGAGTAGAATATGTAATCAATGTAAAGAACATCAACAATACCGGAAGCGTAAAGATTACTGCGGATGGTGCTGATGTAGAAGGAACACTTGTAAAAGTTAAGCCTGGAGTTTCTAAAGTATCACTTGATGTTACTGTAGGCTGATAAATTTTATATAATAAGGGGGACTTTCTGAATAAAACAGAAGGTCCCTTTTTTACCATGTGCAGATGCATTTTAAAGCCTGCACTGTTAGCGAGGAAAAAATGCTGCATGAAACTATAGAACTGCCTGTAAATTATCGTGGAAAGCTCGAGAATAATAATTTTGTTCCGTATATAAAAACTTACATACTTGATAATTTCGAAGAATTTTCAGAAGGAAGAAAACGTCCTCTTGTTTTAATCTGTCCTGGCGGTGCCTATGAAATGCTTTCTACCAGAGAAGGTGAGGCTGTTGCCCTTAAAATGAATTCCCTGGGATTTCATGCAGTAACCTTGTGGTATTCCCTTAAGCCGATGGAGTTTCCTGCAAGTCTTTTAGATTTGTGTGAAGCAATGAACTGTGTGCGTTCTCATGCCGAAGAATGGAATGTGGATCCTGACAGAATCATAGTTGCCGGTTTCAGTGCCGGCGGTCATCTTGCTGCAAGTCTGGGGGTTTACTGGAACAGAGAACTTCTGAAGGAATATATTCCATATTCAAAGGAAGTGTTAAAACCGAACGCACTTCTTTTGAGTTATCCGGTTATTACTGCCAGTGAGTTTGCCCATAAAGGTTCAATTGAAAATGTCCTGGGCTGTACAAAAAAATACTCTGTAAAAGATGTTCAGCTTGAGGAGCTTGTAACAGAAAATGTTCCTCCTGTATTTATGTGGCATACCTATGAAGATGGCTGCGTACCTCTTGAAAACTCAATGCTGTTTGCACAGGCCTGCCGAAAAAACAACGTGCCGGTGGAGTATCATGTGTTCAGGAGAGGCGGTCATGGGCTTTCGCTTGCAACAAAAGAAACCACCTGGAATAACGGTACCAATCCTGCCGGCATTCAGAAAGAGTGTCAGATATGGCCTGAACTGTTTGCAGCATGGATGGAAACGCTTTGAAAAATAACATACTGACTTTAATTGTAATCGCACTTGTCTGTACTGGTGCAGTACTTATATTTTCACTTTAAAAAAAAGAGGCCTGTTTCAAAAGTTTATCACTGTTTGAAACAGGCTTGTTTTATTTTTGGAATGAAAGCACTGAAATAAAAATATTTTATACTTCTACTCTGTCTTCCATTTTTATGTAAGGGCGTTCTCCCTGTACGTTCTTGTATGCAGGACGGTAAATTCTTCTTCCTGCAACAATCTCTTCTATGCGGTGTGCGCTCCAGCCTGCAATACGGGCAATTGCAAAAAGCGGAGTGAACAGTTCTCTAGGAATGTTAAGCATTGTATATACGAATCCTGAATAGAAGTCTACGTTTGTACAGATGCGTTTTTTGTTTCCGTGAACTTCACAGATGATGTCCGGTACAATGCGTTCGATGGTTTTGTAAAGATTAAACTCTTCCATGCAGCCTTTTTCTTTTGCAAGAAGTTCTGCCTTATCACGGAGAAGTTTTGCCCTCGGATCACTGATTGTATAAACCGCATGTCCCTGTCCGTAAATAAGTCCGGTGTGGTCAAAGGCTTCCTTGCGGCAGATTTTCCTAAGGTAATCAGCAATTTCTTTTTCATTGCTCCAGTCTTTTACATGAGCCTTTATATCGTCCATCATTTCCATAACGCGAATGTTTGCTCCACCATGACGGCGTCCTTTAAGAGAACCAAGGGCTGCTGCAATTGCAGAGTAAGTATCTGTATCTGCAGAAGAAACAACGTGGATGGTAAGGGAAGAGTTGTTACCGCCACCATGTTCTGCATGGAGGATAAGTGCAAGATCAAGAAGTTCTGCTTCAAGTCTGGTATATTTTTTGTCATTGCGGATAAGCTGAAGAAGATTTTCTGCAATTCCAAGTTTTGGATCTGGATTATGAATGTACATACTCTTGCCGTCAACATAGCGGCGCTTTGCCTGATAAGCATAGGCTGCAAGAGAACTGAAGCGGGAAATAAGTTCAACGCACTGGCGGAGAACATTTGCTACGTCACGGTTTTCCGGATCAGGATCAAAGGAATAAGAGGCAAGAACTCCGCTGGCAATTTTATTCATGATGTCGGCAGACGGGGCCTTCATGATAATGTCTTCCGTAAAGTTAGGAGGAAGTGATCTTATTGCTCCGAGATATGTAGTAAATTCATCAAGCTGGCTCTGTGTTGGAAGTTCTCCGAAAAGAAGGAGGTAGGCACACTGCTCAAAGCCAAAGCTTTTTGTTCTTTCTGTATCCTGTACGATGTCTTCTACATTATAACCGCGGTAAATGAGGCGTCCAGGAACAGCTTTTTTAGAGCCGTCCGGTTCAATTTCATAACCCACTACGTCACCGATTCTTGTAAGGCCTACAAGAACTCCGCGTCCGTCTGCATAACGGAGACCGCTTTTTACGTCGTATTTTTCATAAAGTGAAGGATCTATCTGATCATCAAGCTGTGCAATTCTGGTCAGCTTTTCTATGAACTTGTTGTCAAGGTTAATTTCATTTGCCATGGCATACCTCACTTTTGCATATTTATGCGAATCTTTGAATAAAAATTTCTATAATTATACAAATTATGGGATTCTTATTCAATTACCATAAGAAAAAATGTATAAATATAATTTGATTTTTTTTAGAAAATGCACGCTAAACTTTATTAACCGACTGTAAGTCCCGTGCTGATGGATTATTAAAAGTACCTGTCGTGATAAAATTACGGCCGGTTTTTCGTCCCGGCCGGTTTTACATTATTCAGTCAGGTTCCATTCGTTTATAAATTCAAGCATGTACTGCTGGATATTGTTAAACCATTTTTCCTGAAAACGGCAGGCTTTTACACCGATGTATCTGAAATGCCAGCATTCCCACATATAGCCGGTAACGTCTTCGTATTCTCTTGGAAAAGAAAGGGACCAGCCGTATTTAGCTGCATTTTCGTACACCCATTTTCCCATTTTTGTATCACCCCAGTCGTCTGTAATTGAACCGAAGTCTACTGCAACTCCAAGCTGGTGCTGGCTTGTTCCAGGGCGGGCACTGTACCGTTCTGCAAGTTCAACTCCATCCTGTGCAACATAGCGGTTGAACAGACCTGTCTGATAAGTGTAGGAACGGTAGGTGGAACTTACCATGAGTTTTATTCCGTCTGCCAGGGCTGCTTCAGAAAGAACCTTCAGTGCATCATAGGCTTCTTTTCTGAGGCTGAGGTCATTGCGGCTTACATTGAACAGGCTGCACTGCTTTACTGGAATGAGTTCTGCAGGTACGTAATCAGAACCGATGTTATGTTTTTTGTCTATAAGGTAAAAAAGACTGACATCGTTTTCTGGAAAAGTTTTTTCTTCTTCAAGAATTTCATTCAAGTCTGCGATAAAGCTTTCTATTTCTGCATCATCCTTAAACTGAATGTCATTTTTGAAGCGTCCGCTCATTTTTGAATATACGAGTTTTGCTTTTTTTACTTCAGGAGAAACAGCCTTTACCTGAGTAACAGTTTTGTTTTCAGGTAAAGCTTTTGTTTCCGGTACATTTTTTGTGTTTGATTTTGAACATGCACTGAATGGATTCAGCATTAAAAGTGATGCGCCAATGATAAGGACACGGCTACAACGCATCGTTTACCTCCGTAACGGAATGAATTATGTTGAATGTGTCCAGAAATCCGGTTTTTTCCAGAGAATGACGGGCTTCATTTGAAGGATTAAGGATGAATATTTTAGTACCGCATCCTTCACCGTCGTTATGGGCGGCAATAATGACTCCAAGACCTGTAGAATCAAGCTGGCTTACCTGAGACATATCAAGAACAACGTTGGAATCGAGAATATAACTGTAAACTTTTGTTTTCAACTCTGTAATAGTATAGGCATTTACAGCTCCTGAAAGTTCCAGAAGCATGTAGTAAGCACCGACTTTTTCGTTAATGGCAAGCTGATCCATTATTTGCCTCCATGATATTTTATGATAAGGATGGTAACGTCATCATCCAGCTCTTTTGATGTAAAGTGAACAAGGGAATCATATGCAAACTGTGCCATTTTGTTTGCAGGGTATCCGGAGTTTTCCATAAAGTTGGACTGGATGTTTGATTTTCCATATACGTCACCGCGGAGGGATCGGGATTCAATAAGCCCGTCCGTACATGCAAGAATCATGTCCCCTTCAGAAAGCTTAACTTTCTTTACTTTGATAAGAGGGCCGATATCCTGAACGAATCCAAGAATGCGTCCGGCACCCTGAATTTCGATTACGTTATTATAGGTTTTTGTATACATGAAGAGGGCAGGGGCACCGCAGTTGATGTAATAAAGAGTGTCAGACGTAAAGTCTATAAGTCCGAATGTTCCTGCAAAGAATGATCCCTTAGGAAGAGATTCCCTGATGAAGGTATTTACCTTTTCAACGAGAAGCTTGAAGTCTGTGGTTTCAGCAAGGAAGGTACGGATAATGGACTTAAGGATGACCATGTTCATGGAAGCTGCAATACCTTTACCGTTAAGTGCACCGATGATGAAAATATAGCGCTGGTCGTTAAGGCGGATCATATCAACGAATTCACCACCAATGTTATGAGCCGGAACCATAAGGTAGCCTATGTCTGCTTTAGGATTCTTGATGAAGTCCATGTTTTCCTGAATGGAAGTAATGATCTGGTCAGACATGCGGATTTCGCGGTTAACCGTACCGATAACGGCTTCGTTCATAATGTTCTTAAAGTAATATCCTACAACGAAAATGTTTGAATAGAATTTATTAAGAACTTCGTAGTCGTAAACTGAATAAACGTTTCCGTTGCGTTTTTTTCCTAAGGTAAGGACTGCAACAATCTGGCGGCCTTCATTAAGAATGATGAATGCATCAGAATTTGTTTTCGTAAGAATGTCGATAGCGTAGGAACGGATGTTGCTTACGGAAGAATTCTGCATGAGCCACTCCCTGAATACAACAGGATGATTCATATTGAGGAGGGTATCAAATACAGAAGGATCTACTTTTAAAGTAACTGTCGTTCCGTTTGAACTGTAGACTGTCTCAAGTTCGTTTTCAGAACCGTTGTCTGTAAGAAGGGAAACGGAAGATGAATCAAGGTAGCGCTGGAATGTAGAATATACGTGTTCCGTAATTGCCTGAGGTTCATCGTCGTAATCTATTGAAGTAATTGCTTTTTCAAATTCTGCAGAGTAGTTGTTGTCACGTAAAAAATCCCTGGACTGAATGAAGCGGTCAAGATAGTACCAGAAGAATGTGATGATAGAAACTCCGGTTACATAAAGAATCATGAACAGAGGGAGGTTCTGTCTGTAAAGGTCTGACAGAGCAAGGAACAAAAGTCCTCCCAATGCAGCAGGAAGAAGGTATCTGATTCCAATACGAGCTGCGGACTTGATAAAACTTAAAGGCGTCCACAAAGTCTCAAGGCTGCTTCCGTATGAGAACATGATGATTTGAGGAATGAAGGTAAAGGTAAACAGTGAAAAAAGGAGTGGCTGATATTCGCTTGCCCAGTTAATGTAATACCAGGTGATCCATGAAAGCGGAACTCCGATTATCGTAATTATTCTTTTCTGCCTTAAAAGCCTTGCATCTGTATTTTCTGCCTTGATTGCAGCAAGGAGAAGGAAGAAACAAGGAACAGCATAGATGTAGATTGCAGAAAGAAGATCAAACCATGTGTAGTGGAAGGTACGTCTCATTGCACCGCGGAAAATGAATCCTGAACGGAATATGAACCGTTTGTCGTTCATTCCCAGTGAAAGGATGGAACCTTTTGCAAAAAAAACAAGGTAGAAGGCAAGTATGAAGGCTGCCCACCTGAATATATACAGGAATACATTAGGCTTCTGTCTGTTCGTGCGCGGAAAACTTACCATATAAATGGATGCTGATATGCTGTAGCAGGCAAAAAGGAATATAGTAACGCGTCCGAGGAAAAGCGAAAGCTGTGCCGGGCCCCAAAGGCTTAAAGAAATCATTACAGCTGAAAAAAGGAACAGAATACTTAAAAAAAGTGTCAGGTTTACAAGGTCTGTACTGTATTTTGCAAGCTCGATTTTTTTGTCCGTACGGAATGCAAGCCTGAGTGTAAATGCAAATGCGATTAAATTCAGTAAAAGAAAAATCATGTTATCTCTCCACCTTGGCAACCATCATTGTAAGGTCGTCCCTGAGTTTTGCTCCGCCGTTGTATGAATGAATGAGGTCAACGACATCCTTTATGAATTCTTCAGGCTTCTTTGCCGCACTGGCCTTTATTGTGTCCTGATAGAGCTGGGTTGTTCCAAGTTCAACGCCGTCTTTATCCATTACTTCAGAAACACCGTCTGATGCCATGAGAATGACGTCTCCGCGGAAAAGTTTAAGTTCAGAAGGTTCTATATCAGGCAGGTCAATGATACCTACAAGAGAACAGTTTGAAGTCAGAGGCTTAAGTTTGTATCCTGTCGGTGATTTTGAAATTACTACCGGATCAGACATGGAAGCATTTACATATCTGATGACCATTCTTTCTGTATCAACGATTCCGATGAAAACTACAGTATATTTATCCTGAAGTTTCATTCCTTTGATAGCTTTATCTACAGCCTGAATCACCCCGCTGAGGTTTTCCTTGTTGGCGATGTTTTTTACGGTATTCATTACGAGACCCATGACTAAGGCTGCGGCAAGACCTTTACCTGATACGTCCCCGAGCATGAGAAGGGTTTTTGTTTCCGAAACAGGAAGGACTGTATAATAGTCACCGGAAACGTTAACGAGCGGTTTGTAATATGCTGCAATGGAAAGTTTATTGATAAAAGGCATTGACGGCGGAAGGAAGGAGCGCTGTGTTTCTGCCAGCTGGTTCCAGTCTTTAGAGAGGGAAGAAATTTCAGAAAGCTGGGCAATTGTCTTGATACGGCTCTGGAATCTGCAGTATTCCTCGTAAAGGCTTTTGAATATATAGTGGTCAAAAAGTTTCGTATAACGGCAGAATACATAAAGATGCTGCTTGTTGTGTACCAAAAGAAAACCGCGGGCTTTTTTTGAAGTCGTTACGACACCGTAGTTCTCTCCAAGAAAGTAAAGTCCGTCTTTCCATTCTTTGGAATAGTTTCGTTCAAGTTTATCAGTTATGTCTTTTGAACAGGTCAGGCGGTCAGGGCTGTTGTAAAGGATATAGTTCTGTTCCCGGTCAATATAGAGAACGGAGCAGTCTCCTTCTATTTCAAGAACCTGCGATACGATTTCATTAAATTCATCAAGAGAGTAACAGAAACGGAGTTTTTCAATGAAATTTGAAAGAATTTCAGTTTCACCTTCCTCAAGGGAACTTTCTGCAGCTTTTTTTGTAAGGTAAACGGCAGCTATTCGGGAAGTAACCGTTACGATACCGAAAGCGATGCCGATGGTTACCAGAGTTGCCAGCGGAGAGTTTTTAGGTGAATTTCTCCGCAGGACTGGAATTACGCTTATTACAGTAAAAGTGAAGAACGCAATTAATATGACGTTCGTTATGAATACCGAAATTCGTCTTTTTGCCTGATACATTTCTGACCTCAAATTCTTAGTTTGTGTTGTAGAATTATACCATACTATCGGCAAAAAGTATCGTTTAATTGAGTAAAATACTCCGTCGTTAATTTAGTTCTGCAGGCTGTCCAGAGGAATCTTTGAAGGTTCTGTCGTTGCCTTTTCGTAACGGGCATATGCTTCCATGGCAGCTTTCTGTTCAGAAGAAAGTTTTGTAGGCAGCTGTACGATGAACTTAACGTAGAGATCGCCTTTTTTACCGGAATTAGCATAAGGAATGCCTTCATTTCTGACTCTGAGGAGCTTTCCGTTAGTTGTTCCTGCCGGTACTTTTATGGTTATTGCCCTGTCATCAAGTCCTTTTATCGTTATGTCGGTACCGAGAATAGCCTGTGCCACTGATATAGGAACTGCACAGTAAAGGTCATATTCGCTGCGTTCAAAATAGCGGTCCGGCTCAACCTGGATTATTACGATAAGGTCTCCGTTTGTTCCGCCGTTTATGCCGGCATCACCCATTCCGTGAACAATCTTTCTTGCTCCGTCTTCTGTTCCCGGTGGAACTGTAAGGGCAATGGTTGTTGTTTTATTGTAAACTCCGCTTCCGCGGCAGCTTGTACATGGCTTGTCGATTGTAGTTCCTTTGCCGCCGCAGGTAGGACAGGTCTGCTGTACAGAGAAAAATCCTGCACTTCTTCTTACCTGACCTGCACCATGACATGTAGGACAGGTTTTTCTGCTGGAACCTGCTGCTCCTCCTGAACCGTGGCATTCAGGACAGGCTTCTTTATGAGTGAAGCGTATGTCTTTTTTACATCCGTAGGCTGCTTCTTTAAGTGAAATTTCAAGACCTACGCGTAAGCTTGCACCGTCGTTGTCATTACGCCTGTTTCTTGAACTGGAACCGCCGCCTCCGAAGAAACTTTCGAAGATATCGCTGAAACCGCCTGCACCTCCAAAAAGATCGCTGAAATCATGGAATGCGTGAGAATAGCCCTGTCCGCCTCCGGCTCCGCCCATTCCGTCAAGACCAGCAAAACCGTACTGGTCATAAATAGGACGTTTCTGTTCATCAGAGAGGACTTCATAAGCTTCCGTTGCTTCCTTGAATTTTTCTTCAGCTTCTTTATCGCCCGGATTTCTGTCTGGATGATATTTTACTGCAAGCTTGCGGTATGCTTTTTTTATTGTTTCTTTGTCTGCACTTTTATCGATTCCAAGAACTTCGTAATAATCACGTTTAGCGGCCATGATGTTTTCCTAAAAATAGATTTGGGTCGTCCCGAAAACTTCTGCATTTGTATTTCCGGGGTTTCCTGTACACTTTATGGGGTGTAGTTTATCAAAAAACAGCCCCCGCCGCAATTGACGGAGGCTGCATGAGTATTCCTGATTCAGAATATCTTTATTTCTGACGATTATTTGTCATCCTTTACTTCGTATTCTGCATCGTCTGCATTTGCCTTGTTGAAGCCTGATGCACCTGCATTTGAAGAACCTGCTCCTGCGTCAGCTCCTGCACCTGCACCTGGATTTGCTCCCTGTGCACCGCCGTTTGCTGCCTGCTGCTTGTAAAGTTCTTCTGCAATCTTGTAAGAAGCCTGCTTGAGGGCTTCTGATTTAGCTTTGATTGCTTCAATGTCATCACCCTTGAGGGCTTCCTTAAGTTCGTTTGCAGCTGTCTCAACTTTTGCTTTGTCCTCTGCATTTACTTTGTCACCGAGATCCTTGAGGGTCTTTTCTGTCTGGTAAACAAGAGAATCTGCTTCGTTGCGGGCATCGATGGATTCACGCTTCTTCTTATCTGCATCAGCATTTGCTTCTGCGTCTTTTACCATGCGGTTGATCTCTTCTTCGCTGAGACCTGAAGAAGACTGAATCTGAATGTGCTGTTCTTTTCCTGTACCCATGTCTTTTGCAGAAACGTGTACGATACCGTTTGCATCGATGTCGAAGGTAACTTCAATCTGTGGTACTCCACGTGGTGCCGGTGGAATGTCTGTAAGGTCAAAGTTTCCGAGTGTACGGTTCTGGGCAGCCATTTCCCGTTCACCCTGAAGAACGTGGATGCTTACTGCAGTCTGGTTGTCGGCAGCAGTAGAGAATACCTGACTCTTCTTTGTAGGAATTGTAGTATTGCGGTTGATAAGGCGTGTAAATACACCGCCCATTGTTTCGATACCGAGTGAAAGAGGTGTAACGTCAAGAAGAAGAACGTCCTTAACGTCTCCTGCAAGAACACCACCCTGTACGGCTGCACCGATGGCAACTGCTTCATCAGGGTTTACAGAACGGCTTCCTTCCTTTCCGAAGATTGATTTTACGATTTCCTGAACTTTAGGCATACGGCTTGAACCGCCGACGAGAAGAACTTCATCGATTTTGTCTGCTGTGATTTCTGCATCACGCATTGCCTTCTGACAAGGTTCACGGGTTGCTTCAAAGAGGTCATCAGTCATCTGTTCAAACTGAGCGCGTGTAATTGACTTCTGAAGGTGTTTTGGACCTGTTGAGTCAGCTGTGATGAACGGAAGGTTGATTTCTGCAGTTGTCTGGTTTGAAAGGCTGATTTTTGCATTTTCAGCTGCTTCACGGAGACGCTGCATAGCCATAGAGTCACCTGAAAGGTCGATGCCTGTATCTGCCTTGAACTGGTCAATAAGCCAGTTTACGATTCGGCGGTCCCAGTCATCTCCACCAAGGTGTGTGTTACCGTTTGTAGATTTAACTTCAAATACACCGTCGCCAAGTTCAAGGATGGAAATATCAAATGTACCGCCACCAAGGTCATATACTGCGATAGTCTTTTCTGATTTCTGATCTTTGTTGAAACCGAAAGCAAGAGAAGCTGCTGTAGGTTCGTTGATGATGCGCTTTACGTCAAGACCTGCAATTTTACCTGCGTCTTTTGTTGCCTGACGCTGAGCATCGTTAAAGTATGCAGGAACTGTAATAACAGCTTCTGTTACTGGTTCTCCAAGGTAATCTTCTGCAGTTTTCTTCATTTTCTGAAGGATGAATGCACTGATTTCCTGTGGTGAGTATTCCTTTTCTGCTCCGTTTTCCTGAACGCTTACACGAACGTCTGCACCATGGTCTTTAATTGTGTATGGAAGCTTTGTTGCTTCTCCTTCAAGTTCATTGAATCTGTGACCGATAAGGCGCTTTACTGAGTAAACTGTGTTCTTAGGGTTTGTTACCATCTGGTTTTTAGCAGGAAGACCTACGATTCTGTCTCCTTTAGCTGTAAAACCAACGATTGACGGAGTTGTTCTTCCGCCTTCAGAGTTCTGGATTACAACAGGTTCACCGTTTTCCATAACGGCAACACAAGAGTTTGTTGTTCCCAAGTCAATACCAATAATTTTTCCCATTTTATTTATCTCCTATACTTTTATTGTTTAAGTGAGGTAATCCGGAAGTAATACCAGCGGATATCCTCAGCCTGCTATGCCTTAGGTTTAACTACCATGACTTTTGCATGGCGGATAACCCTGTCTTTAAGTTTGTATCCTTTAAGGTAAACTGCTGCCAGCTGTTCTTCTGAAACGTCTCCTTCCTGCATTCCGATAGCTTCGTGGATGTTAGGATCAAAAGCGTCTCCAACGGCACCGTAAGAAACAAGATTGTACTTGTTTTCAAGCATGCTTACCATGCTTTTGCTTATCATTGAAACACCGTCTGCAATTGATTTAGGATCCGTTGCAGTGGCTGCTGCTTCTACCGTACGGTCAAAGTTGTCAAGACTGTCCAGAAGGTCCTTAAGCAGGTTTGTGTTCGCAAAGTCAAAGGCTTCCTGCTTTTCCTGGATCATGCGCTTGCGGTAGTTTTCAAAATCTGCTGCACGGCGTAAAACCTGATCTTTGAGGTCGGCATTTTCTTTTTCCAGCTGCTCCACCTTGTTTTTAAGGGCTGTAACTTCATCTGTTTCAGAAGTTTTTTCTTCAGCGGCTGTTTCATCCTGAGCTGCTGCCCCTTCGGTTTCAGTCTGTGAAGTTTCCTGGTTTTCTGTCTGAGCCTGAGTTGTTTCAGCTTCAGCTTCTGCATTCTCCTGCTCTTTGATTTCTTCATTAGCCATTTTGTCGTATTTTCCTTTATCTTTTGCTGAATAAGATAATAAAAATAAAGTTCAATCGTCAAGAAAATTTGTAAAAAAATTGTTTTATATTGGAAAAAACTAAACAAAAAAGCCAGTCTGCCGATTTTATAGGTATGGGAATGAATGATTTTTTTGGTTCAGTAGAACTTCTCCACCGTTCGATGGATGTTGCAAGCCTTCGTTATCAGGTTACGGCAAATAATATTGCCAACAGTGAGACTCCTAAATACAAGAAGCAGTATGTAAATTTTGAAAGTGAACTTAAGCGGGCATTTGAATCTGAAGAAAATGCAAAAGCTAATCCTTTTAAGCTTACTGTTACGAATCCGCTTCATTTCGGTACTCCGGAAGGAAAAAGCTGGCTTGATGTAGAACCGAGGCGCGTAACAGACTGGAGTACTTCTGTAAAGGCAAACGGTAACAATGTTGATGCAGAAGAAGAAGCTATGACTCTTGTTCAGATTCAGGAACAGTACCGGCTTCTGACTCAGCTTACCAGTTTTCAGTTCAGTCAGCTTGATGTTGCGATGAGAAGCAGCAAATAGCCTGATTTTGTAAAGTTTTCTATAGAGAGGTTGTAAATATGGGACTTTTTACCAGTATAAATATTGCTGCTACAGGAATGAGCGTTCAGCGTCTTAGAAGTGACGTTATTTCAAACAATATTGCAAATGCAACTACAACCCGTACGCAGGAAGGCGGTGCTTATCGCAAGCAGACTGTAATTGTGGAGCCGATTGCAAAGGATAATCCTGTATGGAGAAGTCCGTTTCTTAATGAAGGAATGGATAATGGTCCTGGAAAGGGTGTCCGCGTAAGCAAAATAGTTAAGGATAGTGAGAAAGGCCGTCTGGTTTTTGATCCGGGGCATCCAGATGCAATTCAGTCCGGTCCTCATAAGGGATATGTTGAGTATCCTAACGTAAACATCGTTAACGAAATGGTTAACATGATTGATGCAAACAGGGCGTATGAAGCCAACAGTTCTGTAATTCAGGGAAGTAAGGAAATGTTCAGTGCTGCCCTTGAGATTGCCTCGCGCTAAGTGATACAATCGCTTTAAGAGGGGGAAGTTATGAATATTTCATTTGACATAGATAATATGACTGCTACCAGGGTTGATCATATTGGCGGTACGTCAAAGGTTGTAAAGGATGCCGGCGTTCAGTCAGTGGGAGCAGTTCCTGAGAGAAAAGGTCTTTTTGAAACCTATCTTCTTGATGCAGTCAGCAAGATGAATGACCAGCAGGTTGAAGTATCAGCCCTTCAGAAGCAGATTGTTACAGATCCTGACAGCGTGGATATTCATGATGTAACTATTGCAATGGCAAAGGCCCAGAGTTCACTTTCCCTTGCAAAGTCGGTTATTGACCGCATTGTAACCGGATGGACGGAACTTTCTCAGAACAGATAGTATTTGTATTATTGCCGTGGTTTTCACGGCATTTTTTTTTGTAATGCATCTGATGTTTTTCAGGACGCCGGTGATGCAGGACAATAAAAGCTTTCCCTTAAGACTTTTACCCTTTTCAAATCAGCCTATACGTGATATATTTTCTATTATATAGATAGATTCGTTCTCTGGAGGGGATGATGAACGAACGCTTTAAGCAGTTTACAGCGTCTTTAAGTGATAGATGGTCTAAGTGGACTAAAGTTCAGAAAGGTATAGCCATTGGTATAGTAGTTGCAGTTCTTGCCGCTGTCGTATGGCTTTTTGTAGGTTCTTCTAGGCCTACTACAGTACGTCTTTTTAATGCTCCTGTAACAAGTGAGACTGAACGGAATGCAATTCTCATGCGTCTTTCCAAAGATAATGTTCAGGCCTATGTTTCTTCTGATAACTATATTTCTGTAGATAACGAAAAGATAGCAATGCAGTACCGCAGCATCCTTATTGCAGAAAATCTTGAGCCTAAGGGAATGAATCCTTATGACCTGTTTAACGAAACCAGCTGGTCTCGCAATGATTTTGATGACAAGGTAAAGTGGAAGCGTGCCATGGAGCAGGTTGTAGCCCAGCACCTTAAGAGTTTAAGCGGAATCCGTGATGCTAACGTAACCCTCAGTCTTCCGGAAGATACATATTTTACTGATCAGGCAAAACCTGTAACTGCCAGTGTTATTCTCTATGCAGCCGGTTATGATGATGTACTTACAAATAAAACAAGCATAAAGGGAATTGAACACCTTATAGAAAAAAGCGTTGAAGGGCTTTCAAGAGAAAATATCTCTATTGTAGACGGTGCTACAAATAAAGAAATTAATAATTTTGAAGGAATGGAAGAAACTGACCGTATTACAAATATTGACAAGCAGCAGCGTCTTATCCAGGGGCTTGAAAATGAGTACCGCGGACGCGTCCTTCAGCAGATCAAGCCTATTTTCGGAAAACGTGTTGATTATGTAAACATGAAGATAGACATGGATCTTTCCGAAAAATCATATACTGCAAAGGAATACGGTGGTGTTACCTTAAAGGAAGATAATCAGGATACTCCTTATGACGATTCTGATGTTCGCGAAAAGGTTGCAGTTTCTGAAATAAAGGTTTCTGAAAGTTTTACAGGTACCGGGCTTAATCCGGAAGGACCTTCTGGAGTTGAAGGACAGAATCCTGCGGTTTATGAAGATGCCAGTAACCTGATTGGAAAACAGGAAAAGGTTTCTACCCAGACAAACTATGTTCTCAATGAAAAGAATATAAATGCCAAAGAAAGCCCGATGATTCAGCGTCTGACGGTTTCTGTAAATATTGACGGCACATGGAAAGAAATCCGTGACAAGAGCGGTGAACTTGTTATGGAAGACGGAGCAATTCAGCGTGAATATACGGCTATTTCAGAAGAGCAGCTTAAAGAAATAACCAGACTTGTTCAGGGGGCTGTAGGTTATAATGCAAAAAAAGGGGATGTGGTAACTGTTACTAACATTCCTGTTGATCATACTGATGAATTTGAAAAGGCTGATGCAGCAGAACGTGCCCGTAAGCAGCGTAATAAGACGATTGTACTTATACTTGTTGGTGTAACGGTTGTTCTTGTTGCATTTATTCTCTTTAGAATCATTACCCGCGAAATTGAACGCCGCCGCCGTCTTCGGGAAGAAGAAGAACGCAGAAGACAGCAGGAAGAAAGAGAAAAGGCTTTGTGGGATGCAAAAGAGCAGGGTATGGAAGTTACAATGTCCGTCGAGGAACGCAAACGTGCCGAACTTCAGGAAAATGCCGTTGCTATGGCAAAAGAGCATCCTGAAGATGTTGCAATGCTTATCCGTACATGGCTCATGGAGGAATAATCAATGGCTGATGATAAAACAATAAAACCGGCTGCTTCCAGTAAGAAAAAGGGCGGTATTAAAGATTATAAAAGCTTGACCGGTCGTCAGAAGGCTGCCATATTCCTTGTTGCTTTGGGAAGTGAAGTTTCTGCAGAAGTAATGAAACATCTTCGTGATGATGAAGTTGAACAGATTACTTTTGAGATTGCCAGACTTGATACGATTGATGCAGATTTTAAGGATCAGGTTCTTGAGGAATTCCAGGAACTTATGCAGGCACAGAACTTTATCACTACCGGTGGTATTGATTTTGCCCGCGAACTTCTGGAAAAATCTCTCGGTTCTCAGAAAGCTATTGATATCATTAACAGGCTTACTTCAAGCCTTCAGGTTCGTCCGTTTGATTTTATCCGTCGTACTGACCCGGCACACCTTCTTAACTTCGTTCAGCAGGAATATCCTCAGACGATAGCACTTATTCTTGCTTATCTGGATCCGCAGAAGGCTGCAACCATTCTTCAGAACCTTCCTGCAGAAATTCAGCCGGAAGTATCAAAACGTCTTGCAACAATGGACCGTACTTCTCCTGACGTTCTCCGTGAAGTAGAACGCGTTCTTGAGAAAAAACTTTCTACATTGTCCAGTGAAGACTATACTGCCGCCGGTGGTGTTGATTCCATCGTTGAAATCCTTAACCTTGTTGACCGTTCTTCTGAAAAGGCCATTATTGAAACTCTTGAAGAAGATGATCCGGAACTTGCAGAAGAAATCAAGAAGCGCATGTTCGTATTCGAAGATATCGTTATGCTCGACGACCGTGCCATTCAGAAAGTTCTGCGTGAAGTTGACCAGCAGGAACTTGCAAAGGCCCTTAAGTCTGTTGATACGGAAGTTCAGGATAAGATTTTCCGCAACATGTCAAAGCGTGCCGCAAGTATGCTTAAAGAAGATATGGAATTCATGGGACCTGTACGCTTGAAGGACGTAGAAGAAAGCCAGCAGAAGATTGTAAGCGTTATCAGACGTCTCGAAGACAGTGGAGAAGTTGTCATCGCCCGCGGTGGAGATGATGAAATGATTGTATAGAAAACATTATGTCTGTTCGCAGTAAAGGTAAGCGTTACCGTAAATAAGACCGCGGTCGATGCTCGCCCTGCGGTGGAGATGATGAAATGATTGTATAAAAGGGATTTTTATGGCACAGAGTGTATTCAGAGCAAATCAGATAACTGCAAAAGAAGGCGAAGTAATGCTCAAACTTACAAAGGAGTTTGCCCCTCCTGTTGAAGTTGAAGAAGTTGTTGAACCTGAATACACAGGTCCTACGGCAGATGATCTTCGTCGTGAAGCAGAAGCCTTCAAGAAAAGCTGGGAAGAAGAAAAAGCCCGCATGCTTGCGGATGCACAGGCTCAGGCAGATCAGATAGTAAAAAATGCAGAGGAAGCTGCTTTTGAACAGGTAAAGAGACAGTCGGATCAGGCTGCCATTATAAGAAACTCAGCCCAGGAAGAAGTAAAGACCATTCTTGAAAAGGCAAAGGCTGAAGCCGCAGAAATTATTGCAAAGGCTCATGCTCAGGAAGCTGACATAACTTCTCAGGCAGAAAAAGCAGGTTATAACAGCGGTTCTGAGTCAGGATATACTGCCGGAAAAGCAGAGGCAGACCGTCTTGTTGCAGAAATGCATACTATAATAGATGCAGTTTTACAGCGCAGACAGGAAATTCTTGACGGAACGGAACAGCAGATTGTAGATCTTGTAATTCTTATGACCCGTAAGGTTGTAAAGATAATGAGTGACAGCCAGAAGAGCGTAATTCTTTCTAACGTAGTACAGGCTCTTAAAAAGGTTAAAGGCCGCGGAGACGTTACCCTTCGTGTTAATCTTGCAGATATTAAGCTTACTACCGAACATACTCAGGATTTTATCCGCGAAGTAGAAAATATTCAGAATATTCATATTGTGGAAGACAGCTCTGTAGAAAAGGGCGGCTGTATTGTAGAAACTGATTTCGGTGCCATTGATGCACGTATCTCAAGTCAGCTTGGAGAACTTGAAACTCAGATTCTTAATATTGCTCCAATTAAGACTGTCAGCAAGGCAGAAGTTATAAATCCGGACGCATAATTATGGAAAAATTCTTTGATAAATACACAAAGATTGTACAGCGTACGGAACCGATTAAATATACCGGAACAGTTACTTCTGTAAATTCAAGTTTCATAGAAAGTCTTGGTCCAAGTTCAGTTATTGGTGAAATCTGTACGATTGAAGTAAAAAGTAAAAATACGGAAATTCTTGCAGAAGTTATTTCTCTTGACGGTAAGACTGTCAAACTCATGCCTTTCAGTACCACAGAAGGAATTGAAGTAGGTGCTGCAGTTGTAGGAAGCGGACATCTTCTTGAAGTTCCTGTGGGAGAAGGTCTTATCGGGCGGGTTGTTGATTGTCTTGGCCGGCCTTGTGACGGTAAGGGCGATATTTCCTGCAGTGATTATTATCCGGCTGTGGCTTCAGCACCTGCGTTTCTTACCAGGAAGACTCTTGACAGCAGGGTAAGTACAGGAGTTCGTGCAATAGATGCCCTTCTTACTGTTGCAAAGGGACAGCGTCTGGGAATTTTTGCAGGTTCCGGAGTCGGTAAAAGTACTCTTATGGGAATGATTGCTCGGAATACTGATGCTGACATAAACGTAATAGCACTTATCGGAGAGCGTGGAAGAGAAGTTCCTGAGTTCATTATGAATGACCTTGGTGAAGAAGGATTAAAGCGTTCTGTAGTTGTTGCTGCAACAGGAGATCTGTCGCAGATTGCAAAGATTCGGGCTGCATATGTTGCAACTGCCATTGCCGAATATTTCAGGGATCAGGGAAAAAATGTCATGCTTATGATTGATTCCATTACCCGTTTTGCCCAGGCACAGAGGGATGTGGGTTCTTCTAACGGAGAGCCTCCTCAGCGCCGCGGATATCCGGCAAGTACTTTTAATATGATTCAGAAACTTCTTGAGCGTGCCGGAGCCAATGATAAGGGAACAATTACTGCTTTCTATACGGTTCTGGTAGAAGGCGGAGAAATGGATGAGCCTGTAAGCGACGCTGTGCGCGGTATTCTTGACGGCCATATCATTTTAAGCCGTCAGCTTCAGGAACGCCAGCATTATCCTGCAATTGATGTTCTTCCAAGTATCAGCCGTCTTGCACGTAAAGTTAATGGAAAGAATACCCTTAAGGCGGTTCAGCGTGTTAAAGCCTGGATGGCAACTTATGCCCAGCAGGAAGAAATGATAATAGCCGGTGTCTATCAGAAGGGAAATTCCCCTGAGATAGATGAAGCAATAGAGCATCATCAGGCAATTGAAGAGTTTTTATGTCAGGAAGAGTATGAAGAAAGTTCCATGGAACAGACTTTACAGAAGCTTTCTGTTTTAAGCGGAATAGAAATTCCTCCTGAAGAATACACGTCTCAGCCACAGTTTGCATGAAAAAGTTTGAATTCAGTATGGATAAAATCCTTGACCTGCGTCGTTTTGAACAGAAACAGGCTGAAGGAGAGCTGGGTAAGATTAATTCTCAGATTGCAGCTTTACAGAATCAGCTGAAAGAAATTGCAGCGTCTCATGCCCGGGTAGTTGAACAGGGGCGGGGATGTAAGGATTTTTCTTTTATCAGTCAGAGTCAGCAGTATTTTACATTACTGGATGCAAAAAAAGAAGAACTTTTCAAGCAGATAGCAGAACTTGAAATCATTGCTGATCAGAGACGTCAGGCTGTTAAGGAAGCGATGCAGAAGGTAAAGGTTCTGGAAAAACTCAGGGAAAAAAAGTTTAATCAATGGAAAGAAGATGTTCTGAAGGAAGAAGAGACTGAGGCTGAGGATATCGTTACATCAAGATTTGGTTTTAAGGAGTAAAAAAAAGGGGGCTGTCCAAAAAGTATGAGTCATTGCCGTGCTCGACACCCTGTCATTGCCACACTCGTCACCCTGTCATTGCCGCACTTGATGCGGCAATCTCATGCAGGGGGATTTTCGGGTCGGGCCCGAAAATGACACTAGGATGTAAACTTATTGGTCATCCCCGAAAATGACACTTATAAAAAGTTGTTGACAGCCCGAAAATGACACTTTTTAAACTTATTGGTCATCCCCCTGTGTTCTTTTCATTAATTTTTTAGTAATGGAAAGCGGAACCACCGATAAATTCACGGATTATTGACTGATTCGGTACTGCTGTTGCAGGAAGAGTTGAGAAGAAGTTCAGGAACTGAAGAAGCCTGCTTGCTTCAGAATACTCTTTCTGGTTTGGAGTAACACAGCGGAGCAGCGGTTCTGCGTATACCTTAAGAACGGCAAGTTCGTAATCGAGGGCCGTATTCAGCATTGCATCTGCATTGTTCTGGAACGGGAAGATATGGAGTCTTTCTCCTTTCTGAACGTTATCCCACATTCCGATTGTGTCAGCTGCACTTTTTCCGCGGAACTGAGAGTCACGGACTATTCTTCGGATAAGGCGGTTGTCACTTGTTGCAATGCGGTTGTGGTCGTCAAGATTCAGCTGTGTAAGTGCCGAAAGATAAATCTTAAACTTATATTCAGCAGGAACAAGAGGCGTAAGTTTGTCGTTAAGGCCGTGAATTCCTTCCATTACGAGGATGTCTGACGGTCCGAGATTCATAGTGTCGCCTTTAAAATAGCTGACTCCTTCATGGAAATCATAGGACGGAAGCTTGATTGTCTTTCCTTCAAAAAGATCAACAAGGTTTTCATTCAAAAGTTTTATGTTAAGTGCTTCAAGACATTCGTAATCGTAGTTACCGTTTTCATCTTTAGGCGTTTCAGCTCTGCCGACATAATAGGAGTCAAGACTGATTACTTTTGGTGTGTAGCCGAGGGCCTGCAGCTGAAGTGAAAGCTTTTTACTGGTTGTTGTTTTTCCGGAAGAAGACGGGCCTGCGATAAGAACAACACGGGCGGTCTTTTTTTCCTGAATCTGTGCTGCAATGTCAGAAATGCATTTTACCTGAAGAGTTTCCGTAATATTTATAAAATCAGTAATCTGACGGTCATGAATAAGCTGGTTAAGGGAAGCAGCTGAGGTTACGTTAAGGCGTTTGCCCCATTCCTTGTAACGCTTGTAAATCTGAAAGAGTTTAGGCTGGTCCTTAAATTCTGTAAGGGAATCAGGAGAATCATGTTTAGGGAACCTGAGAAGGAATCCTTCATGATATGGCTTTAATTCAAATACTTTGAGGCATCCTGTTGAGCTGGTAAGAGGTCCGAAGTATACATCAGAGAAATCATCCATGCGGTTGATTTTTATTTTTGCAGGACAGCGGTAGTTAAGCTGCTTGCGGGTTTCTGTAAGGTTGAGCTTTTCCAGCAGTTCACAGGCTTCTTTATATGAAATAAACTCAGTCTCGATAACCTTATCTTCACTGATGATTTTATCCATCTGAGTTTTAAGTGCGCTGATCTGATCTTCACTCAGCGGCTTACCTGTATCAAGGGTGTAATAATAACCGTAGCCCAGACTGTGACCTACAAGAAGTCTTGCAGTAGGGAACAGTTTCTGTGCAGCTGCAGCAAGTACAAAACAGAGGGAACGTCTGTAGATTGCAGAGCCTTCTTTTGTATCAAGAAATACCGGTTCAAGAGTACAACTGATGTCTACAGGTGTATCAAGAGACTGGATTTCGTTGTCAGCTTTTACAGCTATTATTTTTCTGCCGTTACCTCCGAGCCGCTCTAAAATAGTAACGGGACGGATTTCATTTTCAACTTCAATTGAGGAATTATCTGTAAATTTAATAGTTATCTTCTTCATACTTGAAATTATAATCTAGGAATTGTGAGATTTCAAATTTAAGTATGAAGAGTAAGTAAATTAAAGTTTTTTCAGAACAATTATCGTAAGGTCGTCCGTTAAAGGAACATCTTTTGTGTGCTGGTTAAAAAGTTCCAGTAGGGATTCAAGCTGTTCTGCGGCACTTCCTGATCTGCATTTTGCAAAAATATTTTTTACTCCTTCAGCTCCCAGTTCTTCCCCCTGTGCGTTACGGGATTCATACAGACAGTCTGTATAGAGAAGAAGACTGTCTCCTGATTTTACATCAAAGGTAATACCGGAAAAGTCTGTCGGAAGATACGGTATGCCTATAAGGGATCCGCTGCTCTGTTTTTTTGTCTGTGCCGGTACTACTTTTCCTGAGATTCCGGATTTACACAGAAGGGCAGGATGCCCGCCGTTTACATATTCAACTTTACTGCCGTTGATCCGTAAAAGAATTCCTGTAAGGTAATTTTCTATCTGTCCTTTATCGTTTCCGATTTTTGTACTTATCCGTTCCATTACGGAAGTAAGGCTGTCATTCTGTCCGTTTTCAAATTCATTCATAATTATGTTTTTTGAAAGCATTGTTACCAGTCCTGAAGAAATTCCGTGTCCTGAAACGTCAAAGAGACAGCAGCCTTTAAATGTTCTGTCTTTGTGGAAGAAATCGTAAAGATCTCCGGAAACACCGGCCATCGGTCTGAAAGTATAGGCGATTTCCCAGCCGTCAACGGAAGGGGCTTTCTGTGCATAGAAGTTACGCTGAACGCTTATGGCCAGATTCATGTCCTGCTGAGCCCTCTGGTTTATCTGTTCCAGTTCTGCATTTGCTTTTTCAAGATTCTCATTGGACAGAGAAAGTTCCTTTGTTCTGGATTCGACTTTTCTTTCGAGATTTATGTTAAGGTCTTCTGCCTCATTTCTTGCTTTTACGAATCTGCGGGCAAGAATTACAAGAAAGCTCATTATTACGACCATCCAGGAGTAGGTACTTAAGAATGGAAGATCTGCATAGCCTAAGAGGGTGTGCGGTATCATGTCGATTGTCAGACATATGATAAATGGAATGAATCCTATTGTCAGGGAAACAGCTCCGTCTCTTTTTATTACGATTGACCGTATTATTGTAAAAAGGAGGTATGCAATAAAAGGAATCATGAGAATATGAAGAATATTCTGTATATTACGCAGGTCAGTGTAATCTTTCTGAGAGAAAATCAGTACTGCAGGAATTATTATGAGGACATACCTTATTATTTTAAGTATTTTACGTTCTTTTCTGTGAACGTAGGCATTTACGAATTCAATTAAAATGGATGCAAGAATGAACACCATGAAACCGGACATTACTTTCTGAAAACTTATGAAGGTAAACGGCAGAAATGACAGTTCGAAGAGGTCCTGAAGGTACCAGACAGAAAGATAGGCTGCGGCTACAAGGTTAAGGATGGAAAAGTAAAGGTATTCTCTGTCGATGTGCCGGAAAAAGTAAAATATAATTGAGTAAATCCCTATTACAATCATGCAGAGGGCACACATGAGTGTAAGGGTGGAATTAAAAAACTGTTCTGTTTTAGCGGCGCTACGGGCATCTTCAGTAGTTCCGATAAAAATTGATTTAGAAATGGAGCCTTCTCCGTGCGTCCATATTTTAAGTATGAGCTCGTTATTACTGTATTCCTTCAGTGAGGCGGAAGGAATGTGGTAGCACCGGGTTTCGTTCCATGCGCTGAATTCATTTTCTGGCGGCATGACCCCTGCATTACCGATTTGAATTCCGTTTATATAGGCGACGTCTGCCATACAGATTCTGCCTGCATATAGGGAAATATCTTTATTTTTAAGCTCCTTTGGAACCATGAAGTTGTATTTTAGCCATATAAAACCGCTTTTAGCGTCAATAAGCCTGTAAAGGGAAGAAAAATCCTCTTCCGGCAGATTCTGAAAGCCTGAGGCCAGGGCAATGTTTTCGTCCTGCTCTGTTGAATAAAGCCAGCTGTCTGCAGGGTAAAGCCTGAAAGATTCTCCGCTGCTGCATCCCGAAAAAAATAAGCCTGCGGAAATAATGAGAATTGATAAAAATGAGAGTTTAGATTTCATCCGTTTCTCCTGAAAAACTTTATGTAATACTTACTTTAGGAAACTAAAATTTAAATTTCGGTTTCCTAAGGAAAGGATTTTCAGTATAACACGGGTTTTTTACGGGGACAAGAAAAATTATTTAAAATAAAAAAGGGACTGCCCTGTTGTTTTATGGACAGTCCCTTTCAGTATCAGACTTTCATCTGATACTTGTATAAGCGCTTCTTATTACAGAGATGCGTGGCAGGTACGAGCAATAACGTCATCCTGCTGTTCTTTTGTAAGGTTGATGAAGCGAACTGCATAACCAGATACGCGAACTGTGAAGTTTGCATATTCAGGCTTGTCAGGATGAGCCTGGCAGTCCTTAAGCTTTTCAACTCCGAATACGTTAACGTTAAGGTGGTGTGCACCAGCGTGTCCAGATTCTGGACCTACGTCAAAGTATCCGTCAAGAACATTTACAAGGTTATCAATCTGTTCGTTCTTGTCATGTCCGAGAGCGCTTGGGTTGATTGTCTGAGTATTAGAAATACCGTCCAGAGCGTAGTGATATGGAAGCTTAGCAACAGAGTTGAGGGACTTGATGAGACCCTTTGTTTCTGCACCGTAAGATGGGTTAGCACCTGGTGAGAAAGGAGCTCCTGCAGGGCGTCCGTTAGGAAGTGCACCTGTAGCTTTTCCGTATACAACATTTGAAGTAATTGTAAGGATAGAAGTAGAAGGTTCTGCGTTGCGGTATGTAGGGTGCTTGCGGATCATTCCCATGAATGTCTTGAGAAGCCATACTGCAATGTCGTCAGCGCGGTCATCATCCTGTCCGTAGCGTGGGAAGTCACCTTCTACAGTGAAGTCCTTAACCAGTGTAACAGTATCGATAACGTTTCCGGCCTTGTCTTTTACTTCAACCTTTTCGCGGTTAACATGTACTTTTGCATATTTCATTGCAGAAAGTGAGTCTACAACGTGTGAGAATCCTGCGATACCTGTAGCAAATGTGCGTTTGATGTCAGTATCTTCAAGAGCAAGTTCTGCTGCTTCGTAGTAGTACTTGTCATGCATATAGTGAATTGCATTAAGAACATTTACGTATACATCAGCAAGCCATTCAAGCATCTGAACGTATTTCTTTTCTACTTCCTTGTAGTTAGAAGCATCGATTACGTCAGCTGTGATTGGTTCATAGTTAGGTCCAATCTGCATACCTCTCTTAAGGCATTCATCTTTACCACCGTTGAAAGCGTAAAGGAGAGCTTTTGCAAGGTTTGCACGTGCACCGAAGAACTGCATTTCCTTACCAGTCTGTGTAGCTGATACACAGCAGCAGATTGAGTAATCATCTCCCCATACAGGGCGCATTACGTCATCATTTTCGTACTGGATAGAAGATGTATCGATAGAAATCTTTGCACAGTAGCGGCGGAAGTTTTCCGGAAGGCGCTTAGCGTAAAGAACTGTCATGTTAGGTTCTGGTGAAGGACCCATGTTTTCGAGAGTGTGGAGGAAGCGGTAGTCGTTCTTTGTTACCATTGAACGTCCGTCCTGTCCGAGACCACCAACTTCAAGAGTAGCCCAGATAGGGTCTCCTGAGAAGAGCTGGTTGTAAGATTCAATGCGGGCAAAGCGAACCATGCGGCACTTCATTACGAAGTGGTCTACAAGTTCCTGTGCTTCTGCTTCTGTAAGGATTCCTGCCTTGATATCACGTTCGATGTAGATGTCAAGGAATGTAGATACGCGGCCTACAGACATAGCTGCACCGTTCTGTGTCTTGATTGCTGCAAGGTATCCGAAGTAAAGCCACTGGAATGCTTCACGAGCGTTCTTAGCAGGCTGAGAAATGTCAAATCCGTAGAGGGCTGCCATTTCTTTCATTCCCTTAAGAGCGTTGATCTGATCAGTAACTTCTTCACGAAGACGGATAACTTCTTCAGTCATTGTTCCGTCACCGATGTTTGCAAAGTCAGCCTGCTTGTACTTGATGAGCTGGTCGATACCGTAAAGTGCTACACGGCGGTAGTCACCAACGATACGTCCGCGTCCGTATGTATCAGGCAAACCTGTAAGAATGTGTGCAGAACGTACTGCTCTGTGTTCAGGTGTGTAAACATCGAATACACCCTGGTTGTGTGTTTTGTGGTATACAGTAAAGATCTTTTTAAGTTCCGGATCTACATCATAACCGTACATTTCGCATGACTGAACAGCCATGTTGATACCACCATAAGGCATGAAAGCTCTCTTAAGAGGCTTATCTGTCTGAAGACCTACAACTTTTTCAAGTTCTTTTCCTTCCGGACAGATGTATCCTGCTGGGTGAGAGGTAAGACCTGTAACAATGCTTGTGTCCATGTCAAGAACGCCTGTGCGTACTTTTCCGTCTTTACCTACACACTTCTTGTTGTGTTCTTCCTTCTGCAATTTCTGAAGCTCGTCGAAAAGTTTCTTTGTTGCATCTGTAGGGCCTGCGAGGAAGTCCTCATTTCCATCGTAAGGCTTGTAGTTGTTCTGAATGAAGTCACGTACGTTAACTTCTTCCTTCCATAAACGGCCTGCAAATCCGTTCCATTCGTCTCTTTCGATCATAATAAAACCTCTTTATGACTGTTAGATTTTGTACCCGGTACGCGCAGTTTCTCGCTTCTCAGCATTCTACGATGATGAGTCTCACGGACATACAGTGTCCTGTACAAGTTTAACAATAATAATTGACCTGCTTTAAATATATCGCAAGCAATATATTTATTCAACGGCATTGAGGGGAAAGTGCAGGTGTTCACCTTCGGTGAGCGGATTATTGTCACTGACATTAAGAAAATTTTATGCTAAAATCTGAAAATGCTTAATATAAATAATAATACTTCAAACATAAAGACAGAGATTCTTGTACGCATTGCCCGGCTTCAGCTGGAGGGAAGGCTGGAAGAAGGAGTTCATTACATTCCTAAAGAAATGGCTCCTAAAGACAGTAAGCCTATGCGGTGCTGCATTTATCATGACCGTGAACTTTTGAGAATGAGGGTTCTTGCCCGCATGGGACATTCGGTAGAAAACATAGATGAAGATGTTCCTCTGGCCGGATATGCAAAAAAAGCCCTTGAGAGAGAAAAGCCAACCTGGCCTATGCTCACGGTATTAAGGGATGCCTGTAATTCCTGTGTAAGAACACATTATATGGTAACAAATGCCTGCCAGGGCTGTTATGCAAGACCCTGTATGATGAACTGTCCCCGAAAAGCAATTCATATAGAACATCATGCTCATATTGATTCAACTAAATGTGTAAACTGCGGACTCTGCATGAATAACTGTCCGTACCATGCAATAATCAAGATACCTGTTCCATGTGAGGAAGCCTGTCCTGTAGGTGCTATTTCCAAAGATGAAAACGGATACGAAAAAATAGATTACGAAAAGTGCATTTTCTGCGGTAACTGCATGCGGGAATGTCCTTTCGGCGCCATGATGGATAAAAGCCAGCTGGTAGATGTTATTGCCCGCATAATGGAAAAGGATCCTCAGAAAAAAAGACGTATCGTAGCCCTTTATGCACCAAGTATAGCAAGTCAGTTTAAGGCTGTTCCCGGTCAGCTGGAGACTGCCCTTAAGACTCTTGGTTTTGATGATGTTATTGAAGTTGCGGTCGGGGCAGATATATGTGCTTCCAAAGAAGCAAAAGAATTTGAAGAGCGTATGGCCCGCGGAGACAGAATGATGACAACATCCTGCTGTTCTGCCTATGTCCGTGCCGTTCAGATTCATGTACCGGCTTTAAGGGAATGTGTTTCAGAAACACGGAGTCCCATGCATTATACGGCTCAGATTGCAAAAGAAGACGATCCTGACTGCATTACGGTTTTTATAGGTCCGTGTCTTGCAAAGCGTCGTGAAGGTTTTGATGATGAACTTGTAGATTATGTGTTATCTATTGAAGAAATAAATGCATTTTTAATCGCAAAGGGAATTGAAGTTGCTGCTATGGAATCCGGAGAAGAAAAACAGGTTCCTTCTGCCAGCGGAAGAAACTTTGCAAAGAGCGGCGGGGTTCTTGAAGCGGTAAAAATCCGTCTTACGGATCAGACTATTCTTCGTCCTGCAAAAATCAATGGTCTTAATAAAGCCGGAATGAAAACCCTCAATATGTATGGAATGATTAACAGCGGAAAACTTGCTGCTCCTGAGAACAGTCCTAACCTTATAGAAGTAATGGCCTGTGAAGGAGGCTGCATTGCCGGTCCGTGTGCAATTGTTGACGTAAAGAAGGCAGAACTTCAGCTGGATAAATATGTAAAGTCCGGGTCATGATTTTGTATGTTTAACCTTTATAAAAAGAATATATTTTGTTTTTTGTTTACGGCGGCTTTTTTTACTTTAAGCGGAGAAAGTATAAATCTTGAAGTTATCTCTTCTGATTCTCAGCATAAAACTCCTGTTGTGGTAAAAGCAGAATGGAATGAAAAATGGTTTGAGCCGGGAAAAAATTATGAATACAATCATAATCTGGCCCGCATTGCATCAATACTTGCCCAGTGTGCTTATGATGACTGCAGTGACAACAAAAATAATTCCCTTGCATGTATTTATGCTTCGCTGGGAGTTCAGCCGGAAAAAATGGAATTTAATTATGACATTGATTACAGTCTGCCTGTTGTTGGAAACAATCAGTGTGCCTTCAGTTTTGCTTCCTGTAAGTTAAAGAGCCTGCCTTCTTGTCCGGAACTGGTTTTTGTAACTGTAAGGGGAACTCCTGCCAATGCAAATGAATGGATTTCCAATCTTAATGTAAATGATACCGGTCGTTCTGAAGGTGCCGTTCATGAGGGATTTTTTCATGCAACTACTCAGGTTCACAGTGCTCTTGTTTATTATTTGTTAAGAAACAGAATCTCACCTGAAAACTGTATTTTTTTGATTACAGGTCATAGCCGTGGAGCTGCAATTGCAAATCTTTTAGGTGCAAGGCTTGTTGATGAAGGCTGGTTTGCAGCGGAAAGAATTTTCGACTACACCTTTGCTGCTCCAAATGTTTCCAGCGAGGAAAAAACTTCTGACGAAAAATACAATTTTATTTTTAACATAGTAAATGCAGAAGATGTAGTTCCACAGGTTCCGCCGAGAAGGGATATGTGGAAGTATAAAAAATTCGGTGTAACAAAGGTTCTTTCAAGTTACTGGTCCTGTGATGAGCAGACTTATGAAAATAAAATCTATGCCGGTGTTAATTCACTTTTTTATAAGTTTATGAAGAGGGATTATTATCCTTTCAGGCTTGGGAGTTTTATTCCTTCCGTTGTTACCAGAGTTTTAACCGGCATGTATTCGGAAGTAGGTTCTTATTATGGAAGCAAGCTTGGTTTAAGGTCTAGGGCTGAAAAGCTTTTCTGGAATGCCTTTCCACCGATTTCTTCCAACGATGATTTTGATGATGGAAATAATTATTCATCAGATTCTGAAAAGAAAAAAAACGGGAAAAAAGAAAAGGATTCCTTTGCTGCCAGACTTTCAAAAAAATTAAACGAACAGACGAATGGTTTTTTATCGTATTCGGGAGTTGCTTTTGGTGACATGCATATCTGCACGACATATATGTGTTTTCTTCTTGCCCTTGATGAAGAGACAGCTTTTGCCCCGGATACCTGCGGTATGGTAGAAGTAATTATTGACGGAGCTTTTGAGTGTTCCGTGTTTGATGAAAATGGAAAAGTTGTTGCCAGGGTTCTGGATGGTCTTCTTGATTTAAAAAGCGTGTCTTCTCCTGTGGGGGCAATGCAGCTTTTAGGTCATGTTGTTATAGGTTTTCCTTCAAACAGAAATTTTAAGGTTGCAGTTTACAGGGATTCTTTGATTCCAAGTCCGGTATCTTTCTCTGTAGAAAAATATAGTCCTGATGGTTATCTCGAGTTTTCCTCTGAAAAAAAATATGTTTTTCCTTTTAAGAGCCGGGTCTGTGTTTTTGATGCAGGCAGGGATTTGTATGAAAACGGTTTTTCAGAAAGCAGGGCCGTATATTTTAGTGATGCTTCAAGATTGATTGATGAAGGCGGAATAAAGCAGCGTGCTGTTTTTCGCGTGCAGCCGGAAGTATCTGCCGGAAGTCTTCATGGAATTGTAACGGGCGTACATTTTGGAAGCAGGCTTTTTTATATGAGTACCCTTGCAGGTTTTACTTTGATGAGTGATGAAAATAGCGTGGATTTGTATGCAGGTTTTGGTCATGAGCAGACTCTTATAAACAGGTTTCTGATTAATTTTGAATTATATGGAAGAAACATTATCATTCCGGGGCAATTAGATGAGAATCAGAAAAGGTATGAATTTGTTCCTTCCCTGCGGCTTTCTCTTTCGTTAAAACCTTTGCGCCGGACATCTGTATTTTTTGCAGTATCAGCAGATTTTTTTTATGATGAAGATTCTGTTGATCCGGTGTATTCATTTTCCGGCGGAATAAAATTTTAAAAATTGTGGGGCTGTCCAATAAGTATGAGTCATTGCCGTGCTCGACAGTTTGTCATTGCCGCACTTGATGCGGCAATCTCTTGTATTGAAGGGGTAGTACAAACCCTCAAAACGGCGAAGTCAAGGCTTTAAGCGTTAGCGTGCCTTGACTCGACGTATTGTAATTAAATAGATTTTCGGGTCAAACCCGAAAATGACACTTTTTGAACTTATTGTTCATTCCCTAATTCTTTTCAAAATTGTGGTGATTTTGAAACTTCAGTTCAAATATATATATAGGGAACCTCTAAAAATTGCAATTTTTAGAGGTAACTCTGAAAGTGCGACGTTTTAATTTCTGCTATTATCAGAAATTAAAACTCGTCGGAAACTTCGGAAAATCTCCGAAGGCGAGTTTTTCGAAGTTCCCTATATATAGGATTTGTGATGTATATTTTGTGCTGAAGGTATTCAAACAAACTGAACATCGCAGTCTTAAAAAATTCATTTTAAAAACAGGAGCTGCAATGGGACAGTTTTCAAAACCATGGAAAGATCTGACATTTAAGGACAACTTCATTTTCTGCAAGGTCATGAAAAATGAAGAAATCTGTAAGAGGATGCTGGAAATCCTTCTGGGCATTGAAATAAAAAAAATCTGCTACATTGAAACAGAAAAAACGCTGGAAAACTATTATGACTCAAGGGGCATCAGGCTGGATGTTTATGTAAAGGACTGTAACCGGGTGTTTGATATTGAAATCCAGACCGGCAATTATTCTGACCTGCTTTTAAGGTCAAGGTATTATCAGAGTGCCTCTGACGTAGAAAATGTTAAGCGCCGTACTAAATTCAGGAACATAAAGGAAACATACATCGTATTCATCTGTGAAGATGATCCTTTCGGAATGGGACTTCCGGTTTACACTAAGAAAAACAGTTTTGCAGAAACAGACGCTCTGACTTATGATGACAAAAGCCATGCTGTGTTTTATAATTCAAGTGCATGGAGTAAAGTTCAGGATGAAGAAGTAAGGGACGTACTCAGGTTCATCCATGAATCTAAGACAACATCTGCCTTTTCAAGGCTTCTTGAAGAAAACACCGTCCGTGCAAAATCCAGACCTGAAATGGAGGATGAATACATGTATTTTATGGATGTACTTGAAGAAGAAAAAGAAGAAGCCAGAGAAGCTGGACTTTCTGAGGGCATAGCTAAAGGCGAACATAAAAAAGCCCTTGAAACTGCAAAAGAACTTATAAAAGAGGGAATATCACTTCAGACGATTGTAAAATGTACGGGACTTCCGGAAAACGAAATAAAGAATTTATATGATTAATTGCTGCAGATTATGCGGCAGTATGTCAGTGTAAATGAGAGTACTTATAAAAAAAGCTGCCCGGTAAAGGAATAATGTTTCGTTACCGGACAGCTTTTTCTATCAGCAAATTATGCTAATCTTAGAAGCTATATTTAACTCCAAGACCAACAACGTGTGTTGTTTCTTCATCCTGCTTCTGGAATGTGTAGAATGCCTGAACGGAAGCATTGTCAGCAACAGCGATTGTTGCTTCTGGTGTAAAGCTGATGATGTCTTCAACATCTGCACCCTTATCTTTAGCACCTGTAACGAATCCTACGTCAAGACCAACAGAAAGTCCTTCAAGAACATCTCCAAGACCTAATTCTACATATGGATAGAAAGCCAGGTAACCGTTATCTTCTGTAAGATCCTGATATGCTACGATACCGAACTTAACCGGGTCAATGTTGTAAGAAACAGTTTCTGTAAGAACTGTTGATGCAACAGCTTCAGCTTTCTTGTTTACTACACCTGCAATGTCCTTGTCTACGTAGTTAGCTTCTACATAAAGTTCAAGGTTTTCTACAGAGTAGAGAGAGAATCCTGCATAGAGGCTGCCGTTGAATGCATATCCGGCCTGAACTGCAAATGTGTCGTTTCCATATTTTGCAGCTACGCTGAGAGCGTCAAGAGTTGCATGTTTGTCTGTAGGAAGGTTGTTTGTAGAGATGTTTGCTTCTATAACAAGTCCGTCAACAGGGTATACAGAGAAGCGTGCTCCATAGAGTCCGCCAAAGTCATAACCTGCATCTCCTTCTGTTCCTGCTTCTCCACCGTTGTTTTTTCCGGCAGAAACTTTGAGGAGGTTGTCAAAAAGATTTACGTATGCAAAAGCGTAATCGATGTTTCCTGAAACGAACCACACTCCATCGTTAACGCTAAGTGTGTTGTTGTTTGTATAGCGGATTGATGCTCCTGCTTTTTCTTCTGTCCAGTCAAGGGCAATGCGTGTTCTGTCTGGACCAAGGCCAAGATTGTAACCGCCGCCGTTTACTGCTGTTGTCAGTTCGCTTACAGGATCTGCATCAGAACCATCATCAACGATTGTTGATTCAACACCACTTCTGATGTAACCGCTAGCCTTGAACTCTGCAAATGCAGATGTTCCCAAAAGAGCTACAGCTGCTGCTGCCGTAAGAACTTTTAATGCTTTCATTAAAGACTCCTCGTTCTTTTTTTGTTAAGAACTTTTTTTATAAGATAATATTAAGATAACAACCTTTTAATATCCTGTCAATAAAATAATTTACCTATAGGAATAATAGGGATTATCATTTTTAATGACTGATTTTCTCTGTTTTAGTTTTTTTTTGGGAAATTTTGATTTAATGTGAACGGCAGAGGCGCATGACTCCGTTGCGGAAATTTTCACGGACTAATTTTTCAAAATAAACCTTCATTTCTGTGCCTCCTTCTTAAGTCTGAAAAGTGGATGAGTATATGCCGCAGCATACACTGTCATTATGGGGGGATGACCAATAAGTTCAAAAAATGTCATTTTCGGGCTTGAGCCGAAAATCCCCCTGCATGAGATTGCCGCATCAAGTGCGGCAATGACAGGGTGTCGAGCACGGCAATGACAGGGTGTCGAGCACGGCAATGACAGGGTGGTGAGTGTGGTAATGACTCATACTTTTTGGACATCCCCGTCATTATGGATGCTGAATCACACATTCGTAGCAGGTGCGTGCGAATGTGGCGTAGCGTTCAGCATGACACATCCCTTTACGTGATTAGAATATATTTTTATTACCTAGTTTGTCAATAGGAATTTTAGGTAATTTAACTTGTCCGGTTATATTCTTATACTTTTATGATTTCATACTGACGGCTGCCCAAACCTATTTTTTCTCCATGAATAAGAGTCATGTCCCATACACTTTCCGGGGTAGAGTCTTTCCATAAGTCACCGGTCATTTTAATTCCTTTAGCTTTAAAGTCAGCAATTCTGGAAGAAGGGTTACGGACTGCCTGCATGCACAGGTCAGAACATGCCTGATCAAGGGCTACCGGATCAAAACTGCATGCCATTCCGATGTCAGGAACAAGGGGTGCGTCGTTGAATTCATGACAGTCACACCATGGAGATACGTCAAGAATCATGTTTATGTAAAAGCAGGGTCTGTTTTGGACTACAGCCATGGAATATTCAGCCATTTTACAGTCAAGGTCAGAGTTTGCGCAGGAATTCGGATTGTAGATTGCATCAAAATTGCAGGCTCCGATACAGCGCCCGCATCCTTTGCATAAGTCCTGATTTATGAATGCTTTTTTATTCTGATAAGAAATTGCATCACTTCCGCATTCTTTTGAGCAGACACGGCAGCCTTTACAGGCATCCTGATTGACTACAGGTTTTCCGGAATTGTGCTGTTCCATTTTACCGGCGCGGCTTGCACACCCCATGCCGATATTTTTTAAGGTTCCTCCGAAACCTGTTGCTTCATGTCCTTTAAAGTGGGCCAGGGATATAAAAACATCTGCATCCATTATTGCCCGGCCTATTTTTGCAGTCCTGCAGTATTCTCCGTTTTTTACCGGGACTTCAACTTCATCAGTTCCTTTAAGACCGTCTCCGATGATTATCTGACAGCCTGTTGCCATCGGAAAAAATCCGTGTTTGTATGCAACATCCAGATGATCCAGTGCATTTTTTCTGTATCCGGGATAAAGGGTGTTTGAATCCGTAAGAAAAGGTCTGCCTCCCAGTTCTTTTACAAGTTCAGCAACGGCTCTGGCGTAATCAGGACGTAAAAAAGAAAGGTTGCCGTCTTCTCCAAAGTGAAGTTTTATGGCTGTAAATTTTCCGTTAAAATCAATATTTTCGATACCTGCTTTTTTGCAGAGTTTTTTTAATTTTTCTGTAAGTCCGCCGTCTTTTTGAGTTCTGAAGTCAGTAAAATAAACTTTAGATTTTTCCATAGGTTGCATTCCCCTTTTAAATAATAGTAAGCAATTAAAAAGTACACAGCACATTCATTATAGCTGAATAAGGTTTGTATGAAAACCTGAAGTTTTGGTATAATCAGCTCATGGCTAATTTAAAAGAATCAGAAAGACTTGATAAAGTTCTTGCAAATGAAGGTTTTGGAACCCGAAAGGAAGTTAAGCGGATAATTCATTCCGGCGCGGTAGTGGTTAACGGAGAAAGTATTCTGCAGGAAAGTGCCCACGTAAATGTATATAAGGACGAAATTGTTGTAGAGGGTAAAAAACTTGAAACAAAACGTAATTATCATTTTATGATGAATAAGGCTGCAGGCTATGTATGTTCGACAAAAAGTGACAGTCATAAAATTGTTTATGATCTTTTAAGTGATGAAGATGCAAGGCGCTTTGTGGCCACCGGTTCAATCAGTATGGTAGGACGGCTTGATGCAGATACGGAAGGACTGCTTATCCTTACAACTGACGGAAACCTTAATCACAGGCTTACTTCACCTAAGTACAACATTCCTAAAAAATATCAGGTAACGCTAAGGGATTCTGTTGATGGTAAAACACAGGAAGATTATACGGCCCGGGTTGCTGCCGGCATTCATATTGCGGCGGAAGGAAAGGCTCCGGAAGCTGACTGCCGGCCGGCTGTTGTTGAATGGAAAAGTTCTGAAGTCTGTTTCATTACTGTTACCGAAGGAATGTTCCACGAAGTAAAGAGAATTTTTGCAGCTTTAGGAAATGAAGTAATTCATCTTAAGCGGGTACAGATAAACGGACTTGTCCTTGATCCTGCCCTGGCCTCTGGTGAATACAGGGAACTTACAGAAGAAGAACTGTCTGTCCTTGATGTTCAGCCCATTGTATAGAAAAAAAGTCATTAATCTGCTATTCTCTGTGCATCTAAAAGGCAGGGAGCTGTAATGACAGATATAGAAATTGCTCAGAAAAATGTAATGATTCCGGTAACGGAAATTGCATCTAAAATTGGAATTTCAGAAGAGTCACTTGAACTTTATGGAAAGTATAAGGCAAAGGTTTCTTTTGCAAAATTAAAGGCTTTGCAGGCAAAAGCAGCAGATTCCTCCAGTCGCGGAAAACTCATTCTTGTTACAGCTATGACACCGACTGCAGCAGGGGAAGGAAAATCTACTGTTACAATTGCGTTGGGTGACGGCCTTAATAAAATCGGAAAAAAGACTGTAATAGCCTTGAGGGAACCTTCTTTAGGCCCGTGCTTCGGTGTAAAGGGAGGAGCCTGTGGCGGAGGTTATGCCCAGGTTGTTCCGATGGAAGACATAAACCTTCACTTTACCGGAGACATTCATGCAATAACGGCTGCAAACAATCTTATGGCTGCCCTTATTGATAATCATCTTCAGCAGGGAAATGAACTTGGCATTGATCCACGCACGATTTCCTGGAAAAGATGCGTTGATTTAAATGACAGGGCCCTTCGAAATGTAATCATAGGTCTTGGTTCCCGCATTGACGGTGTGCCGAGAGAAAGTCATTTTCAGATTTCCGTTGCTTCAGAAATCATGGCAATTGTATGTCTTTCAAAAACAATTTCTGAATTAAAGGATCGCATAAACCGTATTACAATCGGAGAAACTTATTCAAAACGTCCGGTTACTTTTGGTGAATTAAAATGTACCGGTGCCGTAGCTGCTCTGCTTAAGGATGCAATCAGACCTAATCTTGTTCAGACTCTTGAAAAAAATCCTGCATTCATTCATGGCGGACCTTTTGCAAATATTGCTCATGGATGTAATTCTATAAATGCAACTTTGTGTGCCCTGGCTACAGGAGATTACGTTGTAACGGAAGCAGGTTTTGCTGCAGATCTTGGTGCAGAAAAGTTTATGGATATCAAGTGCCGCTTAAACGGAATTGCTCCAGATGCAGCTGTAATTGTTGCTACCATCAGGGCTTTAAAGATGCACGGCGGTGTTGCAAAGGCAGATCTTGGAATAGAAAATCTTGATGCTCTTCGGGCTGGTTTTGCCAACGTTAAGTGCCATATTGAGAACATGAAAAAGTTTGGCGTAAACGTAGTTGTTGCCGTAAATAAATTCATCTCTGATACGGATGCAGAAATTGAACTTGTAAAAAAACTTGCCCTTGATGCCGGCAGTGAAGCTGTTCTTTGTGAAGGCTGGGGTAAAGGCGGAGATGGAGCGAAAGAGCTTGCCTTAAAGATTGTTGAACTTACTCAAAAGCCGTCTGCTTTTAAACCGCTTTATGACTTGAAGCTTGGGCTTAAAGAAAAAATAGAAACTCTTGCAAAAGAGATTTACAGAGCAGATCATGTTGAATTTGATCCTAAGGCTCTTAAAAAAATTTCGGCTTATTCAGCTGCCGGTTATGGAGAACTTCCTGTGTGCATGGCTAAGACACAGAATTCCATCAGTCATGACAAGTCCATGCTGGGTTCCCCGTCGGGCTATGTATTCCCTGTTCGTGATGTTCAGCTGTACAGCGGGGCTGGATTTGTAGTTGCATTTGCAGGTGATATTGTAGATATGCCTGGACTTCCGAAGGCTCCGTCGGCTCTTAACATAGATGTTGATGATGACGGATTAATCAGCGGACTTTTTTAATATCAGTATAAAAATAATGGAGATAATAAAATGGGTATGAATGTAGTATGTCTTGATCTTGAAGGTGTTCTTGTTCCGGAAATCTGGATTGCGTTTGCAGAAGCTTCAGGTATTCCTGAACTTAAGAGGACTACTCGTGATGAGCCTGATTATGACAAGCTTATGAAGTGGAGAATTGGTATTCTTAAAGAGCATGGTCTTGGGCTTAAAGAAATTCAGGATACAATTGCTAAGATTGATCCTCTTCCAGGGGCAAAAGAGTTTCTTGATGAACTTCGTTCAATTACACAGGTTGTCATTATCAGTGATACTTTTACCCAGTTTGCTTCTCCTCTGATGAAAAAACTGGGCTGGCCTACAATTTTCTGTAACAGTCTTGAAGTTGCAGAAAACGGAGAAATCACGGGATTTAAAATGCGTTGTCCTCAGTCAAAACTTACGACTGTAAAGGCTCTTCAGTCCTGCGGTTTTGATACAATTGCCAGCGGGGACAGTCATAATGACCTTGCAATGATTAAGGCAAGCAAGGCAGGATTTTTGTTTAAGAGTACAGATGCAATAAAGGCTGCTAATCCGGAACTTAAGGCTTTTGAGGAATATCCGGAACTTCTTGCAGCAATAAAAGCAGCATTGTAATTACAGGAGTTGTATGAAAAACGTAGAAATATTGGATTCGACATTACGCGACGGTTCTCAGGGAGAAGGAATTTCTTATTCGGTTCAGGATAAAATTCATATTGTAGAAGCTCTTGATGAACTTGGCGTTAAATATATCGAAGCCGGCAATCCCGGTTCAAATCCAAAAGACATGGAATTCTTTCAGCGGGCAAAAGAACTTAAACTTAAGACTTCTGAGATTGTTGCTTTTGGTTCTACCCGCCGCAGGGACTGTTCCTGTGCAGAAGATGCAAACCTTCAGTCTCTTTTAAGTGCAGAAACAAAAACAGTAGTTATCTTTGGAAAAACCTGGGATTTTCAGGCAACGGAAATTCTTCATGCAAGTCTTGAAGAAAATCTTGAAATGATCAGGGATACCTGTGCTTATCTTACCAGCCGTGGCCGTAACGTTATTTTTGATGCGGAACATTTTTTTACCGGATACAAGGCAAATGCTGAGTATGCCATGAAGGCTCTGGAAGCTGCTGTTGTGGGCGGTGCTACAGTTTTATGTCTTTGCGAAACTAAAGGCGGCGCAATGATAAGTGAATGTGCTGCTGCAGTAAAAGCAGTTACAGAAAAATTCGGTTCTGCCGTTAAGGTTGGAATTCATACTCACAATGATTCCGGGCTTGCCGTTGCCAATTCCCTTGTTGCTGTAGAGAATGGAGCAACTCATGTTCAGGGAGTTCTTCTCGGTTTTGGAGAACGTACCGGTAACGCAAACTTGAGTACCATCATTGCAGACCTTCAGCTTAAGATGGGATACAAATGTATTGAAGACGATAATATCCGTCATCTTACACCGATCTGTAAAAGGGTTGCAGAAATTACAAACATTCCTCTTGATACCGGCATGCCTTATGTCGGTCAGAATGCATTCACCCATAAAGCCGGAATGCATATTGATGCCGTCCTTAAAAACCCTTTTGCCTATGAACATATTGAACCGGAAACTGTAGGAAATGAACGTGTGTTCCTTATGAGTGAAGTTGCCGGCCGCAGCATGATAATAGAAAAGATTCAGAAATTTGATTCAACAATAACAAAGTCTTCTCCTATTGTCAGTGACATCATTAAGCAGGTAAAGGAACTTGAACATCAGGGATATCAGTTTGAAGGTGCTGACGGAAGTTTTGAACTTCTGGTACGAAAGGCAATCGGTAAGTATCAGCCGTTCTTCAAGCTTCATTATTATAAATCTACGGATGAATATCCTCTTATAGAAAAGGGACTTTATTCTTTTGCCCAGATTAAGATTGAAGTTGAAGGAAATACCCGTCTTGCCGCAGGAGAAGGAAATGGTCCTGTAAATGCACTGGACGTTGCCCTTCGCTCTGCCCTTAAGAAATTCTATCCTACTGTAGAACAGATTCATCTTACGGACTATAAGGTTCGTGTTCTTGATTCTAAGAGTGCTACGGCTTCTAAAGTACGTGTTCTTATTGAATCAACAGACGGTTCTTCTACCTGGACTACAATGGGGGTAAGCTGTGACGTTGTCGAAGCTTCATGGCTGGCTCTGGTAGATTCTTTTGAATACAAGCTTATCAAGGATATAGAAAAGAAATATCAGAAACTGATATAAGCCTGATTCTTTTTTTTACTCCCGGCTGTTTCTTAAAAAAGTTACAGACCGGGATTTTTTGTTATAAAAAAACTAATAATACTTTTGATAATAAGTCTCATTTAAGTTGACTTAAATTAACTTTTTACTTAATTATTGAATTAGTGATGTAAGTCAGCAAAACTAGAAGTTTGTAAAACTAGAAGTTTGTAAAACTAGAAGTTTGCAAAACTTACATTGCTAAGGAGATAATTGATGAAAAAGTTTACAATTGCGGCTGCAGCAGCAGTTCTTGCTTTTAGTTCTTCAGCTTTTGCAGAAGTAACATTTAACGCCTACAACAAGTTGTTTTCTGACATGACACTTGTAGAAAAATCAACTTACAAGATTGGCAGTTTAGAAGAGGAAGACGAGTCTAAAGTTTTCCAGGGTGTTTTACAAACCGCATCTATGCAGAAATCCTTACTGATAAGGTTGATGCAATGGTTAAGGCTGATGTTTCTATCGGACACCAGGATGGAAGTGAAGATGACTACGGTCTTAAATGGAATGGTCTTGTAAAGGACTGGTACGTAGAAGTACGCCCTCTTTCTTTCCTTTCTCTTACATATCACTCAGATATTTTTGCAGAAGGATCATACTTCCCGATTTACGATGACAATGTTGCTGCCGGAAACATCGGTTCTTCAGGATTTTCTGTAATATTCCGCCCTGAACAGGTTGCCGGCCTCCGCTTTGGTGTAACTCTTCCATTTACAGAAGAAACTACAAACTGGGTTCTTGTTGACGGAAAAACAAAAGAAGGACTTGAAACAACAGAAGAAAAAATCAATGTCGGTATCGGTGCAATCTATGACTTCGGTCTTGCAGAAATCGGTGCATCAGTACGTGATGTTGCAGACAGTGACGAAAGACTTCTCGGATTTTACATCTATTCAGCAGGTCTTTTCGGACAGGTTGAAGGCGTAAACCTCCGCGCTGGTTTTGCACATGCATGGGATGCAGTTGGTGTTGAAGATCCTGTATGGGCATTGGATGGATACGGTTCAGTTTATGGAGAAAACCTCTGGAACGTTGCTGTAGAAGTAACAGATGTTCTTCCTGTTGCACTTACATTTGAAGCTGCAGGAAATACAAACTCAGAAGATTCATTGTTTGACCTTTACGGAGCAGTTACTGTAGGAATCGGAATCAACGATCAGCTTGATCTTTCTCTTACAGGAAAAATCGGAACAGACCTTAACAGCGACACTGATATTGGTTCAATTTATGCAGCTGAAGCAGCTCTTGATTTTGCATTTACAGAACATGATACTCTTGGTGTAGCAGTTGATGTTGGTTTTACAAGCGGACTTAAGGTAGATACAGGTATTGGTACTGCAGAAGTTGATTATCTTGGCTTCTACTTCCCTGTATACTGGAAACATACATTCTAATTTTGTGATTTAATTTTTTAAGTCATATAAAGTTAGACCCCCGGTGGTATTTACGGTTTGTAATACCAGGCCGGGGATTTTTTTTTCTTTTTTTTCCTCTAAATAATAAAAAATAATCTTTAAAAGTTATATTTAGCCGTTATAATATTGAAGAATAATTAAATTGTCAGATAGAATATGTATAGGTAAGTATTTATTGCATGAACTTTAGGAGGAATTCATGAGAAAATTTTGTTTTATAATGCTTGGACTTGTGCTTACTTTTTTTACTTCCTGTTCTAATCCGGTATCTGAGGAAGAAAGTAGTTTTGTTGTAAGTTTTAATGCCGGTGTTTTAAAAAATGTAATTGATACAAATGAATGGTTCAGTGACTGTACTGATGTGTCCTTCAGAATTGAACTTTTTGTTTTTGATTATGACAATATGAAAGCTGACGAGGGAGGAGAACCTGTTATTGTTCAAAAAGAAATAACTCTTTCTGATATTCAGGCAAAGAAAAATATTAATCTTCCTGTAGAAGGGCTTTCTGAAGGAAAAAGATATTTCGTTTCTTCTAGTTTAATGCTTACATATAAAAAGCCGGGTGCAGATGTTGCTCAGGAATTTACCTGTTACCGTACTAAAACAGAATCTGATGAAGAATCCCTGTATTATGTAAAGCCTGGAAAAAACGTTTTTAATCTTAAACTTGTATCTGATTTTAAACCTGACTTAACTGTATATCCCCAGGGAGACGGTTATGAGATGACACGTTATTATGGGTCTGGAACCACTTATGAAGTAAAAACCGAGGGAACGCTTTATGTTTCTTCTGAATATGCAGATTTTACAGGTGCAGATTATTCTGATCCGGATGAATCTTTTTATGCTGTAACTTTTTTCTGTGAAAGTCCTACCTGTGCAAAGTTTAATGAAAAAGAATACCGTGCATGTCTTGAAGATTTCAGGGCTAAGTTTACTGCAGCTCCGGATGAAATAACTGAAATGTCTTATTCATCCTCCTTAACTCCGTCTTTAGTTAATTCAGATTTTTCATATTCATTTTATATTTTAGGTAAAACTACAATGGGCTCTATCTCTGGAAATTCTGTTTCCAGCGGAAGTAAAACGGTTTCTGATGTAGGTTCTTATTATTCTGGACTGGGGGCATCGTATATTTCTTTGTCAGGAAATTCCGCCTGGACTGAAGGAGAAATAAAAGGTTTTTCTATAAAGGAGTTTGCGGGCGTAACGGTAGAATGTAGTTCTCTGGATGAAAACGGAAAGCTTAATGTAAATCTGCTTGCTAATTCCATGGCTGAGTTTAAGATTACTCAGAAGTATACCGACGGAACGTCTGAAAGTTTTGTAAAAGTTTACAACAAAGATACTGGAACCTGTGGTGATTATACAGTTGCTTCTGAAAGGGTTTCAACTGCATTCCATAAAGTTCTTGGAGAGCAGACACTTAACTTTGTCCTTAATTCTTCCTGCTATGCTTCCTGTGATGTTGATGTATGCTGGACCTGGCCTCAGGTTGCATCTGTATATATTTATCCGGATGCTGATAGTAATATTCTTTATGTTTCTTCTGCTCCTAATTTTCTGTCTGAACTTCGGGAACTTGAGTCTGTTCCGAATTATGCTACGGTAGATAGTTCGGAAACTGAATATCCCGCTTATACTATTACATATGTATGGACTATTCCTGCAATTGAGGGAGTAAGCGACTCTAGTATTGAAATAAACACTTCTGATTCTAATTTAACTTTAGGTGCGATAAGTAATACCATTGCAAATGAATTTGATGTTACCAGCTATAATCTTTCCCGTCTTCCTAATGGAGATTATTATCTGAATGTTGTGCTGGAGTATTTCAATCCGGACGGCTCTGCAGAAGCTCTGCTTGCTAAATACAGAAGCGGCTATAAGGATGATGCTGACAAGCTTGTAGTATCTTCAGATGCCATTACTTTGAATAACGGTACGGTTACCGGCAACGTGGATATTGGCGGCGGATTTAATACTCTTTATATCAGATATATCGATGAAGATGAAGATGAATATAAGAATCTGGAAGATGCGTCAATGACAGGTAATGATAAGTACTATTCTTTGCATGCAGTTTATCAGTCTGGTGATGAATGGCTTGAATATAGTGAAACTGATTATTCTTATGAGTGGTTTATAAACGGAAACCGTGTTTCATCGGATATAAGTTTTTTAATTAACTATGCAAGTACACCTTATCTTGTAGAATCTAATAATGAAGTCGTATGTGTAATCACAAAGAAATCTACGTCGCAAAAGACAACAGTTTCTTCTGTTTTCAGTTTTAGTCATTAATCCGGAGGACCATGATGAAAAGATTCAGAGCTTTTTTATTAAACATATTTAGTGTTGCCTGTGTAAGTATTTTTGTTTCCTGCGGTTTTTCCGTAAAAGACGAAAGTAACATTGAAGGCAGTTATGGAACTGTAGAAGTATCAGTTGGCAACGGGGCCAGATGTGTACGACCTTATGCTGAAGACGGAGTTTCTTACAGCCTCTGGTTTTACAACATGCAGGGAAAAACTGCAGCAGAAATTCTGAAGTCTGTAGAAAGTGCAGACTGTGATAAAAGAGTTTACATTGAATCCGTCTCAACTTCTGTTACCTGTGCTCTTGAAGCCGGTTCCTACTTAGTTTATGTTAAAAGTGGAGAATATGTTTCTGATTCTGGTTATTACTTTTTTCAGGGACATACGGTTTTTAGTATAGGCGCAGGGGAGACAGATTCGTTTTCTGTAAGTGTTTCGCCTGTAAGTACTTCTCTTGACCTGTCAGGAAATGGATATCTTTCTTTAACCATACCTTTTAATCGTGAAGACAGACTGGGTACGGAAGCTGAGAATTATAAGTTTTTGCTGCAGGTAAAGAATCTTGAAACTCTTGAAGTTGCTGCTGAAGAGCAACTTGTTTATAGTACGGAAACTCAAGTTTTTACTTCTTCTTCCAGTATAAGTCTTCCTGCCGGCCTGTATTATTGTTCGATGTATTGTCTGAGTGAAAATGATACCAGAGTCTATGATTTCTTTTTTAAAAATGATTCCTGTGTAGAAATTGTAAAAGGAATGACGACAGTGCTTAATGAAGAACTGATTGTAAAAACGGCGGAACTTAAGCGTTATGTTGATAATTCAAGCGAATATAGCGGTATTTCTAGTGAATACCGGGCCTGTCTGTCAGACTGCATTAAGTATTACGGTACCTGCGGTTATGCAGAGTTTTATATGCCTGAATACGACTCTGGTAATTATGAAGAAAGCGCAATTATAGACGGAACTCTGATTTCTGAAGAATCAGCTTTTACCGTTACCCAGTGTATGGGCGGAAACTCAGGATTTACAGGCGGAATGAGTGTTAATCTGATTATTACAGTAAAAGGAAGGGTTATTACTGTAAAAACGGAAAGTAATGATGGATATGAATATACCGGTCCTGTGTTCATTCTGGAAAATGCCGGAGATATAACGGTTGTAAGCGGGGGTACCGGAAGGGAACTTACAACTACTGCTCTTGAAGACGGAAGTGTTAAATATTCATTCTGACAGCAGGTGTATTGCGTTTTATGCAATATGATGTAAAAATAGTTTCACTTTACGCAATGTAAATGCAAAGGTATAATTCACCTTGAAAATTGTAATTGATTTATATTTCGAGGTGAATTATGGCAAAAAAATCAGATAACGCTTGCTGCGGAACCGCCCGTGCTCCGCACCGCTCTCTTTATTACGCATCAGGATACACTGATGAGGAACTTGCACAGCCTATGGTTGGTATAATCTGTGCAAAAAATGAACTTATTCCTGGACATATTGAACTTGACCGCATAGCAGAAGCTGTAAAGGCCGGTGTACGCATGGCAGGGGGAACTCCTATAGAGTTTCCTGCAATAGGTGTGTGTGACGGTATTGCCATGGGACACGAGGGAATGAAATATTCCCTGGTAACCCGTGAACTTATAGCAGACTCTGTTGAATGTGTTGCCAAGGCTCATCAGTTTGATGCTCTTGTTATGATTCCTAACTGTGACAAGATTGTTCCTGGTATGCTTATGGCTGCAGCCCGCCTTAATCTTCCTACAGTATTTGTTTCCGGCGGTCCTATGATGCCTGGTCATCTGCCTGGTAATGATCCTTCTAATCCATATTCAGGAAAAAATCTTTCCCTTACAGATATGTTTGAAGCTGTCGGTGGTCTTGCTGTAGGTAAGGTAACGGAAGCTCAGCTTAAGGAAATGGAACATCGTGCCTGCCCGGGTTGCGGTGCATGTTCGGGAATGTTTACTGCAAACTCCATGAACTGTCTTACGGAAGTTCTTGGTCTCGGTCTTCCTGGAAACGGAACGATTCCTGCAGTTACAGGTGAACGTATTGCTCTTGCAAAACATGCCGGTATGCAGGTAATGGAAATGTACCGCCGTGGAATTACAGCCCGCTGCATGATGACAAAAGAAAATTTTGAGAATGCCCTTGCTGCAGACATGGCTCTGGGCTGTTCTTCAAATACTATGCTTCATGTTCCTGCAATCATGCATGAAGCAGGACTTGAACTTGATCTTCATGAGGTTAATGAGATTTCTAACCGTACTCCTAATCTCTGCCATCTTGCTCCAGCCGGACATACTTTTATGTGTGAACTGGATGATGCAGGCGGTGTACAGGCTGTTCTTGCAGAACTTGCAAAGAAAAATCTTATCCACACAGATTTGATAACTGCAACCGGTAAAACAATTGCAGAAAACATAAAGGGTGTCGTAAACCGCAATCCTGAAATACTGCGTCCTATAGAAAATCCGTTCAGCGACAACGGCGGCATTGCCGTGCTCTTTGGAAACCTTGCTCCAAATGGAACTGTAGTAAAGCGTTCTGCCTGTGCAAAAGAGCTTATGCTTCATACAGGTCCAGCCCGTGTATTTAATGACGAAAGTGAGGCTATGGAAGCTGTACAGAAAGCACAGATTAAGCCGGGGGATGTTGTAGTTATCCGTTATGAAGGTCCTAAAGGCGGTCCTGGAATGCGTGAAATGCTTGCAGTTACTGCTGCTCTTGCAGGACAGGGGCTTGATAAGCAGGTTGCCCTTATTACAGACGGACGTTTCTCAGGTGCAACCCGCGGAGCTTCTTTAGGCCACTGTTCACCGGAGGCAGCTGTCGGAGGTCCTATTGCACTGGTGGAAGAAGGTGATAAAATTACGCTTGATATAAATAATTACAAGATTCACCTTGATGTAAGTGATGAAGAACTTGCAAAACGCCGTGCCGCATGGAAAGCTCCGGAACCAAAAGTAAAAGAAGGCTACCTGGCAAGATACGCTAAACTTGTAAGCAGTGCCGACAAAGGAGCAATTTTACAGTAAGGCTTACGTAACAAAACCGCGAGTTTCGCAGAGCGAAACTCGACAACCATGCGAAGCATGGTTCAGGTGCAATATTACAGTAAGGCTTACGTAACAAAACCGCGGGGATGACCAAAATGTCATTTTCGGGCTCCGACCCGAAAATCTATTTAATTACAATTACAAGAGATTGCCGCATCAAGTGCGGCAATGACAGGCTGTCGAGTGCGGCAATGACTCATACTTAAAATGTCATTTTCGGGCTCCGACCCGAAAATCTATTTGATTACAATTACAAGAGATTGTCGCATCAAGTGCGGCAATGACAGGCTGTCGAGCACGGCAATGACTCATACTTAAAATGTCATTTTCGGGCTCCGACCCGAAAATCTATTTGATTACAATTACAAGAGATTGCCGCATCAAGTGCGGCAATGACAGGCTGTCGAGCACGGCAATGACAAGCTGTCGAGCACGGCAATGACTCATATTTATTGGACAGCCCCGTTAACCATACTTATTGAAAAAAAGCCGTTAAAGTTCATAATATAGAGCGTAATGAAAAATTCTATATTAAATGACTTGAAACGGCTTTTTCTCGTTATTATAGGCGGACTTGTTCTTGCCGTTGATTTTAACGTTTTTGTATACAGTGCAAATCTTTTTCCGGGCGGTTTTTCCGGACTTGCAGTACTGATTCAGGTTGTATTTCAAAAATATTTTAACATTAACATTCCTTTTTCCGTCCTGGTATATGCCTTCAATGCAGTACCGGTTGTCGTAGGATTTAAATTCATCGGAAAGAAATTTACGATATTCAGTGTAATCATGATTGTTGTTTCCGGTTTCTTTACGGATATTCTGCGGGGAGTAGAGGCACTGCATGTAACTCAGGACATACTTTTGTGTTCCGTGTTCGGAGGAATGCTCTGTGCAGTTTCTATATGCCTGTGTCTTTTTGCAGAAAGCTCTTCCGGGGGAACGGATTTTATAGCCATTTATGTAAGTGAACGTACCGGAAAGTCTGCCTGGAACTGGATTCTGGCCTTTAATTCCCTTATTCTCCTTACGGCCGGTTTTTTAATGGGATGGGATAAAGCCCTGTATTCAATAATTTTTCAGTATGTTTCTACAGTTACCATAAACCTGCTGTATAAAAAGTATTCCAAAACAACGCTTCTTATAATTACGGACAAACCGGATGAAATCTTTGAGGTTATCCTGTTCCTTACAAATCATACTGCAACGGTTTTTGAAGGCAAGGGACAGTTCAGCGGAAATAAACACTATCTTTTGTATTGCGTAGTATCATCTTCGGAAAGCGGCAGTCTCGAAAGGGCAATCCGCATAAAGGATCAGAATGCCTTCATAAACGTAATAAAGTCTAAAGAAATAGTGGGCCGGTTTTTCAGGACTATGCCTGATTAAAAATTTTAGAAAACATGTGTTTTTTTTAGACAATTACTGTGATTTTTCAAGACAGCTGTGGAGATTTTTGATATAATTAAAACTGTATGAAAAGGATAACGACTGTAATTGCTTTATCCATAGCGTTCATGGCTCAAAGTCTGCATGGAGTTCAGTCCACGGCTTTGGCTGATGAAGAGATTTCAGTACTTAATATTCACCTCTCAGAACTGGAACAGACGGTTCGTGGTCTCAGTGACGAAAAAACTTATGAACTTGTCCTTGCAGATGATTTTATTCCTTCAGATGTAACTCCTGCCATGATTCAGGCTCTTCATGAGTATTTTGAAACTAATACGGCCAACACGCTTACAGGTCCGATTGAGTATATTTTCTTTTCAGGACTTCAGTCTCCCCGCAGTTTTTATGAATTGAAAAAGCATATAGAAAATTCTAAAGATAAATATGTCTGCATTGATATAGGTGATTCCAGCTATGCAGTAAATGCTTCGACATATGCAACCCTTCCTCTGCCGGAAAACTGCTTTGCGGGGCACGAGAATATTTACTGGGCTTATTTCGGAAATTTTATACGGGAAGACGTTCCTGAGAATGTATGCCGCAACTGTCCTAATCTCCGTATTGTCTTTATGTGGGGAGAGGGAGTTTTGAAGAGCGGTGCCTTTGAAAATGTTTCGCCTGATGCTGTTATTGCAGGGGTTTACGGTGAATCAAAAAAACTTTCTGATTACATCCGGTCTAAGGGATATGCTAAGCGTAATACGTGGGATTACGAAGCCTTTGATTCAGACTATGACTATACAGATGTAGAAAAAAATCTTTATTCTTCAGAAGTTTATGCTTCCGGAAGAACATTCCGCGACTCAGATTTAGAGACTGTGTTTGGAAATTATTCAGATTATTATTCTGACAATCAGGAGTATGCCGGGGAAGCTGAACCTGATTCATATTATGATGAAAACGAAGTTGTCCGCTCCCTGAATGATCTGCTTCAGTTCTATGGAGAAGAGTAAAAATGAGCAGACTGGTAGACTGGGCTACAAAAGAAAAAAATAAACTCTTCATGCTTTTATGTCTTGCAGTACATGTCTTTTACGTAATCGTCTTTGCTTTCTTTCAGTGCTGGATTCCCTGCGGAATAAATCTGCTCAGCGTGTCAGTGTATCTGTGGCTTTCTTTTTTTAAGCGTCCTATAACAGAAGGATCGATAATAATAGCCTATTTTGAAATAAACATTTATTCAGTTTCCTGTTCACTTTTTACAGGCGGAGAATTTGGATTTCTGTTTTTTGTAGTGGGAACTCTGTCCCTTATTTTTTATCTTGTTCCGTCTTACAGAAGGTTTTACTGGCTGTTCCATATTGTCGGACTCTTTTCTTCTGTTTTTATCGTTACTTTATGGTGGTTTCGGTTTACATTCTATCCTGAAATTTACAGGAAGCTTCAGAATTACAGTTTTACTTTTTCAATCCTGAACATGTGTTTTATTTCGCTGGCGATATTCATTACTTCATATTTTTTTATGAGGGACATGAGAAAGACCAGAGAGCGTCTTGATTACAACGTAAATCACGATCTTCTTACCGGATTATACAACAGGCGGTATGTTGAGGAATACATTGCATCCCATAATATTAATTTTGCCATCGGAATGCTTGATATAGATGATTTCAAGCATATTAACGATATGTACGGCCATCATCTTGGTGACGTTGTTCTTAAAACCGTCAGTGATGCTTTTGTAAATCATTTGGAGGAAGGTCAGCTGGCTGTAAGATGGGGTGGAGAAGAATTCATTCTCCTGTTTCCGGATTATACGGTGCCTCAGGCTCAGGATAAAATAAATGAAATATGCAGGATAATCAGTTCTTCCGCAATAAATGAAGACGGTGCAAAAATATATGTTACCCTTACGGCAGGGGTTTGCGACGGTAATAGTCTTAATTTTGAGGAAGCCGTACGGAATGCAGACAATCTTCTCTATTACGGTAAGCGGCATGGTAAAAACCAGGTTGTTGCTACGTGATTCTATTTTTAGATACATCGTTGAAACGCTGAGTTAAATTCATTATTATAGCACCATGGGAAATCTCCTATAAAAACCGGCATTTGTAAAAAGTTTTTAGTTTTATAATGCCCGCAAATATATTTTTTTATCGAGGAACTAATGAAAATTTCAGGATCACAGGTTGTTATTGAGTGTTTGATTGAGCAGGGTGTTGACACTGTATTCGGTTACCCTGGAGGAAACATTCTTAATATTTATGATGCACTTTATAAAAATTCAGATAGAATCAGACATATTCTGACTGCACATGAACAGGCTGCTGCTCATGCTGCTGACGGTTATGCCCGCTCAACAGGAAAAGTCGGTGTATGTATGGCAACATCTGGTCCTGGTGCAACAAATCTTGTAACAGGTATTGCAACTGCATATATGGATTCTTCTCCAATCGTAGCAATTACATGTAATGTTGCAACTCCGCTTCTTGGAAAAGACACATTCCAGGAAATCGACATTACCGGTGTTACTCTTCCAATAACTAAACATAACTTCATGGTAAAGAATGTAAATGAACTTGCATCTACTATCCGTGAGGCATTTGCAATTGCTTCCAGCGGAAGACCGGGTCCTGTTCTTATTGATATTCCTAAAGAAATTACGGCTGCAGAGGTTGAATTTGAGCCTGTTTCTAAGTCTGAGGGAATGGAAAAGGCCCTTACAGCTTCTCATGCTAACCTTAAGAGGGTTTTCTCTGTATCAGTTCCGACTGATGAAGAAATCAAGGCCGCTGCCGAACTTATTAATGCAAGCCAGAGACCTGTAATTTATGCAGGCGGCGGTGTCGTAATAAGCGGTGCAGAAAAAGAACTTCTTGCTTTTGCAGAAAAGGCAGAAATTCCTGTAAGTGAAAGCCTTATGGCTCGTGCTGCATTCCCGTCAGATCATCCTTTGTGTACATGGATGGTAGGTATGCACGGTACAAAAGCAAGCAATATGGCTATTACGGAAAGTGACCTTATTATTGCTTTAGGTTCACGTTTCTCTGACCGTGTAATCGGGGATCCTTCAAAATTCGGACTTAATGCAAAGGTATTCCATATTGATATTGATCCTGCAGAAATCAACAAGAATATTCCTACAGACGGTTCTCTTGTAGGAGACATTAAAGAAATCCTTAACCGGCTCATTCCTCTCATTAAAGAAACAAAGAGACCGGACTGGATGGAACGCATTCAGACATGGAAGAGTGAGGTTCCTTCAACTTATAACCGTCAGCCTGAAAACTCTGTAAACCCTAAGTTCATCTGTGAATGTATAAATAAGGTTGCAGGGGATGATACATTTATTACCACTGAAGTCGGACAGCATCAGATGTGGACGGCACAGTTCTATCCGTTTAAGAAACCACGTACTTTTGTTACTTCCGGCGGTCTCGGAACAATGGGCTTCGGAACAGGTGCTGCAATGGGTATTCAGATCGGTAATCCGAAGGCCCGCGTCGTTCATATTGCAGGAGACGGTTCGTTCCGTATGAACTGTAATGAACTTGCAACTATTCAGCATTACAATCTTCCTGTTGTAATTGTTGTTGTAAATAACGGTGCCCTTGGAAATGTTCGCATGTGGCAGAGGCTTTTCTACGGAAAGAGATTCAGCCAGACTACCCTGGATTTTGGTCCTGACTGGTGCAAGCTTGCAGAAGCTTATGGTATTAAAGGCTATAAGGCTTCAAATGCTGCTGAATTTGAAAAGGTATTTACTCAGGCATTTAAGAGTGAGGAACCGGCTGTTATTGATGTAACAGTTGATATTGATGAAATGGTTCTTCCGATGGTTCCTGGTGGAAAACCTATTTATGATATGATTATGTCTTTAAGCAAGGACGTAATGAGCTGAAAAAAGAAAGCATGATAAAAAGTACTCCCCCGTACTTTTTATCATTTGTAGTTGCAGGCTTTATAAGGAGGATGTATGGCAGAAATTCATGAATCAGGCGAAGATTACCTCGAAGCAATCCTTCGTCTCCATAAAGAATTTGGTATTGCCCGTTCAGTAGATGTTGCAAAAAAGCTTAATGTTTCTAAACCGAGCGTAAGTCGTGCAATGGGTATTCTTGAAGATAACGGCTATGTTACGGTAAATGAAATAGGAGCTCTTGAACTTACTGAAAAAGGTAAGAAAAAGGCTGTTGAGGTTTATGAACGTCATGTTCTTCTCACAAAGTTTCTGGTTAAGATTACCGGTGTCAGCGAGGAACAGGCAGAAGAAAATGCCTGCAAGATTGAGCATGACATTGATGATGATGTAAAGAAAGGCATTCAGACCTGGATGGAAAAGAACGCATAGATTATGGCAGAAAAAAAACACGGTACCATTACCAACGACAATCATGCAGCTTTATGGCACGGACGTTTTGCAGAAGGTCCGGATGCAGCTGCCGTAGAATTTGAAACTTCGATTCACGTTGATGAAAGAATGGCATTGGACGATATTCATGGTTCAATTGCACATGCACAGATGCTTGGAGAACAAGGAATTATTTCTAAAAAAGAATCCGAGCAGATTATAAAAGGCTTGAAGTCAATAGAAAAGGATCTGGAAAACGGTTCCCTTCAGATTGATTACAGCGCAGAGGATATTCATTCTTTTGTGGAGGCAACTCTTACAGACAGAATCGGTGAACCTGGCAAAAAGCTTCATACTGGACGAAGCCGCAATGACCAGATAGCTCTTGATGAACGTCTTTATCTTCGCCGTGTGATTCCTCTTTTACAGAATGAGATAATTACAACTGTTGAAGCACTGGTAAAGATTGCTTCAGAACATAAAAATACTCTTCTTACGGGGTATACCCACATGCAGCATGCCCAGCCTGGAACTCTTGCACAGCATCTTCTTGCCTGGAGTTTTATGCTTAAGCGTGACTGGCAGAGGCTTGAGGATTCCCTTAAGCGTATTTCTCTTTCTCCTTTGGGAAGCGGTGCCCTGCAGACAAGTACGCTCTGTCTTAACAGAGAGAGAGTTGCCGATGTTCTCGGTTTTGAGGGAGTAACGGAAAATTCTCTTGATACTGTAAGTGACCGTGATTACTGCATTGAGTTTACTTCTGATTTTGCCATGCTTCAGAGCCATTTAAGCCGCATGTGTGAAGAAATTGTTCTCTGGTCTACTACGGAATTTGCTTTTGTTGACCTTAGTGAAAAGTGGTCTACTGGAAGTTCCATCATGCCTCAGAAGAAGAATCCTGATTTTGCTGAACTTATCCGCGGAAGAACAGGAAAAGTTTACGGGGATCTGATGAATCTTCTTACGATGGTAAAAGGTCTTCCTCTTGCCTATGACCGGGACCTTCAGGAAGACAAGGAGCCTCTTTTTGATGCCCTTGATACGGTAGAAGCAAATCTTAAAGTATTTACTGCAATGGTTTCGACTGCAAAGTGGAATACGGCAAACCTTGAAAAGAGTGTGGAAGGAGGTTTTGCAAATGCTACTGATGTTGCAGAATATCTTGTAAGCAAGGGGCTGCCTTTTAGAACTGCTCATGGCGTTGCTGCAAGTGCAGTTCGTCTTGCTATAGATGCAGGCTTGGACAAAATAGAAGATCTCTGTATTGAAGAGCTTAAGCAGTGTTCTCCTCTTATTGAAGAAGACATATATGAAAAGATTTCTCCGAGGGAGTGCATGAATAACAGAACTGTTACCGGAGGTCCTTCTCCAAAAAGTACTGCTGTTCAGATAAAGGGACTTTTAAAGTGGAGTTCTAAAGCCAGAAAGTAAACTGCCTGTTAAGTGGTTGAAATATTAGTAATAAGTTAAAGCCTGCTTTTGGATCTTTTGGATGCAGAAGCAGGCTTTTTTTATGAAAAAGTTTCAGGATTTAGAGAAAAACAGAATCAGGATTCTTTCCAGGCGGTATAGGAATCACATTCAAGAATCTGTTTTGCCTGAGCAACGCTTTCTTCTGTAGGGGACGGGGTATCTTTGAGAGGGTAGTCGATTCCCATTGTCTTGTATTTCATTATACCCAGACCGTGATATGGAAGAACTTCTACACGTTTTACGTTATGAAGGGTGCGTATAAAATCTCGTGTTTTTGTAAGGTATTCAACAGAATCTGTAATGCCCGGAGTAAGTACCTGACGGATCCAGATAGGCTTGTTTATTTTATCAAGATAGAGGAACATCTTTCTTATGTTTGCCATTGAATGACCTGTGAGTTTGATATGTTCTTCTTCATCTATATGCTTGATGTCCATAAGGAGAATGTCTGTAAGTTCCATGAGTTTTTTGAATTTTTCAAACCATTCTCCTTCTTCCGTGAAGCAGCCGCCGCTTGTATCGATGCAGGTGTTTATTCCTTTTTCTTTTGCTTTTGAAAACAGTTCCAGAAGAAAATCCAGCTGAAACAGAGGTTCTCCTCCGCTTACGGTGATGCCTCCTTTTTTGCCCCAGTAGGAACGGCAGGAAAGGGCTTCTTTTATAAGTGTATCCGTATCATAAAGTTTACCTTTAGACATGTCCCAGGTATCAGGATTGTGGCAGAATTTGCATCTCAACGGGCATCCTGCAAAAAATATAATAAAACGTGACCCCGGTCCGTCCGCACAGCCAAAACTCTCAAGCTGATGAATGTATCCCTGCATAAATGTATTCTCCCAATAAAAAATCAACTGATATGTTGTATGACAATTCTGAAGTCTTTATTATAGAGGTTTTAGTTTACTGACTCAAGAATCTGTTTGTAAAGTTCTGGATACTCTTCTGAACTTTTCTGTATGAAGTCACTGCAGGCGTTTTTCCAGGGAGTTTTATCTGACACTCTTGTTACGGAAACTCCTTTTTCTGTAAGTATCCGGATGGTTTCAGCTTCACTGTCTTTTTCTATCTGCCGGCAGAAATCCTGGGCATACTGACCTGCCTGAATAAAAATCTTCTGCTGTTCTTCAGAAAGGGAATCCCAGCAGGAAGCAGAGATTACCGTTTGAACGGCACCTATCATATGGGCATCAAGAATGACATAGGGTGCGCAGATATAGAAATTATCTGCGTAATAATTTGAAAGCGGCTGGTCGGCTAACTGAATTTCTCCGGAGGCAAAAGCTCTTGCAAGTCTGTTGAAGTTCATGTAAACCGGTTCTGCTTCCAGGGAATTTGCGATGCCTGTGAGAATTGTTCCTGAGACACGCATTTTTTTTCCGCGGATGGATTTTACCGAATAAACCGGTTTGGAAGAAATAAAATGCCTGAAACCTTCTTCTGCAAAGAAAAGACCCTTTATTCCGGTATTTTTTTCATAGGCTTCGTTTAATATTTCCTGTGCGGCCCGGCTTTGTGTAAATTTCCAGAAATGTTCGTTGTTTTCAAATGTGTAGGGAATGGAAAGCAGTGCTGATTTTTTTGCTCCATAAGCAGAGAGATTTGCACCCACTCTTGCAAGATGAATGTAGCTGTCTGCCGTCATAAGGGACTGCAGTACGTGTTTTTCGTCTCCAAGTATTCCGTTGTATTTAATATTGATTATGATTTTGTTTTTTGAAAGTTCCTCAACTTTCTGCTTGAAAGCATGATCCATCTGTCCGCAGATAGAATCTTCGGCATTTACTTCTGCCATTACAAGAGTAAGTTCACTCGCTGCCTGTTTTTTTTTAGGTGTACAGCTTGAAAGAAGAAAAAGAACTGTAAAAATCAGGACCGTAATTTTATTTAGATAGTTCCGAAACATACGTTCTCCTGAATTAAAGAAAATACTTCAATCTTATTTAATTATAGCATTAAGTTCAAAAAATGTCATTTTCGGGCTGTCAACAACTTTTTATAAGTGTCATTTTCGGGCGCGACCCGAAAATCCATTTAATTACAATGCAAGAGATTGCCGCATCAAGTGCGGCAATGACAGGGTGTCAACAACTTTTTATAAGTGTCATTTTCGGGCGCGACCCGAAAATCCATTTAATTACAATACGTCGAGTCAAGGCACGCTAACGCTTAAAGCCTTGACTTCGCCGTTTTGAGGGTTTGTACTACCCCCTCAATACGTCGAGTCAAGGCACGCTAACGCTTAAAGCCTTGACACAGCCGTTTTTAGGTTTTGTATTAAACCCTAAATACAAGAGATTGCCGTGTCGAGCACGGCAATGACAAACTGTCGAGCACGGCAATGACACATACTTAGTCGAGTGCGGCAATGACACATACTTATTGGACAGCCCCGACTTTCTGTTTTTTTTTCTTCTGTCAACAGCTTTTTATTCTTCTTCAAGAGTAACTGTAAGGACTTTTGATTCGTTGTTTCTCCATACCGTTACCTTTACTTTATCACCAGGCACCTTGTCTTCAAGAGCACTGTAATAATCTGCAAGCTTTGTTACCGTTATGTTGTCAATTGCCGTGATTATGTCACCGCCCAGATATATTGTCTGATAATTAAAGGAACTGCCGTAACGTACTGCCTGGGTTCCTCCTTTAAGACCGGCTGCTTCTGCCTTGCTGTTTTCTGCAACCCTGCTGACAATCATTCCTGTAGAAAGGCGGCTTTTTGAGTGTGCAGCGATTCTTCCCGTGTTCTGAACCAGAGAAACTTTTATAGTACCTCTGTTTACTTTTCCGTATTTTATGAGATCGTTTACTACTCTTTTTGCCGTGCTTACAGGAACTGCAAAACCTACTCCGCTGGAACTTCCGCTGGAAGAGTAGATTACTGTATTAATGCCTATCATGTTACCGGAACTGTCAAGAAGCGGTCCTCCAGAGTTTCCCGGGTTTATGGCAGCATCTGTCTGAATCATATTGCGGATTATTACATCATCTTCCTGTATAGGACGTCCAAGACCTGATATGATTCCGGTTGTCATTGTGCGTTCAAGAGCAAAAGGATTTCCTATGGCAATGACTTTCTGACCGACTTTAAGGCCGGAGTTTTCTCCGAAGGCAATTGTCTTAAGTTCAACACTGTCATCCGGATCAAATTTAAGAACTGCAATATCGCTTTCTTTATCCTGTCCGATTATGCGTCCGTCGTAAGAGGTTCCGTCTGCAAGAGAAATCGTTATGGTCGAGGCATTTTTTATTACATGGTAATTTGTTACTACATAACCCCGGACATCAATAATTGAACCGGAGCCTGAACCGCTGGAAGTAATGACAGGTTCGTAAAACCAGTTGTATCCCATAGTCTGGGTTGTAATGTTGACAACAGCTTCGTTGCATTTTTCGTATACAAGAATATTCTGAAGCTCGTCTTTTGTATATCCGGCAGTATCACTTACAGGAATCTGTGATACGGCATTTGTCATCGGAAAGGATTCATTTTCCGTAAGATAGTCTTCTGCTTTTGCCTGAACAGAGGGCTTTTCTTTATCTGCAGCAGATATTTTTACTGAATAGTAGGCAAGTGCAGCTCCTGCTGCAGCACATAAAAGACCTGTAAGAAAAACCTGATGTCCTGAATACAATTTCATGTCGTTCTGGCTCCGTTCTGTTTTAATCTGAATGTATTTAGTTACAGGAACCTCATAAACAATAGAAATCCTGAGGTTCCTGTGAGCTCCATTTTAATTTAGTTTATCATGAACGTAAAGCCGAGCTTTGCATAAACATAAGATTCTGTTTCCGGATAAAGAATCATGCCTCCGTTAAAGTTGAGGAGGGTACTGCTTGCACCGAGATATGTGTTGAAGGCAAATCCTGCATCAAAGGCTCTTTTGTTGTCCCGAAGGTTTTCTGAGAACAGGATGGTATTATCATCGCTGTCCTTGTATTCAAAACTGCAGCTTCCGAATGTACTCTGAATGGCTCCGTAAATACCGGCTGTATAGGTTTTAGTGGTTTTTGCGATTGTAATTCCGTTTTTCCAGAGTTTCTCGTCCTGTTTTCCTTCTGAATCAGTAATGGAGACCGGCTTGAAAATTAAATTGGAATTTGCTCCGATATAAAGTCCGTTAAAGTCAAATCCTGCCATAATTCCAATTCCGATACCGTTACCGCAGTCTGCTCCGAAAGGTTCAAAAACAGGAATGTTGGAAGAGGCCAGCCTGAAGGTTGCTCCATAATTAAAGCTTGAGTCTGCCGTGATTTCAATTTTGTCCTGAAGTTTTGCACTGAAACTTAAACCGAAAGAGTTTGTCTCTTTTATGAAACTCTGGAATTTAAGTCCAAGCTCAACATGCTCTCCGCCTGCAGACAGGAAGATGTCCAGCGGAACTGCATAAAAAGATTCATTCTGTTCCGTTACAGGACCATGGAAATATGCTCCTGAAGAAAATCCCGCAAGAATTGTAAGGTCAGGGTATGGAAGAGGAAGGCTGAATGCTCCTAAACCTGAACCGTCATTTGTCATTGTAAGGGCAGGGTAAGAAATTGATGAATCTACTTTAAATGTGCAGGATGCAGATTTTCCGCCGGCATAGAGAACTGCCGTATATGTTCCGTCATAGACGATGTAGCCTTCGTCATCAGAACCATCCCATGTGTATGCGTAATCCCATGTTGTAAATGAGAACTGTTTTTCTGCATAAACGTTACCTTCGCTGTCTTTAATTACGAGGCTGCCGTTTTCCGGAGCAGTAACGCTGAACTGAATGTCAATTTTTCCGAGGGCCCCCTTGTTTTCCGGATTAAAGACTTTTTTTGAAGGAGAAATAGACGTAATGTTGAATTCTGCTTTTTTCAGTTCTATATTAAAAGTTTTTGTTTCCCTTCTTGAAATATAGAAAGTCTGCGTGTATTTTTCGTATCCGAATTTGGCTGCAGAAATCGTGTGGCTTCCTTCGTCAATTTCAATCCGGTTTCCGGAAAAGCTGGAACCGTCCATATAAATATCTGCACCGTTTACGGAACAGGAAACATTAACCCAGGCAGAAATACTTTCAAGATCAAGAATGAAGCTTTTTGTTTCGCCTTTATTTACATAGAAGGTTAATTCTTTTGCCGCATAGTGGGTCTTTGTGATTCTAAGGGTGTGCCGGCCTGCTGAAACTTTTTGAGAATACATCGGGGTGGAACCGGCATATTTACCGTCTATGTAAACTGATGCTCCATATACATTAGTGTCAACTTTTACAAAAGAATCGGAAGACGTCTGGTTTTCGAGAACCAGAGGTTTCACTTTTGCTGCATTTTGAGAATTAATGGATACTGATGAGAAAATCATCAGCAGGGTAATAAATGTTTTTATACGCATGGTTTAATTTTACCTTAAAACTAAAATAAAATCAGCAGTCTGTAAGCTTTTCCAGTTTTGTTCCTTCTTCAAGGAGGTCGTTTTCTAAAAAACTGAAATAACCTTCCCTGGAAATTATAATGTGGTCAAGGAACTTTATTCCCAGTACGAGGGCGGCTTCCTGAAGTACCTGTGTTGACTGGAAGTCCGCCTTGCTTGGCCTGCAGGTACCGCCGGGATGATTGTGGCAGCATATTATTGCCGAAGCATGTTCAGCAACAGCCTGGGCAAATACTTCCCTGGAGTGAACGATGGTTTTGTTTACGGTTCCTGTGGATACTGTCCGGATGCTCAGGATTTCTCTTGAGCCGTTCAGTGTTACCGTAATGAAATGTTCTACCGGGTCAAGGGTGTAATGCTGCAGATACTGAATCAGGTCAGAGGAGCGGGTAATTACATTTTTTAAATGCCTGAATCTTCTTTTTCCGAATTCAACTACCGCTGCTATCGTAAGGGCGCGGCTTATTCCTATTCCTGTAATTTCAATAAGGTTTTGAAGCAGGGAATCTTCGTTTGAAGCGTTAATAACCTGCAGGACTTTTGCAGATAATTTTTCTACAGGGCAGTTTCTCGTTCCCTTTCCAAGTATGAGCATAAGAAGTTCTTCGTCTGACGGAAAGGACATTCCGTTGGCAAGAGTAAGTTCCCTGATCTGCGGTTTTGCAAGTTCCGTTGTGGCAGTGTTTTCTGTTGCAGTGAGCATGATATCCTCCTGCTATATAAATTTCACTGTTTTTTTAAAATCACCACAATTTTTGAATTTTTTTTTGTATTTAATGGGAACAGGTAATAACAAGTTTTGTAATCTCTGGACAGGAAGAGGATTTGTCGTAACCTGAAAGTGCCCAAAGAGTGCAGTTTTGAGAAACAGTTATTGATGAATTATTTGCAGTGGTTTCAATATTAGCGCCTGCTTCATTTTTTTGTTCAATCATTTCCGGAATATAAGGATAATAACCTGATTCATCGGGGGAAGAGGAAGTGTCGAATTCTTCAAAAGAGTAGTATATTCTGACCCAGTTGTTTTCAGGATATGTAGACAGGCGGATTTTTGAACCGGCAGGTATTTCTGCAGAATCTATGAGTTCTTCTTCTCCTGAATAGAATTTTACCGGCATAGGGTAGTAAACGCTGTACAGGTCATTTTTATCTATAGCCGTAGAGTCTGTCAGGGATTCAATTACATTTTCAACTGAGTCAGGAATTTCTGAAAAAAAATCAAAGCCGGTTTCTTCTTCAAGGCTGTCGATGGATACTCTGTAATTGTCCCAGGTGTTTTCAAGGCAGGAAGGATTGTTTGGAATTTTTACAGCTATTGTCCTTGTGTTTTTCGTTATGCGGTCTATATCATCCGTTCCTTCTGTAAGTACAAGAATTACTTTCCAGGTGTACGAGGGAATGTTTATGCCGTTCCATTCCGTACGGAATATTCCGTTTCTGTTTGCAGCTCCTGTTCCTGACGGGCCTGAGATTATGTAAAGTTCTTTGCCGCTTTTTGCAAGATTTCTGCAGTAGCTTTCAAGACTTGCCCATGTGCCGCCGTTATTCTGATTTGTCTGGGGAACCATGTTTGCCATGGTAAAGGTTTCTTCATTGACCTGTGCATCAGAGGTTCTGTCTGCTGAAGGGCACATGTGTCCTCTGTCATAGCCTGAGCCTTTGTAGGAAGAGGCCGTGTTTTTATTGAATGTGTCAGGAATGTTTTCTTCTTCATGAAAAGAATCTGCATCGTTTCTTCCTGAACTTCCCATATCTGAGGAACACAGGTGCCAGCTTACCCAGTTAGGATTTCTTGTTGAATTATTATAGCTTAATGCAAAGGTATTTTTTATAACAAGATAGTTGTCTTTCTGCTCAGGATTCTGTTCCGCAGAAGACGGATTGCCCATGTAAAGGGCTGTATTTTCTTTTTGACCGGTTTCCGTATTCTGTTTTTTTGAATCAGGAGAATTCTGTGAGCAGGAATAAAAGCCGGTCATAAAAATCAGTGAAAGAGAAAAAAATAAAAATACCTTCTGATTCACTGATTTTTTCATGGTCTGATTCCTTATTATTCTGAATATTTTTTTTCTTCGAGAGCATTTTCTACGGTATCAGGAAGAGCTGCAAAGAAGTCGTAGCCGGTAATTTTTTCAATTTCATCGATGGTACAGATGTATGACTTCCAGTCAGAACCTACGTTATGTCTGTTTGGAATCTTTACGGCAATTACAGTGGTGTTTTCTGCCGTAATGCGGGTGCGGTCATTTTCTCCGCTTTTGAAGGCTATGATGATTTTCCAGGTTGAAGTTGGAACTTTTATGCATATTCCGTCTGTAGGAGTTGTTTTGCCGGAAAGGTATGTAACTTCATCTCCGTTTTTATCTGTTGCTTTTAAGTCGTCTTTATAATATGGACCAGAGAAAATATAAGCTTCATTTGCACCACTGGAAACAAGGGTTCTTTCGTAGTTTTCTAATGTTGCCCAGACTTTCTGATTATTGTTGGCTGTCTGTGGAACTATGTTTGTTGTATAGAATGTGCCCTTTGAATCTTCATCGTTACTGTTTCTGTCAGCATTAGGACACATATGACCTCTGTCAAAGTTACCGTTTGTGTAGTCGGTATGTCTTACTTTGTAAAATTCGTCAGGAAGTTTCGGGTTCTGCATGAAATCTCCGTCGTAGCGTCCGCTTCCTAAATCGGTAGAACACAGGTGCCATCCAACCCAGTTTGGATTGTGAGTCTCGTTATTGAACGAAACGGTGTAAGTGGCTTCTTCAAGAAGGTAGTTGGTAAGATAGTCTGCGGCATTTGAATCTGTCGTTGCATTGCTCGGGTTGCCAAAATAAAGGGCGGTGTTTTCTGTTCCCGAAATAGAATAGCTTGCTGAATATCTTTTAGAAAGGTTACCGGCAGCATCCTGGGCAACGACATATACGGTATGGTTTGCGGTTATAGTACATGATGAAGCTTTTGTTGTTATACTGCTTGTCGGATATTTATTTACATTTAATCGTGAATTATCGAGTATATAGTAGAAAGATACACCTTTGGTTTCACAGCTGAAGTTTATTTCTGTTCCTGCGTCTATAACTCCTGCTTCAGGATAAAATGTAATTTCTCCTATTTCTACAGTTTCATCGGATGTGTCTTTGCATGATGTAAATATGGATGTAGAAATCAAAATTAAAGCTGTAGAAAATAGTAGTGTTATCTTTTTCATGTTCATTACCTCTTACATAAAGCTTCGGCTGCAGATGCATGTTTTAGATTGCGGTTGCATAAGATTAATTTTTTTGCCGAGAGTAAAATTATATACCTGTATTATGAATTTGCAATAAAAAAATCTTAAGTATTTTTTAATATTTATTAGAAGAGATAAATTCAGGAAAGAAGATGTTAAGGGAATATAAAAAAAGGGATGTCCAATAAGTTCAAAAAATGTCATTTTCGGGCTCCGACCCGAAAATCTATTTAATTACAATACAAGAGATTGCCGTGTCGAGCACGGCAATGACTTATACTTATTGGTCATCCCCTTTTTGGTATAACAGGGCTTTTAATTCAGATCTTGCAGGAAAATTATTTTATGTTTTTGATGTCGTTTTCTGACAGGCCTGTACATTTGATAACTGTCTGCAGGGAAACCCCTTCCCGCAGGAGTTTACCGGCTGTTTCAACAGCGTTCTGACGGGCACCTTCAGCTCTGCCAGTTTCCCTTCCTTCAGCAAGTCCCTGGGTCCTGCCAGCTTCCCTTCCTTCAGCAAGGCCGGCTTCGCGGGCATATTCCTTTTCTTCTTCAAGTATGTCCATAAAATACATGTATTCATCCTCCATCTCGGGTCTGGATTTTGCACGGAGGGTGTTTTCTTCAAGAAGTTTTGAGAAAGAAGAAGTGGCTTTGGATTCATAAATAAAACGCAGTACGTCCCTTAGTTCTTCGTCCTGAACCCTGCTCCATGCACTTGAATTATAAAATACGGCATGGGTTTTGTCATCATAAATCAGTGCGTCTGTTTCTGTAAAACGGTTCTTCTTCGTGTATACGGGCAGTCCCATTCCGAAAGGATCCTCTTCACAGATGAAGACGATGTAGGTTTCCTTAAGGTTCCTGAATTTAGTGCGGCGCCTTACGGTTGCTACGTCACAGGCTCCCTGATAGTAGCGGGCCCTCAGCAGCAGGTCATCATAGTTGCCGGTCTGGATTTCTATGTCAAAGATTCTGTCGGAATCCTTAACGTAGACATCAAGCCTGATTCCCCTGGATTCGTAATAGTTTTCGATGGTCTTTTCTGATTCAATGTATTCAATTTTTTCGACTTTAATTTTAAGAAGAATCTCAAGCATCTTTCTGCAGATTTCTTCATTTTTCATAACCTTGCAGAAGATAAAGTTGTCCTTAAAAGTCAGGTCCTTCCATGGTCTGGTGAATTGTCCGTTCATGATTTTTACAGCTCCTTTTTTATATATTTTTACATATATATATTTTCACTGAATTTTCAAAATCACCACAAATACAGTCTTCTTTTGCAGTTTTTTCATGGTGAATCTAAAATTTATCTGCAGTATAAAATTGCATGAATGTTAAAAAAAATTAATTGCAAATATCTGACTATGGTATATAATTGATATTCCGCCCTTGATTGAGGGCAGATAAAAGAAAATAAAAAGGGGGATGTGTAATGAAAATTAACACAAATGGTCTTTTTAGAACTTTGTTGCTTGCGGCAGCCTCTATTGTCGCATTAGGATCATGTTCTGGAGGAGGCGGAGGAAGCTCATCCGTTCATATTGAACCGGTTACATTCAGCATTGAAAGTGGCAGAATTCCACAGAATCAGACTGTAAAACTCTCAACAGAGACTGAAGACGCTGATATCGGATGGTCATATACTGAATTTACAGAAAGCGATTGGGATGAAGCTATTTTGAATGCAAATTCAGAAATTACAATAACAGATGACTGTACAGTTTATGCAGTTGCATATATAGGTTCTAACCACTCGGTTATTACATCTGCAACTTACACTGTATGTCCTGTACCGACAAGTGTAAAATTCTATATTGGTGAAGAAGAAGTTACCGAAACTACAAAACTTGTTGCATCCGGTACAAAAGTAACTCTTGGCGGTTCAACTTCTGCTGCAACTGATGCAGAAGGAAATGTTGAAGTTCCTGAAATTTATTATTCTATAACAGCAACTGCAAATCTTACAGAAGCTGACTGTACTGAAGAAAACAAATATACAGCAGGTACAGAAATTGAGATTACAGGAAAGACAACCATTTATGCAATTGCAAAGGGTGTAAACGGAGTTTCTCCTGCTTCAAGCATTACATTTACAGTTCCTGTAGTTGCCCTTACAGATCTTCCTGTTGAAAACGATGTGATTGTAATATCAAACGGAAAGACAACAAAGAATGATGTAACTTCAACTGTCGTAATGGGAACAGGAGACAAGAGCGGAGCATACGGATATAAAAATGCTGTAATCGATTCTACCCTGGCAGGCTTTGCATCAACAGATGATATGATGCGCCTTACTGTAAAAAAGAATAAGGCCGGTCAGTACCTTTTCATTACAGACGGAAAGTATCTTACTACAACAGCAAAAGAAATTCTTACTCTGGAATCTAGTCCATCTATATATTCATTATGGACGATTACAGAAGGAGAAGATGGCATTTTCTATATTGACAATGCAAACCTTTATTCAAACGGAACTCAAATGAGTCTTGAGTATTATAAGAGTAAGTTTACTTCTTACACGAAAGGAACTTCGAGTGCATATCAATTCTATTTCTGGAAGGATACAAGCGTTGTTGCTGACAAAACTGTACTTCCTGACAGTGTAAATACACTCGCAGACGTAACATTCTCTGGAGATACGGACGGCAGCGTTGTTGCAGGTTTGTATATCTATGCTGAATGTGATTCTTACGGAGCAGATTTTTATTATTCAACATCTGCAGAAGTAACCAGTGAAAACTATACAGAGGCTACAAAAGCAGATGGTGGAGAAATTATAATTCCATCTGATGCTGAAGGAAACGTAACAGTTTATGCACTGGCTGTTTTAGGAACTGGTGATAATGCAATGTTCTCAAAACCTGTTACAAAAACATTTACAGTAACAGAAGATACTAATACATATCTTACAAAAGTTGATTCAATTGCTGCCGGTGATGTAGTTTCAATTTTCTATCCGGAAGACAGATATACTCTCGGAAATGCGGCTTCAGATACAGGGCTTGCAGGTTCGGCTGCTACAATGTCCGGAAAAGGACTTGTTAAGACAGATGTACTTGTTGAATGGACTGTAGCAAAAGAAGGTGACAATTTTGTCTTTGTAAACGGAGGAAAATTCCTTACTGCAACAAGTGACGGAAGTTTAACTTTAGATGCATATTCAAAATATGCACTGTGGTCACTTGAAGATGTTACAGGCAGTGATACAAAGAAGATTAAGAGTGTTTATTCTGTATACGGAACAAATAATCGTTATCTAGAATATTACGATGGTGTCTATAAGATTTATACAATCAGTGGCAGTGAAACTCTTTATGAATTTAACTTCTACAAGGAAGCCGGGGCTGCAGCAGAAAATGTTACGTTTTCTGTACTTGATGTTGAATTCAGTGCAGACGGAGTCGTAAATACAGGTACAAAAATTGAACTTTCAACGGCTACATCTGATGCAGAAATCTACTGGCAGTTTATTGCTTCCGGTGCAGAAACTGCTGCTATGACGGCTGCAACTTATGCAACTGCCGGAACAAAGTATGCTGAGGATTCTGTACCGGCAATTACAGCTGCAGGCACATTGTATGCTATTGCTGTGAAAGATGGTTCAACTTCAAGTATTACAAGTGCTGCGTATACAATTGCGGTTATGGAAAAAATAACATCTGATGACTACTCAACAGGTGTTGAGACTACTAATAATTCAAAGAAAGATTCAACTATAGAGGGGAACTATTACACAGCAACACTTGCAATGGGAACAAATACGAATAATAATCCAATATATTATTCGTCATCTCCTTGTATAAAATTTTATGTAAACAATACTCTTTCTATAAAATCTAACGGTGAAAAGAAAATAAATGGAATTCAGATTGTTACAGCTGGAAATTCAAATGATGGGACAATGTCTTTGAGTACAACCGAAGGTACATTGGTTTCTGATTCTGATAATAACCTTACTTGGACTTTGGAAAAAGGAACGACAGAATCAATAACCTTTGTTTGTACAAGAAAAGAAGGTTCTACAAGTACAAAAAATCCACAGTATTGGATAAAAGAGATAACCATAACCTACGCCGCTGATTAACATTCTTTCAGTTGCAGTAAGTGCTGCAGCTGACTGTTAAAGGCAAAAAGGACGTGTTCAAATGAACACGTCCTTTTTTTGTCCATAAGGAAACTTCTACTTAACTTTCAAGATTTCTTCTTCCGAAAGCCCCGTACATTCCTCTATAATTTGTACGGAAACATTTTTCTGCATCAGTTTCCTTGCCGTTTCAATCCTGGCATTCCGTGTTCCTTCGCTAAGTCCAGCTGCATGTCCCCGGCGTTCAGCTTCTTCCGTCTTTACCTGTATGTCCGTTTCGTAGTCATATTCGTTGAATACCATGCTTATCACCTCCGAAGCCTTGCGGCGCAGGTAATCGGGAAGAAGGTTCTGCTTCTGCGCCTTAAGTACTGCCCTTGTCATGAAGTCGGATGCTTTTTCTTCTGCAAGGCAATCTCTATTTAATTTTCAAGATTTCCTCTTCCGAAAGTCCTGAAATCTGTGAAACCTGTTCTACAGATAAAGAAAGCCTGAGGGCATTTCTCGCCGTTTCAATCCTGGCATTCCGTGTTCCCTCTTCCAGTCCGGCTGCATGTCCCCGGCGTTCAGCTTCTTCCGTCTTTACCTGTATGTCCGTTTCGTAGTCATATTCGTTGAATACCATGCTTATCACCTCCGAAGCCTTGCGGCGCAGGTAATCGGGAAGAAGGTTCTGCTTCTGCGCCTTAAGTACTGCCCTTGTCATGAAGTCGGATGCTCCGCTGCTTTTTTCTTCTTCTACAAGGCTGATGAATTTTACATAATTATCCAGCGGCTTGCAAGAAGAAAAGTCCAGCGTACATTCCGGATGCTTTATGTTGAACACCTTTACGTTAAGCTCAAGGGGAACTTCACTTCCTGCCTTTTTATCAATGAAGGAATCTGACAGCCTGAGTATTTTCTGCGGAGGATAGTTCCTGCTTCCGTTGTAGATGACGTAGAACTCCGGTGAAGGAATCATCTTTCGTTCCGTTGAAAACTTAAGCCTTGAATCCACAATCCTTTCATAGATGCGGGAACAATAAATCAGAAAGCGCAGGGGCATGTTTTCGTTTACTGAAGACTGGTGCTCCAGCAGGACGACAAGCTTTCCGTTGACGAGCATGGATATGTCGTTGCAGAAAGACTTGTAGATTACCTGCTCAATCTTTACGTCTTCAAGAACCGTATCTTCAGGCGAAAGTGAATTTCCTGAAATGCAGTTGTACAGTTCAATAAAGTTTTTCTTTCCAACAACTGCATCTTTTGAAAAATAGTCTACGAAGAGACTGTCCTTAACCGTTCGGTTTTCATTTTCTTTTTCCATACATATATATTTGCACTGAATTTTCAAAATCTGCACAAATATGCATGAAAACAAAAATCCCTTTCGGGGAAAGCTTTTGACCTTCTCCCGCATAAATAATGATTTATTATGAAAATATTTAGCCTTGCTATATATTTTAACGAACTTATGTTAAGGGAATATAAAAAAAGGGGATGTCCAATAAGTATGAGTCATTGCCGTGCTCGACACGGCAATCTCTTGTATTGAGGGGGTAGTACAAACCCTCAAAACGGCGAAGTCAAGGCTTTAAGCGTTAGCGTGCCTTGACTCGACGTATTGTAATTAAATAGATTTTCGGGTCTAGCCCGAAAATGACAGTTTTTGAACTTATTGGTCATCTATAGCAGGGCTTTTAATTCAGATCTTGCAAGAAAATTATTTTATGTTTTTGATGTCGTTTTCTGACAAGCCTGTACATTTGATAACTGTCTGCAGGGAAACCCCTTCCCGCAGGAGTTTACCGGCTGTTTCAACGGCTTTTTGACGGGCACCTTCTGCCCTTCCTTCAGCAAGGCCGGCTTCACGGGCATATTCCTTTTCTTCTTCAAGTATGTCCATAAAATACATGTATTCATCCTCCATCTCGGGTCTGGATTTTGCACGGAGGGTGTTTTCCTCAAGAAGTTTTGAGAAAGAAGAAGTTGCTTTGGATTCATAAATAAAACGCAGTACGTCCCTTAGTTCTTCGTCCTGAATCTTGCTCCATGCACTTGAATTATAAAATACGGCATGGGTTTTGTCATCATAAATCAGGGCGTCTGTTTCTGTAAAACGGTTTTTCTTCGTGTACACGGGCAGTCCCATTCCGAAAGGATCCTCTTCACAGATGAAAACGATGTAGGTTTCCTTAAGGTTCCTGAATTTAGTGCGGCGCCTTACGGTTGCAACGTCACAGGCTCCTTGATAGTAGCGGGCCCTCAGCAGCAGGTCATCATAAAAAAAAAGACCGTATCCTGTTACGGATACGGTCCCTGCTGTCAGTTATAAACTGAGTTTATTCAGCTATGAGTACCTGAGGAATTTCGCTCCAGCTTTTGCGTACTGTTCCCCAGTTTTTGAGCTGGTCAATTACAGCGTCACGGAAAGGAATGTATGTGTTGTTTGCAGAAATTGAGCCTGCTTTAATACCTTCAGAGATAACGGTGTATTTATCACCGCCTTCTGCCATAAAGTCATTTACAACACAAGTATATGTTTCGTTATCCTGTACAGTGCGTCCGTCATCAAGAACAATTCTTGTTACACGGGAACCTTCCGGCATTCTTGAAGTGTAATATACTTTTCCGCCTGCAAACTGACCGGCACGGAAACCTACGCTGTTAATTCCGTGGTCAACAATTTTCTTAAGGTCTTTTCCTTTAAGAGTAAGAACAACACCTGTATTATCAAAAGGAATGAGTTCCCACATGTCATTTACTGTAAGTGTTCCGGCTTTTACAGTCTTGCGGAGTCCGCCGCCGTTTGTAACGGCAAAGTCTGTTTTGTACGCAGCCTTCATTGCAGAAGCAATTGTATAACCAAGAGGTGTAACATTTGGAACAGTTTCTTCATGGCTCAGTTCATTTTCTACAAGACAGATTTTTTCTCCCAGCGCTGCCCCATATTTTGCTTTGTATTCAGCGATAAGAGAAAGAATTTCAGGATCTTCTGTAATTGCATCCTTGTTTTTGAATACTTCAATTACATTTCCTTTTGCACTCTTAAGTCCTGCTTCATTGAATGTAAGTTTAATCTGGCTGATTGCACGACCGTAGTTATAAGCCTGAACAACAGGTTTTCCGTTGAGTGTGCCGTTTACATATTCGTGGCTGTGACCGGTTATGATTGCATCCACTCCTTTGAGTTTTGCAACATCTTCGAGTTCAAATTTGTCAGAAACATCATTGCTTGCAGAAACTGGAGTTTTTGTAAGACGGTTTTCGTGACTTCCGATGTGACTGAGAACAATGACAGCTTCAGGAGCATAGCTGGCTTCTACCTTGCGGAGAACCTTGCGGATGCATTCAGCAGGATCGAGGAATTCAAAGTTTTCGATTCTTTTTTTACTTGCAGTGAAGACTGTGTCTTTTGTTGCTGCACCGATGATGCAGATAAGATGTCCGCCTACATAGCAGAGTTCGTATTCTTTGCACCATTCAGGAATTTTACCGGTTCTTTTATCAATGAGATTGCAGGCGATAAAATTAAAGCCGCCGTCTTTTTCCCACTGCTGGAACATCTGGTCTCCCCAGTCAAATTCATGGTTGCCGATTGTACTTGTAACTACTCCGACCTTCTTGAAAAAATCGCTCATGATTTTTCCCTGACTGAGGTTAGAAAGGGCACTTCCCTGATAGTTATCTCCGGCTGTGACAAAAATGCTTTCCGGGTTTGCGAGCTGAAGTTCTTTTATTACTTCGCTGAGTTTTGCTCCGCCAGGATTTTTTCCGGCAAGGTCTTCTTCAATTGTTCCGTGAATATCGTTTACTGCAAAGATGCTGACATACTTTGATTTTCCGTTTTCAAGAAACTGCGATGCAGAGTTTGTTGTTCCGTATGAAGGAATTTTTTCTGCAAACACGCTCATGCTGAGAAGTGCAGCTGTAAAAAATGTAATTATCTTTTTCATTTAGTTTCTCCTTAGTCCGTGTTTTAGTCCAGTTTGATTCTTCCGTTGAGGGTGAAGCTTGAGATGCGTTCATCGTTGTAACGTGAATATGAAGGGGATGTTACATATTCGGCAGAGATTTCAAGCTGTTTAACAGGTGTAAAGGTTACTCCGGCACGAAGCTGTGTAAAATCCATGAATTCCTGTTCAGGAAGATTTGCATAGTCATCCCATTCGGTAAGTTCTGAATTCTTGTAGTAATGAGCTTTTCCAAAGAGAGTAACCGGAATGCTTGTTACGTCTTCAAGAGGAACACTAACTCCTGCTTCAAATCCAATGCCGTTTACTTTTGAATCATACATGAATGCTTCTGCACCGGCTGTAAGGTTTACAATGTCGTAAGCGATAAAGTACTGCGGGTTGAATTCAAGTTTTGCTTTTGCAATTGCTGCTGACTTAAGGTTTGCAATGTAATAGTCAGAGTCAACTGTGTATCCGTAAAAACGGTCTTCTGTTGTATTGTAGGTTTCGTGGCTGAAGTATGCGCTCTTAAGCTGTCCTTCTGCAGAGAGTTTTAATCCGAAGGCACGGGCTGCGGCTTTTGCTGCAAAGGACCATGCACTCTGGTAGTCATCATCTTCTACATCGCGGTCTTTATAGTTAAGGAACATTCCTTCAACAGATGCGTCAAAAGAAACAAATCCTGCTCTTTCGAATGATGCAAATGCGTCTACTGCAAAGTTTTTGTTAGAAACCAGGGCATCGCTGTAGATTCCGTCGATTCCTGCAAAAACATTTGCACTTAATGCTTCCAGGAACAGGTTGTAGCGAACGCCAGCCTTAAATGCAAGTTCTCCTTCAAGACCTTCATAATAATCAAGGGCCATTGTGTCATAGTTTTCTGCAGTCTGTTTTTCTCCGCCTGCAAGACCTGCTGCAAAGTTTGCCTGAAGTCCTTTTATAAGTCCTTTCTTGAGCGAAACGTCAACTGCTGCTCCCCCTTCTGTCTGTCCTGCAAGATAAGAAGTAATGTTCTGTCCTACAGTAAGGCGTTTGCCAAGGAAATCAATTCTAGTATCTGCTACGCCGCCAATGTTTGTTACTTTAATGTAAGCTGAAGAAACTGCATCAAGAGCTTCTGCTGAAGAGCCTGAACCTTTTGCAACTTTTGAGAATTCTTTCTTTGCTTTCATTTTAAGCTGCGCAGTTTTTTTGAGGCTGTCGCTGTATGTCTGATAGTCAATCTGATTTACATCAGAGGTTCCTAAAGAAGAATACTCAACCTGGTCAATTGCAGATGAGATTGTGTATTTAAGATCCTGATAAAGAGCTTCTGCATCTGCCCATTTTGTTGAATCCCAGATAACGTCTTTAGCATTTTCTACAGTTGATCCCTTGATGAACTGATAGCGGCCTGTTGATGAGCCGTATGCTGTTGCAGGCCATGGGGTTCCGTCTGTAAATCCAAGGGCTGCCGGTGAAGGAAGTCCGTATTTTTTCCAGTTTGCTTCGTACCAGTCAATCATCGGCTGGATGAGGGAGTAATGGTTTGTATTGCTGGTTTCTGAATAGCTTGAAGTACCGGTGATTGCATCATTAAGAAGGTTAAGGTCAATGCCAAGACCGACTTCATATCCGATTCCGGAACGGTCTTCAATACCGTCTTCTTTTTCTACAGACCATTCGCTGGCTTTGCTGAATCCGCCTTTGATTGTTACATCAAGGTCTGCATTGTATTCACTGGAAAGACCAGGAATTTCTGAAACTGTTTCGTTTTTGTCAATGTTGAACAGTCCTGATGAGAATGTAACGTCTGCTGAAAATTCAGGATGAAGCGCTGTACTGCTTTCCTGTGCTGCAGCCGGAAGTGCAAGCAGTGCACCTGCGGCAAAAATTGCTAATCTTGTTTTTTTCATATTTTATCCTGCCTTCCTTTTATTTTTTATAGAATGTAAATTCAAATGCATTACCGGTACCGGTTCCGTAGGTTGTGAATTTTTCCGGGTAGTATTCAAGGGCCTGAACAACTCCGGAATTGTTTACGGCAGCTTTATTGTTGATGACGTAAGTTCCGTTAGACTGTTTTTCCAGTGACCAGAGAGAGTAGTCACTTGGAGAGCTTTCAAACGTAAGTCCGGAGTCTTTTGATTTACTTGTAAGGAACTTGTTGTTGAAGGTGAATGTATAGTAACCTTCATTATCTATTGTTACACACACTGCTGCCATTCCGCTTTCGTACGGAATAGGTTCATCAACAAGTGATACACAGCTCAATACACCTGAATTATTGGTTGAACCCATAATTACTTTATTATTTTTCTGAACAATAAGTACTACATCATTATCAGATATTGAATCTGTCTCGATATAGTTTCCTGCTACAATAGAGTTCATGTTATAAGGAGTAATTATGGTTTTGATTTTATAATCTGTATAGCTTGTACCGTCTGCACTGAATACACGGAGTGTAAGCTTACCGGTAGTATCATCTTTTGAAGCAGAAAAATCAATTTCTGTTTCTCCAGATATGATGTTTGATTTCTGTTGCTTTCCGTTTATTACAAGTCTGATATTTCCTCCGTCAGAACTTACAGCAGGACTCTGTACAAGACTTGCATCATCAGAATAAAAGTTAATGGTTATAGAGTTTGTTCCTATTGTTGTTTTGAAAAAATCCTGAGAGTTTTCAAAATTAAAATAGGTGAGGGTTGTTTCTCCAATACTTGTATATGAAGTAGAATTTACTCTCAGTTCTCTGTAACCTGCCGTATTAGATACATCAGCTTTTGATTCTGTAGAAGAAGTTGTAAGCCATTCACTTTCTTTAAATGAAGTATAACGGGTAAACCCTGGTTTTCGCTGCATCTGTTTAGAAAGTCCCCATGTAAGTCCGCTTCCTTCTCCGTCTTCAGGTCCAAGAGCATCAAGAACTTCTCCGTTACAGGTAAGTGTAAATCCGTCCTGTCCGCTGAAAGAGATTATTCCGTTAAAGGAAGCATCACTTATAACGTAAGCAGATGAAGTAAACCATGAACATCTCTGGCTGTAGATAACCAGTGCCTGTCCAGCAGGAAGTGTTATGCCTTCAAGTGGTACGCTTTGGTCCAAGTCTGAGCGGCGAACACCGTTAAGCCATACGTGGCGGTTTAAGTATACGTCAGATAAATCAAGTGTCTGAGAAGAGGCATTTGAAATTTCAAGGAACTGGTTGTTTTCTGACTTATAGCTGAAAGAAGAAGCATTGTAATATTCTGTAAAGAAAAGAGCTCCGGATTTTCTCGTTATCGAAGAACCTTTCTTTTTCAGTATTACTGAATATGTAATGCTTTCGTCTTTTGAAGAAACTGTAACGAGAGTCGGATTATAAGAAAAATCAGTAGTATCTGTAATACACTGTGCTCCTCCTGATACAGAAATCTTCGGTGTCAGAGTTTTACGGTTTGCAGAGCTTTCGTATAAATCAGACGGAACGGTAACAGTAATTGTTTTTGTTTCATCATTTATAGAGCCTGTAAGTGTGCTGGTCAGTACATCAGAATTAGCAGATTTAAGAAATGAAAATTCCGTGATGCGGGCCTGAGTGTATTCATCTTCATCAGAACATGAAATCATTACAGCCGGTACTGCACATAAAAGAAGGGCCGCAAATAATCTGTTTAACTTTTTCATTGCTTCACCTCCTTATTCTATAGTAAATACATCCGGGATTCTGACTAAGTCAGGATCATGGTCAGAAAGATTTACGTGGTTATTGCGCGTAAACATTGAATTGATATGGGGAATAAAACAGTAATCTTTCCATGTTTCATCGTTCTTGTCTGTTTTGTCAGCAAGGGAGAAACCTACCTTGTCCCACAGAGCTTTTGTTACAAAGATGTGGTCAATTTCCTGGAGGTTGCCCTGGAATGTATATGAGAACTGTTCAACGTAAGGCATTGTTTCTTCTACAATGCTCCACATTATCTGATTACCGATTTCGCCTTTAAGAATGCGCTGAGGCGTAGAATATGCAAAGTCATTCATGTCTCCGCCGACAATAACTTTTGCATTTTCATCAATTCCGAGAATTGAGTTTACAAAGTCATAAACGGTTCTTGCCTGTCCGTCACGTTTAACTTCACTGAGAAGGAGTGGCGGCTGGATGTTTCCGTACAGAGGGAAGTCTCCGCGTTTTGAACCCAGGTGGCATCCTACAACAAAGAAGTTCTGGTCAGATGGAGTACCGTCTGCGTTGTTTATTACAAACTCTCCGATTATAGGACGGCGGCTGTTGTTAAAATAGCTTGAATGAATGTAGCACGGGCTTTGCGTAAGGTGAGGATTTCCGTCCGTTCCTTTGTATACGCCTGCTTCTGCTTCTGCAAGGGCCCAGCCCTGAGCATGGTGATTTGCCGTCTGTACCGGCCATTCACTTTCATCAAGTAATGCTGAACAGGTAGAATAGTCGCGGTTTCCGTTGCTGTCCAGACTGCCTCCGTGAGTATTAAAGTAATCGTTTGATGGAAGTCCGCTGTGCTTTGCTGTTACGCGTTCAGTATTGTACATGATTCCTACGCGGATATTAACGCCAGGTTTTCCGCCTGAGTCCTGTTCGTGGGGATCAACGCACATAAAGTCGTATTGCGGTCCGTTATATTTTTTTATTACGTCAATGATTCCGGAGAAGTTTCTTACTGCAGTAACGACACCGTCTTTTTCCGCCCAGGAATTATCCTGATTGTCATAATGAATTGTAGTTGAAGTATCATCACCCATTTCAACAATAACAAGTACATCCGGATAAAGAAGATTGTTCTTTATGACGAGAGCAACATTTTCCTGCTTGCTGTTTGATGAACCCTGAGCTTCATAGTTTTCAATGTTGAATGCAGCTACAGTAAGGCTGTTAAGGTTTGTGTTTCCTTTTGTAGTGGAAGACTCACTGGTCCATTTTGGTGTAAACAGTTCATTAGCATCAAAGGAAGCTGCTTTTGATCCTGTTCTCCATGGAACAGATTTTGTGGTCTTTACTGACTTTGAAGTTGCAGTGCCGTTTCCTGAAGTTTCTGCTGCTACAGCTGAATTTGCCGCATAATACCAGGAATCTGTAATGTCAAAATTCCATTTCTGGTTAGGAACTGTGTTGCCTGTTACGCTTGTAATGACTGCAGTGTCACTTCTTGTATAGTAAGGAGTAGAACTGGTCTGTGCATTTGAAGAACCGGTTACATAGCAGGCAGCTTCATTATTAAGCGGATGTGCCATGTAAAGACCGTCTACCGTATAATCCATTACACCGCGGAAAACTCTTGCACCTGTTGAATCAATAAGATAGTCACCGATCTGTGTAATAGGGTAGAAGGTTGTCCAGTCAACAGCCTGATAGTCTACAAAGAGAACTTCTTCGTTAAAGTCCTGTACTCCGGTTGTTTCGTTTTCCCAGATAACGTTGCCCTGCCACTTTTCGTTGAATGTACGCGGATAACCGTTGATGGAATTTGAATTGTCAGGTGTCAGTCCCCCGTCTGCAAGAACGGAAGTAAGGTTATAGTAAGTTGCTCCTACAACAAGAGGATCTTCAATTCTGATTACCATGCTTTCTACGCTTTCAAGAACGCTGATGGCATCCTTCATAGGAGCGCTTTCGTCGCTGTCTGCCTTTATTACGCGGGCTTCCCTGTAGCCGTCTGTTTCATGTCCTGAAAGCCAGCTGTTTTTTTTGGCAGATGAATATGTAAGTAAAACTCCGTCCGGATAAGCGGCAGTAAGGTTCACATTGTTTTCTGTCTTGTGAAAAACAGTTACTGCATTGATTTCCGTACGGGTAAGGGTTCCGTCTGAAGAGCCGTAGCGGTCAAGGGTTCTTGTTTCTTCTACAACACCGCTTACAACCACAACATCTCCTGCCTGAAGATCTGTAGGAATTCCCTCTTTCCAGTGGGTTTCTTCAGTAGCATCATAGGCATCATCATGAGTATTGATGAAAATACCGTTTGATTTGTTTCCTGAAAGATCTTTGTCTTCCGGAAGGGCTTCAAGGAAGAATCCGTCGTAGCTGAGCCACTGAGGAACAGTAGAACCGTCCTGATCTGTTGTATCATATTTAAAATGTGGTGCACGGTGGCATACCATTGTTACAACACCAGTTACTGTTACGCTTTCGTCTTTCATAGGGCTTTCAAGGGAACTTCCCTGTATATCCGAGATAGTAACCGAATCTCCCTTAACTGCTATGAAGTCTGCATTATAGACAGTTCCTGCTTTTGCTGCTTTTGCAATATTAAGCGTACTGCCGGATGAAACTTCCGAAGCATTTTCATATGTCGGAATGATTGTATAGCCGGACTTCTTTGCTTTTAACGAAACAGAACCTTTTCCGAGTCCGCTTAAGGTATAGGTTCCGTTGGAAGATGTGGTTGCAGTAACTGAAGAAAGGCCTTCTACTGTGATTTCAACACCTTCCAGAGGCGTACCGTCTTCTTTTGCAGTAATCGTTCCTTTTACGGTATAGCGGCCTGTTTTACTGTTTCCGTCCAGTAAGGAACAGGAAGCAAGGGTCGCAAGCATAACTGCAGGCAAGAAAAACAGCACGCATCTTCGCAATGATGAATGAAGCTTTTTCATGCTCTCTCCTATTTTTTTTGTGTCAGACAGCATAAATATGCTGAGAGGCGTATCTTCCATTATGCCATGGTTTGAATGAATAGGAAAGAAAAATTTTAACTAATTTGTAAGAATTTTTATCCTTAAGCCAGTGATTCCCATTTTTCTGTAAGTTCATCAATCTGAGAAGCAAGTTCTGTAATCTGTTTCTGCACGGCTTTTGCTTTTTCTCCATTGGAGTAGACTTCCGGAGAGGCAAGCTGGTTTTCGAGAACAGATTTTTTTTCTTCAAGTTCAGTTATCTGGGATTCGATTTTTTCAAGTTCCTTTTCGGCTTTACGTTTCTGGGCTTCAAGTTTTTTCTGTTCTTCCCAGCTGCGTTTTGTTTCGCTTACAGGACTTTCTGTAACAGTCTGCGATGTCTGTTTTTTTGATGAAGAAGTTTCTGCCGCAGGTATCTCTCCTGCTTCTTCTGCTTCCATACGCTGCATGTAATATTTGTAGTCCCCAGGGAACAGACGGTATTTACCGCCTTTAAGTTCCAGAACTTTTGTCGAAAGATCTTCTATAAAGCCACGGTCATGGCTTACAAAAATAACTGTACCGCCAAAACACTTAAGGGCGTCAAGGAGAACATCTTTTGAATGCATGTCCAGATGGTTTGTAGGTTCATCAAGAATAAGAAGGTTTACAGGCCGTAAAAGAAGTTCCAGCAGGGCAATACGGCTTTTTTCTCCTCCTGAAAGAACGTTTATGCTTTTGTAAACATCGTCCCCTCTGAAAAGGAATGCTCCCAGCATGTCTCTTATTTTAGGTACAAGTTCAAGGGGACACCGGCTTTCCATATAATCAAGAATAGTCTGGGTTCCTGAAATTTTTTCTGCACTGTCCTGACTGAAATAACCGATCTGTACTCCGGAACCTGTTTTTACTTCTCCGGTAAAATCTTTGTCTTCCCCGCAGAGTATTCTTAGAAGTGTAGATTTTCCTTCTCCGTTGCGGCCGCATACTACAAGCCGTTCGTTTTTTTCTATTACAAGGTCAAGGTTGTGAAGTACATCTCCTGATCCGTAGTTTTTGCAGATGCCGTTAAGCGTAAGTACAATCTGTCCTGAATGGGGCGCCTGGGGAAAAGAAAAATGAATTTTTTTAAGATTTTCAGGAATGACGATTTCGTTTTCCAGAAGCTTGTCCAGCATTTTCTGTCTTTCCTGTGCCTGTGCAGCTTTTGTGGCTTTTGCACCGAACCTGTTGATGAAGTCCTGAAGATGCTGTATTTCTGCCTGCTGCTTTTCATATTCAGCAATAAGGGTGTTCAGTTCTATTTCACGAACCTGTTCGTAATGGGTAAAGTTTCCAGGATAACGTTTAAGGTCACCGCCAAAAAGTTCGTATACTTCATTTATTGTATGGTCAAGAAAGTATCTGTCATGGCTTACAAGAAGAAAGCCGCCTTTAAAGTCATCAAGAAATTTTTCAAGCCAGTTGCGGGCTTCGATATCAAGATAGTTTGTAGGTTCGTCAAGAAGAAGAATGTCCGGTCCGCTCATAAGGCATTTGGCAAGGGCTATCCTCATCTGCCATCCGCCGGAAAATTCCTGGGTCTGTTTGGAGAAGTCCTCCCTGTTAAATCCCAGACCAAGAAGAATCTGTTCTGCAAGAGCTTCCCTCCGGTACCAGCCGCTTTCTTCAAGTTTCTGGAGCAGGGCAGAGTGCTCTTCGGCAAGCCTTACGTTGTCCGGGGCTTTTGCCATCTGTTCTCCCAGAGAGTCTATTTTTTCCTGAAGTTCATATCCCCATAAAAATGCTTTGTCTGCTTCTTCTTTCAGAGTGCAGCCTGAGTGAACAAGTCCGCTTTGAGGAAGGTAGGCAACTCTGGCATCTTTTTGAGCAATGCGTTCGCCTGAGTCCGGTTCTACAAGCCCTGCCATTATTTTAATAAGAGTAGATTTTCCTGCACCGTTAGCTCCTGTAAGGGCAGCCTTTGTTCCCGTTGCAAGATTAACAGAGACATCCTTAAGAATGTCCCTGTTGCCAAAAGAAAGTGAAACTTTAGAAAATTGAACGAATGCCATATTTAGTTCTGGAAGAATAAAATCAACGGGTTGGACGGAATGCTTATTTTTGCACTGTCATAAAGCGAAGTTTCTGATTTTGTAACGTTTGCTACAGTAAGGCGAAGTCCATTAGATTCCCGCTTCACAAGGAACGTAAGTTCTTTTTCCATTCCGTTGAAAGTCAGTGTCATTACACAGTCGTATGAACGTTTAAGCGACTGAGGTACAAAATATTTAAATGAAACAGTACCGCTTCCTTCTGCTTCGGAAGTGATGTATGCCGGAACCAGCAGGTCATAGCCGTTCCATGTAAACTCATTGTTAGCTTCAAAAGAAAGAGTTCCGTAACTTGTACTGCGGAAGTCCGGACCTGCACCGCGGATAGTCTTAAAGAGATTTGTACGGCGGGTACGCTCGTCTGCAATGAGGGCAGTTATTCTGATTCCTGCATCAAGGGTTGTAAAGTTGTAGCTGCGTGGAGTACCTTTTTCGTTAGTGTACTGAACAACGATAGATTTTGCATTTCTTACGGTTACCTGGAAAGGTGAATTGTTGAATCTGTAAACGTTGTTACTTGTTTTTGTAACTCCTTCAAATGGGGAAGAAACTGTAATCCCCGGAAGGTTGAGTTCAACATTGCCGGAGTCAAGTCCCGTGTCAAAACCGTAGTTAGGCTGCATTCCGTCAAGGTTGATGTCTCCGCTCTTTATCATTGCCGAGTAGTATTCAGGGTACCATTTTGATTCGAGCATTCCGTCCAGAATGTCGTCTGTTTCCTGAACATGGGCTTCTTCTGCACCGTCACCAAGAGAACCGTCTGCATTCATTGTAAACAGCCTCAGGTTGTGGCTGAAGCACCAGCCTTTTGTTCCTTCTGAAGTAAGGACTGCAAGCCATTTTCCTTCAAGTTTCTGTGAACCTGTGGTTGGTGCAACACCTTTTCCTTCGTATAGAACACGGAGTATTTCATCTTTTCTTAAACGGTAAACCTGTTTTGATGTGTTAAGGGCAGCTTCCCTTATCGGAAGACCGTCCAAAATACATTTTGCATACTGATGTTTATAGTTCTTGTATTTTTTTGCAGTTACGGAAGCTTTTTTCTTAGATTCAGGCTCGGATATCTTCCACAGTGGAATCTCGATTTTTGTTTTTGAACCAGGTACACCGATTACGTATACATTGTTTATGTGGGACTTTAAGTAAACGGGAACTATGGTTCCGTCTGCAACTGCTATTTTTTCTCCTTTGTTTTCTTCATGAATGTTCCATAAGACTACACTGTAGCCCATTATTTCTGAGGAACAGGAAGTCAGAGCGAGAAAAACTGAAGCAAGCAGAGCCGAAACTGAAAGTAAGAAAGCTTTTTTCATTTATTAGTCCTGATATTTTTTTATGATGATACAGCCGTTGTGTCCTCCAAAACCGAGGGAAGCACTGGCTGCTGCATTTATTTCTGCACTTACTCCTACATTTGGAGTGTAGTTAAGGTCACAGCCCCCTTCAACATCCTGATTATCCAGGTTAATTGTAGGAGGAACAAAACTGTCCTGAATTGCCTTTACGCAGAACATTGCTTCAATAGCGCCTGCAGCACCTACAAGATGTCCAGTCTCGCTTTTTGTTGAAGAGATGTGGAGCTTTTTTGCATGCTCACCGAATGCAATTTTGAGCATTGCAGTTTCTCCGCAGTCATTGGCATGGGTAGAAGTTCCGTGGGCATTGTAGTACTGGATGTCTTCCGGTTTCATTCCTGCATCGGCAAGAGCTTCCGTTACAGCAAGGGCTGCACCGCTTCCGTCTTTGAGGGGAGCAGTAATATGGAAGGCATCGTTACTGGAACCGAAACCTGCTACTTCCGCATAGATTTTTGCTCCGCGGGCTTTTGCGTGTTCAAGTTCTTCAAGAATGAAGATTGCAGAACCTTCAGACAGCACGAAACCGTTGCGGTCTTTATCAAAAGGACGGCTTGCCTTCTGAGGTTCATCATTGTGACCTCTTGAAAGTGCCTGAAGAACTTCAAAGCTGGCAATTGAAAATTCCGTTATGGCAGCTTCCGTTCCTCCGGAAATACATACGTCACATCTTCCGCTTCTGATAACGTCAGTTGCAAGACCGAGGGCATCTGTTCCTGATGCACATGCCGTACCTAAAGTCCAGCTGAATCCCTGGAGTCCGTAGTAAATGCTTACGTTTGCCGCAGCTTCGTTGCTTATCATGAGAGGAGTTGTAAGAGGTGGAAGACGGGAAGGTCCTGCAGCAGGATCATCAAGTTTTCTGAAACCTTCTGAGGTTGCGTCTATTCCGCCGATACAGCATCCTAAAAGTACGCCGGTTTTCTGTTTCTGAAGTTCTTCTTTTGTGTATCCTGAATCTGCAATAGCCTGTGCAGCTGCTGTAAGGGCAAATTTTGTAAACCGCGCCATTTTTCTTGTAGCACGGCTTGAAATTCCGTATTTTTCCGTATCAAGATTCTTTACTTCCCCTGCAATCTGAACTTCAAGACGGGAAGGGTCAAAGAGGGTAACTCTTCCGATTCCGCTTTTTCCGTTTTTAACTGAATTCCAGGCTTCGTCAACAGTATTTCCTACAGGAGACACAACTCCCATTCCTGTAATTACAACTCTTCTTCTTTCCATAATATAATAACTCCGTAAAATAAAAATGAATCTAAGGTCAGCGGATTTTGAAGAATATTCCAAGAACCGCGATAGAAATCATAATCTGAATCAGCATGAACTTAATCAGAACCTGTGTAGGCGACCATCCGTGGTTTTTTCTCATGTGGTCGTGAAGAGGAAACCTGATGTTTGTAAGGATGCTTATGTGGAGGAATCTCTTGAGGGCGACTTTCAGAAGTCCAAGTCCTCCGTTTATACAGATGATTGTTGATGTAGCAAGGAACATGAGCGGGTTTCCGCTGAGAAGGACGCATACTCCCGTAAAGAAGCCAAGTGCCCGTGAACCTGCATCTCCCATAAGGACTGAACTAGGATAAGAATTATGCCAGAGATATCCCATTACGACTCCGGCAAAACTGAAGCACATTACAGAAAGATGTGCTCCCAGGTGAAGTCCCAGTTTTTCTTTACCGTTAAAATAAGGCCCCAGATGGTCTCCGTCAAAAATTACCTGAGGTACGTGAAGGCTTGCGGCAATATTTGCATGACCAAGCAGTATATAGAAGATAGTTCCCATTATAAGCAGGCCTATGAGTACGAGGGAAGAACTTAAGCCGTCAACTCCGTCGGTGCAGTTAGTTGTATTTACAGAAACCCACAGGAGGATTATGGTAATGATTACGTAAAGCCATGCAGGAACGGCAACCGGAGATTTTATGAAGGGAAACCAGAAATGAATCTGTCCGTCTGGAGAAGACTGCTTTAAGGCATGTGCCATTATGATTGCCATTGCCGTAACGATTACAAAATCAAGAAAAGCCTTTATGTATTCTCCCCAGCCTTTTTCACTGCGGTCATCAAGATATCCCGTGAGCATCATGCACCAGGTAAGGAAAAGAATTCCGCCTGTAAGGTAGTTCAGTGGAATCAGGAGGAAACTGAGTATTACGAATACCGTTACAAAGAAAACTCCCGCTCCAGTAGGTTTGCCTTTGGAGACTTCCTTGGACAGTGTAAAATCTCTGCCTCTGTCACTAGGAAGATATTTGTAAAAAAGAGGAAGCAGATATCTTACAGACAGAAAACCTGCATATAAAGCGATTACAATCAGGACAGAATACATTCTGAAAAGTCTTAGCGGTGTGTTCTGAAATGCATCGGTACCAAAAAAAATTCCCAAATAGTAAAGCATTTTTATTTTCCTAAAGTTCAAGTGTAGCAGAAAACGCATATATTTGGAAGTGGCGCTTCTTCAGGCCCTGCTGCCCTGCCGGGATCATTGCGATTGTTAAATTACAGTTAAGCAGTTTTTTAATTTTTGAAGTAAAAAAAACGCTGACTTATAATGAAGAAAATCTAATGCTATTTAAAAAGAATCTGATGGAGGCTAAGCATGGTTGAAAATCATAAGAAAGGCATAAAAATCGCAACTAAACTTGTCAGTCTTATTGCCGGAGTAATTCTGCTCAGTTGTGTTATTGTTGCAGTAGTAAGTCTTTCTGTTTTTTCTACAAGACAGATTGCCGCTACTGAAAAGCAGCTGGAGCATTCGGCTGAAGGTGCCATGTCTGTAATGGAAGACTGGGCTCTTACCCTTCACGGATATGCAACTATATCTTCCCTTAATACGGAAATCATTCAGGCTGTCCGGGAGGGCAGGATTGATGTATTGAAAAAAGAGATTGAGGAATATGAAACTTCCCTTGATTACGATTATGTGGCTTTTGTAAACGAAGAAGGCGAGGTTATTGTCGGTGGAGAAAACGGCTTTTTCCCCGGAGAGAATCTCAGAAAGAATTTTGCTGTAGAAAAAGCACTTTATGGACTTGAAGCCAGAGCATTTGAAAGAAATTTCGGTGGAACTGAAGGATATTCGTTACTTTATGCTTCTTCAATTGAATATGAAGGAGATGTTATAGGTGCTGCTGTTTTTGCCTATGAGCTTACATCGGATGATTTTATAAAAGTAATGAAAAGCAGCTATGATGTTGAATGTACAGTATTCTCAGGGGATACCCGCGTAAAATCCACGATTCCTAATGTGGAGGGAACTGTTCTGGACAATAAAAAAATCCTGGATTCCGTTCTTTATAATGGAAATACATATACGGGAGAAAACCAGATTGGTGGAGAAGATTATTATTCTGTTTACGCTCCGTTAAAAAATGACGACGGCAGTATAAAAGGAATGCTTTTTATAGCAAAAAGTCTGGCTGACATTACTTCAATCAAGACTCAGACAGTAAAAATTATCGTTCCCTTAATTGTCGGGGTAAGCGCAGTTCTCATGACCCTGAGCTATCTTTTTGTAAGGTGGTTCATGAAGCGGATTGAGAATGTTTCGGTACAGCTTGAAGAAATGGCAACGGGGGAAGCGGATCTTACTAAACGTATTACCCTTAAAGTTGTTGATGAAATCGGTATGCTCGTCATTAACTTTAATAAATTCTGCGACAAACTCCAGACAATCATCGGAGAGACAAAAAAATCCAAGGAAGAACTTAAGGTTGCCGGCGACAATACGAACATCAGCATTCAGGATACTGCAAGTGCAATAACCCAGATTATTGCAAACATAGAAAGCATTTCACGGCAGATTTCCACCCAGTCACAGAGTGTTCAGCAGACGGCAGGGGCTGTAGATGAAATTTCTTCCAACATTGAATCCCTTAACCGCATGATAGAAAACCAGTCTGCAGGCGTTACCCAGGCATCAGCAGCAGTAGAAGAAATGATCGGAAACATAACCTCCGTAAATAATTCCGTAGAAAAAATGGCGGACTCTTTTGTTGAGCTTGAAAGCAATGCAAACACCGGATTTACAAAACAGAATGATGTAAATGAACGCATCCTTCAGATAGAGCAGCAGAGTCAGATGCTTCAGGAAGCAAATGCGGCAATCTCAAGCATAGCAGAACAGACTAACCTTCTTGCCATGAACGCAGCAATTGAGGCAGCTCATGCAGGAGAAGCGGGAAAGGGTTTTGCGGTAGTTGCAGACGAAATTCGAAAGCTTTCAGAAACTTCATCGGCACAGTCAAAGACAATCGGAAACCAGCTTAATGCCATAAAATCTTCTATTGGAGAAGTAGTTTCCGCATCCAATGAATCCCAGAGTTCCTTCTCTATTGTTTCTAAAAAGATTCAGGAAACAAATCAGCTCGTCATGCAGATTAAGGGGGCTATGGAAGAACAGAATGAAGGTTCAAAGCAGATTACTGATGCCCTCAAGACGATGAATGACAGTACGGAAGAAGTAAGGAGCGCATCTGTAGAAATGGCAAACGGAAATAAAATGATTCTTGAAGAAGTGCACCGTCTTCAGTCAGCTTCAGTTGCAATGAAGGATGGTATGGATGAGATGTCTTCCGGGGCAAAGAAAATCAATGATACCGGAGCAAATCTTGCAGAAATGTCCCGTCAGATTACTTCTGCAATCGGAAAAATAGGTTCTCAGATTGATTTGTTCAGGACATGAAGTTTTTGACAGTTCCTGAAGTCCTATAAACTAAAAAAAACTCTGTTAAGTACACCTCCGGAAGTTGGACGAATATAGTTCAATCTCAGGAGGTGTTTTTTTTTATTGAAATATTTAAATCTCGTACTATACTTAAAGTATAGGATAAAATTTACAGATTCTTACCATAATAAATGTGCTGTGTAGAGGATTTGTATATAGCTGCGTATTTTTAATGTTATTAGACCTTTTCATAATTTCGGTTTTATGTTGTTAGCATCAGGAGGAAAATATGGTTGATGAACATAAAAAGGGCATAAAAATTTCTGTAAAACTCGTTTCTCTTATTGCAGGAGTAATCTTAATCAGTTGCATCAGCGTAGCAACAGTCAGTCTTACTGTTTTTTCCAAACGGCAGACAGAGGCTACGGAGAAACAGCTGGAGCATTCTGCCAGCGGTGCCATGCGTGTTATGGATGACTGGCTTGTAACTCTTAACGGCTATGCATCAATAGCTTCTCTGAATGCAGATGTTGTAAGGGCCTTCAGGACCAGTGATTCCGGTGCTCTGGAAACGGAAATAGCCGGCTATACGGAAACTCTTGATTATGACAGCATGGCTTTTGTTGATACATCAGGAACTGTTCTTGCCGGAGGTGAAGACGGCTGGAGGGCAGGAACTGATCTTTCTTCTGCCTATGTTGTAAAAAAAGCTCTTGGAGGCCAACCGGCCCACGCATTCGAAAAAGATATGGGGGGACTTTCAAAATTTGCCGCTGTTTATGCTTATCCGGTAGTTGATGAAGGTGAAATTCTCGGAGCAAGTATATTTTCCTACGATTTGACAAATGGTGATTTCTTAGATCTGATGCAGGCCAGTTATGATGTTGAATGTACAATTTTTTCAGGAGATACCCGAGCAAAGTCCACGATTCCTAATGTGGAGGGAACTGTTCTTGCTAATAAAAAAATCCTTGATATTGTTCTATATAACGGTGGTATATATACTGGAGAAAATAAAATTGACGGAAACGATTATTATTCAATATATGCTCCGTTAAGAAATGATGATGACAGTATTGTGGGAATGCTTTTTATTGCAAAAAGTCTTGAGGAGATTTCTCAGGTAAGGAATCAGACCCTTAAAATTGTAATTCCTATTATATTCGTACTCAGTATTATTCTTTTGTTCGTAAGCTATCTTTTTGTAAGATGGCTTATGTGGCGAATTTCGAATGTAACGAAACAGCTTGAAGAAATGGCTACAGGAGAAGCGGACCTTACTAAGCGGGTTACTCTTCGGGTTGTTGATGAAATCGGTATGCTCGTCATTAACTTTAATAAATTCTGCGACAAACTCCAGTCAATCATCGGAGAGACAAAAAAATCCAAGAATGAACTTAAGGTCGCCGGCGACAATACGAACATCAGCATTCAGGATACTGCAAGTGCAATTACTCAGATTATTGCAAATATCGAAAGCATTTCCCAGCAGATTTCTACTCAGTCACAGAGTGTTCAGCAGACGGCAGGGGCTGTAGATGAAATTTCTTCCAACATTGATTCCCTTAACCGCATGATAGAAAATCAGTCTGCGGGAGTTACTCAGGCATCGGCAGCAGTAGAAGAGATGATCGGAAACATAACCTCCGTAAATAATTCCGTAGAAAAAATGGCGGAGTCTTTTGTTGAGCTTGAAAGCAATGCAAACACCGGATTTACAAAACAGAATGATGTAAATGAACGCATCCTTCAGATAGAGCAGCAGAGTCAGATGCTTCAGGAAGCAAATGCGGCAATCTCAAGCATAGCAGAACAGACTAACCTTCTTGCCATGAACGCAGCAATTGAGGCAGCTCATGCAGGAGAAGCAGGAAAGGGTTTTGCGGTAGTTGCAGACGAAATCCGAAAGCTTTCAGAAACTTCATCGGCACAGTCAAAGACAATCGGAAACCAGCTTAATAATATTAAGTCTTCCATAGGTGAGGTAGTTACAGCATCCAATGAATCCCAGAGTTCCTTCTCCATTGTTTCTAAAAAGATTCAGGAAACAGATCAGCTCGTCATGCAGATTAAAGCAGCCATGGAGGAACAGAATCAGGGTTCAAAGCAGATTACTGATGCCCTCAAGACGATGAATGACAGTACGGAAGAAGTAAGGAATGCATCTGTAGAAATGGCAAACGGAAATAAAATGATTCTTGAAGAAGTCCAGAGTCTGCAGAGTTCATCCCTCGAAATGAAAAACGGTATGGAAGAGATGTCTTCCGGGGCAAAGAAAATTAATGATACCGGAGCAAATCTTGCAGAAATGTCCCACCAGATTACTTCTGTAATTGAAAAAATCGGTTCTCAGATAGATCTTTTCAGGACATAAAAAGATAAGTACTGTAAAAGAAAGGGGCTGTCCAAAAAGTTCAAAAAGTGTCATTTTCGGGTTCGACCCGAAAATCTATTTAATTACAATACGTCGAGTCAAGGCACGCTAACGCTTAAAGCCTTGACACAGCCGTTTTTAGGTTTTGTATTAAACCCTAAATACAAGAGATTGCCGCATCAAGTGCGGCAATGACAGGCTGTCGAGCACGGCAATGACTCATACTTATTGGACAGCCCCTTTTTTTCAGTTTATTCCGAATGATGTTGTGGAAGAAATATCAGTCTGTTTGAATAACGTATCATAGTTGTAGTATTCCAGCATGAGGGAAGCGAGAATATCCTTCTGCTCATCAGTAAGTTCCCGGGAGAATGAAGGATTAAGGCGGATTGATTTATCAAAAGTATCAATTACTGCATAAAGTTCATCCAGAACAGTTACTTTTGCACCGCAGGTTGCCCCCAGCATAAGGCTGTATGTTTTTCCCTTTGAATTCTTATAAGTGTTAACTTTCGTAATTACAACAGGAATTATCTGACTGTCTTGAAGTATAATGCCGTCATCCTGTGCAGATAAATAGAATATTGTATCGTTTTTACCGGTCTCTATAGTAAAGTTTTCATCAAAGAAATTGGTGCTTGAAAATTCATCCTCATCCACCCAGCCGTCAATTCTTCTGTAGATGGAAGTAGAAAATACTTCATTACCGTCTCTGCTGAAAGTTCCCTTTTGAGAAATCGTTCCGCTTTTTTTTCCTACACCGAAAACTGTTTTCTGGCTTATATCTCTTTTTACGGAAGACATAGAAAGTTCATACCCGTTCCACTGAAGGATTTTTCCAAAACTTTTTGAAGTTACGGGAATTACTGTAAAGTCATCTGTTCCTTCAACGTATGCCGTGTTTTTAAAACTGATGCAGCTGACGGATAAAATGGAAAATGCTGCTGCAAAAAGAATTCCTGTTAATTTTTTCATGATGTATGCTCCTGATGTTTTTTATTTTACTTCGATGTAAAGATCGTTGTGTTTTTTATATAAGCTGAATGAAAATTCTCTGTCAGCAGACGGTATGATTTTTATGTACCGGTATCCGCGTATTTTTTCAGTCGTGTAATAAACGTCTGTAGAATCTGTATCCTCTCCATTTTTTAAGGTGAGGGCAGAAAGCAGTGTAAAACCGTTCTCCGGATAATATGAACCGTAAATAAAGAAGGTGCATGGGGAATCGAAATCTGCTGAAGAAGAAATCTTCATATTGTCTTCAAATTTGCCTGAAATGCCCTTTAAGTCATATACGGCAGCGTTATCGATTTTATCTGGTTCTGGAAGTCCGTCTGAGAACGTGATGTACAGATCATTGTTAATTTTTGAGATGAGTGGAACCAGAGGCTGTTGTGAGTTTGTCGTAACTGCATAATAACGGAATTTTTTTACCTTGTAGTCGCACATAAGGGTGTCAGTATCACCCTGTTTCTTTAAGAATCCAGTTGCGGTATTTTTCCAGATTCCGTTCTGGTAGCCGTAGACAGTTATGCCGAAATATGTTGATGATGAAATATTTCTAACTTTTATTCCATCATTACCTTTTCCTGGGATTGCCTGTGAATCAAACACGAAGGCTTCTCCTTTTGTAAACTCTGGAAGTTCCTGAGCCTGTAGTGATGCTGTAAAAGCTGTTGAAAATAATGCAGCAATAACTAGAAATAACCTTTTCATGGTATGCCTCCACAAAATCTCCTTAAAGAGACTGAAAGTACTCTGAATAATAGTTATATGCGTATATTTGGTCAAGTTTTTTTAAGTTTGTGTATAAAAAGAGTTTGTGCATTAAAAAAAGGGGCTGTCCAATAAGTATGAGTCATTGCCACACTCGCCACCCTGTCATTGCCGCACTTGATGCGGCAATCTCTTGTATTGTAATTAAATAGATTTTCGGGTCGAACCCGAAAATGACACTTTTTGAACTTATTGAACATCTCTTACCTTGCCGAGCATGAACTTTGGCAGAGCCAAAGTTGTCGAGTTTTGACATTGCAAAACTCGCTTTAAAGTTTATGTATAAAAAGAGTTGGTGCATAAAAAAAAAGGGGATGATCAATAAGTATGAGTCATTGCCACACTCGCCACCCTGTCATTGCCGCACTTGCTGCGGCAATCTCTTGTATTGTAATTAAATAGATTTTCGGGTCGAACCCGAAAATGACACTTTTTGAACTTATTGGACATCCCCTTACCTTGCCGAGCATGAACTTTGGCTGAGCCAAAGTTGACGAGTTTTGACATTGCAAAACTCGCCCTAAAGTTTATGTATAAAAAGAGTTGGTGCATAAAAAAAAAGGGGATGATCAATAAGTATGAGTCATTGCCACACTCGTCACCCTGTCATTGCCGCACTCGCCACCCTGTCATTGCCGCACTTGATGCGGCAATCTCTTGTATTGTAATTAAATAGATTTTCGGGTCGAACCCGAAAATGACACTTTTTGAACTTATTGGACATCCCCCTTTCCTTGCCGAGCACTAACTTTGGCTGAGCCAAAGTTGACGAGTTTTGACATTGCAAAACTCGCTTTAAAGTTTATGTATAAAAAGAGTTGGTGCATTTAAAATTAAAAAAGGTACTCTCATTAAAGAGTACCTTACCTTGCCGAGCACTAACTTTGGCTGAGCCAAAGTTGACGAGTTTTGACATTGCAAAACTCGCCCTAAAGTTTATGTATAAAAAGAGTTGGTGCATTTAAAATTAAAAAAGGTACCCTTATTAAAGAGTACCTTTCCTTGCCGAGCACCGGACTTGAACCGGCACAGCTGTTACCAGCCGAGGGATTTTAAGTCCCTTGTGTCTACCAATTCCACCAGCTCGGCGAGTTGTGGAATTATATTAAAAAAATGCTATGATTGTCAATGTTGGCTCAAATCTTTAAAAACCTTATTTAACCTGGGAGTAGAGTTCAGCCATCTGGTTTCTCCATTCACCTTTTGTTTCCCTGTTTTCCCATTCGATTATCTTTTTTATGGTAAAATGCTTCATGTCATGAATGTTCGGAAAATTAACGATTCCGAAGCGTCCCTGCCCGATATACGTAAGGCGGTCTCCCTCGGCAAGAGTTTCCTGCTGGTTTAATTCCTTCAGTACGCAGTCAAAGTGTACAGGCTTCTGGGTTGTTCTGTCCATGAGAGCGGTGGAAAGATCGGTAATTACCTGTCCGCATTTATCACATACGCACTGGTTTTCATTTTTAAATGTCTTTATGGCTTCTTCGTTAGCACGAATCTGTTCAAGGCTTACTGTATCTATACGGCGCGGCTCATGTCTCTGATGACGGTCGTTTTTATCCTTTCGGCGGCTGTCATCAAAACGGCGCTCTTCATTTCGTTTATCATCATTGCGCCTGGAATTCTTATTATTGAAATGCCTGTTGTTTCTTTTATCTTTATTCATGCTTTCATTATAGCAATAAAATTCAGTATTGAAAATCAGTGAATGAGAAAATCTCCTGCAGTAAGAGTATTCCCCCGGTTTCCTACAATGTGCTTGCTCATGATTACAGCAATTCTGTCTATGGCATTGTTGACATAGTTTTTGTCCTGGATTTTACTTTGAAGTTCCAGCACTTTTTCAGAAAGAGGTGCACTCGTAATAGTTTTTTTTGACATCTGTTACTCCGTAAAAGCATTCGCTATGTGATATACCGGATCCAGAACCGGAACATCTAGCGCAAGTACATCAAAATGAATGTACCTGTTACTATATTCTCGATGTTTTTGGAGGTAACATTTAGCAGTTTTGATTATCTTTTGTCTTTTTATTAAATTAAGTTCATGGGCAAGGGTTTCAATTGTACCGCCGGGCAGGGATTTGACTTCAAAAAAAGTAAGGTGTTCACCTTTTTCTGCGATGATGTCAATTTCTCCTGATCTGGTACGGAAATTTCTTGTGAGTATGGTATATCCCGCTTTTATAAGATAAGCACAGGCTCTGTTTTCTCCGTCAGTACCTTTCTGTCTGGTTGATGTCAATACTGTTACGTTTCCTAAGCCTGTTCCAGTTCTTCAAGTTCGTCAACTTCTTCCAGTTCCTCAAGTTCTGCAGGTTCTTCATTAGCAGTACTGTTTTTAGAGTTGATGTCCTCCGGAGGAAGTTCATGTCCTTCTGACAGAAGAAAGGGAACTGCCCATCTTTTTATACATGCCAGATGATAGTGTTTTGCCGGTTTTCTTGCGCCCAGGAACATATTTACTCCGTCATCAAAGTAAACGTCTGCACTGAAGCGTGAACCTAAATGTATTGTTGTAATGTCAATTTTATTCATAATCAGCCTTTTTAAGATTCCATTTTTTTTATCATGGCGAATATTACTGCAACGGCACGCCAGGTTTCTTCCGGAATACAGTCTCCGATTTCCTGCAGGGAAAGAATACTTTCTGTAAAAGCATCCTTTACTACGGGAATTTTGTTTTCTTCTGCGATGCTGATCATTTTTTCTGCCAGCAGACCTTTTGCCTTTGCCTGAATCACCGGAGCTTCTCTGTCAGGAGGATATTTGAGGGCAACTGCACTGAAAGTATTGTTTTTCATCAGACTGATTCTTCGAAGGAAAGGGGGATTTCATCATTTAGAAAAAATCCTTCTGTAAAAGCAGAGGTGGAATAGATTACTGACACAGAATCATCGTTCATGCCGGAACGAAGTAATTCTCCAAGCCGCTTTTCCTCAAAAGGAATACGAGAGGTCAAAAGCGGCGGTAATGTACAGAACCGCATTTCCCTAACCTTGCTTAACTTATAATATACCACAAAATAATAATTTGTCACATCTTTTTTTTTGTTTTGAGATGAATTTTCAGAATTGAACTTTACGTCAACACATATTTTTTCTGTAGTTTTCAGAATATTATTGTATTGAATCCGGATGTTTCCCCGGGCATTTTTTTCGTTAAGATTATATTCGTATGGAAGGACAAGCCATTGTACCGGACCGTCGTTTTTTTTGTGGTTAAAAAAAGCAAGCAGGCCTTCATTTTGGGGCAGGGGAGATGAGTAGAGTTTATCTATTATACTGCCGTCAGATTGGGAATAACTGCTTTCAGATTCTTTTTGATTGTCTTCTGAATTGAAATCCAGCTCCATAAGGAACCGCTTTACGTTTTCTTCTGTGGCAGGAATTCCTTTTTCTTCAAGAACTGCTGCAATTTCTGCTGCTTTTCGTTCTTTTCCGGGAAATTTTTTAGAAATTACTGAAGCTTTTGAAATTATTTTTGGATCGATTTTTACGCCGAGATTCTGCAGAAGGGCTACCAGTTTTACAGCTGAGTCATCCGGAGAAATTCCCTGTGCCGCTAAAAAACTTTCTATGCGCGAAAACTGCTGCAGGGGGGCATTCTGTTCTGCCGGAATCAGAAGTATTTTACCGTCCCGGGAAGTTTTTATTATTGCTGTGAATGAGTCTCCCTGCTTCAGGGGAATGTCGCTTTTTACCGAAATTCTGCTGCCGGCAAGGCTTACAGTATAGTTTTGAGGTGAATTTTCTGCGATAACCCGTACAAAAACAGAACTGCCCTCATGAACTTCTGACTGAACATTGTTCACGAGGGCAAGGTTCTGTGTTTGAATTGAAATGTAATTCAAAACTTTATCAGGCGCAAAAATTATTTTGCGTTTGCTTCTTTTGTTGCGTTTGCTTCTTTTGCAGCTTCTTTAATAGCCTTTTCTTCTGCATCTGCAGCAGCGTAAGCAGCCTTGTTAGCTGCAAATTCTGCATTTGCTTTTGCACCAAGAAGTTCCTTGATTTTAGCAGCCTTACCGATCTTATCACGTACGTAGTAGATCTTTGAGCGGCGTACTTTACCAGGACGTACAAGTTCAACTTTTACGATGCGCGGGCTGTGAAGCGGGAATACGCGTTCTACGCCAACACCATAGCTTTCCTTGCGAACTGTGAAAGTCTTACCGATACCCTTGTTTTTCATGCAGAGTACGAGACCTTCAAAAATCTGGATACGCTTTGTTTTACCTTCGATAATTTCAAAGTGTACTTTTACAGTATCACCAACTTTGAAGCTTTCTGCGTTCTGTTTAGTCTGTTTTGCTTCAATGGTTTTAATAATGTCCATGCTATTTCTCCTGATTGCTGCGTTGTAACCTTCGCAACAGTCTGTTTTTCTTACGGTCATTTTTATATGTCGTATAGCCCGTAAGTTCTTCAATCATTTTTTCTGCTTCTTCAGTAAGAGTACCCGTCAGCCTTGCAGTCTGAATAAGATCAGGTCTGTTTCTCAAGGTTTTTTCCAGGCTCTTTCTAAGACGCCACTTTCGGATTTCTTCATGGTTGCCGCTTCTAAGTATAGAAGGAACTTCCAGGCCTCTGTACACTTCCGGTCTCGTGTACTGGGGATATTCCAAAAGGTTGCCGTTGAAACTTTCTTCATTCAGTGATTCTTCTGTGATGACGCCTTCAACAAGACGATAGATTGCATCTACCATTACTGTTGCGGCAAGCTCTCCACTGGACATTACATAATCCCCGATGGACAGTTCTTCATCAACATAAGTGTCAATGATGCGCTGGTCTATACCTTCGTATCTTCCGCAGATAAAAACCAGGTTTTCTTTACGGCTGAGTTCGACTGCCTTTTTCTGCGTAAACTGCTTTCCGCTGGGCGTCACGTAAATAACGTGCTGCTGCTTTTTGTAAGCCTGTATGCTGTCTAAAGCTCGTCCGAGAGGTTCGGGCATCAAAAGCTGTCCTGCTCCCCCGCCATAGGTCCCGTCGTCACATGTCTTGTGTCTATCCAGGGCAAAGTCCCTGATATTCACTAAATCGTAAGCAATAATTCCCTTTTCCACAGCTTTTGCCATGATTGAAGTTTTGAAAAAAGCTTCAGGAATTTCAGGGAATAAGGTCAGCACTGTAAATTTCACAGGAATTACTCCAGAATCCAGAGGTGCATCAGCTGCATTTTCTGCCCTTCAACATCAACTTCGCCAATAAACTGATCCTTAAACGGTACATAAACCGTCTTTGGATTGCCTTTTTTGTTCAGTTTGACGCTGTCTGCCAGTAATGTACAGCTCTCGGACAGCAAAATCTCAACGAGATAACCTGATCCGCCTTCCAATACGTTTGTGACTGTGCCAACAACATGTTCTGCTGCCGGTGCGTCTTCCGCCGTTTCCTTATATATTATTGAACATCCTTTAAGATCTTCAATGTACCACTCACCCTTCTGCAGAGGATGTGCGTATTTGCGTGGAACTACGATTTCCCACCTGTTGTATTTTGCAGCTTCTTCAGGTGAATTTATTCCCGCCAGTTTCATATACAGAACAGCAGCACCTTCTCTGGTTGATTCAACCGTAAAAGTTTTTTTTATGTTACCGTCTGTTAAAGTCACTTCTTCCATACATGCAAAATGCCCGTACTCGCCGGAAGTGCTTTCTACTTTAAATTCGCCCGTAATTCCATGGGAACCCCGGACAATACCCACAACAAACTGATCTACCATTATAAGCTGCCGTCAGTCCAGAATTTCAAGAGTGTAACGAGTACCATCTTTACTGGATGTTGCACTTAAAACAGTACGAAGAGCTTTTGCAATACGACCGTACTTTCCAATAACTTTGCCAATGTCACCCTGAGCAACGCTGAGCTGAAGAACTCTTCCACGTTCACCCTCGGTTTCTGTTACAGAGACTGCATTTGGATCATCGACCAATGATTTTGCAATGTATTCAATCAGGTCTTTTTCCATTGTTTAGTTCCCTCTGTTAATTATTTGGCAATAGATTTTCCAGAAGCAGACAAGCCCTTGATGTTGAAAAGCTTCTTCACCATGTTTGTAGGCTGTGCACCGACACCAAGCCAATACTTTGCACGTTCTTCGTCAAAGCTTACCTGATTAGCTTCTGCTGCGATCGGGTGATACTGACCGATTTCTTCGATTGTAACTCCATCACGTGGTTTGCGTGAATCCTGAACTACAATACGATAGTCCGGGCGCTTTTTAGTACCGAACTTCTTGAGTCTGATTTTAACCACTTTATTCCTCCGAAGGTCTCTCGCGAACGGGGTCAAGACCTGAGATATAGTATGCACACTATACAGTGTGAATGCGAATGATATTGAAAAGAAAGGTTTTAGTCAATGGTGTGAAGCGCATACCGGTGCAGACAGTGCATTTTTATGCAGTTTGCTTGAGCTTTTTTGAAAAGTTTTAATAAAGGTATTATTAAATAAAAAAACCTGCATCGTAATGATACAGGTTTGTCGGGATGTACGAGGCTCGAACTCGTGATCTCCGGCGTGACAGGCCAGCGCGATAACCAACTTCGCTAACACCCCAAAAGTGTGGTTATCATACAGACTGATTTGCTTTATGTCAAGTAGTGTTTGTAAAAAATCATGACATTACGGCTTTTGCGAGCTGGTCTGCGCAGGATGTTGACTTTGCACCGCAGATATTGCCTTTTAATTTTGAAGAGATTTCCTGAGCCGTCATTCCTTCACAGAGTTTTGCAATTGCTTTCAGGTTGCCGTTGCAGCCGCCTGTAAATTTTATGTTGCGTATGATGTCTCCGTCTTTTTCAAATTCGATTTTTGTGGCACAGGTGCCTTTTGTTGTATAGCTTATTTTTTCCATAGACGACTATTTTATAGCTTTGGGAGTTTTTATGTAAATATGTATTTATATAGAAAAAAAATATTTAGAGGATTTTGAAAGAATTATTAATTAATAAGTTGAAAGAAATATATTGCTTCAGTTAAAATTAAGTATACTTAATAAGGGAGTCTAAATTGAAAAAAATAGTTTTATTGCTTGCAGTATTCTGTCTTGTATCTGCCGGACTGGTTTCCTGCAGTGCAGAAAATACTTCGGAACCGGTATAGACCTGTACTGTTGCTTTTTATCCAAATACAGACAGTACTTCATATCAACCGGTAACACAGGTTTTTACTGTTGGAGAAACAAAGCCGCTTACTGGAATAGACCGTCTTGGTTTTTATAATCCCGGATATTATTTTGCCGGCTGGGCCTTAACACAGGATTCAGAGGAAGTTGTTTACAGTGATTGTCAGACTGTAACTTTGGATAAAAGTATTAATCTTTATGCAGTCTGGTCTGCCAGTCCCCGTTATTCGGTTACTGTGGCTGGTCTGGAGCATTGTACTATAAGCTTTTCTTCATCTTCTGCTTATGAAGGCGAGAAGATTTCTGTTTATGCAGTAATTGATGCCGGCTATAAAATTAATCAGATATCTGCAGAAACTCAGACTCATGAGGCAATTGAATTAAAGCACTATGAAGACGTAGAAAACTACTGGTATTTTATTATGCCGGATGAGGATGTAGTGTTTACGTTAAAAACGGAAGCTCAGGTGTATAGTATTTCTGTAAAGGATGGGCTTACCGGTGGACAGGCTGTTCTTAATAAAAATTCCGCCTGTACGGGAGAAGAGGTTGTTCTGACTGTAACGGCAGACTATGGTTATAACTATAGTTCCTTTGTAAAAGTTACCGGGGAAAATAAATTTGGCGATATAGATGCTGAAAAGACAGAATCTGACGGTAAGATTATTCTTACTTTTGATATGCCTGCGGGAGATGTTGTTATTGAAGTATTCTTTACACCAGTTTCTAATTATGTAATTGCTTCAGATTCAGAAAATGGAAGTATGGAGGTAATTAATTATGCCGCTTATGGAACAGAGGTTTCTGTAACTTTGATTCCGGATGAAGGCTATGCAGGCGAACAGGTTTTTGTACAGGACAATGAGGGAAATCCTGTTTCTGTAACAAAAAAGACTGAGAGTGAATATACTTTTACGATGCCGGCAACCAGGGTAACGGTTTCCTGCTTATTCAAGCTTGTCAGGGAGTATTCTTTTCATACAGAGCCTGAACTTCTTCCAGAAGGAACTGAAGGAACTGCGGGAGTTACAGGTAAATATGTTTACTTTGGAGACTGGCCTCAGACTGTAAAGTCGGATAAGGTTACTGTTGATGAAGAGCAGACGTTTACAGCTGGAGATAATACTTATTATCTTGGAAGTGATAATTTTTATTATGCAAAGATTTTAGAAAATGCTTATTCAGATGAATGTAAATATTCAGACAGGAGCGTCGCAAAGACATCTGAAGAAAACAGTTACAGGTATTTTAAGGTTGAACCTGTTAAGTGGAGAGTATTGAATCCTGATGCAGATGCAGCTGAAAATAGAATTCTTCTTGCAGAAACTATCCTTACTTCAGGAATAGCTTTTGAAAAAGATGCTGCTGATTCTGCAACTTATGAAACATCAGACATCTGCACCTGGCTTACTTATACTTTCAGACTGTCAGCATTTGCTCAAAATAGTTATGCGCTGCTGGAGCATGCCGGGGTTGTTGATGATAGTGATACGAATAAAGATTATGTATTCCTTTTAAGTGAGGAAGAACTTATTAATACCGCTTATGGATTTTCTGCTAACAAGGATGAAGAGAATTCTGTAAGGACAAGAACGGCCTGTGATTTTGCTGTTGCAAATAATGTAGAAAAGAGTTATTCAGGCTGTATGTGGATGTGCCGTGATGTTTATAATATTGTTGCTTCAGATACAGATTCTGTTAGATATGTAGCATATGATGGTAAATTAGATTCTGTTAGAGCCCTTGATGATGCTCATTTAGGAATCTGTCCTGCAATCTGTATCAGTGCAGAAAATTTACAGTAGCAGTAAATCAGTTTTTTTTTATAAACTCCTATGCCCCACCAGGCGTAGGAGAATTTTTTTCATCTTTTACAGAAGTAATTTTAATGATTATTATTGTCGGATAGTTTAAGTTATCTCCGATAAGTACATTGTAACATTCATCTGGCTTAAGTTCATATTCTAATAAATTCTTTGTTTATTTGTCGTGATTTTGAAAATTCAGTGAAAATATATATATGTAAAAATATATAAAAAGGAGCTGTAAAAATCATGAACGGACAATTCACCAGACCGTGGAAGGACCTGACCTTTAAGGACAACTTTATTTTCTGCAAGGTTATGAAAAACGAAGAAATCTGCAGAAAGATGCTTGAGATTCTTCTTAAAATTAAAGTCGAAAAAATCGAATACATTGAATCAGAAAAGACCATCGAAAACTATTATGAATCCAGGGGAATCAGGCTTGATGTCTACGTAAAGGATTCCGACAGAATCTTTGACATAGAAATCCAGACCGGCAACTATGATGACCTGCTGCTGAGGGCCCGCTACTATCAGGGAGCCTGTGACGTAGCAACCGTAAGGCGCCGCACTAAATTCAGGAACCTTAAGGAAACCTACATCGTCTTCATTTGTGAAGAAGATCCTTTCGGAATGGGACTGCCCGTGTACACGAAGAAGAACCGTTTTACAGAAACAGACGCCCTGATTTATGATGACAAAACCCATGCCGTATTTTATAATTCAAGTGCATGGAGCAGGGTTCAGGACGAAGAACTAAGGGACGTACTGCGTTTTATTTATGAATCCAAAGCAACTTCTTCTTTTTCAAAACTTCTTGAAGAAAACACCCTCCGTGCAAAATCCAGACCCGAGATGGAGGATGAATACATGTATTTTATGGACATACTTGAAGAAGAAAAGGAATATGCCCGTGAAGCTGGTCTTGCCGAAGGTGCCCGTCAAAAAGCTGTTGAAACAGCAAAAAATCTTTTAAGCATGAATCTTTCTCCTGAACAGGTTGCACAGGGAACAGGACTTTCTCTTGAAGAAGTTTTAGATTTAAGAAATTAAGTTTTTAAAGTTTATAAATCTGTCTTTCTAAAATATTTATTCCCCGTATTAACAAATTTTTAATAAAGGAATATAATCTCTTATCTATAGTATTGAATTTTTTTTTAAGGAGTGACGATATGGCTAAGGATATTGACTGGGGAAGCCTTCCGTTCGGCTATAAGGAGACTTCAAAGAGTTTCGTTGCAAATTTTAAAGATGGAAAATGGGATGAAGGTACATTGACTTCGGATCATACCATCACGCTTAACGAGTGTGCCGGTGTACTTCAGTATGCACAGACTTGTTTTGAGGGACTTAAGGCTTATACTACTGCAGACGGTAAAATTGTATGTTTCCGTCCTGACCTTAATGCAGACCGCATGGCTGATTCCTGTGCCCGTCTTGAAATGCCTGTTTTTCCAAAAGATAAGTTCATTCAGGCAGTAAAGGATGTTGTAAAAGCTAATCTTGACTGGGTTCCACCATATGGTTCCGGAGCAACCCTCTATATTCGTCCGTACATGTTTGGTTCAAATGCTGTTATTGGCGTAAAACCAGCTGATGAATATCAGTTTAGAATTCTTGTTACTCCTGTAGGACCATACTTTAAGGGTGGTGTAAAACCTATTAAAGTACGCATTTCAGATCTTGACCGTGCTGCTCCTCATGGAACAGGTGATATCAAGGCTGGACTTAACTATGCAATGAGCCTTCATAATATTGTTGATGCACATAAATGCGGATATGCAGAAAACATGTATACAGATCCTGCAACTCATACTTATATTGAAGAGACTGGCGGTGCAAATATTCTTTTTGTTACAAAAGATGGAAAACTTGTTACACCTAAGTCAAATTCAATTCTGCCGTCTATTACCCGTCGTTCACTTCTTGTTGTTGCAAAAGAATATCTTGGTATTGAAGTTGAAGAACGTCAGATAAATAAGAATGAACTTAAGGATTTTGTTGAAGTTGGTTTGTGCGGAACCGCTGCAGTAATTTCTCCTGTAGGTCAGATTGATGACCACGGAACTTCAATAATGGTTCCTAGCGGAATGGAAAAATTCGGTCCTGTTCTTGGAAAACTTCGTGATACCCTCACTGGAATTCAGATGGGTACTGAAAAAGCTCCTGAAGGCTGGGTAGTTCAGATTGCTTAGTTAAATTAAATTAAGAAGAGTGCTGCATTGAATCATGCGGCACTTTTTTTGACAAAAAATAATTTTATAAGGAAAAGAAAATGGATTTTGTAAAAGAATTGCGTGCAAAGGCAAAAGCAGCCGGAAAAACAATCGTTCTGTGTGAAGGTGAAGATAAGCGTGTTGTTGAAGCAGCTTCTCTTGTAGTAAAAGAAGGTATTGCAAAGATTATTCTTCTTGGAAATAAAACTGAGATTGAAAAGTTTGGGTTTGATATGAGTGGTGTAACAATTGTTGACCCTACTGCTGATGCTAATGCCGATAAATATGCTGAACTTCTTTATAAGGCTCGTGAAGGTAAAATCAATAAAAAGACTGGCGCTCCGGAATATGCTGATGTTGCTGCTGCAAAAGCTGCAGCTCTTAAAGATTATACAATGTATGGAGCACTTATTCTTAAAGCAGGTGACGCTGACGGTTTTGTAAGCGGTGCATGTCATTCTACAGCAAATACTCTTCGTCCTGGTCTTCAGGTTATTAAGACTGCTCCTGGCATCAAGACAGTTTCTTCATGCTTTATTATGGTTGCACCTGAAGGTGGAAATAAATACCTTTCTGATGGAATTGCAGTTTTTGGTGACTGTGCTATTAACATTGAACCTAGCTCAGAAGAACTTGCAGATATTGCAATTGCTTCTGCTGATACTGCAAAGAAAATTGCCGGAATTGATCCTAAAGTTGCACTTCTTTCTTTCTCAACAAAAGGTTCAGGTAGTGATGCAAAAGGTCTTAATACAGTCGGCAAGGTTGTTGAAGCTGTCGGTATTGCAAAGCAGAAGGCTCCGGAACTTGCCCTTGACGGTGAATTCCAGTTTGATGCAGCTATTGCTCCTGAGGTTGGAGAACTTAAGGCTCCTGGAAGTTCTGTTGCAGGTCATGCAAATACATTTATTTTCCCTAATATTAATGCAGGAAACATCGGTTATAAAATCTGTGCACGTATGGGTGGATGGAAGGCAATCGGGCCTGTTTGTCAGGGATTTGCTAAACCACTTAATGATTTAAGCCGCGGATGTAATGTGGATGAAATTGTTGATACTGTAGCAGTAACTGCCCTTCAGGCTTAGATTTCTTATTCACTGTAAATAAAAATACCGGTTGTTACAGGTTTTAATATGAAACTTACTTCATAATTGTCCTGTAACAGCCGGTATTTTTTTTGTATTAAAACCGGAAACTAATTGTGTTACCGGTTAGTTTTTTGTTATCCGCTAGAAAATCGTAAGAATGAATGAAGTTACGAGTCCTACGAAAATTGATATTCCTAAAACATGAACAGGCATGAATGAACTGAGCATGATTGCTCCAAATGAAAATGCCGTTGTAAAGAAGGAAAGTGCTATGGCAAATGTTTCTGCCTTGCTTTCTTTGTTTTCCATTTTGTAGATTATGTAATCCAGTCCAAGTCCAAATACAAGAATCATACCTGTAATGCAGAAGAATTCTATTTTAAGTCCTGCAAGGGAGAATATGGCTGTAATCATAAGTACGCTCAGGGCAGGAACGGAAGCAATCTTCAGTGTGTCTTTCCAGCTGTAGAAGATTTTAAGAACGATGAAGATTACAACATATGCAATAAGGAACATTTCCATAATCATGAAGGAAAGCCTGTCCAGACCGTAGCTGATGTCTTTTATGCGGTTCTCGAAATAGATATTGCTGTCCTGATCTGCAATTTCATTGTATTCTGCTTCTTCTTCAGGGTGAACGATTGCCGGAAGCACGAGCGAATAGTATTTGTTTTCGTATCGCCCGATCCAGATGATATCAAGTACGCTTTGTATTGCTTCAGGAAATTCATTTTTTGGAGTCAGATATTTTTTATCTCTGCTTTCAAAGTCTTTAACAAAGTTATTTTCAATCTCATCGTCAAAATCAAGATATTCACTTCTGAAGTCTTTTAATGCCACAAGATTTTTTGCAGCTTCATAGGATTCTTTCTGTGACTTTATGGAAGGAACAAAGCAGGCAGTACAGATGTAAGGCTTATCTTTTAACGCGGTCATTATTTTTTCTTCACGCTGAAGAACTTCTTCTTCCGTGTTTCCGCTTACGATGAACCATGACGTAGGATTATAGTTGAGGATCTGGAAGGCTTTTGCTGCATCATCCTTAAGACGGCCTTTTGGCTGATATAGAGATGTAAGGTCATTCTTGACGCTTATGTCTTTGCGGTTGATGAAGATCACTGTAAGTGAAAATACCAGCAGTGCTGCAGTAATGATTTTTGAAACCAGATTTTTATTAGGAATGGTGAAATTAATTTTATTAAGAATTGGAATTACACGTTTTTCTCTTGGAGGAATTTTGAGCAGGGAGAAAAGACCCGTTACTGTAAGGAATGAACTTAAAATTCCTGTAAATGAGAATACGGCAACCTGCTTGAGCATATAGAACGGTGCACCCATTAAAAGTGCGTAGCAGATTTCTGTAGAAAGAAGAGAAAGGAACAGTCCGTTAAAAAGATGTGCACGGATTTTACGTCCGGAATTCATCTTTTTGCGTCCTTTCCAGTTAATGAAGAAGTGAAGTGTGTAGTCTATCGATGAACCGATAAGGGATGTTCCAAATACCAGGGACATCATGTGTACTCCGCCGAATACAAAATGTGTGGTAAAGAATGCCGTAAACATTGAGACTGCAATAGAAAATACTGATGCAAAAATCGGCAGAGGGCTTCTGAATACTACAAGCATCATCACAATAATCAGGATTACGGAAACCGTAGAGATTATTGAAACTTCGTTTGTTGCATCGGAAGAACTTTTATAACTGTGGAAGGTTGTTCCTGAAAAAACAAATTTAAGGCCGTCTTTTTCTAATGGAAGACATACATCATAAATGAGCGGGACGGCATTTTTCTTGCTTGCCAGGGCTGCTCCTTCATCTGAGAGCTGAAGCCTGAGCATTACATTCCATTTTGTTTCTTCTGTCGGATTACCGTTTTCATCAAGAGGCCATCTGTTTGCCAGAACACCGTCTTTCGGCTGCATTGCAGGACCTGCATTCTGTGCATATTTCATGTAGTTCATGAGGTTTGTATTATCCAGACAGAAAGGATCGTTTTCTGTATCTACAGCTGCTCCAAAACTAAGTGCGCTGTAAAGGCTGCTTAAGGCTTCCATTGAAAATTCCTGTGCACCTTCTTCTGTCGAAATAAGTTCCCTCAGTTCCGGGGTAAGTAAGTTGTATCTCCACTGGGACATGAATTCCTGATAGCTGTTCATGTCTTCTGCAGTTCCTGAATATAGTGATACGCTTTCAAACTTAGGGCTGTCCTTAAGTTTTTCATAAACAGTTTCAGCACCTTCCTTTGCTTTTGCAAAATCTTCATGCGTTGATAAAATGAACAGACTTCTGCCGCTTGTAGAGGTAATGTTTTTGTCTGCAATCTTTGCAGCCTTGTTCAGGTTATTTGACGGAAACATGTTGTACAGGTCTGCGTCAAACTGGAGTCCGTTTGTAAAGAAAAGTGAAACAGAAAATAAAAGTGTTAAAGTTGCATGAAAGAGTATCCATGAAACAGTAAAAAACTTATTTGATAAAGTAAGCTTCGTCTTCATTTGAGAGTGTCTCTTTAAATTTTATATTTTTGAGTGAATATTTTGTATAATCAGTATCGCTCTGCATGATTGTAAAGGAATTAAGTTTTGCTGCTGTTCCTTCATAGCTGCCGCCGATGATAATCTGTTTGAGGGCAGAAGAAATCGTCATGTCTTTCGGTGCAAGAGTTATAGTCCATTCATGTCCGTCAGAAACAGTAACATCAAAATATTTTTCAATTTCTGAAGAATCTCCTGAGAAAATAGATGTCATTGCAGATGCAACGGTTCCGAAAATTTCTGAGGAAGAACTTTCAATTACTGAGCGTTTTCCTGATGCAGTTGTCTGAATTATGTAATCAGGTGTAACTGCTGTCGAAGTTTTCATTGGCTTAAGCGTGCGCCAGAGAATTTTGTCCTGAGAAAAAATAAATGTTCCTGAAGACTTCAGAGGTTTCTTTAAGGCTGATGAATATTTTTCCTGAGTAAAATCACCTGCAGTTATTTTATGAGATGTAATCGAGGTTAAAATTTTGTCCAGCTGAGCATTCTGAGCAAAAACCGTTGCTGACATCATGAGAGTCAGTGTAAAAATTGCATGTTTAATAAAGCTTTTCATGGGTAAAAGGATAGCATATTTATTAAACTTGAAAAAGTATCTGTACACAGTATCTTAACACAGTTTACAATATGCTTACTATGACTTTACGAGAACATATTGTAGCGCCGGGGACATATATTCCTGAACTTAAAATTGCTTATCCGGCTCGCCCTGACGAAAGCATGCGCAATCCTGAAAAAGTAAACGATATCGATATTGAAAATGATTTTGATTTTCTGCAGAAAAGTTTTAGCAGAAGAATATGGAAGGCTGTCATATATGCAGGAATATTTTTTCTTGTTTTCCCGCTCAGCAAGATTTTATACGGAATAAAAATTTCTGGAAGGGAAAATATCCGTAAGAATAAACGCTTATTGAAAAACGGAGCAATGACTGTCTGTAATCATGTTCACAGATGGGATTTTCCATTCGTACTTCAGGCTGTCCGCTGGAGAAGAATGTGGTTTCCGGCAAAAGCATCTAACATTCAGACAAAGGATGCTAATCTGATCCTTGGAGCCGGAGGAATTCCGATTCCTCAGACTATGGCGGCAGTCAGAAAATTTAATGAGGCCTTTAATTACATACATGCAAAAAAAAGATGGATTCATGTTTTTCCGGAAAGCTGCCGCTGGGCATTTTACGAACCGATACGTCCGTTCAGGGCAGGAGCTTTTAAAATGGCATTGAGATATTCCCTTCCTGTCATACCTGTTGCGATTTCTTACAGACCGGTAACAGGCTGGAGAAAATTTCTTGGAATAAAGCATCCTCTTATAAATGTCAGAGTCGGCAGTGTGATTTTTCCGCAGGATATAAAGGGGGAGTCAAAAAAAGAACGCTGTGCATTACTCAGGGATGAAGCTCACCGTCAGGTTGTAAGTCTTGCAGGTATTGAGCAGAACAAGTGGCCTTCAGCTTATGATGATGAATGAGCGGGTAGTGTAAGATTATAGTTCCTTTATTTTATTCATTTTTTAGAAAGTGTGCCTGTATTAGCTGGCATATTTCAACCCAGGTAAGAGTCTCTTCGTTTTTTTTAGTTTTATGAGTAAGTACCTGAATGTAGTTCATGCCGGCAGCAAGTGCTCCCTTTCCGTCGGTATCAGATCTGTCTCCAATAAATAGAGTTTCTTCAGGTTTTACCTTAAGTTCTTCCGTAATTTTATAAAGCAACTGAACTGCAGGTTTCAGTCCTCCTAAATCTTCAGCGTTAAAAATTCCTGTAACAGTAGACGTGTTGATGTTCAGCGCTTCCATTCGTTCTTTAGTTTTTGAATAGTCACTGTATACGGCTGTTTTGATTTCCTGTTCTTTTAAGAAGGTAAAAAGACGGTTTACATTTGCTCTTGCCTTGAAATTTTTTTTAAGGGAAGTAATCATTGCCTCAAGGTATACGCTGTCATACCAGTCCTGAAGTTCTTCGGGATTTTTTTTTACAATGCGGGAAAATTCATAAAAAAAACGTTCGTCAAATGACTGCCTGTCTCCTGTGTATATTCCTTTCAGTCTGGATCTTACTCTGCGCTCTGCACCGGCAAGAAGCTTATGAGAAAATTTCAATTCTTTTAGAAGTTTCCGGACGGCTCCCTTATGGTCGTAAAGAGTTCCGTCAAAATCAAAAATAACGGCTTTTATGTTTTTCATTGATGTATTATTCCGTTACAAGTTCCTTAAACATTTTATGACGTTTTTCATCCTGCATGAGAAGGTTAAGCTTGAACTGTCCGTCCCTTGCACCGCCAAGAATGCAGCGTTCCTTATAAGTTTCAAAACTTTCTTTTTGAAGTCTGTGGGCTTCAGGAGTTTTTATGCGGAAAGAATCTCTTTTAGCTGCGTATTCTATATTGATTTCTTTAAGCTTTTCATCAACTGTTTTGTTAAAGAATTCAACCTGTTCTTCCGGAAGATTGCAGTCTTTAAATTCGTAATAAAAGTGATAGACGGAATTTTCTACGTCTGCAAAACCTACATAGAACTGAAGTTTGATTTTTGTTTCATGTTCAGTCTGATGCACGGCTTCTATAAACTGTCTTTCATGGAGTTTTTCGCCGGTCATAGAAATGATTCCGTTTATTTTCTGAATGAATTGAATTGTAGGAATCGAATTATAGAAACCGGTAACTTCTATGAGATCATTCATCGGATATCTGTAAAGCCCTGACCAGGTAGTAACGTATACGGAATACTGTTTACCTTTTTCAAGTTCATGGAGTTGCAGAAATTCAGGATTCTTTTTTTCCAAATCTTCTGCACTGATAAATTCAAAATAGTGATAATGCGGGAAGAGTACTGTATCGTTTTTTCCGTTAAGCACAAGTCCGGCTCGGCATTCAGAAGCAAAATAAGAAAATTCCTGATAAAGAGTATTTTCCGGGAATGAGTTGGAAAATTTTTCCATGTAAACTTTTGTGTTTCCGCATTTCCAGGTTGTAAGAATTTGAAAATCCGGCCAGTAATGTTTTGGAAGAATTATTTTATGTTCTGCTTTCAGAGCCCTGAGTTCAGCAGCGCGTTTCGGATTTGGTTTCAGAGTTGCCTCTATTGTTTTTCGGATTTCAGGATCAATGTTAAGCTTTGAATTAAGGGTTCCGTTTTCTATATCCGTTACATAATCATCAAAGAACTGGTTTACGTTGTTCTGCATTTCTACAATGGTACTTGGGTTTGCAGTTACGATAATAGTAATGTGCTGCTCGATGCCGATCCTCATTATAGTGTAGTAGCGGGCGGTGTAGTCTGCTATGGCAAATACGGCATCAGGTGCTGAATGAATCGGTCGTACGAATGCCGGAATATCACGTCTTGTTACTCCGGATACAGATCCGTAAACAGTTCCGTCCGGAGCATGTCCTTCAATAGCCTTTCCTACTATGGAAATTGTCTGTCCGTAAAAGCATTTCGGTCTGTGCATGAGGAAAGTGTAGAGCCATATTTTGGACATTTTGTTGTAAACGTTTTCATAGTATTCATTTGTAATCGGAATCCATTTTGGTTCTTTTGTAGTGCCGCTTGTGGTTGCATACATTTTTGGTTTGCCTGGAAACAGAATATTTGCTTCTCCGTTTTTATGGCGTTCAATATAAGGACGAAGATCTTCGTAATCCTGAGGAGGAACATTTTTTTGATATAATGAAACAAGTTCATCATCTGTTTTTGTGGAAAGAATTTGACTGAAGTTATGAGCTTTCCCGAATTCAGTATCTTTTGCATAGTTCAGAATCTGTCTGAGGGTTTGCATTGAAACTTTCCGGCAGTTTTTTGAAGCCTTATTTACTTTTGCAAGCTGAATTTTTCCTGCCATCGAAAGTGCGAGTTTTATCAGACGAGAATTTTTAATCGTGTTTTTCATTTTTAATTCCTTCAGGCTCGATTTTTTTTGCTATAAATTTATGGAATCACTTGAATTGAGTTCTACAAATCCTGCATTAAGTCTGTTCATTGCTTTATAAAAGTCTGGGAAACTTACACTGCAGCATTCAGCATCTTTTACGGTAATGAATTCTCCGCTTGGAAGTCCAAGACCGAGGCAGGCCAGGGACATTGCAACTCTGTGATCTCCGTAACTCTCTACGATTGCACCGCGAAGCTTAAATGCCGGGTTTGGCCGTCCTTCTTTTGTTACCGGTGAATGACCTCTTACGATAAGATAGTCTTCTCCTTCTTCAAGTTCTGCACCGATTTTTGTAAGTTCACTTACCATTACCTTGATTCTGTCTGTTTCTTTTCTGCGGCAGCCGGCAATGTCTTCAATGTATACTGTTCCTTCCGTGAAGCAGGCTGCAACAGCCAGTGCGCATATGGCATCAGGCAGTCCGGAAAGATTTACATGCAGTTCCCCGTTTTCAAGATGTTCTGTAGAAAGCCGTCCGATTTTATCTGAAGATTTTTTTAATCCTCTGACAAGAAGGGTTTCTGCTGTTTTATTCCATTCAATATCAGCACCCAGTTTCTTCAGAATATTTACGATTTCATCATCACCCTGAGTTCCGCTGGAGTCTACATGTTCGATTAAAATCTGACTGTCTGTGATTAGGGTAGCTATAAGCGGAAATGCAACTCCTTCCCAGTCGCTTGGTATTGTTGCATTAAAAGCGCTTATGTCTTTTGGACCTGTAACTTTTATATGGTGAAAGTCGTCAGATATTTCTGAAGAGATTCCGACTTTATCAAGCCATTTCTGTGTCATGGTAAGATAAGGCGTTTCTTTTGGATCCTTAAGTTCTATTTCAAGAGTTCCGTTGAGCCTTGAAGCGGCCATCATCATTCCTGAAATATACTGGCTTGAAATGTTTCCGTCCGTGATAAGTTTTTTTTCTGAAGAGATAGGGCCCCTGATAATAAGGGGACAGTTTTTTGAACCGGGAATTGCAGTAGTTGCTTCTGCACCCAGCTGGTTAAGTGCATCAACTACATGGTGTACAGGTCTTGTCCGGATGCTTTCGTCTCCAGTAAAAACGCTCCATCCGTCAAAGGTTGCTGCAATAGGTGAAAGAAAATAGAGCAGGGATCCTGAATCTCCGACATTGACTACATCATAGGGCAGGTGAATGTTTTTTCCGGCCCCTTTTACAGTCCATGTTTTAACCGGAAAGTCTGATGTTTCCTGAAGGTCAATCTGCGCACCTATAAGCGGAAGGGCTGCTGCAGTGCTCAGACAGTCTGCGCTGATAAGCGGGTTTGTAATGTTACAGGTGCCGTCTGACATGGCTGCAAGAAGAAGTGCCCTGATTGTATGTGACTTTGACCCAGGTACCTGAATTGTACCTGATAATTCTGCATGTTCTGCTCTTATTTTCATAATATAATAGGTTACCATAAGGCTATAATTTTTTAAAGATAAAGAAGGAGTTATAAAATTAAATTAAGTTTACTTAAGTTTTTTTACAGTTTTATGCACCAGAATGTATTTGCTGCCTTCCAGTTAAAGATTCTGTCTGAAATATTGTTGATAAGAAGCTGACGTATTTTATCTACGCCTGCTGAAGAAATTTCTGAAGCCAGTTCTTTTCCGTAAAGAGAGTTTTCTGAATCAAGCCATAAGTTTGCTTCGGCCGGGCTGATGCGTCGTTTTTCTATAAGACATTCTTCTTTCAGACTGAATTTGAATCCGGCTTCTGATAATGATTGTTTTATGAAATTGCAGTCCCAGGAGTATATCTGTGTTTTTTCTGAACTGTAGAATTTTCTGTCAAAGGCCTGCATGTTTTTTAGAAGCTCCAGCGTCTGTGTATCTGTATCTTTTGTAACAATCTGTTCTATTATGAGGTCACTGAGTTTCTGACTGTCACAGGGAATTCTCTGGCTTAAGAGAATGCGTGCGTCTTCAGAAAAGAGAGGGGCATTTTCTTTTAATACTTTAATGCAGCGGAATATGTCTTCTTTTGCAGCAAAGCAGTCCCGTAAAAAAACTCTGTCAAAGACTGCGTCGTTAAATTGGGCCACAGTTCTTGCAAAATTGTTTTCAGAAAAAATATTCCCGGAAGACAGTACGAATTTTGTTTTATCCAGATCGTCCAGGGTGTTCTGATAGGTCTTCAGTATTTCAATTCCTTTTTTTGTCCTGCATACACCATAGGTTGCACCTTCAGGTGTTTTTCTGCAAAGGTCAAAGATAAGCAGGGCATCATCTGCATTCCATACCAGAACGCGGCTGTGCCTGTAGATTTCAGACATTGATAAAAGGGTTGTTTTTATTTTTTCAAGAAGTTCGGCTCTGTTTGAGTCAAGTCTGCTTCTCCAGCTTCTTTCTGCCTTATCAAGAAGGGCATTTTTCTGCCTGTCCTGGGGAGTGAATGTTAGGTTTTCTTCCTTTGGCTTGAACCAGCTCTGATGCTGATCAATCCACCACTGGCTTAAAGGTTCAGCGCAGCTTTTGGCAGTTGCAGAGCGTTGAGGTGAATTTTTGTTGTATTCCGAAGTATAAAAGTTTTCCGGATGATTTTTGATTTCTTCTTCCAGAAGACTGGCAATTTGAAGTTCCCTTCTGTTGAGAACTTCATCTCTTATTTTTGCTTCATATCCTTGTGTTGAAGGATTGTAAAATATTTTTCCCGTCAGGTTTCCCGGAAGGTACTGTTGTGCTACCCAGTGATCTCTGTAGGCGTGCGGATACATATACCCGCTTCCATGTCCGAAGCCTTCTGCGTCCCTGCTGGAATCTTTTAAGTGATTAGGCACATCGGCATCCTGGGTTTCTACAGAGTGCAGTGCATCAAAAAAAGCCATGCTGGAATTTGATTTTGGTGCTGTAGAAAGATAGAGCGCTGCATGAGCAAGAAAATATCTTCCTTCTGGAAGACCGACTCTGTCAAAGGCTCTGGCACAACTTTCTACTATTGAAATTGCATTAGGATCTGCAAGTCCTGTGTCCTCACAGGCAGAGATGAGCATGCGCCTGAATATAAAATGAGGGTCTTCTCCTGCCTTTACCATTCTTGCCAGCCAGTAGCAGGCTGCATCAGGATCCCTTCCTCTCAAACTTTTTATGAAGGCACTGATTATGTCGTAATGATAGTCTCCGTCTCTGTCATAGAGAACAGCTTTTTTCTGAATAGATTCTTCTGCTGTTTCACGGCTGATGAAAATTTTTTCTCCAGCTTCAGGCGGCCACTTTTCCGGTGTGGTTTCTACTGCCAGTTCAAGTGCATTTAAAAGAGAGCGGCAGTCTCCGTTTGCTGTTTCTACAAGATGTTCCAGTGCTCCGTCTTCAAACTGAACGTCATATTTTCCGTAGCCTCGTTCCTTATTTGAGAGAGCCTGCCGTGCGGCTTTTAGAAGATCTTCTTTTGTAAGCGGCTTAAGCTGAAATACACGGCTTCTTGAAACCAGCGCCTTGTTTACTTCAAAGAACGGGTTTTCTGTTGTTGCACCGATTAGAATTATGGTTCCGTTTTCTACCCATGGAAGAAGGGCATCCTGCTGGCTTTTATTCCATCTGTGAACTTCATCTACAAAGAGAATTGTTTTTCTGCCGTACAGTTTTTTCTGCTGTTCTGCATTTTTTATGGATTCCCGAATGTCTGCAACTCCTGTAAGAACTGCATTAAGGGTTATAAAGGCTGAACTTGTGTGGTTTGCAATAACTCTTGCAAGAGTGGTTTTTCCTGTTCCCGGCGGGCCGTAAAAAATAACGGAGGTAAGCTGGTCTGCTGCTATTGCCCTGCGTAAAAGACGGCCTTTCCCTACAATATGATCCTGTCCGACATATTCATCAAGAGTCACAGGCCGCATTCTGGCAGCCAGTGGTTCATGAGAATAATCTTTTTCCGCAGAATCAAAAAGGTCGCTCATTATATAAAGCTGCTGTCTGATCAGTTTCCGTTGGAAGAATTATCAGAAGTTCCGTCACGGTTCCAGGTTCCTCTGTTTTTATAATATGCGTAAAGACCTGTATCTTCCCAGTTGTCGGATGAACCTGAAATTGAACCGTAAATAACGGATGCTACATATTCATCATCATCGCCTTCTGCTGCTGAAGGATCGAGGGCAAAAACACTCATTCCGTATTCTGTGATGATTGAATCACCATTGTTGCTGAAGGATGCGGAAGAAGTATAAGGAATATTATCCAGTGAAGTGGATGAACCTGTGCTTGAAAGTACAACTCTGGAAAGTCCTGAGGTTGTTCCTAAAAGCAGGTAATTGCTTGTAACTGCAATTGAAATGATTCCGCCTGCATTGCATGAAGTTGAGGATGCTGCTTCTGAATCAAGAAGGAATCCTTCAGCGGATGAGCGGGTATAATAGGTTTTGCCGGAGGCCTTTTCTGTATCAGAGGTCAGTACATAGTTGTCATCAGAATCTTTTTCATACCAGCCTGCAGCAGAAGGATCTGTTACGCTGGAATCAGAAGCTGATGAATATGTATAGTATGTACCGTAGCCGTTTGCCCTGAAAATTGAAGAACCTGTGGTCATTGCTCCTGAACTGCTGTATGTGGTTGTGTAGTACATGTATTCATCATTTGCAGTCAGTGAATAGTATTTGCTGAAGTAAGTATTTCCGTCTTTAGGGAAGTAAACTGCCGTTACAGTATCGGTACTGAGACCGGTTGATTCATCGGTAAGTTCTTCCGGGGCAGAAGAACCGTTAAGCTTATATATTTTGTAGGTTGAGTTTTCAGAATCATAAGCCCTCAGGTAGGCAATTCTGTTTGCGGCATCAACGGCATTGTTCATGAAGAGCTTGATTGGAGTGATTGTGTCATCAAGTGTTATTTCCGTCCATTCAATTCCATCAGAGAAATCCGTATCTGTTGTAGTGAATATCTGTCTGTTCTTAATGCTGTTGTATCCGGAAGAGTTTTCATACCAGGTGTGCATGGTTATGTAAAGGTTCGTGCTGTCTGAAACTGCATAATAACACTGTCCTGCTATGTAGTCGACTTTTTCTGTTGCAGGAAGCTGGGCTTTGTTCCATTGTCTGTTGTAAAGGCCTGTTGTATTTGAAGATTCGTTAGTCTTGTAGTAAAGCTGTCCTGTAGGGAACAGAAGATAATCTGCGTAACGGGAAATTGCTGCGGCTCCGTTGATTCCGTTTGACTCAAGTTTTACTTCATTGTTAATTGATTCAAAAAGGTTGTCATGGCATGCAGAAAAAAGAACTGCTGCAGCTGATAATGTCAGTAATGTTTTTATTCCTTTATACATTCTTTCTTCCTTATTATTAGAAATAGTAGCGGGCTACGGCTGAGATTGTTGCAAACTGTCCGAAATAATTTTCTCCTGTTCCGTACAGTTCACAGAACTGAGGCATAAAAATATAGGATGCTTCTAAACCGGCAGACCAGTCCTGGTTAAAGCGGTAGTGTACTCCGATTTCAGGTTTGATTATGAGTCCCGGAAAGTAGTTGTCGTTATTGTAAGATTCCCATGCAAAACCGATGTTGAGGGTGAGCGGGAATTCAAGTTTGTTCCATGTTGGCTGGTACATTGCAGAAAAAAGAATTGGTACATAATTGAATATGTGGCTTCCGATTGTAGGATTAAATCCAAAGGAAACGTCAAAACCAAGGGCAAAGTCCTTTGCAATGAAACGGTGGTACCCGAGACTTCCCATTCCTCCAAGGCTCAGCTGAGTTCCGTCCGTTTCAAACAGGGAAGGTATGTCAGGAAAATTGAGGGGAAATACAAGTCCCAGAGCAAGCCTGATGTTCTGGTCACCGGCTTTGTTTTCAATATGCTGCGGTTCAAAATAGATGGTGTCATCTTCGGTTGTCTGTGCTGCAGCAGAAAAGGTCAGGGCAAGCAAAAGGCATGCTGTCGTGAATAAACGTTTCATAATTCCTCTCTTGAATGTATGAGCCAAAATACTTTATATGGCAATTTATGTTGTTTTTCTATAATATATCAACTGTAATTTCTATAGAAACGGCATAATCATACATTTTATTGTTTTCAGTTTCAATATTATAGAAAATTTAACACAGGGGAAGGTTACATTATGAGCGCTGTTATTATTGACGGAAAGGCTGTTGCCGCAAAAGTAAAGAGTGATGTTGCTGCTAAAGTTGCATCGCTGAATGAAAAAGGAATCCGTCCGTGTCTTGCCGTAGTTCTTGTGGGAGATAATCCTGCAAGTGTAAGTTATGTTACCGGTAAGCGGAAAGCTCTTGCAGAAGCCGGCATGGTTGACCGCAGCGTAATTCTTCCGGCAGAAACTTCAGAGGAAGAGGTGCTCAGGCTTATAGATGAACTTAATAAAGATCCTGAAGTTCACGGAATTCTTGTTCAGCTTCCACTTCCGAAGCATATTGATGAAAAGAAAGTTACAAATGCAATACTTCCTGAAAAAGATGTAGACGGTTTTCATCCGGTTAATGTGGGAAAACTTGTTACCGGAGAAGACGGTTTTCTGCCGTGTACTCCAAACGGAATAACTGTTCTTTTAAAGGAAGCAGGAATTGAAACTTCAGGAAAAAAATGCGTCGTAATCGGAAGAAGCAATATAGTCGGCAAGCCTATGGCACTTTTAATGCTTCGTAAAGAATTTAATGCAACGGTAACTGTATGTCATACCGGAACAAAAAATATCGCGGAATTTACAAAAGATGCAGACATTGTCATTGCAGCAAGCGGTCATCCTTCTACTTTAACTGCAGACATGATAAAAGATGGAGCTGTTGTAATTGATGTAGGCGTAAACAGAATTCCTGACAGTTCTAAAAAAAGCGGTTTCCGTCTTGTAGGAGATGTAGATTTTGAAGGAATAAAAGAAAAAGCTTCCTTTATCACGCCGGTTCCAGGTGGAGTTGGTCCTATGACCATTGCAATGCTTATTTACAATACACTCCAGGCTGCGGAGAATACTTTAAAATGATAGACATTCAGAATACGCCTGATAACAGGGAAGTTCCTCTTGAAAAAGTTGGAGTTAAGAACTTAAAGTACCCGGTTAAAGTTCTGGATAAAGTAAACCGGACTCAGGCCACTACTGCAGAAGTAAATCTTTTTGTAAATCTTCCTCATGATTATAAGGGAACTCACATGAGCCGCTTTGTGGATATTTTTCACAAACATCATCAGGATCTCGGCATGAAGCAGTTTCTTGTGATGCTTGAGGAAATCAGGGCGTCTTTAGAAGCACAGCAGGCTTTTGGCAGCATGAAGTTTCCTTTTTTTATGGAAAAGACTGCACCTGTAAGCAGGGAAAAAAGTATCATGAGTTATACCTGTACTTATGAAGGGGAAGTAAGAAGTGACGGCAGCCATGATTTCTTTGTAAAGATTGAAGTTCCGGTTACGACGGTATGTCCCTGCTCAAAAGCAATAAGTGCGTACGGGGCACACAATCAGAGGGGTACTGTTACAGTACGTCTTGAAAACTCAAGTCTTTTCTGGATTGAAGACGTCATTGAACTTGTAGAGAACTGTGCTTCTTCAGGTTTGTACAGTCTGTTAAAACGGCCGGACGAAAAATACGTTACCGAGCATGCTTATGACAATCCTCGTTTTGTGGAAGACGTGGTCAGGGAAGTTTATGTTGCATTGAAGAAATTTGATAAAAGTGAAAAACCTTTTTCTTATTTCAGCATTGAATGTGAAAACTATGAAAGCATTCACAATCACAATGCTTATGCAACTGCTACTTACAAAGCTTAGCTGCCAGTGCATTACAGCATTTGACGCCATCCATTGCAGAACTGACGATTCCGCCTGCGTAGCCTGAGCCTTCTCCTGCAGGATAAAGGCTTTCTATGCAGACAGATTCGCAGGTTTCTTTATCACGAAGAATTCTTACAGGGGTACTTGTACGGGTTTCAGAAGCAATGAGCAGCGCACAGTCACACAGGTAGCCCTTCATTTTTTTATTGAATACCGGAAATGCTTCCTTAAGTCTTTTAGAAATATGAGCAGGAAGCCACTGATCCAGCCTGCTTGAAATTACTCCCGGTGCATAGCTTGATGCTGGAAGTTTTTCAGAAAGTTTTCCTTCCATAAAGTCTGTCATTATTTGTGCAGGGGCTTTCTGACCCTGTGCATTTTTGAATGTAAGTTCTTCAAGCCAGGTACGCCATAAAAGTCCTGCAAGAGCCGGGCATCCTTTTTCTTCTGCCTGTTTCTTAAATTCTGCAGGAATGTCTTCAGGTCTGATTTCTACAACAATGGCTGCATTGCTCCATTTACTGTTTCGTTTTGCAGCACTCATTCCGTTTACGACAATCTGATTCTGTCCGCTGGCGCTTGGTACGACAAATCCGCCTGGACACATGCAGAAACTGTATACGCCTCTGTCTTCTGCCTGTGTTACAAGGGAATATTCTGCTGCTCCGAAATTTTCAGGCTTAGTTCCGTGAAACTGAATTGCATCTATAAGTTCTCTCGGATGTTCAACCCTGACTCCGGCTGCAAATGTTTTTGCTTCAAGTGATTCCGGAGCTGCTTCTGCCATCATCTGGTAAATATCTGATGCAGAGTGTCCTGTTGCCAGAAGGCAGGCATCTGCCCTGAATATTTTTTCTTCTCCTGTTTTTACGTTTACGGTTTTTACAGCTGAAAACTTTTTAGAAGAACTTTCTGTCATTATGGCAACGGCTTTTGTATCAAAATGAAATTCTCCTCCGCATTCAATTATGAAGTTTCTCATGTTGTTGATAATTGCAGGGAGTCTGTCCGTTCCTATGTGAGGATGTGCATCGGTGATAATTTTTTTATCTGCACCGAAATGAGCGAATATTTTTAATATAAGAGGAATGTTACCGCGCTTGTTGCTTCTGGTGTATAATTTTCCATCTGAAAATGTACCGGCACCGCCTTCTCCGAAACAATAGTTTGAGTTGTCGTCAACAATATTTTTCGTACTTATGGCAGCAATGTCCCTTTTACGTTCTGAAGTTGAGCTTCCGCGTTCAAGAATCACAGGTTTTATTCCATGCTCAAGAAGAGTGAGGGCACCGAAAAGTCCTGCAGGTCCTGAACCGATAATTACCACTGAGGTTTTTCCGTCAGTCTTTTTCCAGTCAGGAAGTGAATTAAGTTCATCTTCCGGTTTTTCTCCGATGTATACTTTATAGCGCAGGTAGAGTTTTATTTTTGAGTGGCGGGCATCGATTGATTTCTTAATGAATACACTGGTTATATCATTTTTTTGTGCATTGATGCCGGCTTTTTTTAATTCTTTTTGAATTGCTGAATTAATTATGCTCTGATTTGTTTCCTGCTCAGGAAGCAGACATATTGAAATTTCTTTAACCATTAGAAAAATCCTCTTTCTGTAAGCCAGGTTTTAAGGTCTTCATTCCATCTGAATGTTTTCATGAATTTGTTGTTCAGCATGCCGAAGCCGTGTCCGCCCCAGGGATAGGTTTTAAAAAAATAATCTGTATTTTTTTCTTCAAGGGCTTTTGCAAGACGGACTGAGTTTTCGTAAATGACAACAGGATCATCTTCGCAGGCTACAAGGTATGTCGGAATCATGTCGTCAGGAACATTTTTTTCAAGAGAAAGAGAGTCCATTTCTTCCTGAGAAGGATTTTTTCCGAGAAGACTTTTTCTTGACCAGGCATGTCCTATGTCTTTATCCATTGTAACTACCGGGTATACTGGAATGGTTATATCCGGTCTGAGGCTTACGTTAGTTTTTATTCCAAGTTTTGCAAGATGGTTTATTCTGCTGCCGAATTCTCCTGCCCAGCATACGAGATGTCCTCCTGCAGAAAATCCGATGGCCGCAACTTTATCCGGACTGATTTTAAACTTTTCTGATGATTCCCTGATAATCTGAACGGCTCTCTGAAAGTCTTCCATCATGGCAGGATAGTGCCAGTTGTTTTTTGCGACACGGTACCACAGTACAAATGCGGCGGTTTTATTTGAGTTGAACCATTTTGCCGTGGAGTAGCTTTCTGTAATGATTCCAAGATGATCGTAACTTCCTCCCGCACAGATGATGGCAGCGCTTCCGTTACAGTCTTCAGGAATCCATGCTTCCATTATTACGCGGCAGTGCTTCATGGAAGGAACATCCTGCCAGATATTGATTACTTCTTTTTTTACTTTTTCTGTGTGGGCAGAAAAAAGAAATACTGAAAAAAACAGTGAAAGAAGAATTTTAGTTCTGTTTGTTTTTATCTGCATAAGGATCTTCCTCTTTTGCTTTATCCAGTATTTGTTTTATGTCTTCTGTTATGCGTCTGGCGGCAATCTGCTCTTCAAGTCCGCTGTATTTGTCTATGCTGACTGTTTCCAGAACTTTTATTGTATAAACCAGCTTGCTGTCCGGCAGAAAACTGAAGTACGGGTCATGTTTTCCAAGGCCGTATTTATCAGTTCCCCCGATATAAACCGGAAGAATGTTTTTTTTGCTTTTGTATGCAATGTGCCCGGCTCCGCGTTTATAGGAATTTGTACCGTGGCGGGGAGTTCTTGTTCCTTCAGGGAATATGATCAGGTTTGTTCCGTCTGAAAGTGATTTGTCTGCAAGAGAAAACATTTCTTCAGAACCGAGTGTGTTAACCAGATACAGATATTTGATTACAAATACAAAGGGCGTGTGTACGAGACTTCCCCGGACTATGCAGTCTGCGTTACGTATCAAAGAAATAAGGATTACTACATCCAGAAGGGAAGGGTGGTTTGCAACAACTATTGTAGATTTTAAATTCTTCAGAGTGTCTTTTCCTTCTACATGAAGTTCCATCAGCTGAAGGAGACGGAGCATGAAAGTAAAGTGCCGGAATGTCATGCTTATAAAACTTTGTGCCCGTCTTTTAAATATTTTTTTGTTCCAGGAGATAAGAAAAATCAGGGGAAAAACTATAGAGCCAAGAATCATTCCGCCTATTGTAAAATAAATAATGGCAGTACATTTTCCTAAACACCTGTAAAAGTGCAGGAGTAAGTTCTTAGGCTTTGGAAGTTCACTGTGGTCATATTTAGGATCAATGGTTTTCATTTTAATTTTTCCAGAATTTCCTCAGGAGAGAGAGCCTTTAATTCCTTGAGTTCGAGAGGCTTCCATCCTTCTTTTTTTTCTGAAGAAGCAATTACTGCAAAAGCCATTGCCCTGTTGTCTTCAGGTCTGAGGGAACCGTATTCTTCCTGAATGTATTCATCTCCGTAAGCAATGAGCATTTCTTTTTCGTCTTTACAGATAACCGGTGCAAGTGCTGCCTGGAGTGCCTGATAAAGGTTTCCTTTTGAAGGAAATATTACTGAGTATCCGCTTTTTAAGGAGCAGGCCAGGGTTGCCTGTGCAATCGGGGTATTGAACACTGACAGGGAAAAGCCTGCCGGAAGAATTTCTTCATCGTTGATGAGCTGCTCGTTTATGGAGAATTCCCGTCCGATGTCTCCCCGCTTTGAGATAAAGACCTGCTTTGCGTTTTTTATTCCTGTAGTTTCTGTTACGTCATGAACAACCTGAACTATCATTTTTGTAAGCTGACTGAGCCTTCTTCTGAACAGCGGCGTCGTAAATTCAAGTTTAGGAGAAGACTCTGGCTGTGACGGATCCGGAATATAAAATTCAGGCTTAGAAAAATAGAGAATCATTTTTTCTTGTTGAATACCAGCAGTGAATAGCAGTTTGATCCGAGATTGTGGTGTGCGGTCTTCAATTCAAGTCCGGATTCTTCAATTGCGTCTACCAGTTCCTGGAAACGGTACATTTTTGAGTTTCCGTTTGCCATGCAGGTAAAATAGAGGGAAGTTGCCTGAAGGGAATATGAGCTTGCCGTAAAGTGCTGTTTGTCCCATAAAGGTTCAAGTACGTAAACGTTTGTATTCTCGTCAGCTGCTTCATATACTTTTTTTGCAATTTTAGAAATCTGGTGAAGGGAGAAGCAGTCAAGAAACTGACTCATCCATACGGCATCAGGTTTTGAAGGAAGCTTTGTTTCTTCCCTGAGAATGTTTCCTGCGCAGGTAGAGATTCTGTCTGCAAAACCGGCTGCGGCTGCATTTTTTTCTGCAACTGCGGTCTGTCCCGGAAGATCAACGATTGTTACGTGAACATCGCTGTCGAATTTGCAGGAAGCTATTGCCCACTTTGCAGTGTTGCCTCCGATATCAATGAGGTGCTTCGGTTTTTTTGCATATACGATAGGAAGTGCTTCCGGAAATGCTATGTCTGAATAAAAATGATCAAAATCAAACCAGGATTTTTTTGCACGTTCCGGCAGTGTCGATAAAGCTTCATAAATAGTTGTCCACTGAGTTCCGAAAACTTTGAGACCTTCAGGCTTTGAATTCTTTATTGAATCAAGAAGGTCCCAGGCTCCCTGATAGCAGATGTCATTTGTAAAATTAAAGTTTGCTTTTGTAAGATCGTCTTCAAGAAGCATCCATCCTGTCTTTCCGAGAACGAATTTTTCATTATGGAAATCAGTTGTATCTTTACTGAATTTAAGTACGTCCATTCCCAGTGCCATTTCGCAGAGAACGCCTACGCCGTATTCACTGATTTTTGATTTTTCTGCAAGCTGTGTGCGGGAAATTCCTTCATCTCCTGCGTCTTCAATCATCTGAAGAAGTCCTGTTTCGATAAGTGCACGTACAGCCTGAAAAGTAAGGGGGCTGAATGCGATTTTCTGTGCTTCGAATTTTGCATCTACAGCGCGAATCTTGTCATTTTTAAAAGTGTCATCGTTATATAAAGCTTTATCCATAGTTCTATGATTCTATCGGATGATTGATTTACTTTCAATAATAAGGGCGTTATATTGCATTAAACCGTCTGTTTAGTTATACTCAAAACATTATGGACGAATTAAAACAGCAGATAAAGGAAGTAATTATTGATTCTCTGGATCTTGAAGATGTAAAGCCGGAAGATATCATTGATTCAGAACCATTGTTCGGTTCTGGACTGGGACTTGATTCTATTGATGCTCTTGAACTTGGTGTAGCTCTTAAGAAGAAGTTTGGCGTAAAGTTCTCTTCGGAAAGTGCAGATAATAAAAAACATTTTGCTTCTGTAAATGCACTGGCAGAATACATTTCTGCAGAAAAAGCTAAGGCGTAAGGATTGTTTTATGACTCATGACGAATTGTTTTCAAAAGTTAAGGAAATTCTTGTAAAGGATTTTGAAATTGATGAAGCAGATGTTGTTCCTGAAGCACATCTTGTTAATGATCTTGATCTGGATTCCATTGATTTTATTGATCTTGTTGTAAAAACAAAGGAATTTATTCCTGGAAGAATTGATCCTGAGATTTTTAAATCTGTCCGCACTGTAGAAGATGCAGTAACGACACTTCTTCCTTATACGGAGCAGTAAAAAGAATCCGGCGGCCGCTGTTTATGAAATTATTTTTCAAGATTTTATTTTATGTAACTGCGGCTTTGTATCCGGTTCTTATTTTTACTTTTCTTGTTATTTTAAAATTGCCGGTGCGAATTCTGTCACTTTGTATTGTGGGACTTGCACTGGCATTTTTTATTGCACTTACAGGAAAACGCAGTGATAAAAAAAAGTCATCCATGAGCTGGAAACCGATGGTATCTGCCTTACTGTTCATGACTGCCGGAATAGTCTGTTTTTTAACTAATCAGACGGTTTTTTTAAAGCTGTATTCTGTAGTGATATCAGCAATGCTGCTGATTGTTTTTTCAAGCACACTGTTCTTTGGTCCCAACATCATATTCAGATTTGCACTGATGGGAAGAAAGCCTGTAAAAAATACTGTGTGTGAAAAAATGGTGGAAGCCTACTGTAAAAAAGTTTGTATAGTATGGTGCTTTTTTTTCATTATTAATGGAAGCATTTCTGTATGTACGGCTTTTTCTCAGAAACTTTTCGGTCTGACTCCGGCTCAGGCTGATGCTTTGTGGTCTGTATACAACGGTGGAATTTTTTATGTGTTGATGGGAATTCTTTTTACCGTGGAATATATTATCAGAAAAATGGTGGATAAAAAAATGCCTGAATCGTTTGCTTTTACAAAATTTAAGAGTTCTTCACGTCCTGATGATTTTATTCTCTGTTATGAAGATAAATATTCTTCAGGCAGTTATAAAACGTGGAAAGATTTTCTTATAGAAACTTCCCGCATGAGGAACTTCCTTACTTCAGAAAAAAATAAGAGGGTTTCTGAATGGATCCTTCACTGTGAAGATTACTGGTATTTTCTTGTGACGTTTGCTTCTCTTTTACAGTGTAAAAAAACTGTTCACCTTACTCAGAATATAACGGAAAGTTTTCTCTGTGAAATAAAAAAAGACGGCTATAATTTTTTAACGGATCAGAATGTTGATGCAAAGTTTAATGCGGATTTTATTCCTGATGTAATTGCAGAAACTGCTGAAAGTGAAGATTTCCGTACAATTCCTTCTATTAACAACGATGATACACAGATTCTCATGTATACTTCAGGTTCTACCGGTAAGCCGAAGGCTGTACATCAGCGCATGACTGAATTTGAGGCAGATAACGCTTTTATCATAAGCAGATGGGCCCGTGATTTTTTAAGCCGCCGTCTTGTAACCACAGTAAGCCAGCATCATATTTACGGCTTTCTTTTTGGAATAAGCCTTCCGTTTTCTCTTGGCGTTCCTTTCAGAAGAAAGAGAATAGAGTTTCCTGAGGAATTTGAAAGTCTGACTGATGATAAATATATCATAATTGCAACGCCTGCATTCCTTAAGAGAACTGTTGAGGTTGAGGAAAAGCTTCCTCTTGATGACTGTTTTATTTTTACATCAGGAGGCGCATGTTCACCGGAACTTTCTAAAAAAACTCTTGAAGTGTTCGGGTTCTGTCCTCTCGAAGTATATGGTTCAACAGAGACTTCCGGAATTGCATACAGGCAGCAGAGTAAGGATGGTTTGTATTTTACTCCTTTTGACAATGCAAAGATATGGAAAGGAGAGGACGGCTGTCTTAGAATTATTTCTCCTTATATAAAAGATCCTGAGGGGTTTGCTACAGCAGATCTTGTTGAGATTTTTGATGACGGCAGATTCCTGCTGAAGGGACGTTCTGATTCAATTGTAAAGATTGAAGAAAAACGCATAAGCATGACTGAGGTTGAAAACCGCATTCTGGAAACAAAACTTGTAAGGGATGTTAAGGTAGTTGCTCTGGAAGACAGACGTCAGTATCTTGCTGCTGCAATTGAATTGAATGATGAAGGAATGAAGAAGTTTGAAGGTCAGAGAAAGCTTGTTCTTAATAATTATTTTCATGATTTTCTTACTAATTATTTTGAAAATGTTGTCATCCCGAAAAAGTGGCGCTTTGTTGAAAAACTTCCTGTAGACGTACAGGGTAAAAAGCATAAGGATGAAATCGTTAAATTATTTGAAAAATCAGAGCAGGACTAATGGAACATCATTCAATAGAAAATGAAAAGGTAAAGTCGCGCACAGAAGATTCTGTAGAACTGGAGTTTTTAATTCCGGCAGAGTGTGATTTTTTTGACGGACACTTTCCTGAGTTTAAGCTTCTTCCGGCTGTAGCTCAGGTTCAGATTGTGACAAGGTTTGCTTCTGAATATTTTAACGTTCCGTGTACTGTCAGCAGGGCAAAGAGATTTAAATTTTTAAGTCCGGTTCTTCCTGACACACAGGTTATTTTGAGTCTCTCTGTAAACAAAGAAAAGAAATCTGTATCATTTTCCCTTGCAAAAAAAGATGGCGGATGTTTTTCTACCGGATCTTATTTTTATGCTGATGCAGAAATGAATAAAAATTAATCACAGGAAAATTTTATGAAATTGTGTTTTGTTGTTCCGGTTTATAATCATGGTTCGACACTGGAGGATGTGGTAAAATCGCTTCTTGTTTTTAACTGTCCTGTAATTGTCGTTGATGACGGTAATGGAGAGCCGGATAAAACTCTGATAAAGAAATGTGCAGAGCTGCATAAAGAAGTGATTCTTGTAAGTTATGAAAAAAACAAAGGAAAAGGTTCTGCTGTTTTTGCAGCTGTAAGGCGTGCACATAAAGAAGGCTTCACTCACATTTTTCAGGTGGATTCTGACGGTCAGCATGATATTGCAAAGTGCCGTGAGTTTATTGAACTTTCAGAAAAAAATCCTGATGCCATAATCTGCGGTTATCCTGAATATGATGAGAGTGTTCCTGCTGCAAGAAAAAACGGACGGGAGTTTTCAAACGGATGGGCAAGAGTTGTAAGCTGGCGTCCTGATATAAAGGATGTGTTATGCGGTTTCAGGCTTTATCCGGTAAAACCTTTTATCAGGGTTTTAAATTTTACTCCTTACATTAATCACCGTATGGGATTTGATGCAGAGATTCTTGTACGCATGCTCTGGATAAATACAGGACTTGTTAATGCAGGAGTTCACGTTACATATCCTAAAGATGGCGTTTCTAATTTTAAAATGGTAAGGGATAATGTTGCCATATCATGTACTTTTGCAAGGCTTTGTGCCGGAATGATTATAAGATCGCCGCTTTTGCTTGTAAGGCTCTTTATACGGAAATTATTTTTAACTGGTAAACGGAATCATTAAAATGCAGGAAGAACACTGGTCTCAAAAAAAAGAAAAGGCTTCTTCCGTACGGCCTGTAAAATTTACAATAATGCTTGTAAAAATTTTTCCTCACTGGCTGCTTGCATTAATAGCATTTATTGTTGGATTTTTTTATTTTATTTTTTCTTCCGGTGCCCGTCGGGATGCAAAGAAGTTTCAGCTTGCAGTAATTGATTTTTGTAAAAAGAATAATATTCCCTGTCCTGTAAAAAAAGTTAATACTTACAGACAGATTCTTTCTTTTGCAATATGTCTTATTGAAAAAATAGAAGGCTGGTGCGGTAAGTCTGATCTCAGTCACGTTGTGTTTCATGAGGATGATGTTGCAGAACTGAAACAGTCTCTGGCTCAGGGTAAAGGCGCCATGCTCATAGGTTCTCATCTTGGAAACATGGAATTATTCCGGAGTCTTGCAATGGAAGGTCAGACCGGTGTGGGCAAGATGGTTGGTGTTACGGCAATTATGGACATGAAGGTGACTTCCAGTTTTAATCAGGCAATGAGTGAATTGAATTCAAAGACTTATATGGATGTGGTCAGTTCGGATTCAATTGGCGTTGATACTGTAGAGGTGTTGCAGAAAAGACTTGAAGATGGCGGGCTTGTGGTTATTGCAGGTGACCGGACTTCTGCAAACAGTCCTCAGCGTAATATCAGGCTTTCGTTTTTAGGAAAAGAAGCTGAGTTTCCATTCGGGAGTTTTTTTCTTGCATCTATTCTGGAAGTTCCTGTGTATTTTGTTTTTGCCCTCAGGGTAAAGGACATAACCTTAAAATCCCGGTATGATATGTATGTAAAAAAATCAACTGTGGATTTTAACTGCAGCCGTAAAGAAAAAAAGCTGCGCATTGAAAAACTCTGTTCTGAGTTTAAATGTGAACTTGAAAAATACAGCTGCCGTCATCCTTATCAATGGTATAATTTTTTTGACTTTTGGAGAAAATCAGATGAAGAAGACTGAAAAGCAGATTGAAGAAGAAGTTGTCTTTAATGTTGAGTTTTACGATGTTGATTCCATGAAAATTGTTTATCACGGAAAATATGTAAAATATATGGAAAAAGCCCGCTGTGCCCTTTTGAATAAAATAGGATATACATATCTTGATATGGACGAAACAGGCTATTCTTTTCCTGTTGTGGATATAAAGTTGAAGTATGTCCGTTCCCTCCGTTTTGGTGACAGGGCCAGGGTAAAGGCAATTCTTCTTGAATACGAAAACTGCCTTAAGATTAAATATGAAATCTATAATGATAAGACCGGTGAATTAACAACCCGCTGTGAAAGTACACAGATGGTTGTAGAAGTTGCAACAGGAGAAACAAAATTTGTCTGTCCTGATGTTTTTATTGAAAGAGTAAGGAAGCTTCTGTAGAATTATATGCCTATGATTAGAAAGATTGTTTTTTGTCTGTCGTTATGTTTTGTAATTGCAGGTTTTAATTCCTGTACTTCATCTAAACTGAATAAGGTTTATGTTACAAACACAAAAAAAGTTCCTTTACTTGCGCCGTCTTCAATGAACGGCAGCGTAGAGTGTTATGAGTATTTCAGCGGTTCTTTCGGGGAGCAGTCTTTTGCAGTAACCTGTTATTTAACTTCCGATAATGAAGGAATGAATATTCTCATGCTGAATGATTTTGGTGTTCAGATGGGAATGATTTATTACGACGGAGAAGCTGCGGGAATTGAATCTTCAATCCTCCCTGATAATTTCAAAAGTGAATATATTCTTCTTGATATTCAGAATGCGTATTATGATGCGGAAGAATTAAAGAATCACTATAAGCAGTATAAACTTGATTTTACTAAGGAAGTTTTATCTGACGGAACAGAGGTTAGAAAAGTTTTCAGTAAAAAAGAGCTCATCGAAGAAATCAGGATTTTTGAAAAAAATATTTCCATAAAAAATTATCTCCGGGGATATTCCTATGAGCTTACTGGAGCAGATGATGAATAAAGTATATCTTTCTGCTCCTGCCCTTATCTGTTCTGCAGGAAATGATGCTGACGAATTCTGGAAGAGAATTGTTTCTGGTAATCGGGACGGAATAAAAGAAACGGAAACCTGTACCGGTAAAAAATTCTATGCTGCAAGAATTGAAGAATCTTTTCTTCCTGAAAAGGCTTCACGCTTTAATATGAAAATTATGCGTATTGAAGATGCTGCACTGGAACAGTTACGCGGTTCTGTAAAAAAAGCAATGGAGCGTTATGGAACTGAGCGGACGGGTGTGTGCGTAGGTTCCTGTGATAATGGAAGTGAGTTTTCCGTTGCTGCCCACAGAGTTTTTTTTAAGGATGGAAAATTTCCGGAAGATTACAGCCTTGAAATGCAGGGGGCTGATTATGTTGCAACCTATGTAAAAGAAAAGTTTGGAGCAGAAGGTCCCTGTCTTGCATTTTCTACTGCATGTTCTTCCAGTGCCGGTGCTGCCGTTAAAGCTGCCCAGCTTATAAAAAGCGGAATCTGTGATGCAGTAATCTGCGGCGGTGTTGATATCGCTTCTGATACTGTGCTTTTAGGTTTTGATTCTCTTGAAGCCGTATCTTCTGAAAGAACGAATCCTTTCAGTAAAAACCGGAGCGGTATTACTCTTGGTGATGGAGCTGCTTTTTTTGTCATGAGCCGTGATAATATTTTTGAAGACGGAATGGGAATATATCTTGCCGGATATGGCGAAAGTGCAGATGCTTACCACATGACAAGTCCGGATCCTTCTGGAGAAGGCGCCTTTATAAGTATGAAGGCTGCTCTGGAAAATGCAGGACTTGAAGAAAAAGATATTGGTTATGTAAATCTTCACGGTACTGGAACTAAATTCAATGATTCAATGGAAGGAAAGGCTGTAGATAAAGTTTTTAACGGCAGAAAAGTTTTGTGCAGTTCGACAAAATCCATAACGGGACATACTTTGGGTGCAGCCGGTTCTCTTGAACTTGCAGCCTGTTATATGACGCTTAAAAATAATTCCGGTAAGAAAAACTGCATCTTGCCCTGTCAGGTCTGGGATGGAGAAAGGGATGAAGATATTCCTGAATTAAATTTTGTAACTGCAGGAAAAGAGTATGTCTTTGATGATGAAATTAAATTCTGCATGTCGAATTCATTTGCATTCGGCGGATCTAATGTTACTTTGATAATAGGAAGGGAATAAAAGAATGACTGATGATGCTTTACCTCAGCAGATGGACAGAAGCATGATAGAAAAACTTCTTCCTCATAAAGGAAAAATGTTTCTGCAGGACAGGATAACTTCTTATGATCCTGAGGCTAATATTATCTGTACTGAATTTGACGTAAAGGAAGACTGTATTTTTTATGACGTGGCTGCAGGTGGAATACCGGGATGGGCTTCATTTGAAATTATGGCTCAGGGAATTTCTGCCCTTGCATCAATAAAGCGTATTCTGCGTCATGATATGACTCCACCTAAATCCGGAGTTGTTTTAAGCGTTACGGATTTTTCAGCAGCACAGTCTGTTTTTAAAAAGGGTGAAGTACTTTATATGACTGTCAGTGAAGACTGCTGTGTTGGAAACGTATATAAATATTTCTGCAGGCTTTATCTTGATAGAGACAAAACTGATTTGAAAATTCAGACAAATATTTCTGTAATGGAAGTTGATGATATCAGAGGAGTATTGGAAAACAATGTGTGATAATAAAATAGAAAACTGCGAACAGAAAAAAATTATTGTTACAGGCGCTTCCGGCGGAATCGGAAGAGCTATTGCCGTTGAATGTGCAAAGGCCGGTTATTATGTTATCTGCCATTATAATCGTGGAAAAGAAAAGGCAGAAGAAACCCTGCGCATTATTTGCGAAAACGGCGGTTGCGGAGAATTGATTCAGTTTGATATTACAAACCGTGAGGACTGTAAGGTTAAACTGGATGAACTTTGTGAAAAACATGGTGCACTCTGGGGCGTTGTAAGCAATGCCGGCGTAAATAAAGACCAGACTTTTGTAGGCTTAAGCGGTGAAGAATGGGACAGTGTAGTTCATACAAATCTGGACAGTTTCTTTAATGTCGTTCAGCCTCTTGCCATGCCAATGTGCCGTAAAAAGAAGGGCCGCATCATAACTATTTCTTCTGTAAGCGGTGTAATCGGTAACAGGGGACAGACAAACTATTCTGCAAGTAAGGCAGGAATTATCGGTGCAACAAAAGCTCTTGCGGTAGAACTTGCAAGCCGTAACATTACAGTTAATGCTGTTGCTCCAGGACTTATAGATACAGACATGATAAAAGATTCTCCGCTGGACATGATTCTCCCGGGAATTCCTATGAAGCGCGTCGGAAAGCCGGAAGAAGTTGCTGCTGCTGTTGTATTTCTGTTAAGTGAAGGTGCCGCTTATATAACCAGACAGGTTATTAATGTAAACGGAGGCATTGCATGACATTTACTCGCCCTGATGGAAAACGTCGTGTTGTTGTTACTGGTGGCGGAATGCTTTCAGCATTAGGTGATGACTGGACTGAAGTTTTTGAAAACCTTAAGGCATTAAAAAATAAAATCATTTATATGAAGGACTGGGATGTTTATGAAGGAATGAATACACGTCTTGCCTGTCCTTATACAAAGGAACTTCCTTCTTTTCCAAGAAAAAAAATCCGCGGTATGGGACGTGTTGCTCTTCTTTCTCTTCTTGCTACTGAAAGAGCATTTGAATGTGCCGGATTAAAAAAAGAAGACGGTGAACTTGTTGAAGAACTTCATAATGGAAGAACGGGAATTGCATACGGAAGCTGTATGGGCAGCATGGATTCCATTCTTGATATGTTCAGCATGATTACCGGAAACGATGTTTCTAAAATTAATTCTCAGACTTACATAAAGTGCATGCCTCAGACATGTGCGGCCAACTTAAGCGTGTATTATGCCCTCAGGGGAAGAATCATTACTACAAATACTGCATGTACTTCAGGCAGTCAGTCCATAGGATATGCTTACGAAGCAATTGCAAACGGCATTCAGGACATTATGGTTGCCGGCGGAGCAGAAGAGCTTATTCCTCCTGATGCAGCAGCTTTTGATGCAATGGGTGCGACGGCATATGATAATGAACACCCTCAGGAAGAACCGAAACCTTTTGATGTAAAACGCGACGGACTTGTAATCGGAGAAGGAGCCGGTTCCCTTATTCTTGAAGATATGGAACATGCAGTTAAACGCGGTGCAAAGATTTATGCGGAAGTTGCCGGATTCGGAACAAACTGTGACGGAACTCATATCACAAATCCAAATGCAGAAACAATGGCTGAAGCTCTCAGACTGGCTATAAAAGATGCAGGAATTTCTTCTGATGATATCGGCTATGTAAATGCTCACGGAACCTCAACAGCTGCGGGAGATATTGCAGAAACTAAGGCTACGTTCAGCGTGTTTAACCGGGCAGTTCCTATAAGTTCCACAAAAAGTTATATAGGTCATACCCTGGGAGCCTGCGGATGTGTAGAAGCCTGGATTACCATAAATATGATGAATGAAGGCTGGTTCCATCCGACGCTGAATCTTTCTGAGGTTGACGGAAACTGCGGAGAACTTGATTATATAAAAGGTGAAGGCCGTCAGATAAAAACTGATTATGTTATGAGCAATAATTTTGCCTTTGGCGGTGTAAATACAAGCCTTATCTTTAAGCGTACGGAATAATTTTAGTTTTGCTTCGGGCAGAACTGGTTTATAAAAAGGAGGAAAATAATTATGAAGGATTTGAACAGGATTAAGGAACTTTGTCCATCTGCTTATGATTTTATCGTGAATAAAGCACAGTCAGCAGAACCGGGAAAGTATGAACTTGAGAACGGTGCATATGTGAGCGTACAGGAATATACGACTAAGGCCCGCATTGATGCAAAGTATGAAGCTCATAAAAAATTTATAGACATTCAGATGGTACTCAGCGGTCAGGAAATTATTGCCGTTGCACCTCTTGATAAAATGACTGTAAAAGATGAATACAACGAAACAAAAGATGTAATGTTCTTTGTTCATAATGATGAATGCACAGACTATCTTCTTCAGTCAGGAGATTTTTTAATTCTTTACCCTCAGGATGTTCACATGCCATGCGTATGTGTAAATGAAAAGTCTCAGGTAAAGAAGGTTGTCGTAAAGGTACCTGTTGCAGGATGAAATTATGCTGTCATTTGAAAGTGATTATATAGAAGGTGCTCATCCCCTTATTCTTGATGCACTTGTAAAAAGCAACATGGAAGCTCTGTCCGGATATGGTGCAGACCGTTTTACAAAGTCTGCAAAGACTAAAATTGCAGAAGCCTGTTCCTGTCCGGATGCTCAGATTGCATTTATAACAGGCGGAACTCAAACAAATCAGATTGTAATTGATACAATGCTCCGTCAGTTTGAAGGTGTAGCTGCTGCTTCTACAGGACATGTCAGCGTTCATGAAGCAGGTGCAATAGAGTATACCGGCCGCAAGGTTCTTACACTTCCGTCTCATAACGGAAAAATGGATGCTGCAGAACTGGATAAATACATAAGTGATTTTTATTCTGACGGAAACTGTGAGCACATGGTTTTTCCGGGAATGGCTTATATTTCTTATCCTACTGAATATGGAACTCTTTATTCAAAGAAAGAGCTTACTGCCCTCAGTGAAGTTTGCCGTAAGTATAAGATTCCGCTTTATATGGACGGAGCCCGTCTGGGGTATGGTCTTATGAGCAGGGAATGTGATCTTACTCTTTCTGATATTGCACGGCTGTGTGATGTTTTTTATATTGGTGGAACTAAAGTAGGTGCGTTATGCGGAGAAGCTGTTGTTTTTACAAAAAATAATATGCCTGCACATTTTGAGCATCTGATAAAAAAACATGGTGCACTCCTTGCAAAAGGCCGTCTTAATGCAATTCAGTTTGATACGCTGTTTACAGATAATCTTTATTTTACACTCGGAAAGAATGCAATTGACCGCGCTGAAGAATTGAAATCTGTTTTTATACAGAAAGGATATAAATTCTTTATTGATTCTCCAACTAACCAGCAGTTTGTAATTCTGGAAAATAAGAAGTTGAAGCAGCTTGCCGAAAATGTAAAATTCAGTTTCTGGGAAAAATATGATGATTCCCATACGGTTGTACGTTTTGCAACAAGCTGGGCGACAACATCAGAAAAAATAAGCGAACTTGAAAAGCTGTTATAATTTGTCTTACAAATGGAATTCAATTATCAAAAGGATTCATTCCAAAATTGCTGTTAAAGCCGGAATTGAAATCATTATTAATTGAATCGTTCCAGCCTGGAGTCATGTGAATGCTGCCGTCTTCAGTGTTCACAGAAAGATCGTTTCCCATGTTCATGAAAAAGTTGCCTTTTGAGTTCATGCCTGTTTTATCACTTATGGGCATTATAAGATCTCCATCGGTCATATCAAAAAACATGCTGCACCTCCATTGTAAATACTAAGCAATTCTTGTGCTTTATATTATAACATGGTATTTTAAATATAGAAATCAAATTACAATAAGGTCACATACCGGAGTCATTTGACTATAGTCCCGCTTTTTGTGGGGCTACAGGAATTATATATGTATGTCACAGAATATTTCAGACGTTTTATTTTTCGTTGTTACAGAAACAGAGTTATAAAAAAACACGAGCTTAATTATTTATTCTGGGAGTGTACGTTACGGTGCAACCTTAACTGTAAACATTGTGGAAGTGACTGCCTTAAAACTTCTGATGTAGAAGATATGCCGCTTGAGGATTTTGTACAGGTGCTTGATGATATTAAGCAGAATAACACTTCAAGGCATCTGACTGTCTGCATTACGGGAGGGGAACCTCTTTTGCGCACTGATCTTGAAGAGGCAGGTAAACAGATTGTAAAGAGGGGATTCAACTGGGGAATCGTTACTAATGCCCTTGCCTTTACACCGGAGCGCTTTGCTTCACTATTAAAAAGCGGAATGACTTCCATAAGTTTTTCTCTTGACGGACTTAAAGAGCAGCATACGGCTCTCAGAAAAAATCCCTGTTCCTTTGAAAGAACAGTAAATGCAATAAAGACGGTCGTAAAGTTTCAGAAAGATAATCCGGGATATTTTGCTTTTGATGTAATTACCTGTGTTCATAAAAATAATCTTGAGGAACTTCCAGCCCTCAGGAATTTTTTGATTGAACTGGGGGTTGAGCGCTGGCGGATATTTTCTATATTTCCGTCAGGTCGTGCTGCAGAAAATAATCTTGCCCTTTCTGGCCGGGAATATGTCCGGCTTATGGAGTTTATAAAAGAAACAAGAAAGTATAAAGATAAAAAAGGAAACGGTATCAGGCTGAATTATGCCTGTGAAGGTTTTCTTGGAAAATATGAACTTAAAGTAAGGGATTATTATTTTTTCTGTCGCGGTGGAATAAATGTCGGCTCCGTTATGTGCGACGGAAATGTAAGCGCGTGTCTTTCTGTACGGGGAAAAGATTTTATTCAGGGTAACATTTATCACAGACCTTTCATGCAGATATGGAATGAAGAATATAAAAATCTTCGGAACAGAAACTGGGCAAAGAAGGGCAGGTGTGCTTTATGTAAAGAATGGAAGAACTGTCTTGGAAACGGTCTTCATCTATATAATTCAATGTCTGAAGAACCTGCACACTGTAACCTTCAGATGCTGGCTGAGATAACTTGAAGTTTTTTATTCATTGTATTAAAATTTTATTAAGAAATCTTTAAGAATAAAATCTGGAGTTTTTATGAAAAACAATATAAATAAAATTACCTGGACATGGAAAAAAATATCCGCTTCGATACTTGCTGTTTTGGGAATCGGTACCCTGACTTCATGTTATGGAGTAGTGGAAAGTTACAATACGGTTTATGGTAAGGTCTCAGGAGATTCGGATGGGGACGGAGTAAATGAGCCTGTCGGTGGAATTAAAATAGACTTTGTTTCTGATAATGAAACAGTTGCTTCTTCCTATTCTTCCATGGATGGTGAGTATTATATTGATATTGATGACAGTTTCAGCTCTAAGGGAAAACTTGTGTTTACTGATGTAGACGGAGAAAAAAACGGAAAGTGGAAGACTTTGGAAAAAGAAATAAATCTTGATACTGACGATATCTGCAAATTTGATGTAACTCTTGATTCCGACGAATAAAAAAAAACTTGCGCGATTTAAATTCCTGCCTTAAAATATCTTTATTGGAAACCGATTTTTAAAAACTGGTTTCCGTATAATTCATTATGTTTTATGAAATTCTTAAGGAGGAATTTAAAACATGAAAAGGTTGGTAGGATTTTTTTTAACTGCTGTGGGTGTTATTGCCCTGCTTGCTTCCTGCAGTCCTGTTGTTGAGGAAGAGGATTCTTATGGAAGCGGACTTTCCCTTCGTTCTGTTTATACTGCTAATACAGAAACTTACACAATGGCTCCGGAAATTTATGATGTTGTCGGTCTTGGCTACAACAATGGAGAAAAAGGTCCTGTAAGCATTACGGAGGGAGTACTTAAAGTTTCGTCTTCATCAGAAAAAGTTTATCTTGTTGCTTTATCCGGAACGGAATTTGTAATGAATCAGTCTACGGGACTTATTACGGATCTTCTTTCTGGCTTTAATCTTAATAGTCCTTATTTAAAAAGGGTTGTCAGCGCTATCTGTAATAATGTGCCGGAAGGTTCAAATCTTATGCTTTCAGGTCACAGTCTTGGAGGAATGATTGCACAGCAGGTTGCGGCAAATAAGGAAATAAAGCAAAAGTATAATGTTCTTTATACTGTTACTTTCGGTTCGCCGCTTCTGTCTGCAGGTTCAAGGGAAGGTACTGTAAAAAGACTGGGGGATACTGCAGATGTAATTCCTTATGCCAGCGGAAGTCTTATTAATAATACTATCTGGGCAATTGCAGGTCTTAACAGGGAATCAGGCGGATATAAGTTTGCATCAGAAGATGCTCATGTTAAAAGTTATGCCAGAACCGACGTATGGGGTGCCTACGATGTAACTGGTACAAAGAATGGAAAAGCTGTGCTTACGGTTGATCTTGATACAAGAAAGTTCTATCAGGCTCCGGTATTTGGAAATTAATTGAAATAAAAAAAATCACCTTGGCTTGCGCCAAGGTGGTCGAGTTTTACTTGCGTAAAACTCGCAGCCTTATATTACAATACTGGTTTCATTGCGGTCCTTTCAACTTGGCTTGCGCCAAGTTGGACGAGTTTATGCTTTGCATAAACTCGCAAGCTTATATTACAATACTGGTTTCATTGCTGTCATGTAAGCACGGAGCTTGCGGCCTACTACTTCAATCGGGTGATTGCGGATTTCGGCATTTACTTCTACAAGCTGAGTGTTAGGAACGCTGTTGCTCTTTACGCTGAGACCCTTTCCGATTACTTCAGTTGTAAGTTTAGGCATAAGGTCTTTTGCCATCATAGGAGCTGCTACGCGGCTGAAAAGATAGCATCCGTATTCTGCTGTATCAGAAATAACACGGTTCATTTCATAAAGGCGCTTGCGGTCAATAAGGTTTGCAATAAGAGGAACTTCATGAAGTGATTCATAGTAAGCTGATTCAGGTTTGATACCTGCGTCTACCATTGTTTCAAATGCAAGTTCGCATCCTGCTTTAACCATTGCAACCATAAGAATACCCTTGTCAAAGTATTCCTGTTCAGTGATTTCTTCGTCTGATTCCTTTGTTGATTCAAACGGAAGCTTTCCTGTTTCTTCACGCCATGTAAGAAGATCTTTGTCTCCGGCTTTCCAGTCTTCCATCATTGTAGAAGAGAATTTTCCAGAAATGATGTCGTCCATGTGCTTCTGATAAAGTGGAGTAAGGAGAGTCTTGATTTCTTTAGAAAGTTCGTTAGCCTTGATTTTTGCAGGGTTAGAAAGGCGGTCCATCATGTTAGTGATTCCACCCCATTTAAGAGCTTCAGAAATTACGTTCCATCCGTGCATCAGAAGTTTTGTAGCATATTCAGGGGCAATTCCCTCTGCAACCATCTTGTCATAGCATACGATTGTTCCAGCCTGGAGCATACCGCAGAGAATTGTCTGTTCACCCATAAGGTCTGACTTAACTTCTGCAACAAATGATGATTCAAGAACACCTGCTTTGCTTCCGCCCATACCTACAGCAAGAGCTTTTGCAATAGCCCAGCCTTTTCCTTCAGGATCGTTTGCAGGGTGAACGGCGATAAGGTCAGGTACACCGAATCCGCGCTGGAATTCATGATAAACTTCTGTTCCCGGTCCTTTTGGAGCACACATTACAACAGTGATGTCCGGACGAATCTGCATTCCTTCTTCAATCATGTTGAAGCCGTGTGAGTACCAGAGGGCAGAGCCTTTCTTCATTCTCTTCATAACTTCTGTGATTACAGGAGTGTGCTGCTTATCAGGAGTAAGGTTTCCTACAAGGTCAGCCGTAGGAATGAGTTCATCATATGTTCCTACTTTGAATCCGTTTTCCGTAGCGTTTTTCCATGACTGGCGTTTTTCTGCAATTGCTGAATCGCGGAGTGCATATGAAACATCAAGACCTGAGTCACGAAGACACATACCCTGATTTAAACCCTGGGCACCGCATCCTACGATTACAATTTTCTTTCCCTGAAGAGCTTTTACTCCGTCAGCGAATTCTTCTTTTGCCATTGAGCGGCAGTGTCCCAGCTGAAGACGTGCTTCACGCCATGGAATAGAATTAAAATAGTTGTTTCCCATTTTGTAAACCTCTTTGTATTTTATTAGCGTAACTACTATGCCGTATTTACGACTCAGTTTTTTCAGTTACGTATTATAGAGGCAATGCAACGTTGCGTAAAGTGAAATCATTTTCATACAACGTTGCATAAAATGCAATAATGAGTTATTTACCTTGCTATGTATTCTTCCAGAGCGTCGAGGTCCTGACTTGTGTAGAGATTTACCGGAATTTCTACAATGCGTTCAACGTCTTTTCCTTTTATTGTGTTCAGGGCATTTTCCAGCGCAGTATAACCCATAAGATATGGATTCTGTACCGAAACTGCAAGAACTTTTGAATTTGGCCTCAGCATCTCAAGGGCAATACTTTTTGTAAGGTCAGTTCCGCAAATGAGTATATCTGTACGCTCCATTTCTTTTAGAGTTTGTAAGCAGGCGCTAAGGGTAGTCTGGTTCCAGCACCATATGAGCTGAATGTCCGGATGATCATTAAGAAGTGTTCTTACGTTTCGTTTGGTTTCTTCTGTAAGTTCACTGTTGATTTCTGCCTTTACGATAATTTTTTTAGAATCAACAAGAGACTGTACTGCAGATTTAAATCCGTTGCAGCGTTCCTTTGCAATTGTATAGGAATTATTTGTTATGAATGCAGCCTTAACTTCTGAAAGCTTGTGTTCGTTTACATATTCCTTCAGATAGGTTCCGGTAATCTCTCCCAGTTTCTGTGAATTGACAATAACTTCACTGTCTACAGGGTAATTTACGAAGGTGTTCCAGGTAACGACTTTTACGCCGTGTTTTTTTAGAAAATCTATTGCAGGAACGCTTTTTGTGTAATCAATCGGGCTTATTATGACTGCCTTGATATGGGATTTTACAAGTTTTTCTGCAAGCTGGAATTCCATGCCGGTATCATAATATGAGTTATAACTTATAAATTTTATATGGTTTTCTGAAGATGCGTCTTCCATTCCCTGTATGCCTTCCTGAAACCATTCAATATTCGAATCAAAGCATATGGACGCTATGAGGGCATTCTGTTTTTTACAGGAAACTGCAAGAGTCTGGATAATGCAGACGGTAAGCAGCAGAAATATTCTTTTCATTACCGTCTCCTTATTTTGAATAAATATGGAACTGATTTTTACCGTTGTTCTTTGCAACGTAAAGAGCCTTGTCTGCATGCTTGAACAGGTCTGAATATTTTGTTCCGTGTTTAGGATATATGGCAACACCGATACTTGAAGAGACGTTTACCTTGATATTTCCATCAGAGTAGAGTTCATTCAGTTTAGTGCAGATGGCTTTTGCTTTTGACTGAAGAATTTTTTCTCCGGTAATATGATCAACGGCCTGAAGCTTAAGGAAGGCTGCGAATTCATCGCCTCCGACTCTTCCTACGAAATCTTTGTCGCTGAATACCATGCAGAGTTTTTTTGCAGTATCAAGAAGTACTTTGTCTCCTACGGTATGTCCCATGGTATCGTTTACTTTTTTGAAATTGTCCAGATCAATTATGTAGAAAGCATAAAGCTCACTGTCTCCGGAATTGCCGAGAACTTTTTCTATGCGTTCCCTGAAGGTTGATTTATTGAGGAGACCAGTCAGCGGATCTTCTTCTGCCTTCTGCTTAAGGAGCTGTTCTTTATTCATTACTTCATCAACATTGACGAGGTTTCCTACAAAACGGTGGGCGGCTCCATTTTCCGTTCGTACGACTGTTCCGATGAATTTGAACCAGTAGTAGTTTTCATCACGGCATTTTATTCTTACTTCACGGTTGAAAGCTGTTTCTGTATTGTTCCTGAGGTCCTGAATGTCCTTAATAAAAGAAATATCATCTGGATGAACATTGTTAATCAGATCAATAACCTGCTTACCCTGAAGCCGGTCTATGTATTTTGTGCTTAAAAATTCAGTGTCTCCGGAAAGTTCGAGACGTTCCTTGAAGAAATCATAGTCAAATACAATAGTCTGGGTCTGCTTTGTAGCAATGCGGAATTTTTCGTTTGCCCTCAGCATTTCATTATTGTTTTTAACAAGATATATTATGGAAAAAATCAGTATCATGAATGCTAGGGACAATATGATTTCTACGGCAATAATCTGTGAAGAAATAGTCGTTGACATGTCCGTTATTACAGTCTGAGGCGTAATCAGTGCGTAAAACCATCCGCTGACTGCAACCGGCGCAAGAATGGCCATTCTTTTCTGAGAACCTGTTTCATAGGGAATTACAAGAGGTTTTGATGTGTTCAAGGCTGATTTTACAGTATTTATATCCGTATCTCCGTTGATTCCCCAGGATGTACCCAGGTCAAAGAAGTTTACTATCCGGTTTGTAACCAGTTTTGAATTTTTAGAACGGGCGATAATCATTCCGTCGGAAGAAATAAGGATTGAAGACGCGTTTTCGTTGTAGTTGAATCCTTCTATAAACGTGTTAAGTCCTTCTCCTGAATAAACTCCAAAAAGAATACCTGTGGTCTGGCGTTTTTTACGGATCGGGACAGAAAGAATGAGGCTTTCCGTATAATTTGTTCCCGGGAGAATCTGTTTTGTGATTATTTCCTGGTTGGAGAAGGTTTTGTCAAAGAAATCCATGTTATAAATATTTATTTCTTCATTTTCTGTTGAAATGGCACGGCCGTTTTTATCAGCTACGTAGAGGGAAGAAAAAGTTGCCGTATTCTTAAACTGGGAGATGGAAGACTTAATCTGGTCAAAATTATTCATGTCCGTTGAGTCAAAATGCATTGCCATCGAACGGAGCATCGTAAGCTGGTCTTCAAGCCTTGTTTTAAACCCGGCAGACTGTGCACGGCATGTCTGTTCAAGAGATTGTTTTACGGATTTTTCAATCAGGGATTCAGTATTTGAGTCAAACCAGAAGGCAACGCCTATGATACATCCTAAGGTTATTAAAATTGAGGCGATAACCGGAAGCTGTATTTTTAACTGACGCATTTTAGCCCCCTTAAACTTTTTTAATTTTTTAAATTATATACCAATATTTTATATTAGAGAAGTGGATGTTCAATAAGTTCAAAAAATGTCATTTTCGGGCTGTTAACAACTTTTTATAAGTGTCATTTTCGGGCGCGACCCGAAAATCCATTTAATTACAATACAAGAGATTGCCGCATCAAGTGCGGCAATGACAGGGTGTCGAGCACGGCAATGACAGGGTGTCAACAACTTTTTATAAGTGTCATTTTCGGGCGCGACCCGAAAATCTAGTTAATTACAATACAAGAGATTGCCGCATCAAGTGCGGCAATGACAGGCTGTCGAGCACGGCAATGACAGGGTGTCAACAACTTTTTATAAGTGTCATTTTCGGGCTCGACCCGAAAATCTAGTTAATTACAATACAAGAGATTGCCGCATCAAGTGCGGCAATGACAGGGTGTCGAGCACGGCAATGACAGGGTGTCAACAACTTTTTATAAGTGTCATTTTCGGGCTCGACCCGAAAATCCATTTAATTACAATACAAGAGATTGCCGCATCAAGTGCGGCAATGACAGGCTGTCGAGCACGGCAATGACACTAGGAAGTAATCAGGTTTAGTTTTCAGTTTCTGATTTAAAGGCATAGACAGGTGTATTTTCAGGCCAGATACATCTGTCATTTTCTGAATCTGAGCAGCCGTAATTGGTTCCGGAAGGGTGTTTTATGTAGAAAGACTGGCTGTTTGAGGAAGAACCGTCGCTGGAAGTAACCGGCTTTTTAAAATAAAGCATGACGGTGTTTCCTTTAAGGACAATCGGCTCAGATTCATCTTTTTCGTCAGAGGTGTCGGAGGCATTCGGATCTCTGATGTATACCTGATAGGTTTTACTGCCGGTCGTAAAAGATATGCCTGTGTAAGTAGTTTTATAGATGTCTTTAACCGTTGAACTGCCTGAAGTAATGATTATGTGTCTTGCAGTCTGTGAACCTTCTGAAGGAGTAAGGGTTCCGCTTCCGTTTATTTCTGTTGAAGCAATCGTTCCGTATGTACAGGTGAAGGAAGGTTCTGATACTTCCACAATTGAATTGTTTATGACTACATCTGCCGTTCCTGTTGTTTGAGAAAAATTTACCGTAACGTCAAGTTCGACTTCTTCTTCTGATTCTCCGTCGGCAGAAGTTTCTGTCGTAAGGAAATAGCTTCTTGAACTGTTTAATACAAGGAGCCCGTCAGAAAGGTCGTATTCACCGTATATCGAAGAAACATCATAGTTTTCTACTGAATCTGAGCATGAAAAAAACAGTATGCCGGTTAAAAGAATGAAAATAATCTTACGCATGAGGGAATTTTATCATTTTTTAATTAAGGCTGGATTAAAAATTTGTAAAATTTTTGTTTTATGAGACTTCTACTATAAAATTCCCCTGGATTTGAGCATTGCATAGGCAGAAAGGGTTCCGGAATCCTTTATCATGTTTGCCTTTATTAAGGTTTCAAAATCTGAGGGAGTTACAGTTTTTATTTTAAGGTCTTCTTCCTCTTCATCAAGGTGCTGGTTTCCTTGAGAGAGTTCCGTGGCATAAAAAACATGTCCGGTCTGATCAGAAAAGCCTACTGCCGTAAAAAAAGTGCCTGCTTCCTGAATGAATCCTGCTGAAAGCCCTGTTTCTTCTTTTAGTTCCCGGCGGGCGCCTTCCGTAAGGCCGGTGTCTGATTTTTCCAGCATTCCCTGAGGAAATTCCAGTGTTTTTACTTTAAGAGGGTAGCGGTACTGTTCTACAAGATAAAGATATTTACCGTCAAAAGGCACTATAAGGGCAAACTCACCTTTTTCTACAACTCCGTAAAGTCCTTCCTTTCCGCTGGAACGCAGGATTTTGTCTTCGTAGACTTTCATCCACTTGTTTTCGTATTTTAATTCGTGGGTAAGCTGTTTTATAGGCGGTTCGTTAGTGTTCTGCATGGTTTCCTTCTATAGTGATGGTAAAAAAAACGGGCTTCCCTATGTACAGGAAGCCCGTTTGTGAGTTTCCGTTATTTACGAAAACTCATGCAAAATTATTTTGCAGCCTGAAGTCTCTTTTCGAGGTCATCAAGACATGCTGTAAGTTCTTTTGGAAGGTGTTTTCCAAACTTAGGATAATGGTTCTCACGAATGTCTTTAACTTCCTTGAGCCATCCGTCAACATCAACCTTGAGGATTTCTGGAAGTGTCTTCTTGTAGCAGTCAGCAAGACCGTCAGTGTTGAGGGCACCTTCTTTTGGCATAAATCCGATAGGTGTTTCAACTGCATTGTCTTTTCCGTCACAGCGGTCGAAGATCCATGCAAGAACGCGGCTGTTGTCACCGTATCCAGGCCACATGAATCCACCAGGGAGATCCTTGTTGTTTTCGTCCTTGCGGAACCAGTTAACGTAGAAGATCTTTGGAAGTTTGTCCTGATCAGCTTTTGCACCTACTTCAATCCAGTGTGCAAAGTAGTCACCCATGTTGTATCCACAGAATGGGAGGATTGCAAACGGGTCACGGCGGATTTTACCAACTTCTGCAGCATTGATTGTAGAAGCAGCTGTGATTTCTGAACCTACGATAGATCCGAGGAATACACCATGGTTCCAGTTGCGTGCCTGATGTACGAGAGGTACAGTTGAAGGGCGGCGTCCACCAAAGAGGATTGCAGAAATAGGTACACCTTCAGGGCTTTCCCAGTCAGATGCGATACATGGACACTGCTTAGCAGGTGCTGTAAAGCGTGCATTTGGATGAGCAAATTCTTCACCCTTAGGAGACTTGTCCTTTGGAAGTGCATCACGAGTCTGTCCCTTCCAGTCAACAAGCTTGCCCTTTGCAGGATATCCGATACCTTCCCACCAGACATCTCCGTCTTCTGTAAGAGCACAGTTTGTGAAGATTGTGTTCTTTTCTGCAGAAACAAGAGCGTTCTTGTTTGATTCAGCAGATGTTCCCGGTGCAACACCGAAGAATCCTGCTTCCGGGTTGATTGCATAAAGGCGTCCGTCTTTTCCGAACTTCATCCATGCGATATCGTCACCAACTGTTTCTACCTTCCATCCTGGAATTGTAGGAATAAGCATAGCAAGGTTTGTTTTTCCACAAGCAGACGGGAAAGCACCTGTTACGTATTTTACTTCACCCTGTGGGTTTGTAAGCTTAAGGATAAGCATGTGTTCTGCGAGCCAGCCTTCATCACGTGCAATAACTGTAGCGATGCGGAGTGCAAAACATTTTTTTCCGAGAAGAGCGTTTCCGCCGTATCCTGATCCGTAAGACCAGATGAGGTGTTCTTCAGGGAACTGAGAGATATATTTGTGTTCAACGTCAGCGCAAGGCCATACACCGTTGTCTTTTTCTCCGTTGTTAAGTGGCTTACCTACTGAGTGGAGACATGGAACGAAGTCATCTCCGAGGTACTGCCATACTTTTTCTCCGGCACGTGTCATGATGTCCATGTTAAGAACTACGTATTCAGAGTCTGTAAGTTCAATACCGTATTTTGCGATTGGTGAACCGAGTGGTCCCATGCAGAAAGGAATAAGGTACATTGTGCGGCCGTGCATACATCCTGTGTAGAGACCTTTCATTGTAGCCTTAAGTTCTTTTGGATCGATCCAGTGGTTTGTTGGACCTGCATCTTCTTCTTTTACAGATGAAATGAATGTGCGTGATTCAACACGTGCAACATCAGAAGGAAGTGAGCGGAAAAGATAGCTGTGTGCTTTTTTTGCAAGAGGTGTAGCAAGACCAGCATCAACACACTTTTTCATCAAGCGGTCATACTCTTCGTTTGAACCGTCGCAGATTACAACGTTGTCCGGTTCACACATTTTTACGCATTCTTCAACCCAAGCCTTGATTTTTGGGTTTTTGATTTCATCGATAGTTTTAATAGCCATCATGTGCTCCTATAGATATTTGGAAATCCATTGAAACAGTGCTTTTTACAACGTAAGCTTTCTGTTTTCAGCTTAGATTTCTACAGAACTGATTCTAAACTTTTTTTTCTTTCTTTTCAACAGAGCAGGGAAAAATCGGAAAAGCCCGCATTTTTAAGTGAACGTTGAAAATGAATATAATTTATGTTAAATTAGTCTGATATTTGTGATGGGGAACAGATTTCTTTGTAATTTATGGAAGAAAATTGTCTAAAATATAGAAAAGTTCTTAAACGTTACAATTCTCAGATGCTTCTTGCTGCAGAAAAAACTTTTAGTGCAAGTACTGTTTCTAATGTTACATTAAAACACATTGTCTGCCATGCAGTGTCTCCTGTTCTTTTTGATTATGTGTACTGGATGCTTTGTGAAGCACGCAACAAAAAAATAGAGCGCCTTTATTTTTTTGCCCGGGATGGTTTTATACTTTATAAAATTGCACTTTTAATTGTAAAAAAACTGAAGCTGAATGTTGACTGCCGGTATTTGTATATTTCCAGATTTGCATCACGAATACCGCTTTATCATTTCTCGCTGGAAACGGCTTTTGATTTTATATGTGAGAAAAAAATTTTTAATTCGTTACGTACGGTTATTCAAAATATTACGCTGGATAAAAATGAATTTGAATACATAAGGAAGTTACTTAATATAGAAGAAAATAGACTTGATAAGGAACTGTCTCGTCAGGAACTTGAAGAATTAAAGAAAAGCTTTTTGAAAAATGAAAGTCTTAAAAGCTATATATATTCCCTTTCAGAAAAAGCGTATGAAAGTGCAGTAAAATATTTTGCACAGGAAGGTCTTTATGATAATGTCAGTTTTGCTTTTGCTGATGTGGGCTGGAGAGGAACATTACAGGTTTCGTTGAACAGGCTTCTTTCTAAAAAAATTCCTGCATTTTATTTTGGTCTTTATACGGATGAATTTTTAAAAAAATCATGCAATGATTTATGGGCTGCCTACTATTTTTCTCCAGTAAAGAATTTTGTCAGAAAGCTTCATTTTAATAATTCATTATTTGAATGTTTTTGTACTGCTCCGGATGGAATGACTTCTGGTTACGAGTTTAAGAATGGAAAGTGGATTGCATTATTTGTATCAGAAGGAAATGTAAACTGTAAAAAATGGTTTTTGCAGGAGCAGCTTAATCTTATTGAAGCCTGGACTGAAAATTATCTGTCTCTTGGGATTCCGGATAATCCTTCTGTAAAAATGGACGAGAAACTTCTGTGTGCACTTATGTTCAGACCGGCAAAAAATGAAGCTGAGCTATATGGAAGCTATTTATTTTCAGATGAAACAAATGAAGAAAATCTTATACAGCTTGCACCGGAATATACAGAGAAAGATTTTAAGGCTGTGCTTTTACGTCTTCTGCATAAATCGTTAAAAAGAAAATGCGTTAAATCTTTCTGGAGATACGGTTCAATAGCACGTTCAAAACTTGATTTTTTAAGTAAGTTTGTATTCAGAAGTTATTGTTATGCAGTTTCGGTGTGGACATCTATAAAACAAAAATGAGGATATTATGAATATTGAAACAAAAGAGAAAATTTACAGGTTTCTTGTATCCAGGAATAGGAATATCAATGGGGAGTATTGTACATACAAAAAACAGAATCCGGATTATCATGGACATCCTGTAAGAAATTTTATCAAAATTTTCCGTTTGAATTTTCATTACAGAATTTTGCGGAGTAAGAAGCCTCTGTATTATAAATCTGTAAATGCGGTTCGTCTTCCATATCTGGATGGTTCTGAAAGTGAAGCATTTAAGCGTCAGAATGTAATGCATTTTGCAAAGGGCTTGCTTCAGTATGATGTAATTTCGTTTGATATTTTTGATACTCTCATACTGCGCCCTTTTGCAAAACCGACTGATTTGTTTCTTCTTATAGGACATGCCCTTGAGATTCCGGATTTTTATCAGATAAGAATTAATGCTGAAAAAAAAGTTCGTCAAGAAAAGTTTGAAAAAACAGGAAATTATGAAATAACTATTAGTGATATTTATAAAGTTATTGAGCGGAGAACAGGAATTTCTGCAGATAAAGGAATTCAAACTGAACTTGAATATGAAAAACGCTATTGCTTTGCTAATCCGTATATGAAACGGGTTTACGATATGCTCGTAGAACTTGGAAAAAAGATAATAATAACTTCGGATATGTATATTCCTGGTGAGCAGATGAAAGAAATTCTTACTTCATGCGGTTATACAAATTATGAAAATCTTTATGTTTCCTGTGATTATGGCACAAGTAAGCGTTCTGGCGGATTATATGAAATTGTAAAGTCTGATTATGAAGGAAAAGCAATAGTTCATGTTGGTGATAATTATGCATCTGATATAAATTCTGCAAACGACTGTGGTCTGGATACTCGTTTTTATCGTAACTGTCATGAAATCGGGAATAAATATCGTAGTGAGGGCATGTCTGAAATAATTGGATCTGCTTATGCAGGAATTATTAATACTCATCTTCATAATGGCGATAAGACATATTCCTCTTATTATGAATATGGTTTTATTTATGGCGGACTTTATGTTTTAGGCTACTGTCACTGGATTCATGAAAAATGCAAGAAAGAAGGAATTGAAAAAGTTCTTTTCCTTGCCCGCGATGGTGCAATTTACCAGAAAGTTTTTAACATGCTTTATGATGATGTTCCAAATGAATATGTCCTGTGGTCTAGAATTGCAAATGCCAAGTATTCGCTGGAATTTGATAAATATGAATTTATTAAAAGGATAATTATTCATAGAGCATTTAATAAAGATGCACCTATGACAATTGAAGAAGTGTTTAAATCTGTTAATTTAGATAATCTTATAGGGGTTTTACAAGAATATGATTTACAGGCAGATTGTGTATTGACCCCTGATAATAAAGATTTACTTGAAGAATTGCTTATAGAGAATTGGGATTTAGTTTTAGACACAATGAAAATTCAAAGAGGTTTGTGTCGTTCTTATTTGACGGATATTATTGGTAATGCAAAAAAAATTGCTATTGTTGATGTTGGATGGGTGGGGTCTGGACCTACAGGATTAAAAAAAATAATACATAAAGATTATAAATTAGATTGTGAAGTTTCATGTTTTCTTGCTGCTTTTTGTTCATTTGATGTTACTAATAATTTGGATTTGTTGATGGATAATACTATTGAACCATATATGTTTTCTCGTTGCTATAATAGACTGAATTATGATTTTCATAGAAAAAAAAATAACGGCATAAATAATATTCTTATGGAAATGTTTACCCAAAATACAACTCCAAGTTTTTCAGGATGGAATGATGATGGTGATTTTATTTTTGATTTTCCAGAAATTGAAAATTATGAATTAATTAGTGAAATTCATAAAGGAATTTTTGATTTTTGCTCAAAATATAAATTAACATTTTTTAATGATGATTTTTTGTTTAATATTTCTGGCTACGATGCTTATACACAGTTTAGATTTGCAATTAAGAATTTAAAACTTGCTAAATTATTGTTTGGTAATTGTATTTTTGCAAGAAATATAGGGTTTGATGGAACAAAGCTTAATAAATATTTTAAATAAAAAGAGAGATATAAAATGGTTTTATACGAGGCAATAACAACATATCATATATTAAATTCTGTAGTAGATTTATTACACAATAAGAAAGAAGCTGTTTTATTAATTGATCAATATAAGTATAAGAAATTAAGTAGTACATTAAGGACCTACTTGGAGAATAAATTTAAAAAAATAGTTTGTTATGATATTGGTTTTGGCGATAATCGTTCTGATTCAGAAATAATAAAGTATTTCCATTCTTTAATTGGTAAAACATCATTATATGAAAAAATTTTTTGTGCTTCCGGAGAGCATTGTTTCGGGTTGTTTCTTGCAATTACAAAAACTCCATTTGTTTTCTGTGAGGAAGCTGCAGGAATATTGAGTAGACCGCAAATCTTAATAGATATAGATAATGGATATATTTCTAGAAAAAAAGTTACGAAAAGATATGAAGAACTTGGTCTGTATGATGGTACAAATTCTAATATAACAACGTTGAGATGTAATATAAAAGCACAGAAAGCTGATTTTTCAACGGCTGGAAAAAATATTGAAGACTTTGATGTTGTAGAAAAAATCTTAAATCTTTCTGGGAATGATAGAAATGAGTTGATTTCTGCATTTATAGAAAATGAAACTTCATTTGCAATAAATGCAGATGTATTACTATTGACGCAGCATTATGCAAATAACTGTATTTTGTCTTTTGAAAATCAAGTTTTACTTTATCAGTATTTTGTCGACTACTTCTTTTATGATAAAAAAGTTGTTTTCAAACCTCATCCAGAGGATATTTTATACTACAAAAAGCTTTTTCCTCAAAGTGAAGTAATCCGTCAGGTTTTTCCGTCGGAGTTTATTCCCTTTATTTTTGATCCAAAACCTAAATGTGTGGCAACGGTTTCTTCAACAGGTATTTATAACTTGCGTGGTCATTTTGAAGAATGCTTTGAACTTGATGTTGATTTTGAAAAACGATTTCCATTTATTCACAGATATTACGCAGCATTCCGCATTTATGATGCTCTTAAAATGAATGTTAATAAAACTGGCTGTAACGATATTCTGCTTGAACAGTTCGAAAAAAAATATGGCACTCTGGCAGAAAAACAAAATACAGCCTATATAATTGATGACATAAAATCAGAGGAAGATGAAGACAGAAACAGAATCATAAATCTTCTGGATAATTTAAATCCGAATGACTGTGTAATCTTTATTAATTCTGCAGGTGATTTCTGCTGGTATGATTATTTCCGTAAGGATTTATGGCAGAATATTGTGCCTGTTGTAATTCAAAAAAGTGTAATCAATCCGCAGAAAGAAGATTTTTATGCTTCAACCGATGAAGAAGTTATTTATGTTTATTCAAAGAATAAGGAGATTTTGAATATGGCAAAAGAAATTCATATTGAAAAAGATTTGACTAATACAAATTTAAAAGTAACGACTGCAGAGTTATCTCATGAGCAGGAAAGAATAAAGATTCTTGAAGGAATGCTTGCCGCTACGGAAAGAAGGCTTTTACTTTATATTAATAAAGAAAATGAAGCGGAAAAGTGATTCTTAAAGAATAGAATAATTGAAAAAATAATGCAGTGTTATTATACTGAACAAAACTGGTATATGTACCGTTTTTGTTCAGTGTGAGGTTATTGTGAAAATACTTCGTTCAAAATATATCGAAGCCCTTAAGAATCGTATGAACAACGGTCTTATAAAGGTTGTAACAGGAATCAGACGGTGCGGAAAATCCTATCTGCTGTTTAATCTGTTTGTTGACTTTTTAAAAAGTACCGGCGTTTCTGATGATTGTATTATTGAATTGGCTTTAGATGATGACTTGAATGAGAAATATAGGAATCCGGAAGAGCTCTCGGTTTATATTCGTTCTTTAGTGAAAGATGCTGACAAAACTTATTATATTTTACTTGATGAGATTCAGTTTGCAATAAGTGATGAAGAATACAAACATCCTGAAAAACCAATAAAAATATACAGTGTGCTGAATGGCCTTTTAAGACTTTCGAATGTAGATGTTTATATAACAGGCTCTAATTCAAGATTTTTGTCTAAAGATATTCTTACTGAATTTCGTGGACGTGGTGATGAAGTTCATGTTCTTCCATTTTCGTTTAGTGAATATTTACAGGGCTATAGTGGAGATGTTTATCATGCGTGGGCCGATTATATTGTTTATGGTGGATTACCCCTTGTGCTGAACATGAAAACTGATGAGCAAAAATCTTCCTACTTGATAAATTTGTTCACAGAAACTTACATCAAAGATATTATTGCAAGAAATAAAATTGAAAAAACTCAAGAGCTGGAAAACCTTATAGATATTCTTGCTTCCAGTACGGGTTCATATACGAATCCAACACGGATCTTAAAGACGTTTCAAACGGTTCTGCATTCAAAATTAAGCATTAATACTCTTATAAATTTTTTTGATTATCTTGAGGATTCCTTTATTATAAATGCAGCAAAGAGATATGATGTAAAAGGTCGAAAGTATATAGGCTCGTTAAATAAGTATTATTTTGAGGATGTTGGATTAAGAAATGCTCGTTTAAATTTCAGACAGATAGAAGAAAGTCATCTTATGGAAAATGTTATCTATAATGAATTACGTTATAGGGGCTTTAATGTTGATGTCGGAATTGTTGAGAAGCGGGAAACGGATGATGAAGGTAAACGAAAACGGATTCTGTATGAAGTTGATTTCATAGCGAATCAGGGAAGCAGAAAGTACTATATACAGTCTGCTTTGAATATTTCATCAGCTGAAAAATCAGAACAGGAAAAGAAATCTTTAAAAAGTGTAAATGACAGTTTCAAAAAGATTATCATTGTTAAAGATGTAATAAAGCAATATATGGATGAAGATGGCATTATGATTATCAGTCTTTTTGATTTTCTGCAGGATGAAAACAGTTTGAATTTTTAATATTATTGATGAATCTATTTTTTTACAGATATGGATTTTTTTTAGGAGGAAAGTGTAATGAAAATTACAGCAGTAATACCAGCAAGATATGCATCATCTCGTTTACCAGGTAAACCGTTAAAAGATATTTGCGGAAAGCCAATGATATGGTGGGTTTATAATCAGGTAAAATCAACTTCTTTATTTGATTCTGTAATTTGTGCAATTGATGATGATAGAATCAAAGATATATGTGAAAAGTATAATCTTGATTATATAATGACCAAATCTGATCATCCGGATCATATTGCAAGAATTCATGAAGTTTCAGAAAAAATTGTTTCTGATTTTTATATTTGTATAAATGGTGATGAGCCATTAATTTCAAAAGAATGTATTGCTCCTGTTATTCCTAATAAATGTGAAGAAAAACCGTTTTTTAATGGGGCATTCAGGATTCTTACAGATCCTGCTGAAACAATTGACTTTGCAAAAATAAAGCTTGTAATTTCGGATCAAACCGGAAAGTGTTTATATATGTCAAGAACGCCTGTTCCTTATCCGAGAGGTTCATTATTTTTTAATTATAAAAAATATGTTGGCGTTGAATGTTTTAATAAAGCTGCATTAGATTTTTTTGTTTCACATCCAATGGGAGATCTTGAAAAAATAGAAGATATTGATCATTTACGCTTTTTAGAGAATGGCATCGATTTACATTTTAATGAAGTAAAATCAGATTCTATTTCTGTTGATACTCCGAAAGACTTGGAAAAAGTTCGAACGATTATGGCAAAGAGATTACATCAGGAAGAATAGTTGTTGTTTAGTTCTATGTAATTTTTAACTTGTAATTAAGGAGAATTATCTCTGCAATGAATAACATAAGCATTCTTGATTGTACCCTGAGAGATGGCGGATACATCAATAACTGGGAATTCGGACAGGACTCAATAAAACAGATTTTGCATAGTCTTTGCGAATCTAATGTAGAAATTATTGAATGCGGTTTTTTACGTGATGAAGACTATAATGTAAACCGCTCTGTTTTTTCTTCAGTCAAACAGATTGCAGAGATGATTCAGCCTAAAAAGGAATCTGCAATGTATGTTGCAATGATTGCTTTAGGGGATATTGATGTAAATAAAATCTCTGAAAGAACTGGAAATTCAATTGATGGAATCCGACTTACATTTCATAAGCATCAATGGAATGAGGCAAAAGAATCTGCAAAAATTCTTATGGAAAAAGGGTATAAGGTTTTTGTTCAGCCAGTCGGTACAACTTCGTATTCAGATATGGAACTTTTAAAATTACTTCTGGATGTGAATATCTTAAAGCCGTTCGCTTTTTATCTTGTAGATACCCTTGGTATAATGTACAGAAAAGATTTACAGCGTTCATTTTTTTTGATTGATAATAATCTTGATTCAGAAATTTCTGTAGGCTTTCATTCTCATAATAACCTTCAGCTTTCTTTTGCAAATGCACAGGAATTGATGCGTTTTCATACAAAGAGAAAAATCATTATCGATGCTTCAGTATATGGAATGGGACGTGGAGTTGGAAATCTTTCTTCTGAACTTTTAACACAGTATATAAATGTAAATGTTGAAGAGCGTTATTCGATTTTACCGCTTTTAAAAATTGCGGATGAATATTTAATTGAGATTTATAATAAACACCGCTGGGGATACAGTCTTCCGTATTTTTTATCCGGCATAGAAAAATGTCATCCTAATTATGCTTCATATCTTATGGAAAAAGAAACACTTTCCATTGAATCGATTTCTAAAGTTTTGAGTTTATTGCCTGTAGATAAAAGAAATCTTTTTGATAAAAGTCTTATTGAAGAATTATATCTGGAATATCAAAAATCAGATATTGATGATAATGATGTAGTAAAGGAACTAAAAGAAATTTGTGAGAATAAAACTGTTCTTTTGCTTGCATCAGGAAAATCTATTCTTCAAAAAGTTGAAGAAATCAAGACTGTTATTAAGAACGAGAAAGCTGTTGTTTTTGCGATAAATTTTTCTCCAGACTTTTTAAAAAGCGATTATGTTTTTGTTACAAATCAAAAGAGGCTCTCAAATTTAAAAAATGTAAATTCTGCAAAAGTGATTGCTTCAAGTAATCTCAAAAACGAAGAATTCAATTTTGATTACATAATCAATTATTCTTCATATCTTGGAATCGGTTCAGGTTCTGATAATGCGGGTGCTATGCTTATAAGGCTTCTTTCAAAAATAAATGTAGGAAAATTATATCTGGCTGGCTTTGATGGATTTAACCCTAATACAGTCGAAAATTATTGCGTACAAAATAACTCTGCTATTTTGGAATCTGAAACTGCAGCTCAAAAGAATCAGTCAATTTCGATTCAGTTGAAAAATGCATTGAATAAATTATCTTACATTCTTCTTACGCCAACACGATATGAGATTTAAGGATTTTGATTATATGAAAAAACTTGTTTTATTTGATTTTGACGGTACCCTTGCTGATACTTCGGAAGGTATAATTAACTCTCATAAATATGCTCATAAAATGATGGGGAGGGAGATTCCTTCGGATGAAGTTCTTTATTCTGTAATCGGCGGTCCATTGCTTCAGACATATATGAACCGTTTTGGTTTTAATGAAAATGAGGCAATAGAAGCTGTAAAGTATTATAGAGAGTTTTATGCGAAGCAGGGAATTAATGAGGCTCAGCTTTATCCCGGAATAAAAGACCTTCTTGTTACCTTGAATCAGAAAGGCATTCTTGCTGGTGTTGCTACATTAAAAGCTGAAAAGTTTGCAAAAATAATGTCAGAGAATCTTGGTATTGCTGAATACTTTTCAGTAATTCACGGGATTGATGCTAATGATAAAAGTTCAAAGGCTGATATTATTAAGCGTTGCCTTGAAGACACTGGCACAAACTTTTCTGATGTGCTGATGGTTGGTGATAGTATTCATGATTATAATGGTGCGCAGGAAGCAGGCATAGATTTTGCTGGAGTTATATACGGCTTTGGTTTTACCGGACGTAATCACGGAAATAACTTTAATATCTTTAATTCATCGGCAGAATTACAAGATTTCATTTTGAAATCCTGTAATTAGTGGTAAATATTATTTGTTTTATTAACTCTGATAAAAAAATCCCAACTGCCGGAGTCTTTGGCGGTCGGGATTCATTCTTATTTATAAAATAAACGTTTATAAAATAAACGAAGATGCAGTAAAAGACAGGAGTTTCTTTTGCTGCATCTGTTTTTTAAAGAATGCTTTTTTTTAGAAGAACATTTCGATACCGATAGGCATGTAGATTTTGTTTGATGAAGATTCATAAGAAAGATCACAAACGCCGCCTACTGTTCCTTCCATAGTTGCTTTTGTATAGCGGTCAGCAATTCCTACGAAAAGATAGTTGTTTGCACCGAAAGTTTTCTTTACGTAGATTTCTGCTCCTACGTTGTGCTGGCGAAGCTTAAGGTCTGCAAATGTGCTGTCTTCTCCGTCTGCTTTTGTAATGTTGTAGTTTCCTGAGAGACCTACGAAAAGATCCTGTGAACCGAACGGATTGATACATACTTCAGCAAGTGCGTCAACACCAGCCATAAGAATATCTGCACCCTTTCCTTTTTCGAGAGTTACGATACCGCCCGGTGTGTACTGAGCAAGGTTTGATGTTCCCTGTCCGCCCCAGATGTGTCCTTTGTAAAGGATGAATCCTTTTTCTACAACACCCATTGTTCCGATACAAGAGTACCAGTTGTAGAAGGTTTCAGGATCATATTCGCGAAGTTCATCACGGGTTACGAGTGGAAGCTTGAATCCAACTTCAATAAGGTTTGCATTAGGAGTCTTTTCAAGATCTACATCACCGAGTCCTGTTGCTCCGCCCATAAATCCAAGGAAGTCAATACCGAATTCAAGACGTCCGTAGTAGTCGTTCATGTCATATCCTGCTGCTCTTGCTGAAGCAAACTTGCTTTCTGCATAGCGGTAGTTGTCTGCACTGATTGAATCTCCCCAGTACTGAGCTTTGATCTGTGCAATGCCTGGAATTGTGTATCCGATGCCTGCCTGTACCGTGCGCAATGCATCATAGAGAGGCATGTCTGAATCACGGTCTGTATCTGCACAAGAAACGCCTAATGTTCCTGAGAGGTCAATTGCAGCTGCTGCATAAGCACCTTCAAGTACTGTGTCTTTCATACCTGTTGCAGAAACGAAAAGTCCTGTTGTAGGCCAGAATTCAGAGAAGATGTCATCTTCAGATTTTACGTCTGATGATTCTCTCTGTCCGAAGTCACCGATTGAACCGCGGAGGTAGTTTTCCCTCATTTTACCGAAAGCAATTTTTCCTGTAACTGCAAGAGGTTCGATGTCTCCCTGTGCCCAGATTTTTGCCTGGTCACCGATTGCTACAGCATATTTTCCGTCTTCATTGTAGTTTACGTCTTCTTCTGCTTCATCTGCATCATAGAGCTTGTGAAGGAAAAGGGCGTGTCCGTCAGAGTCAAGGTTGAAGTCAAAACCGAAGTGGTTGTCCGGAGTGCGTCCGATAATCCAGAAACCTACGCGGCTTCCGTAAGACCAGTCAGGATCAAGGGATGCATAGTTTTTTGATGTTGATTCATCTGTTTCCATGGCTTTGAGCATCGCAATAGCGGCTTTTGCCTGGTAAGCCTGTGTAAGAGTAGCTGCTGCTTGTGCCTGATAGGCTGCCTGAGCTGATGCGTCAATTGCTCCTGTTGCTACAGCCTGTGCTGCCTGTGCTGCACTGACTGTTGAAATTACATCTGCAATATAGCCTTCGTTATCGGAAGTCAGTGTACCTCCTAATGATGTATAAGCTGCTTCTGCGCTGGTTACGCCGTCAAGGGCCTGCTGTCCCAGGGTTGTTGCATCTGCGGTAATCTTTGTATCTACCTCTGAGTGACCGATGTTAAAGGTTGAGCGTCCCCATGCTCCAAAAGAAATGTCGCCCACTGATGTTCTAAGGGTCGAAGTGTAGTTGTCCTGTGCGCCTGCTGTAAATCCTGCAAGAACTAAACCAGCTGCTGCTGCCAAGATCTTTTTCATAAAATTCCTCCTTCTGCCGTGCAGAAAATAACTAAAGTACAAGTAACTTCTGTTTTTATGGAAACTAAGAAACTTGTTTTGGTTTTTCAGTTTCCTAAAGTATATAATGAGTGTTTAATTCGTGCAACTTATTTTTTCTGAATTTGCTGTTTTTTCTGGCTGTAGGGAGGTTTTTCAGAACTTCAATGCAGAAACAAGACAGATTTGCGTAAAAACTGTATACTCCTTTACTATGGATAGCATTCAGAAATTTCATTCAGACTTAGAAAAGATAAAAAAATACAATAGAACTTCAGGCGGCCGTTATGACGGAGAAAAAGCCTGCCGTGAAGCTGCAGAACTTCTGGTTCGAGAAAATCCTTCCGTCAGGGAACTGGCAATGGCAGTATCAGATTACTGGCTTAATGCTTATATCCTTTCGTCAGCAGATATTCAGAATGAACCTTCAGACATTCACATGGAAAAGCTTGAAGCCATGCAGGCACTTTTGCAGGGAGATGACCAGACTGATGCTCTTGAAGCGGAAGACTGGAAGGAACTTTGTTCTATAGTAAATGCAGAAGCAGAGGATCTTCCTATGGATCTTTTAAATGACCTTATGGCGGTTTTTCTTGATCACCAGGCATTTTAGTTTTGAATTTTTTACGTTTATAATGAAGGAACCTTATGTGTGATGAATTATATGCAGAATGCCGCCAGTGTCCGAGAAAATGCGGTACTGACCGGCGCAGGAGCAGGGGTTTCTGTACACAGAACGACAGACTGTATGCTGCAAGTGCCTGCCTTCATTTTGGAGAAGAACCTCTTATAACGGTTTTTGGCGGAAGCGGAACTATTTTTTTTACAGGGTGTACGCTGAAGTGTGCTTTCTGCCAGAACTATCAGATAAGCCAGCAGGGAATGGGTGCTGAAGTAAACTGCAGTACCTTTGTTGACATGTGCCTTAAACTGGAAGAAAAAGGGGCTGAAAATATAAATCTTGTTACTCCAAGTCATCATGTGCCGGTCATTGCAGAATATATCGTCGCTGCAAAAAAAGCAGGAGTAAAAATTCCTTTTGCATGGAATTCCAGTGCCTATGAATCTCCGGAAATGCTGGATATGGTAAAAGGTCTGGTGGATATTTATCTGCCTGATTTAAAGACCCTTAATCCGATTATGAGCCGGGAACTTTTTGCCGCAGAAGATTATCCTCAGGCTGCAAAAAAAGCCATCCGCCGTATGATTGAAAATGCACCGCTTAATATAGAAGAAATCAGTAAAAATGGTGAAACAAAAGAAAAAATGCTCTCCGGTGTAATAATACGTCATCTTGTACTTCCTGGAAGAATGGATGATACCCGGCTTGTACTGGACTGGCTTAAAGCTCATGCAGATTCAAAAGCCTGCATTTCTTTGATGAATCAGTATACGCCCGTTCCTTTTACCGGAAGCAGCGGGGAATTGGAAAAACGCAGAAAAGCTCTTGAGGCATTTTCGGACCGCCTTATAAGTAAAGAAGAAGATAAGACCCTTCAGCAGTGGATTGACAGCTATGAATTTGAATATCTGTTTTATCAGGAGTTAAGCGATGATACTTCCTGGCTGCCGGATTTTTCAAGAACACAGCCTTTTTCCAATGCGCTTGCCCGTCCTGTATGGCACTGGGACAAAGGGTTTATAAATGAATGATTATTTGATATAATGGGAGAACGAGGTTTGTTATGAAAGCTATTATTACTGTTGTAGGCGGCGATAAAGTCGGAATCATTGCTAAGGTGTCTGCATTTCTTGCAGCTCATTCAATTAATATTATTGATATTACCCAGACGATTTTAAGCGGTAATTTTGTAATGATGATGATGACTGATTTTGAAAAAGCTGATCTTGACCTTGATTCAGCCCGTAAGGCACTTTGTGAAGACTGTCAGTCTCTGGGCGTAGAAATTAACGTGCTGAATGAAAAAGTATTCAGCGAGATGCACAGAATATAATTCAGGCTTTTTTTATGGCAAAAAAATCAAAGCTCCGTTTTGTATATGATTCTCCTGTAGTATCAACTTTTGTTATAGTCAGTGCACTGCTTTTTGTGACAGATGTTTTTTTTCTGAAAGGTAAGATTGTATCTTCTTTTTTAACCTGCCCGGGAACAAAAAAAAGTGCGGGTTTTGATGCTTTTAATTTTAAATCCGCTTTGGATTACGTGAAGATTTTTACTCATATCTTCGGAAACTCTGCATGGGAAAATCTTTTTGTAAACTTTGCATTCATTCTTGTTTCTGGTCCTGTCTTTGAAGAAAAATACGGTTCAGTTTATATTTTTGTAATGTGCCTTACAGCGGGAATCGTATCCGGCGTACTTAATGCCTGTATGTCTCCTTTTGCATCTACGGGAGCGGCTTCCATCGTCTTTACTATGATTTTTCTTTCAATGATAACTGCATTTTCCAAAAAGACGTTTTCCGTTTCTTCACTCCTGATACTGCTTCTTTATATCGGCTATGAATTTTATTGTGTCATAAAACTTTCGGGCGGTGGCGGATTTAAGGCAGTTCTTCTTGTTCCTGTATGTGGGGATTTGATAGCCGGAATCTGCGGAAGTCTTTTCGGATTTTTTGTCAGTCCTAAAAAGAAAAGTTCTTCAAGTGCAAAAACCGTTCTTCAGGAAAAAGAAAAATATTCAGCTCCTGCTTATTCTTCAGATGAGACTGTTGTGGGAACATTAAACTAGGATTTTATTCCAGGGGATTTACTGATGGCGAATTCAAAATCAAAAGTAAAGAGATTCGGTATTCTTACTAGCGGAGGAGATGCTCCGGGGCTTAATGCTGCAATCCGTGCCGTATGCCGTACTGCAAAAATTCAGTATGGAATGGATGCTGTAGGAATCCGTAACGGTTATCGCGGCCTCATAAACGGTGATATGTTTGATATTACTTCAGATTCTCTTGTGGGACTTCTTACTGAAGGGGGAACCATTCTCGGAACTTCCAGAGAAAAGCCTTTTAAAAATCCTGTTGCTGATTCAAAGGGAAAATTTCCGGTTGACCGCATAAAAGAAAATTATAAGAAACATAAGCTGGATGCTCTTGTGTGTATTGGCGGAAACGGAACAAATACGACGGCCAGTCTTCTTGCAGAGGAAGGGCTTAATGTAATCGGTCTTCCTAAAACCATAGACAATGACATTGTAAAAACGGATATGACTTTTGGCTTTCATACGGCGCTGGATGTGGCAACGGATGCCATTGACAGAATTCATACAACTGCGCATTCTCATTCCCGCATAATGGTTGTGGAGGTAATGGGCCATAAGGCAGGCTGGCTTGGGCTTTATTCAGGAATTGCAGGAGGTGGAGACGTAATTCTTATTCCTGAGATTCCTTATGACATTAATCATGTTGCACAGCGCATTATGGAAAGAAAAAAGGCCGGTAAAAATTTTTCTATTGTTGTTGTTGCAGAAGGGGCAAAGAATAAAGAAGAAGCCCTTATGGATAAAAAGAAATTCAAGAAAGCCAGGGCAGAGATGCCTTACTCAATCGGCTATCGTGTTGCTCATGAACTGGAAGAAGCAACTTCCCTTGAGTCCAGGGTTACTGTTCTGGGTTATCTTCAGCGCGGAGGAACTCCTTCTCCTTATGACAGGCTTCTTGCCACACAGTATGGAACTGCTGCTGCTCATTTTCTTGCTGACGGAGATTTCGGAAAACTGGTTGCCCTTCAGAATTCAAAAATAACAGGGGTTCCGCTTTATGAAATTGCCGGAAAGGTAAAAAACATTCCGCTTGATCATGCAATGATTGAAACTGCGCGGGAACTGGGGACTTGTCTTGGAGACTGAATTTAACTGTCACTTTTGTGACGTGTGTGACGGATACGGCTGTGTAGGACAGATGCCCGGGATGGGTGGTCCTAATGCCAGCAGAAATTTTATTTTAAATTGTGCCGCATGGAAGTCTGTAGGAAAAGGACCTTTTGAACCTGAAGAAATTGAAGTCCGTCTTGCACCTATGACCGGTGCTGTAGAAAATGTAGGCTACTTTGACGAAAAGCAGTTTTACTTTGATCTTGTTGCTTCCTGTGTTGAATCAGGTATAAAAATTACTATCGGAGACGGTACTCCTGATTTTAAATTGTTCTGGGGAATTGAAGCCGTTGAGTTTTATCAGAAGAAGAATCCTTCATTAAAGGCAGGTGTGTTCATAAAGCCTTATCCGGATGAAAAAATTTTTGAGCGCTATGAAAGGGCAATGGGCATAATGGAATTCGGCGGAATCGATATTGACAGCTATAATATCATAACCATGCGCAATCTTGTTCATCTTGAAAAAAAATCCGCATCAGATCTTATTGCATTAAAAAAATTTCTTTCTTCAAAAGGAATTCCCTTTGCCGTAAAGGGAGTTTTTAATTCAGAAGATATTGAAGTGATGGAAGAAGTAAAGCCGGATATTGTTTGTATTTCAAATCATGGCGGAAGGGTTGACGTTCGTCAGGGAAGTACTGCAGAGTTCTTAAAAGAAAATTACAGGCGGTTAAAAAACTGCTGCGGCAGGCTGTGGGTTGACGGAGGAATCCGTACGATGGAAGATGTAAGGACTGCATCGACCTTCGGGGCTGACGGTGTTATGATGGGCCGTCCTTTTGCAACAGCATTGTGTCAGAAAAAATCCTTTTCGGAAGTTTTAAAATAAATTTTTTGAGATTAAAGAGGTGGCTGTATGGTTGATGCTGTTTCAGAAAAAAAATATGTTCTTGCTTTAGATCAGGGAACCACTTCTTCAAGGGCAATTCTTTTTAATCATAATGCAAAGAAAATTTCTTCAAGTCAGCTGGAGATAAAATTATTTTTTCCTAAGAGCGGCTGGGTTGAACAGGACGCACAGGAACTTTTTTTAACTCAGCTTACTGTAATGAAGGAAGCCGTTAATACTTCCAGAATAGATCCTGAAGAAATTGCAGCGGTGGGAATTGCAAATCAGAGAGAAACTGTAATTCTGTGGGATAAAGAAACCGGTGTGCCTGTATATCATGCAATCGTATGGCAGTGCAGGCGTACTGCATCTATGATAGAAGAACTTTCTGCACAGGGAAAATCTGAATTAATCAGAAAAAAAACAGGGCTTATTCCGGATGCGTATTTTTCTGCTACAAAGATAAAATGGATTCTTGATAATGTTGAGGGAGTAAGGCAGAAAGCTGAGCAAGGAAAAATCCTTGCCGGAACTGTTGATACCTGGCTTATCTGGAAACTTACCGGCGGAAAGGTTCATGTTACAGACTGTACTAATGCCAGCCGCACTATGCTTTACAACATACACGAATGCAGGTGGGATGAAGAACTGCTGCAACTGTTTGATATTCCAGAATCCATTCTTCCTCAGGTAAAGGATTCTTCCTGTGTTTACGGCGTGACTGATAAAAGTGTCTGCGGTTTTGAAATTCCTGTAGCTTCGTGTATCGGGGATCAGCAGGCAGCTCTTTTTGGACAGGCATGTTTTGAAGAAGGAAACGTAAAGACTACTTTTGGAACCGGCTGCTTCATGCTGATGAATACCGGTTCTACTCCTATTGATTCAAAAAATAATCTTCTGACTACAATTGCAATCGGTATCGGCGGCAAGGTTGAATATGCTCTTGAAGGAAGCGTTTTTATGGGCGGTGCTGTCGTTAAGTGGCTCCGCGACCAGCTGGGAATAATACGCAGTGCAAGGGAATGTGATGTTCTTGCAGAAAGTGTCTCTGATACGGAAGGGGTTGTAATGGTTCCGGCTTTTACGGGGCTTGGTTCTCCTTACTGGGATCCGTATGCCCGGGGAATGCTCATAGGTCTTACAAGAGGTTCAGGTAAAGCGCATATATGCCGTGCAGCTCTTGAGGGAATTGCCTGTCAGGTTAAGGATGTTCTTGAGGCAATGCGGGATGATTATTCCGGCGGCCTTACGGAAGTAAAGGTAGACGGGGGTGCCTGTGTCAGTGACGTTATGATGCAGTTTCTTTCTGATATTCTTGATATGAGTGTTTTTAGACCTAAAAATGTTGAAACAACTGCTTTAGGTGCAGCCTATTGTGCAGGCCTTGCGGTTAATTTCTGGAAAAGCCGGCAGGAGATTGTAAATAATCTGCAAATTGATAAAATATTTACTTGCGCAATGACTCAGGAGAAACGCAGGGAAATTTATTCCCGGTGGAAGCTTGCAGTTGAACGCAGCCGTGGCTGGGCTAAACAGCCGGACATTTAATAATCGATATAGAAGAGGAAAGTTATGGAAAAAAAAGTTAATCAGAGCATCAATTACAAAATTGCTATGACCGGTGTGTTCGGAGCACTCAGTGTCGTACTCTCAGTTACTCCTTTGGGATACATTCAGATTCCTTTCATTTCAATTACTGTAATGCATATTCCTGCAATTCTTGCAGCAATTACGGCAGGTCTCATTCCCGGAATGTGTGTAGGTCTTATTTTCGGTATTACCAGTCTTCTCCGTACAGTAATTACCGGCGGTGGAGCAAATCCTTTCTTCCTTAATCCGATGGTAAGCATTGTTCCGCGCATTCTTTTCCCTGCAGCAGCCTGGCTTGTGTATAATCTGCTGGGCAGATTCAGCAGATTCCCTTCAGGTTTAAGAGGTGCTTTTGCAGCTGCAACCGGTACTTTGTTCAATACCCTGCTTGTTATGGGTGCAATCTACATCTTCTACGGAAAAACTCTTGTAGAAGGAATGGCACAGACTTTTGAAAAATTTGGATTCCATTTCAGCATTACGGGACTTAAAGGTTATCTTGCAGTTATTGCCGTTATGGAAATGACAAACGGGCTCTGGGAAATTCTTGGTGCAGTAATCATTACGGTTGCCGTAATGGGAGCAATGCATGCTTCATCAAAAGCAAGATCAAGACTGTCACAGATTGAAAGTGATGATTATGATGACTATGACGATATTGATGATGACGACATTGACGAAGAACTTAATGAAACTGAATTAGATTCGGAGAATTAATTTTATATGAACATTATGATTGTTGGCGCCGGCTTTACCGGTATTCAGCTTGCCAGACGTCTTATTAACGAAAAGAACACTGTTACTCTCATCGATAATGATGCGGATGTAGTAAGTCATGCAAGCAATCGTCTTGACTGTGCAGTCTATGAAGCAGACGGCAACAATCTTGAAAATCTTGAGGAACTGGGGCTTTCTAAAATTGATGCTCTGGTTACCGTTACATCCAGCGATGAGATTAACATGATAACCTGTTCGCTGGTTGATGCAGTTTATCCGGATATTTTAAAAATTGCCCGCGTAAGGAATTATGCTTATTACGTAAACAAAACTTCTGCCACGGAACATCATGCAGAAACTTTTTCTGGCAAGCATCGTCCTCTTTACGGAATTGATTTCATGATTCATCCTGACGTTGAGGCTGCCCGTGCGATTGTAAGTGCTGTAGAGCATGGAGCTGTTACGGATGTTGTTTCTTTTGGAAAGGATGAAGAGTTTGAACTTAGTGCCATCCAGATAGAAAAAGAAAGTTCGCTTGACGGTATGGCTTTGAGAAACATACGTAATATTACAGAAAAAAAAGTTATAGTAGTTTACGTAGAAACAGAAGAAGGAGCTTCCCTTCCTGCAGGAGATACGGTTCTTCATGCAGGAGACAGAATCGGTGTGCTTAGTGCCCGTGATGATGTAAAGAGTGTTCTTGAAATCTGCGGAACGAAAATTGAAACATTAAAGAAAATAGCTCTTGTTGGTGCCGGAAGAATCGGAACTATTGTTGCAGATCACATTGTCCAGCATGGAAAGAATTCGGTCTTAAAGAAACTGTTTGGAGGTGTCCGCAACTTCAGTCAGGATTTTGTAATCATTGATACTGATAAGGAAGCCTGCAAGGCTGCAAGCGAGCGTTATCCTAAGGCTAAGGTTTTCTGTGGTGATGCAACGGATGAGAGTTTCATTCAGGAAGAACAGATAGGAAAATTTAATCTGGTTATAAGTGCAACCCACAATCATGAAATGAATATGGTTATCTGTGCTTATCTTGAAAGTCTTGGTGTTGAAAAATCTATAGCACTTGTTTCTCATTCAGGATTTATTCCGATTACAAGAAAACTTGGTGTAGAAGTTGCCGTTCCTCTCAGGGATACAGTAGTTGATTCCATCATGAGTCATCTCAGGGGTAAGAGCGTTACTGGCATTCATACAATATGTAATGGTGAACTTGAAATTGTTGAGTGTGATCTTAATTCAAAAAGTTCAGTGAACGGAAAAACTCTTAAAGATGTTGCCATGCCTGGTGAATATCTTATGCTTCTTGTAAAGAAAAACGGTTCGGAAATGTATGAACTTCCTCACGGTGATACAGTATTTGCTGCCGGAGATCATCTTGTACTTGCAGTAAAATCAGGAAACAAAAGGGTTCTTGAAAAGTTCAGCGGAGAGTAAAATATGACTTTTACGGTTGTACGGATTATTTTTATAATTCTTGGAATTACAGGAATTACTTTTTCTGTTCCCCTTACTGCAGCTTATTTTCTTGGAGAATATTCGGTAATACCTTCTTTTCTTATTCCAATGGCAGTAAGTATTTTACTTGGAATTTTTTTTATGTATTCCGGTAAAAGTAAAAAATCTTATTTAAGCACAAGGGCCGGATTTATTGTTGTTGCTTTTTCCTGGATTGCAGTCAGCCTCTTTGGTGCACTTCCTCTTTTTCTCAGCGGAAGTATTCCGAGTTTTACAGATGCGTTTTTTGAAAGTGCAAGCGGTTTTTCTACTACCGGAGCAACGATTATTGATGATGTAGAAAGCCTTCCCCGCAGCATTAATTTATGGAGATGTCAGACTCACTGGCTGGGTGGAATGGGAATTGTAGCCCTTACGGTTGCTCTTCTTCCGATTTTAGGTGTGGGTGGATTTCAGCTTATAAAGGCAGAAACTACCGGACCAGAAAAAGGAAAGCTTACTTCTAAAATAACTGATACTGCAAAGGTTCTCTGGTTTATTTATTTTGGAATGACAATGATTGAATTTGTTCTTCTTAAATTTGCGGGAATGGATTTAATCGACGCTTTAAGTCATGCATTTTCTACTTTGGGAACCGGAGGTTTTTCTACAAAAAATTCCAGCATAGGCTACTATAACAGTCTCAGTATTGAAGTTATATGTTCTGTGTTTATGTTTTTAAGCGGTATAAACTTTTCTCTTTATTATTTTGGATTTACCGGAAAACTTTCTGATGTAAAGGATAATACGGAATTTAAGGTTTATGTTTCGCTGTGTCTGTCTGCGATTCTGCTTGTTACATTTGTTCAGATAAAAAACTACGGCGGCTTTTTAACGTCGTTAAGGTATTCAAGTTTTCAGACACTCTCCATTGTTTCTACTACAGGCTTTTCTACTGCTGATTTTACTTTATGGGCACCTGCTGCTCAGACAGTTTTATTCATACTGTTTTTTACGGGTGGTTCCTCAGGTTCTACTTCCGGTGGCGTAAAGGTTATCCGCTGGGTCGTTCTCTTTAAGCAGCTTAAAAATGAAATCCTTAAAATGCTTCACCCTCACGGAATTTTTACTATCCGGATTAATAAGAGGGCGGGGCGCAAAGACGTGGTTTTTTCAGTTGCTGCGTTCTTTATGTGTTTTGCCATGATTGTTGCCTTTACTACTTTTTTTGGAGCCTTATTCGGTCTGGATGTATTTTCTTCTTTTACCGGTGCTCTTTCCATGGCCGGCAATATTGGTCCGGGATTTAATCAGCTTGGACCTTCCCATACATTTTCTTTTTTGCCTGCAGCAGTAAAATGGTGGTATTCATTTGTAATGATGGCAGGACGTCTTGAATTTTTTACAATGATGATTTTCTTTGCTCCTGCTTTCTGGAAGCGTTAATTATATTCATATAACCTGCTGTAAAAAAAACGGGCTGCCGGATGTTTTTATCAGGCAGCCCGCTGTTTTTATAAACCAGGTATTTTACATTACAACATTAACGGTAATATTTTTAATCTGTCCCGTTCTGTTGAAAAGAAGTTTTGTAATATCTTCTGAAAGTGTATCAGAAGCAATGTTTTCAGAACTTCCGTCCGTAAAGTTAACGGTTATTTCTGCAGAAGATGAAAGTATGTATTTAATGTTCACTCCGCACCAGGTAAAGCTTAAAGTCTTGTCCTCAAGGAATTCTTCCTTATCGAGAATCTGAGGCTTGAAGCTTACTTTACCGTCTGCAATAGAAACTCCCAGTTCACCCCAGCGGGTAAGTACTTCTTCTTTTACCTGTCCTGTCATTCCAGGCTGTTTTGCTCCCTGAAGATAAGGAGTATGGCTGTAAGGGTCTGACGGGAAGGCTCCGTAAAGTTCCGGCGTTTTATTGAAGCTCAGGCCGTTTCTTACATCGTAATATGCATCGCGCAAAGCTTTTGCATTTTTATCATTTGATGCATAGGCTTTAAGGGCTGCTTCCTGAACTGCAAGAAGAAGTTTAGAAACCATGTGCCAGTAAATGCTTCCAAGGCCTTCGTAAGCATAGAAGGTTCCTGAACGTCCCGTAAAATTCTGGTGGTTGAATTTCTTTTCGTAAAGTGCAAGAAGAATTTCTTTTTCCTGAGCTGACGGACGCTTTGAAGAAGGAAGGGATGCAAATGCATCTTCCATGAGACGTGCATTGTGGAATTCTGCATTGAAGTGCCAGGTTCCGTTAATGTCTTTTTCAAGAATTGCAGAACCTGTTTTTTCAAGGAACTTTTCCAGTCCTGCAGTTTCTTTTTCTTCGATGTTGTTTTTATCAAGGAAATCAGGAAGAGTGTTGTTTGGATAAAGAATGTAAGAGTTCTGTCTCTTTTCATAGATAGGGCTCTTTTTAAGTGCCTTGAGAAGATCCAGTGTTTCATCAGAAGAAAGAAGATCCGAAGAAAGAACTGCTACCTGTCCTTCAAGCATTTCCTGAAGATATACAATTTCCATTTTTGATTCAGAAATCTTCATTGTGTTGTAAGCATGATACAGACCGTCACTGCGGCGGTTTGCATGAATGCTTGCCTTAACCATTTTCTGGAATGCTTCAAGAGATTCGATAATCTGCTGTCTTGTAATTTCTGAGAATCCTTCGTTGTATCCTTCTGTGTAGAATGCATTGCGTTCTGCTTCAAAAAGAAGTCCGGCTTTGTCAGTAAAGCATTTTCTTTCTTCATCGCTCTTAACTGCTTTATCAGCATCAGTTGTTTTGTAGAGTGTGCTGAGGGCAGTAAAGCAGTCATACTGAACTTTTGGAAGGGTGAATTTCTCTATTGATGTTTTTGAGTACATGCTGATGAGGAATGAGAGCATTCTGTTAAGGTAACAGAGAGTTACTACAGAAAGTCCGTAACCTGCAAGAGCGTTGTTTGCGTCGTTCCATTCAGGACGCTGTGTATTCATCCAGATACCGCCCCCTGGAACAAGGTTTGCAGTTTTAGCAATTACAATCTGAAGTATTTTTGCTGTAAGGCTGATGAGGGAAACTTCTCCGTTAATGCTGCGGATGAGTTTTGCATCTGTTCCGTAAGTACGGCTTTCTTTTACAAGGCGGTCGCTGAGTTCTTTCTGGAAGCTTATGGATGCACGAGGGTCGCGGCAGATTTCTGCATAACTCTTAAGGTGATACGGAATGTTTGCGCTTGAGTAAATTGATTCATCAAGAGAAGAGAGAAGGGAAGCACTGTCGGTTTTTTCCCAAAGTTCAAGAAGTTTTTCAAAATAAATTACCTGATGATCACCCCAGTAACCGAACTGAGCCCACGGATTGTTTGGTTCCGGACATTCCCAGTCGATACCGTCCCTGCTGATTCTGTAAGGATTGAATCCTTCTGCTGTCATTGCATTGAGGAATTTTGCTGCCATGTTTTTTATGTAGGCAGGGTAACTCATTGCAAGAGCTTCCCAGTTCTGGAAAATATCGCGCCAGTTTCCTTCGTAGTTAAGGATTGGATTTCCGCTGTCGTCATTGAGCTTGATGTTGAATCTGTTCCATGGACGGCTCGGGTCTCCGTGACGGCGGCTGAATATTATCGGCATGTATTCAAGGTAGAGTCTTGAAAGCTGAGGATTATTTGCAGCCGTTATTTTTTCGAGAATGACTTCTTTAGAAACTGAATAGCTGTCTTTTATTTCTTCAAGGGCTTTTTCTGCTGCACACAGTTCACCCTGGTTTCTTGTTCCGATGAATTTAAGAAGGTCAGGTACGTTGATTTTTCCTGAATCTGCAAAGAAGCCTCCGCGCATTATGTTGAACATTACGTTTGCACGGTGGTGAACGCAGGTCATGGTTTTTGCCGTATCCTGAAGACCGTCTGCTTCTGAAATGTACTGAGTCATGAGGCGGTCTGTGTCTTCAATGTCTTTTTCAAGAGAAGCTGCGGCTGACTTTTTATCAGAGATTTCTTTTCTGAGGACGGCAATTCTTGAGGCAGTAAGGAATGTGTCAAATACCTGGTGCCAGGATTCATTTTTACCTGCTTCAAGTTCAACAGTTTTTGCAATGAAGCAGGAAGGGCGTTTACCTTTAAGAACGGTTTCTTTAGTAAGGTTCTTTACATTTCCGTCATTTTCAAAAAATTCTTCATAGTTTTTAGGATCAAGATATACTTCATCATCAGTGGTGAACCATGAAACGTTTGCAATGAGGTTTTCACTTGGTTCTGCTTTATCTGTAAGAACTGATGAAAGTGTGAACATGGAAAGTTTTGTTTTCTGATCCAGGTCTGTTTTTTTATAGGCATCAAGAAGAACGCTGCTTCCGTTCTGAAGTGCATTATCAATGCTTGCCGGAAGAATGTTGCGGCATCCGTCAAGAATTGTAAGGGAAACCTTTTTATTTGAGAGGTTTGATATGATGCTGGATTTTACAAGACCGTATTTTGCAGATGAAGTCCATCCGTAGCGGAATGCAAGGCCAAGTTTTTCATTGATTTCTTCAAACCAGACTTTTGTTCCGTTGGCATTCTTATAGATGTTTCTTGTGATTGAAGAATCATTTCTGTCTTTAAAATCATTGTTTGAAAGCAGCGAGCCGAAAGGTTCCCATATTATGGTTGAACCGGATTCTTTTACGGCTATGGCTGTTGCCGGACCGGTTACAAGCTTTGCATCACTTACTTTGTCTGCTGTGTAATAAGGAAATACTGCATGATCGCAGTCACGGCGTCCTGCCGTAATTCCACCTTTAGACCAGCAGAAGTTCCAGACGTCACAGGAACTTGTGATTGTCATAAAGAAATCTTCCATGCAGTCATAGTTCTCGATTTTGTAGAACTGCTGTCCGTCCAGATTTACAAAGCTGCCCTTTACTTCTTTTTTCATAATACGTCTCCGCAAAAATTATGGTCATGCCTTTATTTTCAGGCCCTAGTATAGAAAATAAGATATGAATATATAACTGTCAATTTTCATTTTGGCGTAAACCGAAAATTTGAAACCAATCTGAAAACCTGCTTCCTACCTTTATGACAGATGCGGGAATATACTCGATGATGTAAAGAGGCTCAAAATGGAAAAAGTACAGACAGAAGTAAAATTAAAATCACCTCTCAGAAAGCGCACTTTCTGGAAAAGGCTGCAGGATGAATCATACCTTCAGCTTATGGCATGGCTGGGTATTATCTGGATGCTTGTATTTAACTATGCACCGATGTACGGTCTTTTAGTTGCGTTCAAAAGTCGCTATATGCCGACAACGCCTTTGTTCAGCTCTGAATTCCTCAGTCTGCCCTGGGCAAAAAACGGTGGTTTTGAACACTTCATTGCTTTCTTTAAGGATGAAGAATTCAAGAATGTAATGCTTAATACTCTTGGAATCAGTATCCTTAAACTGTGTATCTGTTTTCCGCTTCCTATTTTCTTTGCTATTCTTCTTAATGAAGTACGCAATCCTAAATTCAAGAAAACCGTTCAGACAATTTCTTACCTTCCGCACTTCCTTTCATGGGTAGTATTGGGCGGTATCCTTACTAACTGGATGGATGTACAGGGACTTTTCAATCAGCTCCTCATGAATATGGGACTTCTTAAAGAGCCTGTTTATTTTCTTGCTGAACCAAAATATTTCTGGGGAATTGTTGTTCTTTCAGATCTCTGGAAGGAAATCGGCTGGTCTGCAATTATTTATCTTGCTGCAATTTCCGGTATTGATCAGGAAATGTATGAAGCTGCAGAAGTTGACGGGGCAGGACGCCTCCGCCAGATTTTCTCCATTACGCTTCCTTCTATAAAAGGTACTATCGTAATTATGTTCATTCTTGCTGTCGGTGGACTTCTTAATTCAAACTTTGATCAGATTTTTGTTTTGAGAAATCCTCTTAATGACGTGCGCAGTAACGTAATTGATATATATACTTATAAAATCGGTCTTGGAACAATTGGACGTCTTTCATACGCTTCGGCTGTTGGACTTTTCAAATCTGTAGTTGCATTCATTCTTCTGTTCATTGCAAATAATGTTACTAAGAAGCTGAATGATACTTCATTGTTCTAATAAAGGGGAATAAAAATGGGAAGATTAAAGAGAAAGACTGCAGGTGATTACGTAATAAACGGTATAATGCTTGCTATATGTTTTATTTCATTGTATCCGGTATGGTATACGCTCATCCTTTCATTTAATGATGCTCAGGATGCTGTAAAAGGTGGAATTTATTTTCTTCCGAGAAAACTTTCCCTTGAAAGCTACAGACAGGTATTCCAGGATAATACTATCGTTACTGCATTTATAGTAACGATTTTAAGGACTGTTATTGGTACTGTCATCAGTGTTTTCTTTACTGCTATGGTAGGTTATTCCTTCTCAAAAAAGAATATTATGGGAAACCGCTTCTATATGATTTTCGGAACGATTACAATGTTCTTCGGAGGCGGACTTATTCCTACATTCATTCTTTTTAAGAATATCGGACTTTATGATAACTTTCTGGTTTACATTATTCCGAGTATGTTTAACTTCTATAATATGATTATTTTTATGTCATTCTTCCGTGAACTTCCGGCAGGTCTTGAAGAAAGTGCCAAGCTTGACGGAGCAAATGACGTAAAGATATTTGTACGGATTATTATTCCGCTTTCTATGCCTGTAATTGCAACCATAGCATTGTTTAACGGTGTATGGCAGTGGAATGATTATTTTACCGGCGTTATTTATATTAACGATGCCAGCCTTCAGCCTATTCAGACATATCTGTACAGACTTGTAGCTTCTGCAAGTGCTGCTACAAAAGCAGTTTCTGTTGCCGGTGGTGTAGGAACGAGTGGAGCTCAGATCAGTTCACAGTCACTCCGCCTTGCAACCATGGTAGTAACAACATTGCCGATTGTCTGTGTATACCCGTTCCTTCAGCGTTACTTCGTAAAAGGAATGCTGATCGGAAGTATTAAAGGGTAATTGCGCAAGCAATTACGCCGTAGTGTAGCACACGAATTCGACGAAGGAGAAAAAGTGTGCGGAACGCAGGCCGGGCTGAAAGCAATTGCGAAGGCAGGGCTGAAAGCAATTGCGCAGGAAATAAAATTATCAGATATTTTATATGGAGGAGATTATGAAAAAACTTTCAAGAGTTGTATTAGGATCGGTTTGTACAGTTCTTGCTGCTGCCGCTCTTTTGACCGGCTGCAAAAAAGATGAATCGAAAGTCGTTGCCGGTGATGAAAACACTCCTGGCTGGAGCATTCCGGAAAACGTAAAACAGAAGGTTAAGTTTGACTGGTATGTAAACTTCAGCTGGTTTGCACGTCACTGGGGTGATTCAAAAGTATCAAAGTACATTACAGAGAAAACTGGTGTAGACATTAACTTTATTGTTCCTGCAGGTAATGAAGCAGAAAAACTTAATACAATGATTGCAGGTGATGTACTTCCGGATCTCATTACCCTCGGATGGTATGAAGGTCAGGTTCCTCTGATGATTGATTCCGGTTATGTATGTGCCCTTGATGAACTTGCAGAACAGTATGATCCATACTTCTTTAAGGCAGCAAATGCACAGAAACTTAACTGGTACCGCCAGAAAGACGGACATGTATATGGTTATCCTAACGCATCATTCACACCAAGTGATTATGAAAAATATGCAGGAAAACTTACATCAAACGAAACATTCCTTGTAAGAAAAGATCTTTATGAAACTCTCGGACGTCCAGACATGTCTACTCCGGAAGGATTCCTTAAAGCACTTCGCAATGCAAAGGCTATGTTCCCTAAAGTAAACGGACAGAATCTTATTCCGTTCGGAACTACAGAATTCTCTGACGTAGGATGTTCACAGCTTCAGGCAACACTTGCACATTTCCTTGCAATCAGTCCTGAAGAAGACGGAAAGTATGTAGACGTAAACCTCGGTCTTACAGAAAATCCTGAATACCTCAGATGGCTTAAAGTTCTCCGCACAGCTTATCAGGAAAAACTTTTGACAAAAGAAATGTTCATTGACAAACGTTCTCAGATTGAAGAAAAGGCATCTAACGGACGTTACTTCTGTATGCTTTACCAGAACTGGGATATGCAGACAGCACAGAACACTCTTTATGCTAATGACCCTGATTCAATTTATATTGCTGTTCCTGGTCCTAAGAACTCTAAGGGAGATGATCCTGTTCTTGCCGGCGGTGGAATTTCCGGATGGACAATCACTATGATTTCCAAGAAGTGTAAGGATAAGGGTAAGGCAATTCAGTTCCTGACATATCTTATCAGTGAAGAAGGACAGATGGATACAAACTTTGGTATTCAGGGAGAAACCTGGGAATATGACGCAAACGGTGTTCCATATCTTCTTCCGGAAATCAGGGCTCTGGACTCAGAAAACAAAAACCGTCAGGAAACAGAAATCGGCGTTCAGTATACATACTGGATGCTTATGGATACAGCATGGCAGACTCAGTTCCCTGTTGAATATGCACCTTCTTTAGGTCAGCCTCAGCTCTGGACTGTCCCATACGTACATTCTTATGCAGTATATGACGGTCTTACAATTCCAAGCGGATCTGATGAAGATTTGATTTATGCAGACATTCAGCGTAAGTGGGGTAAGGTTCTTCCTGATCTCATTCAGGCCCGCAGTGATGAAGAGTTTGATGAAATCGTAGCAGAATTCAATGCTTACAAGCGCAGTAAGGGAATTGATAAGGTTCAGAAACTTCAGACAAAACTTATGAACGAAAACAAGCTTAAGCTTCGCTGATGAAGTTGTCTGGTAAATAAAAAAAATCGCGGTAGATTGACGAAGAATCATTGAAGTGATCTTCTGAAGTGCGCTTCACTTCATCTGCCGCGTTTTTTTTTCGAAAATTCGACTTCCAAAAAAAATACACTAATTCCGAAAATCAGCCTACTTGTGAATGAGTTCAAGGGATTAGAGAATTAGGCTAAGAAAAAATCATGGGGGAAAAATGAAAAAACTTTTGAAAATGTTACCTGCAGCAGTTTCATGTTTTGCTTTGTTTTCACTGACTTCATGTCTTACTGTGAATGCAAAAAAAACAGTGGAACTTCCTAAAAAGATTCAGGCTGAACTTAACGGTCAGACTGTAAAGGTAGAAAAAGAAGCTCTTTCTTATTTCTATTATTCAACAGAAAGTCTTCCTGTAATTGACGGAAACTTTTCTGAATGGTCAGGACTTAGCGGTGTTCACTCACGTCAGCAGGTTTATGGCGGAAGGTTTGATCCGAAAAATGCAGACGGCTTCTTTGTTGCACGTACTGACGGTGAGAATCTTTATATCTATGCTGATGTTACTGATAATGATGCACGCATTAACGAATATGAAGTTCCTCAGGCATGGCGCGGTGACGGTGTTGAATTCTTCTTCGGAACAGATACAGGAAAGCACACTGCATTTAAAGAAACAGATGCACGTGTAAGAATCGTTCCACGCAGCACAAGCGATATTTTTGATGTTGCAATCGGTCTTAACGATGCTCCTATCGTAAGTTCAGACATTCAGACTGCAGTTGTGTTTAACTCAAACGGATATAAGGTTGAAGCAAAGTTTCCTCTCAGCCTTGTAGGAGGAAAAACACTCAAGCTCAAGCAGAAGGCTCGTGTTGACTTCCAGGTTAACGATGCTGACGGAGGAAAAGAAAGAACAGGACTTCTTCACTGGAACAGTCCTAATGACAATACTTATGCAGACCCTTCTTCCTGGGGTAATGCACAGGTAGTACAGCTTCCATAAGCGTGCTTTAGTTTTGACGGAGGATTATGATGTTAAAAAAGAAACTTGCAATATTAGCAGCTGCTTTAATCTCGCTTACATCTGCTGTCTCTGCACAGAAGATTACAGTTAAACAGGATGCAGGCGGCTGGAAACTTTATGATGGAAGAACACCTGTAGAGGTAAAGGGTGTCGTATGGGCTTTTACTCCAATCGGACAGAGCTTCAGCTACAATCTTTTTGCCCAGGGTGATGCATTTATTCAGAAAATGATTGATACGGATATGCCTATGCTTAAAGCAATGGGCGTAAATACAATCCGTTGTTTTACAACAATCCCGCCGAAGTGGGTTGAATACATTTATACAAAATACGGCATCTACACAATGGTTAACGACCTTCTCGGACGTTACGGTGTAAGTGTTAACGGAACCTGGTATCCGCAGACAGATTATTCTGATTATTACACACGTCAGACTCTTATCGAACAGGCACGTCAGACAGCACTTGCATATAAAGACTGCAAGGGTGTCCTTATGTATATGTTCGGTAATGAATCAAACTATGGTCTCGTATGGTCTTCAACAGAAATTGAAGATCTTCCTGTAGGAGATCAGAATACTGTAAAGGCAGCATATCTTTATGACCTTCTCGAACAGGCAATGGCTGTATGTAAGGAAATTGATCCTAACCGTCCTGTAGGTATCGTAAACGGTGACGTAGGAAACATGGAACTTATTGCAAAGCTCTGTCCTTCTCTTGATATTCTCGGTGTTAACGTATACCGCGGATACAAGGCATATGACAGCCTTTATGAAAATGTTGCTGACGTTCTTGGTAAGCCGATTGTATTTACAGAATTCGGTGCAGACGCATTTAATGATATCCTTAAGCAGGAAGATCAGAGTGCACAGCTCACATACATGAAGACTCAGTGGGAAGAAATTTACCAGCAGTCTTACGGAAAAGGAAAGTGCCAGAATATTCTCGGCGGTTATGTATTTGAATGGATTGATGAATGGTGGAAACGCTATCAGGTAAAGAATCTTGATGTACATGATGATGCTTCATGGTCAAATGCCGGATATGACATTGACTACCGTGAAGGCGTAAACAATATGTCTGAGGAATGGTTCGGTCTGTGTGCACAGAGTCCGTTAAAAGAAAACGGAATTAACGTACGTATTCCTCGTGCTGCATATTATATGCTTCAGGATGTATGGAAGCTTTCTCTTTATGATTCAAATACTCAGCAGATTGCACGTACTTTTGCTAACCTTAATGATGCTGTTTACATTGCAAAGGGAAATGAAAAATCAATAAAGCAGACTTTTAATGAAAATAAAAAAGTAGAAATCAGTCAGCTCAACACAACTGTTCAGGCAACGACTCCAGTTTACCTTAATGCCGTTGTAGATGACATTATGGATGGAACCCGTAACTGGGCAAGTGACTTTCGTTATAAGAATTCCGACGGAGACATTAACGGACCTACAGTTGTTGCTGAAGCAAGTGTAGGCGTAAAGGTAAGACCGTTTGAAAACTTTGAAGGTGAAGTTGTAATCAAGACAGCTACAGGAGAACCTTATACAAGAATCGGTGATCACTGGACAAGCTACTATGAAGACAAGGGATACCTTTATGGTAACAATGCGGAAGATGATGATGATCATCTTAAGTATGCAGATGTTTATTCTGCAAGCTTCAATTATACAAATACAGCATTTGACCTTAACGGATACTATCATGTAGGTCATGCAAGTTTTGAAGGCAAGGGTGATCCTTTCTGCATTTCTAAAGAAGGTTTTGATATCATCGGTTACGATACTTACGGTTCAAAGGCTCCGATTGCTCTTGAATTTGTAGGACACGGTGCACTTCAGGGACTTGAAATTATCGGTGGTCCGGAGATTGTAGGCGGTGCAAAACCACAGGTACAGGCAAATTACTTTAAGTGGATTCCTTCAGTAGGACCTCTTGACGGTATTGTATTTAACATGACTGGAGCAGCAGAATTTGCTTCTTCAGAAAACATACTCCTTGATCCTTATGCAGGATTCGGCGGAGGCTATAAAGCTTCTGTATATGGCGAAACATATATCATGCCATGGTTCCAGCTTAAGGGAGGAATCCTTACATCCGGTTCAGAAAAAATCGGTGCATACTATATTGATGGAGACAGAGAAATCCAGCAGGTTGATTTCCTTGATACTCTCGGTGCACAGGTTGAACTTGGAACAAATATGTTCCAGCACACATATATCTTTACTAAGGCAATTTATCGTGGTGTTGTAGCAGATACAAATGCAGCAATGGCCCGCGGAAGTTTCTTTACTTCTGATTCAGGAAGCGGAAACCGTTTTGAAGTTCAGCTCGGAGCAGAATTCGGTTACGGTGATATGGTATTTAAGCCGGTTATCCGTGCCCGCACTCCTCTTGAAAAGCCTATGGGAAGATCACTTCTTGACGGTTCACCATTTGTCGTAGGACTTGGAAACCGTCAGGCAGTTGAAGTTGAAGCTGTATTTACTTATGACCCTGAAGGCGGTACATGGTTCCACGAATGGAATTCTAACGATATTGAAGGTGCTCCATGGGCATTCAGTCTTACAGGTCTTTATCAGCTTTATGCAGGAAAGACAGACAGACTCTGCTATAAGAGTAATGATGATCAGGAAGTTACACGTAATGACGGTACTACTGTAACTCAGAAAGCATGGTATGATGGCGGTGCTCTTGATCTTCAGAATAATCTGTTCCAGGTTGGAACACGCTGGGTTCTTAATCCTCCTCAGGTTCCTGGCCTCAGGGCTATCATTAAGGCTAACATCGGACGCCTCAGTGCAAGTACCGGTGCATGGGAATCAGCAGGTTCTCCGGAATACTGTCACTTTGTAAGCGGCGGTATTGCAGCACGCTACGGTCACTGGATTGGAAGCCTTGACTGTACTGTTAACGGATGGGGTGCAGAAAGCTGGTGGCGTGACTTTAATATGTCATTCCCTCTGCAGTATAAGCTTGACATTGCTTATGCATTCGGAACAAATCCTTCTTTCATGGAAAGCACAAACCGTGTAGGTCTTAAGATTGTAGGAAAGAACTTTGGTGAATATTCAAGTGATGCTTACCATGCTCTTCCTATGGGAGCAGATGTTGACGGTGCCAAGTATATGGAAGTTACCACATACTTCAGCATCGGACTGTAATACAGAGGTTTTGAATCAGGGACGGAGTTTTTATACTTCGTCTCCGGAAACTGAAAGAGACATTCGGAGGAATTATGAAAAGAAAATATAAAATCCTTGGTACAACGGCTGCTGCAGTTCTTGCTGCAAGTGCTGTAATAACTTCCTGCTGCTTCCTTCCGGAAGAAGATGAAGAACTGGATTTAAGCAAATATGAACTTGTATGGGCAGATGAATTTGACGGGAACAGTCTTGATACTGATAACTGGAATGAAGTTGTCTGGGCTAAAGGTACAGTAAACAATGAAGTTCAGTCTTATGCAAAAGGAAAGACTTCTATTGTTGATGATGATGATGCTACAGATGGAAAGGTTCTCCGCCTTACAGCTACAGGTTCAGGAGCAAGCTGGGTAAGTGCAAGACTTGATACTTCTACAAAATTTAATTTTAAGTATGGTTATGTAGAAGCCCGTCTCAGAATGCCTGTTGCTTATGATAAGTCTACTGGCGGTAACGTAATTGAAAATAACGGTGTATGGCCTGCTTTCTGGATGATGCCGGAAGATGCAGTTGATGAAGACGGAAATTCTCTCGGTACTGGCGGTGAATACGGAGTATGGCCGCGCTCAGGAGAACTTGACATAATGGAATATTCTCCTTCTACCTCAGGAGAAAAAACTTATGCAACCATTCATCATGCAACATCAAAGACTGACGCAACAGATGACTACATGTCACTGGGCGGAAAGTTTTTTGATGATCCTTATGAATGGCATACCTACGGTCTTTTATGGACAAGCGGAACTGTAGAAGCTTACTATGACGGAAAGTCTCTCGGTACAGTTTATGCAAATCCTGGAAGCAACAACTGGGCTAAGTATCCTTATGATCAGAACTTCTATATCATTCTGAACCTTGCCATGGGTGGAACTCTTGGTGGCTCAATCAACAGTGATATGAAACGTGCTGAATATGACGTTGACTATGTACGCGTCTATAAGGCTAAATGATTTTAAGGTGGAGGAATAATCATGAAAAGAATTTTAAAAGCTTTAGCTGTCAGCATTCTTGCATTTTCTGCCTTTGGAGTTATGAGCTGTAAGGATGCAATCGTTGATGACGGAACAAATGTAAAGAGTTATGTTTCTTCATCAGGCGGAGCAGGCGGTGCTGTTCCGTTCCATATGTTTGCAGATAAGTTTGATTATCAGGTTTGGGATACGGGATCTAGTGTTACTACTGTTAATTCTAAGGAAGATCTTTCTATTACTCCGTTAGATACTTCGAAATATTGGGGTATTGCTGTTTGTACAGATTCTTCTTTGAATGATGAAAAAACTGGTCAGAAATACAATGTTGAAAATGTTAAAAAAATCACTTTTTCCGCAAAAGGTTCTGTAGATGGTTTGAAACTGTATGTAAGTGGATGTGATAAGAGTGGTGGAAAATTATTTACTTTGACTGATGAATATGAAGAATATGAAACTGATGAAATTTCATTGTCAGGCACTCATTATTCTTTAGTCTGGCTTATTGCGAATGAAGGTATTTCTCAGCAGGGTACCTGGTACATTAAGAACATAGCTTTCTTTGATGCATCAGGTAATGAAATAGTACCGACTGTTTCAAAATAAGTTTTTTTACTGAAGCCTTTAATCCGCAGTACCGTATGTAAAAGTACGGAACTGCGGATTTTTTTTTAATATGATTGAAATCTGGAAATCCCAGTATAGAATAATATATGGTGTCGTAATTTTGTTTTTTTTTGCTCTGATCTTTTATTTAAAAGGAGTAAATATGAAGAAATTAATTTTTCCGTTATCCGTATTATTCATTCTTTCATTTTTTTCTGCCGGCTGTTCTTTGAAGGAAGAAAAAACAGCTTCTGTAGTTTTCAAACTTGACAGTAAACTTGTATCTAAAATTAATTCTTCTGCCAGGACTTTATCTCCTGAAGAAATGGCCGGAATGTTTTTTGACATAAGTCTTAAAGGGGATTATGAAGAAAGTCAGACGATTCCTGTTATGGAAGGGGCTCAGGCCCGGTTTATGCAGGTTCCAGTCGATTCTGAGATTTACGCAGAAGCAGAGGCATACCGCATTGTAGATGAAGAAAAAAAGATTCTTTATTCCGGAAAAACTGACTCTTTTATTGTAAAGCCTGGAGAAAATCAGATTCCTCTTAAATTAAAAAAAGTTACTGATCCAAATGGAAATTCTGATACTGTAGAAACAATTACAATTTATATTTCCGCAACAGGTAGTGACGAAACCGGTACTGGAAGTCAGGAACTTCCTTTTGCTTCTATTACTTATGCTGTTTCAACTATGAATAAAAAAGCGATATATAATCTTAAAGTTGATGGAGTTTTAACAGGAGTTCAGCAGAAAATCTCAGAAACCGGAGAAGCTGTAGAAATTATTCTCTCAGGAGCTAACGGCTGTGATGCAACCTTAACACCTCAAGATGCAATTGACAGGGGAATCAGTGCGTCAACAAATGGAACCACAAACGGAAATGCACTTATAATAGATACAGATATTCCAGTTACGATTGAAGATTTAAAAATCATGAGGGGGGCTGCTGCAGACGGTTCAGCTGTAAAAGTCTGTCAGGGAGCAACTGTAAAACTCGGTAACGGGGTTCTTATTACTCAAAATTATTATCAGAGCGGTTTTGGAACTGTCAGAAATGAAGGAACTTTGTTTATGTATGGTTCTGCCGTAATCGGAGACAGAAATGCATCTGCTTCTGCAAAAGATTCTTCATCTACTTCCCTTATTACCAGCGGAGAAAATGCTAACTATTCAGGAAGTGGCGGAGGTATTTACAATGGAAGCAATGATTCTGCAGCAGATATTTCTGCAAGCCTGTATCTTGGTTATAGCGGATTTGAAGATGATGGAGAAACTCTAGTAAAAGAAGAACTTACCGGCGGTATTTATAAGAATGGCGGCGGAGGAATTTATAATTCCAGTAACAGTTATGTTTATTTTGACAGCGGAAATATTGAATGGAATGCAAAAACTTCCGGAGCTGGAATTTATAATGCGGCTGGGGCAACTTTAAAAATGAGTGGAGGCAATATTCTTAATAATATTTCTACTTCTTCAAGTGATGTTGCCGGAGCCGGTGTTTATAATGAAGCTTCTTCTTCAATGTTTGTAATGAGCGGCGGTACGATTAATCAGAATAAAGCCATCTGTACTAATACTTCCTCTTCATCTTTCCATGGTTATGGAGGAGGAGTTTTTAACGGCGGAAAGATGTTTATGTGCGGTAGTGCCGTAATCGGAAATAAAGACGCAACTTCTTCTGCTGATTCAGAAAATAATGGAAATTATGCCCGTGAAGGCGGTGGTATATATTGTGAATATAATAGTGCAAACAGTCAGATTTCTGAATTGTATTTAGGCTATGTTCCTGATGATGACGGAAGTAGTTATTCAGAAAGTAAATTGTCCGGAGGAATTTATTATAACTATGCAGATACTCTTTCTTCACAGACAGACGGAGGCGGAGCAATCTGTTCCATGGGTCAAGTAAAAATTTCTTCAGGAACAATAGCTTTTAATGCAACCAGCAGAAATGGTGGTGGGGTTTATTATCTTGGAAATACTTCCTGCAATCTGGAAATTGACGGCGGTATAATCAGCAGTAATAAAGCCGACGGTTGCGGCGGTGCACTTTGCATTGCAGGAAAATCCTCCGGCGGTCCAAATGCTCTTTATTTAGGCGGCAGTTTTGAAATTCCTGAAGCTGATGATTTGTCCAATGATATTTATTTAGGCGGAACTACTGATTCATATTACTCAAGAATTTATTTAACAAAATCTCTTGACGGCAGTTTCAGCGCGCTTGTTACTCCCGAAAGTTATACTGAAAATCGTCAGCTTGTCATGCTTAGTGATGATTCTTCTGCAACACTTGAACCTGAGACATCATGTTTTAAAATCAGGCAGCCATCAGGTATTAATTATGTCTGGACTCTTGATTCTGAAGCTAAGCTTGTGAAGGCAACTGGATATATGGAGGGAACCTTTGATGGAAATTATGTTTCCCGTACTTTGAAATCTGCTTCAGGATTTACTGTCATTACATCTGATTTAACAGGCTGGGACAACGGCTGGTATCTTGTTGATTCAGATATAGAAATCTCTGAACGTATTACAGTAAGCGGTTCTGTAAATCTTATTTTGTGTGACGGAGCAACCCTTACAGCTTCAAAAGGAATTACTGTCAGCAGTGGAAATACCTTTACTGTTTACGGACAGAGTGAAGATTCCGGAAAGCTTATTGCATCAGGTTTTTCTGATTATGATGAGTATGGTGAAAATTCCGGAGCTGCTATTGGCGGTATCTGGTCTGACATGGATTCTAATTTAGATGCAGCAGGCAGCGGCAGTATAATAGTTCATGGCGGTACAATTACGGCTACAAGCGGAAGTAATTGTGCAGGTATTGGAACTGCCGGGCAAGAGGACGAAATAGTTACAGGTTCATTTACTATTTTTGGCGGAAGCGTTACTGCTTCTGGTGGTGACGGAGCTGCCGGTATCGGAGGTCGAAATGACGGCGGAACTGTTATAATTTATGACGGTACTGTTAATGCTTCCTGCAGTGAAGACTGGGGTGCCGGTATCGGCGGCGGCTTCGACGGAAAAGGCGGAAACGTTACTATTTACGGCGGATCAGTTACAGCAACAGGCGGCGGTGGTTCTGATGCCGGTGCAGCAGGTATAGGTGGTGGAGGAAGTTCTGGTTCTACCGGTGGAGACGGCGGTAGTGTAAGTATCTATGGCGGTACGGTTGTAGCTTCTGGTGGAAATGGCGGTGCCGGTATTGGAGGCGGTAAAGGCGCTTCTAATCAGGGTTCACTTATTGTTGGAGACGGTTTGACCCTCCTCGGAGGAAGCAGTGCAGACAGTGCAGTTGAGACAACAGCTGATGATTACATTGCTTCTCCAGGCTTTTTTGTTAAAATTGAATGATTGGTCATACCGAAAAAAAATTACCATAAATAAGACTCCTTTTCTGAATTATGACTTACTTTTTTTTTGAAAAATTCTGTCGGAAAATATTTATGACAGAATGTATTTCAAAAAGGAGGAAGTATTTTATGAAGTTATCTGTAAAACTGCTGGCTTTATGTGCCGGCTTTGCATCACTGGTTTCAGTTACTGCATGTTCTGATTCATTCAGGGTAGAGGGAGCGTCGGACACTGTAATCAGCCGATCTGCTCTTTCTGGAGAAAATGGAACTGTAGAAGTTTCAGGTATGAGTAATGGTTCGCTGACTGTTTCTTATACTTCGAACCCCCTTTATTATGCACGGCTTTTTGTGTCGGAAGGAAACGGTGCGGGCATCGTTCTTGCAAACTGCGACATGAATTATTCTAATGGAAAATATACCTATACTCTCAGTCACGGAACTTTTGTAAACGGAGCAAAAATCTATATTTGTGTTTTAATCAATGACGGCACTGAAAAATGTGTTCCGCAGGGAATTCTTGCTTCTTCAACATCATGGGCTTCTATAATTTATGGCAATGATTCTTCTTCAGGTGGAGCTGCATCTTCAGACATAACTTCTGGTGGAGTATATACAATCGTTAACAAGGGTAGCGGAAAATCTCTTGACAATGACGGCTGGTCCAAAGATCAGGGAACAAATATTATTCAGTGGGATTTGGGCAGTAATCAGTCAAATCAGCAGTGGAAGATAGAAAGTACAGGTGACGGATATTATTCGGTTTCAAATATTTATTCGGGATTTGTTCTTGATGTAAATGACTGGTCTGTTAATAACGGTGGAAACGTTCAGCAGTACGGATATAACAGACAGGCTAATCAGCAGTGGAAAATTGAAAAACTTGATGACGGTACATACAGATTTTTAAACAGAAATTCAAATCTTGCTCTTGATGTATCAGGAGGTTCTCTTGATAATGGTGCAAATGTTCAGCAGTGGGAATGGAACGGAACTAATGCCCAGAGATGGATTGTTTCTTCTACAGGTTCAGTTTCTAGCGGAACAGGTTCCGACGGATCTGGTTCAGGTTCTTCAAATTCAGGCTACATAATGGAAGGAGCTACTGACGGAAATAGTGTCGGGGGAAATGGATTTTCTTATGTTGCCTATGATAATAATTTTGACACACTTGTATGGAGTGATGAATTTGAAGGCAATTCATTAAAAAGTGAAAACTGGGTATATGATACAGGTGCCGGCGGATGGGGTAACAGCGAACTTGAAACTTATACTGCAGGCAATAACGTAAAAGTAGCAAATGGTGTTCTTGATATAGAAGCCAGGGCAGATCTTACTTCAGCTCGTCTTAAGAGTGCCGGAAAAAAACAGTTTCAGTATGGACGCATAGAAGCACGCCTTAAGTGCAGTCAGGGAACAGGCGCATGGCCTGCATTCTGGATGCTCGGAAACGGATCCTGGCCTTACTGCGGAGAAATCGACATTATGGAACATGCAAACTACGACGGTTTTGTTTATGAGACCTGTCACTGGAATGGAAACGGTTCGGATACTTCCAGCGGATATAATCATGCCTGGTATGGACTTACAACCAATAACAACTGGTATAATAATATTTCAAACCTTGATGTAAGCCAGTGGCATACATATTCGATTGAATGGACCAGCACTCTTATAAAATTCTTCGTTGATAATACTCAGGTTATGGAAATTGCAATCGGCTCTTCTGCAGGTCCCGGACTTGATGCGTTTAACAAGCCCTTCTATCTTCTTTTGAATTTTGCAATGGGCGGACAGTTTACGGGAATTTATAACGCTTCTGCATTTAACGCACTTCCATGGCATATGTACGTTGATTACGTGCGCGTATACCAGTAATGATTTAAATTACGGGAGCAGCATCCGGCCGGGGTAAGCTCTAATGACTGCTCCTTTAATTTTAAAAACATAATTTTTATTGTTATTACAATTTATTATCACGTAATTTAAGTTTTGATTTAAATTAGGCTCTTATGATTTTAAGCAGATGACCAATAAGTTCAAAAAGTGTCATTTTCGGGCTCGACCCGAAAATCCCCCTGCATGAGATTGCCGCATCAAGTGCGGCAATGACAGGGTGTCGAGCACGGCAATGACTCATACTTATTGGACAGCTGCTTATTTTTTTTATAGGAGTTTAAAATGAAAAAAACTAAGTTTTTTATTATGACAGCATTCTGCATGCTGAGTACTTCACTTTTTGTTTTAACAGCTCAGGAAAGTTCCGAAAATGAATTTCCGCCGCCACCTCCTGATGGAGCTGAAATGGATGAAAACTTCAAGCCTGGAAAAGGAAAGAGACCTGACGGGTTTGGAACAGTTGCAGATGAAAAAGAACCTGAACTTAACGCAGTCAAGTTACTCGCTGATAAAGAAAATATTTCAAAAGTAAAGCTAGCTTCAAAGTCAAAGGATGAAAGTGTTGTACTTGCTTCAGATGGAATAAGTGCCTCTTTGACAGATTCAGAACTTATAAAGAAAAGCGGAGATACTTCTAACGGGGGCAAGAGTAATTTTTACGGTCTGAATGCAGCGGTTGTTTCAAAAGGCGGCTCATCTCTTGAGTTAAAAAATGTAAAGATAAAAACAAATGCCGACGGTTCAAACGCAGTTTTTTCTACAGGAGAAAAGTCTCTTATAAAAATTGACGGAATAGAAATCGTAACGGAAAATAATTCTTCCCGTGGACTTGATGCTACATACGGCGGTACCATTGAAGCAAAAAATGTTAAGATTTCTACAAAGGGTGCTCACTGTGCGGCTTTTGCCACAGACAGGGGAGAAGGTACCGTTAAAGTGGACAATGGAACTGCAGAGACTGCCGGTGAAGGTTCACCTGTAATTTATTCAACTGGAAACATAAGCGTGCGCAATCTGACTGGTAAATCAACAGGATCAGAGATTGCAGTTATTGAAGGTAAAAATTCAATCTTGATTCAGGATTCAGAAATTTCTGGAGGAACAAAATCCCGCAGGGAAACAGGCTGTGCCGTAATGCTTTATCAGAGTATGAGCGGCGATGCAGGTCAGGGAACTTCTGTCTTTACAAGTGAAAACTCAAGACTGATAAGTAATTCTGACGGAGCATTCTTCTATGTAACTAATACCTCGGCAAAAGTAAATTTAAGAAATACGGATATCGTAAATCCGACAGAACTTCTTCTTCAGGTTTCTAAAAATAATTCAGAAAGGGGCTGGGGAAGAAAAGGTGCAAACGGTGGTACTCTGGAATTTAATTCTGAAAACCAGAAACTCTCAGGTAAAATTATCGTTGATTCAATCAGTAAGGCAGATTTGAATTTTAATGCCGGAACAGAATTTAAAGGTTCCATTAATTCAGAAAAAGCCGGTAAGGTAAATTTAAACATTTCAAAAAAAGCTGTGGTTGAACTTACAGATAATTCTTATGTAAACATTCTTTCTGATGAAGCTGCAGATTTTTCAAACATAAAATCCAACGGTTATACGCTGTTTTACAATAAGAATGCAGAAGAAAATAAGGCTCTCGGAAATAAAGTCATCAATCTTAAAGACGGAGGAAAAATCATCGGAATTGAAATGACTTTTGAAGAACCAAAGGCAGAAGAAGGAAAAAAGCCTGGCAGACCAGGTAAGCCTCCTGCAGGAAAAGGACCTTCAAAAAAATAAATAAGGCGTGTGCGTTTAAGAAAAGGGGATGTCCAAAAAGTATCGTCATGCTGAACTTGATTCAGCATCTACACTAGGATGAAGTTCGGAATGACACCAGGAAGTAAACTTATTGGACATCCCCTTTCATGGAAGAAACTTCGCTGACAAAAAAACTCCTTTGCTGTATACTTTCCTAATGATTGAAGTTTTAAATATTACGGAAAAAAATCCACTTGAACATATTGGTATGGTTGCCGGAATCTGCTGGAACAGTCCGGTTGATAATCCGGAAAAAAACAGAAAGCGTGCAGTAAGCTGCATTAATTCCGGTCATGGAAGAGTAATGGAATATGCTGGTGCAGAACTTGTTATTTCAGGATATTCTGCAAGATGTATCCGTGAACTTTATACCCATATAATCGGAACGACCCGCCTTCAGGAAAGTACCCGCTACGTTAACATGGAAGACTTTAAGTATTACGTACCGGCTACAGTAGAATCTGAGAAACAGAAAGCAACATACAAAGAATGCATGTCTTCTATTGCAGAAAGTTATTCTTCACTTATAGAAAGCGGAGTATCAAAAGAAGATGCTGCAAATCTCCTTCCTCTGGGAATGGATACAAAAATCGTTTTAAAAATAAATCTTCGTGCTCTCATTCATTTTATGGAGATGAGGCTTTGTACCAGAGCATATAAAGAAATCAGGGCGCTGTCAGCTGAATTAAAAAAAGTTCTGTCTGAATATTCTGAAGAATGGAAGTTTATAGCTGATAATTATTTTCTTCCAAAATGTGAAGCAGCCGGTTTCTGTATTGAAGAAAAATGCTGCGGAAGAAAACCTAAAAAGTCTGACATAGTTATTATTTCAAAAGAAGAATACGAAGCCTTAAAATCAGGAAAATAAAGATAATTAAAGATAAAAAAAACGGGGATGTCTAAAAAGTTCAAAAAATGTCATTTTTGGGCTGTCAACAACTTTTTATAAGTGTCATTTTCGGGCGCGACCCGAAAATCTATTTAATTAGAATACGTCTGGTCAAGGCACGCTTCGCTTAAAGCCTTGACACAGCCGTTTTTAGGTTTTGTATTAAACCCTAAATACAAGAGATTGCCGTGTCGAGCACGGCAATGACTCGTACTTATTGGTCATCCCCGTTTTTTTACCGGTTTATTTTGCTACGATGTTTACGAGTTTGTCTTTAACGACAATTACTTTTGCAATAGTCTTGCCTTCTGTAAACTTTTTATAGCCTTCAGTTTCAGAAGCCATTTTCTTAAGGGTTTCATCGTCTGTTCCCGGAGCAGCAGAGAATTTGTCCCTGAGCTTTCCGTTAATCATTACGACGATTTCCTTAGAATCTTCCTTACAGAATTCTTCACTGAATACAGGCCATTTTGCATAGGCATTTGATTCTTTGTGTCCAAGTTTTTCCCAGAGTTCTTCACCAAGGTGAGGAGCATAAGGAGAAAGCATAAGTACAAAGCCTTCCCACATTGCCTTAGGAAGGGAATCAAATTTAGAGCATTCGTTTATGAAAATCATCATCTGGCTTATAGCTGTGTTGAAGTCAAGATTTTCTGTGTCTCTGGTAACTTTAGCAACTGTTTTTGCATAAGTTTTGCGGAGGGCTGCAAGAGCCTTGTCTTCAATTTTTCCGGTTATATCAATATCCGTAAGCGGCTTTTCAGAAATGCTCCATACCTTATCAAGGAAGCGGTTGATTCCGATAAGTCCCTGTGTGTTCCATGGTTTAGAAACTGTAAGCGGACCCATGAACATTTCATACATACGTACGCTGTCTGCCCCGTAGTTCTGAATCATTTCATCTGGATTGACAACGTTTTTAAGGGACTTGGACATTTTTGCAATTACCCGTTCAAGTTCTTCCCCGTCATCCTTTGCGTAATACTTACCGTCTCTTTCTTCAACTGCATCTACGGCAACAAGAGACTTTGATTTTCTCTGGAATGCAAATGAAGTAATCATTCCCTGGTTGATAAGGCGCTGGAAAGGTTCTTTTGTAGAAACTACTCCAAGATCGTAAAGAACTTTGTGCCAGAATCTTGCATAAAGAAGATGAAGAACGGCATGTTCTGCACCTCCAACATAAAGGTCTACCGGCATCCAGTAAGATTCTTTTGCCTTGTCACAGAAAGTTTTTTCGTTTGAAGGATCAATATAACGCAGGTAATACCAGCAGCTTCCTGCCCACTGAGGCATTGTGTTGGTTTCCCGCTTTGCATCCTTACCGCATTTAGGACACTTGCAGTTTACCCAGGAATCAATTCCTGCAAGAGGAGATTCTCCTGTTCCTGTCGGCTGGTAGGTTTTTACATTCGGCAGTTCAAGAGGAAGTTCTTCTTCCGGTACAGGAACTGTTCCACAGTCAGGACAGTGTACCAGAGGAATTGGTTCACCCCAGTATCTCTGACGGCTGAATACCCAGTCCCTGAGTTTGTAATTTACTGCTTTTTTACCGATTCCTTTTTCTGCAAGGAATTCAAGCATTTTTGCAATGGCGTCTTTTTTGTTAAGCCCGTCAAGGAATTCTGAGTTTACGTGAATGCCGTCTTCCGTCCAGGCCTGAGTCTGAACGTCAACTTCTGATTTAAGAACTTCGATTATAGGAAGATTGAATTTTTTAGCAAATTCCCAGTCACGGGTATCATGGGCAGGAACCGCCATGATTGCACCGGTTCCGTAAGAAATGAGTACGTAGTCTGCAACCCAGATAGGAATAAGTTTTCCGTTTACAGGATTGATGGCATAGCTTCCTGAGAAAACGCCGGTCTTGTCTTTTGCAAGGTCAGTGCGTTCAAGATCAGATTTTTTTGCTGCCTGCTCACGGTAAGCTTTTACTGCATCTGCCTGTTCTGGTGTGGTGAGTTTTTCAATCATCGGGTGTTCAGGAGAAACAACCATATAGGTTGCACCGAACAGGGTATCACATCTTGTTGTATAAACTGTAAGGGTTGTGTCTGTAGCTTTTCCGTCTTTGTCTGCAACTGTAAAGTTTACTTCAGCACCTTCTGATTTTCCGATCCAGTTTTTCTGCATGAGTTTAACGCTTTCCGGCCAGTCAAGTCCGTCAAGGTCTTCAATAAGGCGTTCTGCATAAGCCGTGATTTTTAAAATCCACTGGCGGATTGTTTTATGTGTTACCTGTGCACCGCAGCGGTCGCAGTGACCTTCCTTTACTTCTTCATTTGCGAGACCTGTAAGACAGCTCGGACACCAGTTGATAGGAGTTTCAGCTTCATAGGCAAGTCCCTTCTTATAGAGCTGAAGGAAAATCCACTGAGTCCATTTGTAATAGTCAGGAGTACATGTACGGATTTCCCTATCCCAGTCATAGCTGAATCCAAGAGCTTTTATCTGCTGTGTAAAGTGTTCAATGTTTGCATTGGTTGTGGTCGCAGGATGAGTTCCTGTCTTGATGGCATAGTTTTCTGCCGGAAGACCGAATGCGTCATATCCCATCGGATGAAGGACGTTATATCCGTTCATGCGCAGGTAGCGGCACCAGATGTCAGTTGCAGTATATCCTTCCGGATGACCTACATGAAGTCCGGCTCCGCTCGGGTAAGGGAACATATCGAGTACGTAACGTCTTTTTTCTTTAGGAACATCAGCATTTTCTGTTGTTTTGAATGTTTTGTGTTCATCCCAGTATTTTTGCCATTTAGGTTCTATGTTTTTGAATGGATAAGGCATTATTCATCTCCTGAAAAAATATGATGAATATATTATCACTTTTTTAATGCCGTGTCATTCTTTGCCGGCTTTTATCGCGTCAAATCTTTTACCCATTTATATTTTCTGTAATGATGAAGGACCCATGGAATTTTTCCTACTTCATCAAGACAGGTGCAGGCATAAATTAAAAGTATGGGCCAGTTGAACAGGAAGGTTCCGGCTGCTGCAAGAGGTACTGCAATTCCCCACATGCATACTGCAAGGGAATATACGTCAAAGAGCGTATCTCCTCCGCAGTCAAAGATTCCGTTGATGAGAATAGAATTGACTGTCCTTCCGATCATGTATACCGCCATGATGATCATCATTCCTATAAGAAGTTTTCTTGCTTCAGGGGTAAGCCTTACAAAATCAAGAACAAGAGGGGTAAGGGCAAGCATTATTGCCGTAGAAGCAAATCCAAAAACAAATGCTATTATCAGCAGTCTGTCTCCGTAAGATTTTCCTTTTTCAAGTTCTCCAGCCCCCAGCTGTGTTCCCACAAGAATTCCTCCTCCGGAAGCAAGTCCGTTACAGAAACAGCATACAAGATCACGGACGACACTGGCTACAGAATTGGCTGCTGCTGCGTCCTTTCCTAAGTGGCCCATGAAGGCTGTATAGGAAGTAAAACCGGTTCCCCAGAACAATGATGCTCCTAAAAGGGGCAGGGTGCATTTTGCAAAATCTTTTTCCAGCACTTTATTGAATGTAAACAGTTTTCTGTAATCCGGTGCGACGAATTCTTTCTTAAAGGAAGCTCCAACGCTCCATACAAGTTCAACAATTCTTGAAATCAAAGTTGCAAGGGCGGCTCCCCTTACATTCATTTTTTCAAATCCAAAAAGTCCGAAGATGAATACGGCATTGAGAAAAATATTGAGTATTACGGTTCCTGCACTTATCTTTGCAGTTTCAAAAGCATGGTCCGTAATTTTCATCATTGCAAGATAGCACTGGGATACTCCCGTAATAAGGTAAGACCAGGCTGCAATCCTGAGGTAGCCCGCTCCGATTTTAATAAGTTCAGGTTCATTCGTAAAAATGAGCATAAGGTTTTCCGGAAAGAATTCACACAGAACGAAAAATATAATGCAGGTAATGCTGTTTATCCTGATGCTTATAAGGAATATATCATTAAGGGATTTAAAGTCATTTTTACCGAAGTACTGGGCTCCTAAAATAGATTCAGCACCGATTACTGCAAATACAATCATGTTCTGGATGAACTGAATCTGTGTTGCCAGAGAAACGGCAGACATCATGTTCTGTTCAACATTGCCAAGCATGATGGCATCGCAGGCTGCTACTGCAGAAAGCATAAGGCTCTGGAATGCAATGGGAAGTGCCAGCTTAAAAAGCTTGTGAAGGAATTCATGTTCAAAAACATCATTAAGTTTAGTCATGTCTATTTCTTAGCATGGAGATAAAAAAAAATAAAGGGAGAAAATATTTTTTTTATTCAGGTAAAACGGAGATTTGACAACTGATTATATGGGAACTGCATTTTTTTAAGACCTGTTTTTTTTATTTACATTTCTTTTTATGGGCTTTATTATAGAACAAAAGAGAAATAAAAGGTGGTTCTTATGAAATTAAAATCAATTGTTGTTTTGTCTGCAGCTGTTGTAATGGCAGGACTTCCTGTTTTTGCAAAAAGTAAGACTGTAAAAAAGTTTGCAGTTAATTCAGAAAAATCTCTGGAAGTATTCCTGACTTTTGATGAAGAAACTGAATCTTATACTGCAAAAGGCAATCCTGTTACAGGCGATGGTTTTGAAGGTAAAGGCCTTGTTTTTGACGGCAGTGATGATTACCTTGAGCTGGATAAAAAAATCCTTGAGGGAGACGGGCTTACTTTTTCTGTAAATATTAAGCCGGAAAGCTGGGCGTACTGGGAACGCATATTTGACTTTGGAAACGGTTCAGACTGTGATGTATGGCTTGGCCTTGATCAGGCAACAAAAGCCCTCCGTCTTGCAGCAGGCAGTGCAACCGTACTTGCTCCTCTTCCGGAAACAGGAAAATGGACGACTGTAACGGTAACCTTCGGAGAAAAAAATGCGGCCATTTATATTGACGGCAAACTTTCTCAGAAACTTTCCAAAGGTGTCAGCCCTAAAAAAGTTCTTGCAACCGTTAAGGGAATCTATGTAGGAAAATCAAACTGGAATGATCCTATGTACAAGGGAATCATGGATAATATTTTTGTTGTCTCAAGGATTCTTTCTGCTGAGGAAGTTCAGGCTGTTGCAGCCGGATTCATTAACACAGATTCTGCAGGTTATCAGAAATAAAGTGCATTTAAGGGAGGACAGACTGGTTTTGCCCTCCCGGGTGCTTGACATGGCAGTTAATAAACGTTCATAATTTTATTCACTATGAAAAAAGAACATAGAGCGGACGAGCGTTTTGATGAGGTCGGCCGTGTGACAGCAGAAGAAATTAGTGCTTTTCCAGGAATGCTTGATGACATCAGTCTGTCAGGATGCAGGGTTCATTTTCCGGTAAATACCACTGTGGATATGGAAAAAGACTATACCGTTAAGATTAATCTTTCTCATACAGGTATTGTAGAGCAGCTTGATCTTGTGGTTCATCCTCAGTGGATAAAGGATGAATCAAACGAAACTTATATTGGTTTCAGAATACTCCGTTCTCCAGATACTCCTCTTTTGAATGAATATATAGAACACATGAAGAGTCTTGCTCCTGAAGCACAGATGCAGAATCTTCTGATTACTACAGACGTGAGTTTTATTTAAATGGCATTTCAGATACAGAACCTTGAAGGAAGTGCCCTCCTTGCTTTTCCTGAAAAAAAATCCATGCTCCTCTCGGAACTTACCCGCCGTTTTTCCGCACCGTTAAAAGATGCCGTGCATTACGGTGATTTGATTTATCTTAAGGATTTTAATGAAGTGCCTTATTTTGCCCGTACGGTGATGAAAAAGCCTTTTCTGGTGAAATTTGATTCCATCGGGGATGCTGCGGCTGCTTTAAAAAACATACAGCGCTCATGGGCTCCCTATCAGTATACCTGCTTCAGGCGGGGACAGCTTATTCAGGAAAAACTTCCCTACGTAAACCTTAAGAACCGTAATTTTCCTGTAAAGATTCCCTCATCTCCCATCGGTCTTTATACATTGATTGACGAACATACTATGATTGCTTCTGCAGAAACAACAAGTCCTCTTCCTGCAGGAAGCCTTATATTCAATGAAGACCATGAAAATCCTCCCAGCCGGGCGTATCTTAAGATTCAGGAGAGTCTTTCCCTTGCTTCTTATTTTTTTAATACGGAACTTCCGGGTGAAGGTTCCCGGTGTTTTGAGGCAGGTGCATGTCCCGGCGGCTGGACTTATGTTCTCGTAAATTTAGGTTCAGAGGTTTATGCCGTAGACAGGGCTCCTCTTGCAGACAGCCTGATGAATAATCCTAAAGTTAAGTTTGAAGCTCATGATGCCTTTACCCTTCTGCCTGAACAGATAGGTGAATGTGACTGGGTTTTCAGTGACGTCATCTGCTATCCGGAACGTCTTCTGTCCTGGATAAAACTCTGGCTTGAAAGCGGTCGTACAAAAAAAATGATCTGTACGATAAAAATGCAGGGCGAAATTGACTGGGATCTTGTAAAGGAATTCGCATCAATTCCGTCCAGCAGGGTCGTACACTTAGGCTACAATAAGCATGAACTTACTTTCATTCATGTTGAGCCTTAGTTTGTGATTTCTTTCAGTCTGTAAGGCGTTTCCTGATAAACGTAATAGTTAAGCCAGTTTGAGTAGAAAAGGTGAGCCGTACTTCTCCAGGTAGAATATACCGGTTTTGACGGGTCGTTGTCCGTAAAATAGTTTTGCGGTGGATTTATCTTAAGGCCCTTCTTTATATCCCGCTTGTATTCAGTAGCAAGGGTTTCCGTGTCATATTCAAGATGACCTGTCATGAAAATGGAGCGGCCGTCTTTTGATTTTGCAATAGTCATTCCCGTGTCGGCAGAGTTTGCAAGAAGAACAAGATCCCTGCATTTTTTTACTTCATCGGTACTGATGTAAGTATAGCGGGAAGTAGGTACCGGAAAGTAATCGTCAAATCCCCTCATGAGAGGATCCTTGCTGTTGAGGAGTTTTGAATAGTAGATTCCGGAAAACTTTTCTTTTACTTCGTGCTTGTCGATTCCATAAAGATGATAAAGTCCTGCCATTGCACCCCAGCAGATATAGAGGGTACAGAATACGTTTTTCTTAGCCCAGTCCATTATTCCGCAGAGTTCATTCCAGTAGTCCACCTGTTCGTAAGGAAGCTGTTCTACAGGGGCTCCCGTTACAATAAGGCCGTCATACTTTTTGTTTTTGAGCTTGTCTGAGGAAATATAGAATCTGTCCAGATGGGTCTTTGAAGTATTTTTAGAAGTATGTCCCTTCATCTGAACCAGAGAGATGTCAATCTGCAGAGGAGTATTTGAAAGCATGCGGAGAAGCTGTGTTTCCGTAACTTCCTTTGTAGGCATGAGGTTGACGATGGCAATTTTAAGAGGACGGATCTGCTGCTGTTTAGCGCGGTCTTCCGTCATTACGAAAATGTTTTCTTTAGTAAGGATTTCTCTTGCCGGTAAATCCGCATCAATTTTAATTGGCATGCTTAAAGCATAGCAAAAAATCTATTACTTTGCTATACTGAATAGTCATGGATTCCTCTAATAACAGAAAGGCAGCTATAAAGAAATTACGTTCTCTTATTATCAGCCCGAAGGGTGAAGTAGAAAAATTCCGCGCTAAAATAGAAGATACATTTTCTTCCGTATTTCTTCCTAATAACGTAGAGTGTTCCAGACGGGATTACGGCGGTGTCATGTGTGACATGCTTATTCCTGAAATGTATACTTCCGGAAAAGTCATGATATACATTCATGGCGGAAGTTTTGTAGGCGGTTCTTCCGCATCATACAGATCCTTTGCGGCAACTCTTGCCAATGCCTCTAACTGCCGGGTTCTTGTTCCGGATTTCAGGCTTCCTCCTGCATATTCCTTTCCTTCCGGAATTGAAGATCTTCAGAGTGTATTCAGAAGTTTTTTCATTCAGGAAGAAATAGAATGCAGCCTTAAAAATAAAAAAAGTGACCTTAACCTTACAGTAGCAGCAGATTCCAGCGGTGCAAGCCTTGCTTTCGGTGTACTGCAGGGATTACCGGAAAAGAGTTTCAGCAGGATTTCTACCATTCTGCTCTTTTCTCCGTGGCTGGATTTTTCTCCTGACAGTTATGTTTTTAACCGTCATGCAAAAGACGAGGTTCTTAATGCAGAAGAACTTCGCCGTGCCATAGAATTCTATACTTACGAATCTAATTATTCCAACCCGCAGATTTCGCCTTTAAAAATGGAAAGGGATTTTATTTCAAAGTTTCCTCCTGTTTACATTCAGTGCGGCTCAAGGGAGCTTTTCCTTGAACAGACAAAAGCCTTTGAAGACATGCTGGAACGATGCGGAGTTGAATGTACTCTTGATGTAGTTGACGACATGATGTTTATGTTTCAGCTTGCGGATGAATATCTTAAAGAGTCTCATCTTGCAGTAAACAGAATAGGAGAATATCTTTCTCAAAAATCAGAGAGTGAATCTGAGCGTAAAGAAAGAGAGCTCATCCTTAAAAGAAATAATGTAATGGACTGATGTCAGAAAAATTTCTGATGTTTATGAAACAATGGTTTTACAGGATTATATATGAATGACGGAATAGAACTTTTATCACCTGCCGGAAATGTAGACAAATTAAAATACTGCTATACCTATGGAGCAGATGCCGCTTATATCGGACTTAAAAATTTTTCCCTCAGGGTAAAGGCAGATAATTTTTACCAGGATGAATATAAAAAAGTACAGGAACTTAAGCAGAAGTTTCCCGGAAAGAGACTTCACTGTGCCCTTAATATTTCTTTTCATAATGATGAAATTGACAGGCTTATTTCTGAAATAGAATATTTTAAGCAGTATCCCATAGACGCTTTTATTGTTCAGGATCTGGGAATTGTTCCAATACTTCAGAAGCATTTTCCTGACGCAGAACTTCATCTTTCTACTCAGGCAAGCTGCATGAACCGTGAAGCCGTTAAAATGTATAAGTCCATCGGCTTTAAGAGGGTTGTAATGGGGCGTGAAGCTTCGTTAAAAGAGATTGCAGAAATAAAAGATGCCGTTCCTGATATGGAAATTGAATGTTTTGTTCACGGAGCAATGTGCATTGCATATGCAGGCCGCTGCCTTATGAGTGCCTATTTAAATGGCCGCAGTGCCCAGAGCGGTTTCTGTTCACATACCTGCCGCTGGGACTATGATGTCATGGCTCCCGGTGATATCGGAAAGACAATTGCTCAGTCAGGAGATCTTGTTCTGAGGGAACATAAAAGGTCGGATGAGTATTTTCCGGTTTATGAAGGTGAAAATTTTACTGCGGTTCTTTCTTCAAAAGATCTGTGCATGATAGATCATCTTGCAGAATTAAAGAAAGCCGGGGTTGATTCCCTTAAAATAGAGGGAAGAATGAAGAGCGTATATTATGTAGCCATGATTACCCGTGCCTACAGAAAAGCTCTTGATGCCCTTGAAGGAAAAATTTCAGACGAACAGGCCAGACCTTTTATTGATGAGCTTTATAAGGTAAGTCACCGTGCCTTTACTACTGCATTTTATTTTGATAAAACCGAAGCTGATAAAACCGTAAGCGGTGCCAGTGACAGTCCGTGGGAACTTGCGGCAGAAATTTCCTCTGCGGTTTCTGAAGAACAGCAGCAGTGGATATTGAATAAAGCTGCCGAAATGAAGAAAATACGTGACGATGAATATAACGGAATGTGCGAACAGGCAAAAAAAGCCTTTGATCTCAGGGTAGAAAAAATGCCTGACAAGTATCTTCCTTATGTTCTTCCGAAAGAAGGCTGGAAGATGTATCCCCTTACGGCGCTTAACATGATTGATAAAAATACGGAACTTGAGCTCGTAAGTCCTGACATTAACGGAAAACGTATAACTTTTGATGATTTTAAACTTGTAAATCCAAATACAGGTGAAGTGTATAACTGGGTTTGTGCAGATCATCCCTGCGTAATATATACAGGTGAAGAAATTCCTGATGGAACACTGCTCAGATCAAAAAATCCTGAATATGTTGAAGGAAAAATCAGGGATACAGGCCGCTGAACTTTCAGTGCGTAAAAAAAAATAATAAAAAAACGGGAGTTTTGTTTTTTATGGAAAAGCAGCAGAAGATTTTGTGCATTGGAAACGTTTCGGTAGATATAAAGGCATTCAGCATGCTGGACGATGATACGGAAGCTTATCGTGACGGAACCATTGAACTTGTTCCTGGCGGTGTAGGCCGGGGAATGGCAATAAATCTTAAGCATCTTGGTTTTGATACATATATTTATTCTGTTGTGGGAAATGATATTTTTGGAGATTATCTCAGGCATGGACTTGAAGCCGAGAATATCAACACGGAACTTCTGCGGGTAAGTCATACACATGAGACTGCTTTGTTTTCCGTAATGTCAAAACCTAATTCCCATTCTTCCTGTATTTACAGTACAAAGATTCTTAGTGAAATAGTATTTGATGAAACGATAAAAGAATTCATAAAGAAAGAAAACATAAAAGTTCTTGTCCTGGATTCAAATTTAAGCGAAGAGACTTTTGCAGATATTTATGCCTTTAAGAAAGATAATCCCGATATTTTTATTTTCCAGAATGCAACGGCTCCTGATATTGCCCGTAAGACAATGAAGTATTCTTCCCTCATAAATCTGTTTGCCTGTAATGAACATGAGGCAAAGGCTATTATCGGAGAGAAGGCAGATCCTGTTTTAGAAACGGCTGATAAAATGCAGGCACTGGGTTATAAGGATTTCATCATAACTTTTGAAGACAGGGGCGTTATGGTTCGTATTGATGGAGAAACCTATAATGCTCCTCCTTATACTCCGTATAAAATTGTAGATACTATCGGGGCCGGCGATGCCCTTGCTTCAGGATTCCTTACGGGACATCTTACGGGAGAAAACGTAAAGCAGTGCGTTCATTATGGACTTATCTGTGCAAAAGAAACCCTTATGACCCGTCAGACGGTCAGCAGCCTTCTTTCCAGGGACTATCTTGCTGCTTACAAAAATAACTGATTCTAATTTTCTGAGACTTCAGTTTTTTTTGAGGTGAGTGGATTTTTATTCCTTGTAATTTATGTGCGTAACGTTGTATAGTTTTAAGGATGGCAGAAGAAACCTTTGAAACTAATACTACAGTTACGGATCCGGATATTCTCATAAATACTTTCTTTTCAAGGTATGGTGAAAACTATTCTGAAGAAGATAAAGAAAAAATTCGTACTGCATGGGAATATTTAATTTCAAAAACTTATGAATTAAAGCGTAAGTGCGGTAAGCCTTATTACCTTCATCCCATGAGGGTTGCGGCAATTCTTGCAGAAAGCAGGCTTGGATATGAAGCTATTGCTGCCGGTTTTTTTCATAACATTGAGGAGGCCGTTCCGGACTGTATGGACGAAGTTGAATCCAGGTTTGGAAGTGAAATCGCAAGAATCTGCAGGGGAACTTCTAAAATCACAAACCTTAAAATTAAAAGTCAGACTCTTCAGCAGGCAGATGCAATCAGAAAAATGCTTTTTGCCATGGTTGATGACATAAGGGTAATTCTCGTAAAGCTTGCAGACAGACTGGACCGCATGCGTAATTTAAAATCGGTAAGTGAAGAAGCGCAGCGTGCGGTTGCAAAAGAAGTTATAGACATCTGGTGTCCTCTTGCCAGCAGGCTTGGTATGAGTGACGTTAAAAGCGAGATGGAGGATCTCAGCCTTAAGTACAGCAATCCTGAAGTATTTCAGCAGATAAAGACAATTGTTGCCTCAAAGAAAGCAGAACGCTCTGAATATCTTGAACGGGCTGTAAAGAAAATTTATACGGCTACAGAAAAGCTTGGAATTAACGTTCAGATAAAAAGCCGGGCAAAACATTTTTATTCGATTTATCAGAAGATGAGAAAGCGCAATAAAGGGGTTGATGAACTTTATGACCTTTTTGCCCTCAGAATTCTCTGCGAAACCAATGCAGAATGTTATACTCTGGTTGGAATCGTTCACGGTATCTGGAAGCCGATGGACGGACGCTTTAAGGATTATATTGCAATGCCTAAGCCTAACGGATATCAGTCTCTCCATACGACCGTAATCTGTGAAGGACATCCTCTTGAAATTCAGATCCGTACTTATGCAATGCATAACGTTGCAGAACACGGAGTTGCGTCTCACTGGCTTTATAAGAAGGGAACAAACCATGATATGGTTAAAGCTGAAGATTTAAGCATCATTAATCAGCTGAGGGCCCTTCGGGATGAACATCTTACTGACGAAAACTTTTTTACGGAACTGAAGAACGAACTTCTTGGTGACTCAATTTATGTATTTACTCCTATGGGCGACGTAAAGGAACTTCCTATGGGGGCAAATGCCATAGATTTTGCTTATGCAATTCACTCTGGAGTAGGCGAGAAGATTATCGGTGCAAAGGCGGATGGAAAAATAATTCAGCTTACGGCTCCCTTAAAAAATACACAGATTGTAGAGATTCTTACAAATCCCCAGGCGCATCCTACACAGGCACAGCTTAAGGCGGTTCATACTTCAAAGGCAAGACAGAAGATACACAGCTGGCTTGTGGAAAATGATCCTACTTTTATTGATAAGGAAGCAGAAGCAAAACGGCAGGCAGAAATAATTGCCAATACCCTTCATTCAAAACAGGTGGCAGAAAAGCTTGCTGAAGAAAAAAAGAAAAAAGGCTCGTCAAAGAAAAATCAGACGGCTTATACCGGAAAAATCCGTGTAGAAGGACTGGATAATTTTCTTGTTAATATTGCCCAGTGCTGTAAGCCTCAGCCTGGTGATCCTATTGTAGCTTATATGTCTCATAAGAAAGGTCTGGTCGTTCATTGTGCCGGCTGCATGACATTTCTGCGCATTCCGAATATTGAAAACAGAATGATTGAGGTAAGCTGGGCGGTGGGAAAACCTCAGCAGGAACCTTCCAGGGCTGATTTAAAGATTGCAGCAGAAAAGCAGAAAGCAAAGACTCTTCAGATAGAAAAGAACAAATTTAGAAAGATTCGCTGAAGTTTTTAAATCCTTCCGTAACCCTCAGCTGTCCTTCCAGGTCTCTGTGGATTTTTGTACGGGTAAGTCCGTTCTGCCTGAATAGCTCTTCCGTTTCCTGTGCATTGTATTCTCCGCTTTCACACAGAAGGGCACCGCCTGCTGTAAGTCTGGATACTGCCTGAGGTACAAGGTTCCTCATTATCCCAAGACCGTCGTTCTGTAGGGTTGGATTTCCGTTAAGGTCAATGTCTCCGTCCAGGGCCAGAACAGGTTCATTTCTTCCGTCCGTTAAAAGATTTCTTACTTCTTCTGCAGGAATATACGGCGGATTTGAAACTATAATGTCAAAGTTTCCCGGTACGGAATCAAAAAGATTTGTCTGAATGAATCTTATGTTTGCAGCTTCTTCCGGTGTAAAGAGTCTGGCAGCATTTTTTCTTGCGATATTAAGGGCTGCACTGCTTATGTCCGCAAGAATTAAAAGGGGAATGTTATGTTCCGGAATTATTTTGTGCTCAAGGGAATATTTTAAAATGCTTAAACCTACGCATCCGCTTCCAGTGCACATGTCGCATATCGAAAGAATTCCGCTGTGAAGTTTTGAATTGATTTTTTCATCAAGAATTTCCACTGCTTTTTCTACAAGTATTTCTGTATCAGGTTTTGGAATGAGTACATCAGGAGTTACGTAATAATTGTACCCGTAGAATTCTTTTTCAGAAATGATGTAGGCAACAGGAAGTCCTGTACTCCTTAAGTTTATGCTTTCAAGGAATGACTTCTCCTGCTCAGGTGAAAGTTCTGTGTCCCGTTCAAAAAGGAGCCTCGTTTTATCAAGGCCCGTTACATGCTGAAGTATAACTTCCGTATCCAGCTGAGGGGAAGGAGAAGCCGTAAGTTTGTTTTTTCCGTAAATTTTTGCCTGTAAAACCGTCATCTCAGATTTTTAAGCATCAATTTCGTTGAACTTTTCTTCTTTTGCATAAACGTTAAGGGCATCAAGCATTTCATCCATATTGCCCATCATGAAGCCTGGAAGATTATGCACGCTTAAATTTATGCGGTGATCAGTAACACGGTCCTGAGGATAGTTATAGGTTCTTATTTTTTCAGAACGGTCTCCGTTTCCGATCATGCTTTTTCTTGAAGCTGAACGCTCTGCATCAAGTTTGCTCTGTTCAAGATCAAAGAGCCTTGCACGGAGAACCTGCCATGCTTTTTCTTTATTTTTAATCTGGCTTTTCTGATCCTGCTGGATAACAACGATACCTGTAGGAATATGGGTAAGACGGACTGCTGAGTCTGTTGTATTTACACACTGTCCTCCCGGTCCACCGGCACGCATTACGTCAACGCGGACGTCTCCCGGATTAATTTTAATGTCAGCTTCTTCTGCTTCCGGAAGTACGGCAACCGTTACTGTTGAAGTCTGAAGACGACCCTGGCTTTCTGTTGCAGGAACCCTCTGTACGCGGTGAACTCCTGATTCAAAGCGGAGGGTTCCGTATACGAACTTACCTGTAATGGAAGTAACGATTTTGTTGAATCCTCCAACTTCAGTTTCCTGAGCTTCCATGGTTTCATATTTCCAGCCTTTCTTTTCGCAAAGGTGGCAGTACATTTCCCACATGTCGCGGACAAACAGAGAAGCCTCGTCTCCTCCTGCGGCGGAACGGATTTCAAGAATGATGTTTTTTTCATCAAGAGGATCAGGAGGAATAAGCTTGAGTTTTATGGTTTCTTCTATCTGAGGCTGCTTTTCTTCAAGTTCCTTTAATTCCTCACGGGCCATTTCTTTCATTTCTGCATCATCTTCTGCAGTAATCATCATTTTTGCGTCTTCGATGCCGGTGAGGACTTTTTTATAGTCAGCGTAAAGTTCCATAAGGTCAGAAAGATACTGATTTTCGCGCATCGTGTCCTTGTATTTTTTCTGGTCTTTTACAAGATCCGGATCATTGATGGCTTCTGTTACTACCTTGTAGCGCTGTGAAAGTTCTTCTAATTTCTTTAATAAATCCATAGTTCACCAATAATAAAGAATTCTGCCCGTTGTTTCAATAAAACAGCAGGCAGTTTATGAATCTGTGTCAGAGCAGGTTTTCGAGTTTTTCTACAAGACCTGCAAAAACGTCAAGGGCATCCTGTACCGGTTTTGTGCTGCTCATGTCTACGCCGCCGACTTTAAGGGCTTCAATCGGATATCTTGAACCTCCGGACTTAAGGAAGTTAAAGTAATCGTTAAGTTCTTTTTCTCCTCCTTCAGTAACTCTCTTTGCCAGGGCAAGGGAAGCAGAAATTCCCGTAGCATATTTGTAGACATAAAAGGCATTGTAAAAGTGAGGAATACGCAGCCCTTCAAGATCTGAAGATTTCTCAAACTTCATTTCAGGTCCAAAATACTGCTCCAGAAGTGAACGGTAGGTTGAACGGATTGTGTCTGTACTTAAAGGTTCTCCATTTTCTACCATCTCGTGACATTTGAGTTCAAACTCTGCAAACATAGTCTGACGGTGCAGGGTTGCAAGAATGTCAGAAGCACGCATGCTGAGAAGATACTTTTTCATCTCTTCATTTTCTGCGTTTTTGAGAAGATATTCAAAAACAAGTTCCTCATTAAAGGTTGAGGCAACTTCTGCTTCAAAGATGGTGTAGTCATAATGGCGGAACGGATTGTTGTGTACGCTGAACCATGAGTGCATTGAGTGTCCGCCTTCATGAGCCATGGTAAATACGTCCCTTATGGAATCTTCTTTATAATTGAGAAGAATGTACGGATATCCGTCATAGGCTCCGGAAGAAAATGCTCCGCTGCGTTTTCCTTTATTTTCAAAACGGTCAGTCCAGCCGCTTAAAAGTCCGGAACAGAGAGTATCAGTATATTCCTTTCCCAGAATAGAAAGGGCGTTACGTACAATTTCTACAGCTTCTTCGTAAGTGTGGTTTACCTTTACGCTTTTTACGAGGGGAACATAAACGTCATAATGCCTGAGTTCTTCCAGTCCCAAAACCTTTTTGCGCAGGGCATAATAGCGGTGAAGGGCCGGAAGATTTTTGTGTACAGTTTCAATAAGATTTTTGTAAACGCTTACAGGAACCTTATCTCCGTAGAGGGAGGCTTCAAGGGAAGAGCCGTATCCTCTTGCCCGTGCAATAAAAATATCCTGCTTTACGGATCCTGAATAAAGGGCTGCCAGGGTGTTTGCATGCTTTTCGTGAACTCCGTAAAATTTTTCGTAGGTTTCTTTTCTTACGTTTCTGTCCTGGTTTTCTTCAAGGGAACTCCAGGTGCTGTGGGTAATAGGAATTTCCTTTCCGTTTACGTTTACGCTGCCGAAGTCCAGGTCCACGTCAGAAAGAAGGGAGAAGGTATTTGAAGCCGTGTCTGCCGTCTCTGACTGCAGTGCAAGAAGGCGTTCTTCTTTTTCTGAAAGGGTATGTGGTTTTGCATGAAGAATTTTCTGAATGTAGATTCTGTAGTTTTCAAAACCAGGCTGCTGCAACCATTGAGAAATTTTTTCTTCCGGTACAGAAAGAAGTTCCGGTACAAAAAAGGAAGTTGCACTTGAAGCTTCCGTATATACCATCATTACTCTGTTAAGATCTTCCTGTGCTTTGGAATCTCCCTGGTCTGCAGAATTTTTAAGGCTTGCATAGTGATAGACTTTCTCAAGCTGTCTGTCTAAAGCTTCATCTGCATGGAGGGCTTCAAGAAGAACGTCTGCACTTTCTGACAGGCGGCCTTTGTAAGAAACAAAATTTTTTGTAAGCTCCGGGACCTTCTTAAGGTCAGCTTCCCATTCTCCATCGGAAGCATAAAGTTTTGTAAGATCCCATTTATATTCAGCCGGTATCTGGTCTCTTGTCTTGATTTCTGTATCTGCCATGTTTTAAATCTCGCTTGCCATCCAGGCGATTGTCATTGCATCGATGCCGATGTTTTTTATGATGCAGTATTCGTTAGGCTGGTGAGCAAGTTCGTCCATTGTACTCCATACTACAGCGTCAATTCCCCTGCTTCTTAAACCTGCTGCTACAGTTCCTCCGCCGATACCGATAAACTTCGGTTCAATTCCGTGTACGGTTTTGATTGCCTGTGCGAGTTCTTTTGCAACAGCTGCATCTTTTGAAGTTGCAGGACTTTCTTCTGCCTGCAGTTCCTTCATTTCAATTTTTACACCGTATTTTTCTTCTACGGCTTTTACCTGCTTTTTCATTTCTGTCCGTACTTCATCAAGGGTGTAGCACGGGTTAATGCGGCAGTCGCAGCAGAATACGTCATCTCCCGGAATAAAGTTTACACCGTCTACGTTGCTGAGTTTTTTTGTAGGCTGGAAGGTTGAATAAGGCGGATCAAAAAGAGGATCCTGTTTATTAAAAGTATTTTCAAGGGAATTAATTCTGAGGGCAAGATCGCATCCGGCTATCATTGCATTTTTGCCAAGATCAGGCCGGCTTCCGTGGCACTGCTTTCCGATTGTATGGAATTCAACCCAGAAAATATTTTTTTCTGCAATTTCTATGGTTTCGCCTTTTGCATCTCCTCCGTCTGGAATAAGGATGCGGTCGTTTTTTCCGAATATGTCAAAATGTTCTTTTATAAGATAATTCATTCCGTATGCAGAACCGACTTCTTCATCTGCCATAAAGAGAAGTTTGATTGTATGTTCAGGAATTATGTGCTGCTTTACGAAACTTAAAGCTGCCAGAACGCCGGAACACAGTCCCTGCTGATTGTCTTCAACTCCGCGTCCGTAAATTTTTCCGTCTTTTTCAGTTACAGTCCATGGATCAGTATTCCATGCGCTTAATTCTCCTACAGGAACAACATCCATGTGGGCACATACCCATATTGCATAATCGTCTTTATTTCCGGGAATAGTTGCTATGAGGTTAGGGCGGCTTCCTTCTTTTACTCTTGAATCGGGAGCATCATAATGTTCGAGATTTTTAATTCCTGCAGATTTAAGATATTCTTCAATTGCCCGGCACTTTTCCCATTCTCCGTCACCGCCGTTTTCAGGAGCAAGAGCCTTGCATTTTGTAAGCATGGTTTCTAATTCAACCATATCGCGTGTGTGTTCAGAAATCCAGTTTTTTAACTGGTCAAATTCCAGTGACATTTTTAATTCCTCCGGTAAATGATTTATAGCTAAAAAAAGCCGTCCGCTTTTGAAGTGAACAGCTTTTTATTGTTTCTGCTGAAATCTCAGTATTTATTTAGTGTAGACATCCCATGTTGTCTTTACAAGTGTTTCTACATCTGAATACTTTGGTTCCCATCCAAGAAGCTCTTTTGCTTTTTTAGATGTTGTGTAAAGGCTTGCCGGATCTCCCGGACGGCGCGCAACTTCTTCTGCCTTGATTTCTTTTCCGGTAATCTTGCGTGCAGCCTCAATGATTTCTTTAACGGTTGTTCCTTTTTCAGTTCCAAGGTTAAGCATAAGGCTTTCGTTTTTCTTTGAAATGTATTCAAGTGCCATAACGTGTGCCCTTGCAAGGTCTGTTACATGTACATAGTCACGGATACAGGTTCCGTCACGGGTATCATAGTCAGTTCCGAAAATCTTAAGTTCTCTCTGACCAAGAGCTGCTTCCATAACTCTTGGAAGAAGATTTTCCGGTTTCTGTTCAAGTCCGCGGATTACACCTTCAGGATCATAACCTGCTGCATTGAAGTAGCGGAGTGCTGCAAATTTAAGTCCTTTAAGCTGATCGTACCAGCTCATGAATTCTTCAATCTTGAGTTTTGTAAATCCGTAGTAGTTGATAGGTTTCTGCGGATGATTTTCATCAAGAGGAAGATACTGAGGTTCTCCGAAAGTTGCTGCGGAAGAAGAGAATACCATGTATTTGCAGTTGTATTTTACGGCTGCATTCATGATGTTAAGGGTTCCTGTGATATTGTTTACGGAATACTTTTCCGGTTTTACCATAGATTCTCCTGCTGCCTTGTATGCTGCAAGATGAACGAAACCGTCAAAGCCCTGAGCAAAAGCTGCATCGATTTCTGAAGGAATGAGAATATCTCCGTGAATGAAATCGTTCTCAGGGAAGAGATTGCAGCGAAGTCCGCTTGATAAGTTGTCAAATACTGTTACTTTATGTCCAGCCTTCATCATTTCTTTAACGACATGACTGCCGATGTAGCCGGCTCCACCAATAACTAAAACCTTCATATATATGCCTCCAACATTTGCTATATATTGTACTGAATTGTTTTGTTGTATGCAATTTGCTTTCTGATATTTAACATTATATTGTTTCCATCGGAAAAATCGTATATAGTTTACCTTCCTATGATAAAAAAAGAAGTTTTGCAGAATAATGTCGTTCTTGTTTCCGAAGAGGTGGGGGGAGCAAATTCTGCAGCGGTTGCATTTTATTTTAATATCGGCAGCAGGTTTGAATCTGAATCTGAGCGGGGAATTTCTCATCTTACGGAACATCTTCTATTTAAAGGAACTTCTTCCCGTACCAACGCAGACATAACCAGAACTTTTGACAGAATGGGTGCCGTGGTAAATGCTTTTACAGAAAGAGAAAATGTCTGTCTTTACGCACTGGTTCCTGATATTAAGGACAATATAAAAAGAGCTGTTGAAATTTTATGTGACATGAGTACGGAGAGTTGTTTTCCGGAAGAAGAATTCATAAAAGAAAAAAGAGTTGTTCAAAGTGAAATTGCGTCTCTTGAAGATGATTCGGAAGAATGTGCCCTTGATGAAGCTGCCGGTTTTGTATGGAAAGATAAAAGTTTAAGCAGCTCCATAGGCGGTACTATTGCTCAGGTTGAATCAATAAAGCGTTCTCAGATTATGGACTGGTATGACCGGTATTTTTCTCACGGAGAACTTAGTGTTTTTATTACCGGTAAATTCTGCCTGGATGAAGTAAGAAAGCTTCTTGAGAAACTGCCTCTTCATAAAAAATTTCTGATGTATCCTCAGGAAAAGCATTTTGAGAATCCTGTTGAATGGAATGCAGGTTATGATTTTAAGAAATCTTCTTTCAGTCAGTGTCAGATTTATCTTATGTATCCTTTTGTCATGCCGCTAACGGAAAAAGAAAGTTTTGCCATGCTGGTATTCAATGCGCTTACCGGTGATACAATGAGCAGCCGCCTGTTTGAATCGCTCAGAGAAAAAAACGGTCTGTGCTATTCTGTTTTCAGTTTTTTTACCTATTACGAAAATGCCGCCGCATGGTGTGCCAGTGCTTCAACGGAAGAAGATAATGCTGTTAAAACCTCCGTTCTCCTGCAGGAAGAAATCGAAAAGCTTTTGTCAGAAGGAATAACTCAGGATGAAGTTGATGCTGCCATTGAGCATGTTTGCGGTGAAGAAATACTGGCTTCCAATGACATGGAGTACATCCTTAAACGCAATCAGAAAAATTTTTCACTGGGATTTACCCTGCATGATACGGCACGGACGGTTGAATGTATACGAGCCGTTACAAAAAATGATATAATGGAACTGATTCGCAAGCTTATTGTGGATTCAAGAAAGGCTTTGATTGTATACGGTCCTAAGCTTTCTAAAAAAAATAAAAAGGAAATATCATGCAGCAGAAAATAAAGATTAACTGTAAGGTTTCAGAAGGAGCTGTGCTTCCGTGCTATAAAACTGCGGGAGCAGCGGGAGCTGATGTCTGTGCAAATTCATCACTCGTCATAAAAAAAGGCTGCAGGGCTCTTGTGGGAACAGGACTTTTTTTTGAGATTCCTGAAGGATATGAAATACAGGTAAGGCCTAGAAGCGGTCTTGCTTTTAAGAATGGTGTAACTGTTTTAAATACTCCTGGAACAATTGACAGTGATTACAGGGGAGAACTTAAGGTTCTTCTTGCAAATTTCGGAGAGGAAGATTTTACTGTAAATCCTGGAGACCGTATTGCTCAGATTGTAGTTGCACCTGTTACTCTTGGAGATTTTATTCCTGCAGAGGATATTTCTGAAACGGAACGTGGAAGCGGTGGTTTTGGAAGTACTGGAGTTGCATCAAAATAAAAAATGTTTTCATTCGGACTTTCTGCATATATAAAACGAATATTCTCTTCTATTAAATATCTTGGATTTAAAGGAATTCTTGATTCCAGAGTTTCTAATTTCAGGCTGCTGAAGTGGATTTTCGTTTTTGGTTTTATTATTGCAAGAAAACGTTCGGATCATAAATACATGTGTTATTTTGCCGACCGCATATACAGGATGCAGGCTGTAAAAAGATTTGTAATGGTGCGGTATATTGCAAAAGAACTTTTTGTATATTTTTTTGTCTGCTTTCTTTTTTTCTTTGTAGTTTTTTTTGTCAATCAGCTGCTGCTGATGGCCGAAACGGTTTTAAAGAAAAGGGTTCCCGTAAAATATGTTCTGCAGCTTATAGTTTACTGCATGCCGGGAGTTGTTTCTCAAAGTGCTCCTTTTGCAACTCTTGTAGGATTCCTTATGTGTCTGGGACGCATGGTTACTGATAATGAAGTTCTTATTCTCAGGGCAACCGGTCATCGTTATGGGATTCTTCTTGTTCCTGTCCTTATAATGGGAATGCTTATTTCTCTTTTCAGTTTTGTAATGAATGATTATTTTCTTCCGCTGGGTACACTGAAATTCAACAGACTGTATAAATCCATAATCGTTTCAAATCCTGCCGTTGAGCTTGAATCAAATTCAATAAAGAGGCTTAATGATTCTACCCTTATAATCGGAGAAGTTGATAAGCAGCATGTAAGTGATCTTGTTTTCTTTGACGTAAAGGAAGCAAAGGATCAGCGTTTTATTGTTTCTAAAGATGCGGTTGTAAAAAAATCTACCCATGACGGAGTTCTCATGGAACTGGATATGACTTCTCCTGTGGTTCTCATGATGAATAAAAATACTAAGAGGGATTTTGATGTAATTGTTTCTGATGAACTGCGCCTCAATGTTTTTGAGGATTCAATCATAGATACAAATCAGCAGATTGCTCCCCGGGAAATGACCAGCAGTGACTTAAAAAAGAAAATAAACCGGATGAAGGCCCTTACTAATGTAAACAGCAAGCAGCTGAATACTTATATCCTTGAATATAATAAAAAGTTTTCCGTTCCTTTCGGTTCCATTTTTTTTGCTATACTTGCTTTTCCTCTTGCTCTTGTTTTTGGAAAAAAAGACGGTCAGACTTTAGGCCTTATTTTTGGAATAATAATTTCCGTCATGTACTGGGCGGCAAATATTTTAGGACAGATGTTCGGTTTGAGAAGCGGTTATAACGGTTTCTGGATGATGTGGGGACCTAACTTCTTTATAGGTATTGTTGGATTTATTCTTTATCTGAGGCTGAGAAGAAAATGAAGCTTGTGGTATATATGCTTAAAAAGTTCTTTGGAATTTTTTTAGGTTCACTTTTGTTTTTTATTCTGGTCCTCATGCTTACAGATCTTTTAATGAATCTGTGGAGTTATATTTCAAAGTCTGTTCCTTCAAAAACCGTAGGGCACATCATGCTTCTGTATCTTCCTAAAACCGTCTGGTATGCTCTTCCCATTGCCATGCTTTTTGCAACGGCATACATGCTCAGCGATTTTTATGCAAGAAATGAACTGCTGGCTGTTTTTGCTTCAGGAGTTTCTTTATTTAAGTTTGCTGCGCCTCTTCTTATCGTTGCAGTGTTTATGAGTTTCGGGATGTTTTTTCTGGAAAACAATCTTGTAGTAAAAACATTTGCCAAAAAAGAAGCCCTGCAGAAAAAAGTTTTGAAAACCGAAAAGAACATGAACAATGATAATATTGTAATCATGGCTGAGGGCGGACGCATTATTTATCAGGCTGAATATTATGATGATTCCTTGAAGAGACTTTTTACTGTTTACATTATGTTCCGGGATGAAAATAAAAATCTTCAGGCAATAATTGTTGCAGACAATGCAAGCTATCAGACGGATCACTGGGTTTTGTCCGGGGCAACACAGTATTCTTATGAAGACGGTAATGTAAAAATAAAGGGACTTGATCAGGAACTGATAAAGCGGCTTACGGAGAGTCCTGAGACTTTCAGGAATAATACTATTTCCGTAGAAACAGTTAACACTGAGGAGGCCCGGGCTTATATAAGGCATCTTGAAAAAGCCGGCCTGCCGAGTTCGGAAGCAAAGTCCGTATATTATAAGAAGTTTTCATTTCCTTTTGTTCTGGTTATTGTTGTCTTTCTTGCCGTAGGACTTAGCGGAAAGACGAGAAAAAATGTTCTTATAATAAGTTTGTTTCTAAGTATACTTTCAGTTGTTTTATTTTATGTAACTCAGATGATAACCATGCTTATGGCAAAGTTTGGAACTATCCCGCCTCTGTTCGGGGCCTGGTTCCCGGTATTTTTATTTATTGTCATAAGTATTGTTCTCTTAAAATATGCAAGAACTTAATTTTTATAGGATTGGAATATGATAAAGAATTTTTTTGAAGTACATCATGAATGTAAAAATTCCCTGGCCCGTACCGGAGTAATTCATCTGCCTCATGGAGATGTTCAGACTCCTGTATTTATGCCTGTTGGTACAAAAGGAACCGTAAAGGCCGTTGATAAGGATTCTCTGGAAGAAATGGGATTTGAAATCATCCTTGCAAATACATATCACATGTATCTTCGTCCTGGTGCTGATATTGTTCAGGAAGGCGGAGGACTTCACGGCTTTACAAAATGGAACAGGAATTTTTTAACCGATTCGGGAGGATTCCAGGTATGGTCACTTTCTAAACTCAGAAAAATTGATCCGAATGGAATTACTTTCAGAAGCGACATTGACGGAAGCAAACATTATTTTACTCCTGAGAATGTTGTTCAGACTCAGACAAAACTTAATTCAGACATACAGATGCAGCTGGATGTATGTACCGGATATGATGTAAAGAGAAAAGAGGCAGAGAAGGCTCTTCAGATAACCACAGACTGGGCTAACCGTGCCGTAGCTGAATGGAAAAAGCAGCAGGAGAACGGATACAAAGGAGTTCTTTTTCCTATAGTTCAGGGAAACTTCTTTGATGATCTTCGCAAAGAAAGCGCTCAGTTTGTAAGTGAACTTGATACTCCCGGTCTTGCAATCGGCGGCTTAAGTGTCGGTGAGCCTGCAGATGTTTTTGCAGAAAAACTTCAGTATACGGTTCAGTATATTACCAGAAGCAAGCCCCGCTATGTTATGGGAATCGGTACGCCTGAATATATTTTTGAAGCAGTTGCAGACGGAATTGATATGTTTGATTGTGTTCAGCCTACACGTATTGCCCGTCACGGTATGTACTTTACAAGAAAGGGAATGGTTTCAATTAAACAGAAACGTTATGAGCATGACTTTACTCCCGTTGATCCTGAATGTAACTGCAAGGTATGCAGAACTTACAGCCGTGCATATCTCAGACATATTTTCAGGGAACAGGAAATTCTTTCTTCAATGCTTGCAAGCTACCATAACCTGTATTTCTTAAATGACATGATTCATCAGATTCGTGATGCAATTAATCAGGATCGTTTTGAAGAATTCCGCAGGGAGTTTCTGGATAGATTTCATTCCGGCGAGGTGTGATTTATGAAGAAGATTTTTTTTACTGCTTTTCTTTTATTAAATGGAATTTTTTTTGCTCAGGAATCTGAAACTGTTCCGCCTGCTATAGATAATCTTCTTACGGCTCCTGAATCATCAGAAGAATCGGAAGATTCAGTTTTATCTGCTGATAATGCCGGTGCCGTTCAGGAAGAATCTGTTGCTGAAGTTAATTCAGAAACACCGGCATCATCTGTTTCTGAAAAAAAAGAAGATCCTATAGTTCAGGCTTATCTTGAAAGCGAAAAGAAAGGAAAGAAAGAAAAAAAATCTGAACCTTACAAATACACAAAAGAAAAACAGTTTGCAGATTCCCGCCGGCCAAAAAAGCCTGATTCTGCAGATATAGAAAGGGCTGCATCCCGGGACGAAAAAAAATCAGGTAATGATTATATCGAAAAATGCAGGGAAACTTTTAAGTTTGGTCTTGAATCAGAGATAAGCGAGCTTCTGGATGAACTTACAAAAAACGAAGACCTGCGGTTTGTTGATGAGATTTATGATCTTTTTTATGTAACGAAAAATCCTGCAATCAGAAATAAAATCCTTACGTACTTTACAAAACTAAAGGATCCCTGTCTCTGTGATTACGCCACTGAAGTTGTAAACGATCCCTATGATGTTCAGAAAGATACTGTTGACTTATGCTTTAAGTATGCAGCTGAAGTAGAGTGTAAGGAAGCTGTTCCTGGACTTATATATCTTATTGATAAGGAAGAAGAAGATTATTTTAATATAGCCCTTACTGCAATCGGAACATTAGGGGGAACTGATGAAGCTCAGTTTCTTGCAGGCTATCTTGACCGTGATGACCTTTCTGTTTCTCAGCGTCAGTCCCTTATGCGGGTACTTGGAAAGATTAAGGCTGTAGAAACATGGGACAAGCTCAGCGAAATTGCACAGGACGAAGACGAAAATGCATTTGTAAGAATGTATGCGGCAGAAGCAATCGGTGCGATGGAAAAAGAAGAAAGTGAAGAAATTCTTGTAAAGCTTTTTGAAGAGAAAGATCCTAATTTCAGACAGTATGTGGTAAAGGGAATCTCTCATTTTCATGATAAGACTGCTGATGAAATTATTTTGCAGGCTTTAAGGGACGGCCAGTATAAAGTAAGGCTTGAAGCCGTAGACTGCGTAAGTGAACGCAATATGAAAGAGGCAGTTCCATATCTTGTTTACAGATGCAAGGATAAGACTGAAGAAAAAGTTGTAAAAGAAAAGTGTTATTCTGTAATTGCAAGACTTGATACAAAAGAGGGAAATGAATATCTGATTTCTCTTGTAAAAGATAAAAAGCTGAATGATACTGCAAGGGCAAAAGTTGCAGCAGCTCTTCTTGAGAATAATCATGCAGGAACGGAAGAAATAATAGAAGTTGCAAGAGATACACTGAAAGATGATCTCCGCAAAAACCTCAGGTATGCCCTTGGAAAAGAATTTGCAAAGTACGGAAGAAAAGAATTTGAAGATATCTGTAAGGCTTATATCGAACACTCTGATGTTGCTACTCAGGGAACAGGTCTTGATATCTGGGCAAAGGGAAGGTATTCCTCTTTAAGGCAGATGGTTGCAGATATTGCTAAGGATGCGGAAGAAACTGAAGAAGAAAAAGAGTCTAAGGATTCAAAAGAAAAGAATAAATTCCGTCCTAAAAAGAAGAATGCAAATGCTGCAAAAGCAAAGCGAATTCTTGAGAGTGTTGATTCCATAACAGGAAGTGATAAGTAAATACCATAATAAGCATAAGGTCCGTATATGGAAGCTGTTCCAGTGTACGGGCCTTTTTTTACGGACGTTTATTCATATAAAGAATTAAGAAGTCTGTATATGACGTTTACCTTTTCTTTCTGTGTATCATTTAACTCCATAGCATTGCATTCATCTATCAGGCGCTCAAGAGATGATATGCTTTCATTCAGTGCAGTAGGAAAGCCTCTTGATACTTTATACCAGAAGGTTCCCCTGTTGTCTGTAAAAAGTGTAATGAAACCAAGTTCCCTGGAAGAACTTTTTGCAATTGCAACGCGCATTATGCAGCCGAGGGTTTTAATAAGCTGTTCTAGATTTTCCTGCGTGCTGATATTTATATTAAGCTTTCTGTTCCATTCCTGTTCATCAATAGGATTAAGATTAAGGATTCTTGCTGCCTTAATGATGATTTCTGCTTTTTCATTATTAAACAGAGTAAACTTTTTATTCATCAGTACACGGCCCTTCATTGCACCGATCTGAGCCAGAAGGTTTTCATTTTTTTCTGCAGCAGCAGCCTCTTTTAATTCATTCCATGGAAGTAAAAGAACTTTCTTTCCTTTTGCTTTTTCTATCTTAAAAATGTGTCCGCCAAAACTTACGGAATCATCATTTTTTTCTTTATTTTTCTTTTCCAGTTTTTTTGCAAAGCGGGAATCACTTCTTCCGACTTTATGGTTTTCTTCCCTGAAACTTGTTCCTGAATATTCAAAGGAGCCGGTAAGCTGACGGGAAGCCTTGCCCCTGAGATGCTGAAGATTAAATTCCAGTTCCGGATTTATTTTTGTAATAAGATTTTTTGTCAGAGGTGAGACGCTCATTGCAAACATACGGCTTGTCTTGACGATTTCTCCTGCAACAATGTAAAGGGGATTTGTCTTGAACATTGAAGAGCCGGGATGAATGGAAATATGATCAGCAGTCAGCGTACGGTAGGTTTCCCTTCCTTCCCTGATGCATACAAACTGAATCATTCCGCTGGCAATGCAGCACAGGTAGTTATCCATCTGTCCGCCGCCTGTAATCGGAACTTTCATTCTGTCTCCGACAATTTCTTCCAGCTGTGTTTTTACATTAAAGATTTCGGCCATGACTTTTTCGTCAAGGTAATTGTTCCTGCACCAGCGTTCCCTGTTGTTTACGGAAGTATAGGTTTTGTAAATCTTTACATAGCTTACAAAATCTCCCTGTATGTCACGGAAAGCATGATGAGCCTGCCGTGCATCCATTTCTTCACCTACTGGAAGTATAAATGGATTTTGTGTACTTAGGAATGCAGCTGCAATAAGAACTTCATCCAGAACATCAGGATACATAAGGAGGCTTTCTACGATGATACGGCTTACTCTTGGTTCAAGAGGAAATTCAACCATGAGTTTTCCGATGCGGCTTAAGGTTCCGTCCTGTTCAAGTGCTCCCAGCATGTTCAGTGTGTTTACTGCTCCCATAAGGTCTTCGTGCTGAGGAGGAGAAATAAAATCAAATTTATCAAAGTCTGTAATTCCAAGTTCAGACATTCTGAGGACAACTTCACTTAAGTCTGTTCTGTAAATTTCTTCAGTTGTATATTCCGGCCTGCTTTCAAATTCCGATTTTTGGTAAAGACGGTAGCAGGTTCCTTCCTGTGTACGGCCGGCACGTCCCCGGCGCTGGTTGCAGCTTGCCTTGCTTACAGGACATTCAATAAGGCTTGAAGTAAAAGTCCGTGGTGAATAAAAATTGAGTTTTGCAAGACCTGAGTCGATTACAGTTGTAATTCCGTTAATCGTAACGGAGGTTTCTGCAATATTTGTACTGAGAACGACTTTCTTTTTACCGAAAGGTGCGCTGTCAAAGACTTTTTCCTGTTCTTCTTTAGGAAGCCGTCCGTAAAGGGGAACTATATGAATCTTTGAATGAAAATGTGCTGCTTCAAGTTTCTGCATGCAGTCTTTAATAACTTTTTCTCCCGGAAGGAAAACAAGAATGTCTCCGTTTTCTTTATTATCCAGGACACGGTCAATCGTAGATTCAATTTTTTGAAGCAGGGCTTCTTCTGCTTCCTCATTGATTGTACTTGCTTTTATAAGAGGCGGATCATATACCATGGCAACAGGAAATACCTGAGTTTCTATCGTTACGATCGGGCAGTTGTTAAAATATCTGCTGAAGGCTTCAGCGTTCATTGTCGCAGAACTTACTATTACCTTGAAGTCTTTTCTTACAGCCAGTACGCGTTTAAGGAGACCGAGAACAAAATCAATGTTAAGGCTTCTCTCATGAGCTTCATCAACCATGATGACAGAGTATTTACTCATCCACGGATCAAGTTTCATTTCCTGAAGGAGGATTCCGTCCGTCATGATTTTTATTTTTGTAGTTGAGTCAGTTTTATCTTCAAACCTCATTTTGTATCCGACAAGTCCCGGATAAGAAGTCTTTAACTGTTTTGAGATAAATTCACTTACGCTTAAAGCTGCAATTCGCCGCGGTTGGGTTACGGCAATAATACCATTTTCTGAGTAGCCGGCTTCGTGGAGTATTACAGGAAGCTGTGTTGTTTTTCCGGACCCGGTCGGGCTTTGTACGACAATAACCTGATTTGTTTTTAATGTTTCAAGAATGCGGTCTTTCTGTTCATAGACCGGGAGTTTTTTGTAGTTTATTCCCATATTAATTTTCCTTTTATTTTTTCCATCAGCAGCATTCGTTTGTGCAGGTAGGCTGACCAGGTTTTCTTTCCCTGCTTTTTTAATTCTTCAATAAAAGAATCATCAAGTTTTTTTATTACAAAATGCCACTGGTTTGTAATGTATGTTGTGATAAGTACAGGATGAACCTGTACAACTTTTACTATTGGTTTTCCGTCATTAATAAGTTTTTCAAATTTTACCTGAGTTATAAAACCTTCTCCGGTGTAGTCCCTTATAGTGTCCGGAGCATCATAGCTTGGAGAAGTTCTCTGCGCACTGATGGTATTGCCCTGTGAATAAAAAATTATTTTATCAGATGCTCCTTCTTTTGAACGGTAGAGTTCCCATTCCTTTGGAACATGGGGATGATTAGCATTTATAATGTCAACGCCGGCATCCAGAAGCTTTTTATAAAAACTTCTTTGTGATTTTTTTGTTGTAAGTACGTATTCTTCTTCTGCAGTATGAAAACTTAGTATGAATAAATCACAGGGATTTTCTTCGCGGATTTTCTTTACAAGTTCAATAAAATTTTCACGGCTTTTTGAATCTGTTTTTATGTAATTTATGTAAGAATTATAATTCGGTTTGTTAAGAAGTTCTGTAACTGCAAGATATACAATTTTCCAGTCCCGTATGTTTATTGTTTCAAAAGTAAACGGAGAAGAAGGAGAGTCCTTTACCCCTGAAGAATATACCGGACGGGAACTTCCGGCTGTAGCGGTTCTTTTTTCGTCAAAGTATTTTTTTGTTGCTTTAATTCCTTCCAGTTCCTGATCATTAGTGTGGTTGTTGCATAAAGAAAATACGTTAAAGCCTGCTTTTACCGCTGCATCGGCATACTGATGATGAACGTTAAAAGCGGGATAACTGGAATAGGGCAGTGAGTCTGTAACCGGTGTTTCAAGATTTACGAAGGCTGCATCGCTTTGGAGAAGAAAATCTTTTATGTCCTCATAAACTTCATCAAAATTGCTGATGTTCCAGTTAGGCTTGTGGGCCATTATGTCTCCGGCAAATGTAAGCGTTATGTTGTTTGTACCGTCAAATAATGTATCTGAAGTTTTAAAAACAACTTCTTCCGTTCCGGATGTAGAGGCGCAGGACAATAAGAACAGGGATGCTGCTGATGACAGTATTATATTACGGAAGCAGAAACTAGAAGCAGAGTTCATAACCTAATGTAAATTTTCCCAGTATTTTTTCTTTCGTACACAATGCCGTAGCACTGACAAATGCACCGCCGCTGGAAGGAGTGTAAAGTTCAAGACTGGCTCCCATTCCGCAGCCTGCTTTATTACAAATGGCACCGCCTTCAAGCCAGCCGCTTATCCTGACATATTTCAGAAGGTTGAAACTTGTTCCCACCATTCCCGTAACGTCATAGTAAAAATCAAGTTCTTCAGCTGTTTCTGCGCTGTTGTAGTAAGAAGAATTCTCTGTGTTTGATTCCAGAGTCTTGCGGTCACCCCCTGCACCAAAGTCAAAGTTTGCACCGATGAATATATTCTTTGTCAGTCCTACTGTAAAAGTATATCCGATTGTAAGGTAAGCTTCTTCCTGATTCATGATGAGGCTGATGTTTCCAGGAACTGCCATGCCGTTGCTGTAGAATGCACTGAAGGTGTCTCTGTCATCCTGAAAACCTGTATATGCAGAATCTGTTGAAGAGGCTTTTGATTCTGACTTTTCCTTTTTCTTTTTTGAGCCGCTCTTTTCTGTTTTTTTCTCTTCTTCAAATTTTGCCCGGGCTTCTTTTTTGATGTCGGCTTCCTGTTCTGACTTGGTACGCCAGTCAACTTTACAGGCAGGAGTATAATTGTATCCTGCTTTTACAGTAGAGTTAATGCTTTTGATTGTTTTAGAGTTGCTTACGTTTTTAAGTTCGATTTTCGTAATCTTAACCTGATAGGCAGAAGGTTTTGTATACCTTTCGGAAGCGATTTTGTAAGTGATGATTGCCTCAATGTACGGAATGTTCATTCTGAAAAAACTGTCATAGGTATCTACTGTGTCGAAATATTCCTGAACAAGCCGGTTTTTCTTTTCAAAATTCTTGTCCCCTGCCTTAGGAGCTTCAGGAATGTCCTTGCCGGTTATTTCCTTGTAGGTAATGAGGTCTGTTGCTGTATGAATTGTTTTTCCGCTGAATGCAAATACAAGGGTGTAATGCCATCCGCCTGCATTACCGTCATAGTTGTCTACACGGAAGTATATGCTGCTGTCTGTAAGGGAGCCGGATTTAAATTCCTTTGATTCCATCTTTGAAATGTCAGAACTGATTTTTTTTCTCAACTGATTCTGAACATCCATAATGCTTTTGTTCAGTTCCGTAGAGTTTTCTACGGCTTTTTCTTCATATTCATTCTGAAGGGCCTGAATGTCAGCGTCAAGACGGGCCTGGGAAAGTTCCGAGCGTTTTCCGTCAGCATCTTTTTCTGCTGTCTGGAGAGGACGGTTTTTTCTTGCTTCTATTTTTTTATCGTATTCTGCCTTAAGGTTTTTATTGTAGGCAGCAACAGCGTCGTTTACAGATTTTTCGTTGGCGTAAAGAGTCTGCTTTTCTGCTTCTATAAGTTCCACATATTCACGGGCAGTAAGTCCGTCAATTTTTTTATTGCGGATTTCCATTGCCTTCTGTTCTACTTCATTTGAAATCTTAAGAATTTCCTGCTGCTGTTTTGCATCGCGGTCCATCTTTGCAATTTCTTCTTCCTGCTCACGCTTGGCATCTTCCTGAAGCCGCTGGAGCTTTTCTTTTTCAGCAGCCTGCTGCCGTTCAAGTACAGCTTTCTGTGTTTCGATCCTGGTGCGTTCTGCTTCCAGTTCAAGGTCTGTGAGTTTTGTTCCGGACAGACTGTTTTCTTCTTTTGAAATGCGTTCAAGTTCTGCTGTAATTGCAGAAAGGTTTTCTTTCATTTCGTTTTCAGAAGCGGAATTTGTTTCTGTAAGCGAGCCTATCTGAATGAGGCGTTTTCCGGCAGAAGTAAGGTTTACTCCCAGGTCGGAAAGAAGCTTTACTGCAGCAGTGCCGTGAACTTTTGTAATGTAGTCCGTCTGAGAGTAGAACGGAGAAGTGTATCCGCCTTCTGATTTGCGTGTTTCTATGCTGAAAATAGTTGCAGAAAGGCTGTAGGTGTCTTTATCTCTGGTTGTGCTGAGGGTAATGTAGTATTTTGCCTGAATGGATTTGCCCAATTCCACAGGATTTTCTGATGAATATTCAGAACTTTCATACTGACGCTGAATTTTACGGATCGTTTCCGTCTGTTCAGCATCTATAATCTGAATGTTTGAGTAACTGTTAAGGTCATTTATTATGTCTGCTTTTATTTTTATTGGAATCCATTGATCACTTTTATCTGATTTACCGTTCAGAAGGGTTGAATCATAAATGAGGACTTTTTTGTCTGATCCGCCGTTACCCGTAAAGTAACCGCTGTCTGCTGATATGCGTGCAGCAGTGATTATGGAAAGAAAAAGTGCTGCTGCAGCTAGTTTTACAACTTTCATACCTGTATTTTATCATTTTAAGCAGCTGTTTACAACGTAAATGATGTTTTTTTAATCTTTCCTTGTAAATTCGTATTTTATGCTTCATAATTTAAAAACAGTTACAAAGTGAATGATGTATTAATAAAGTTTTCTGCGTCTTGCCTTTTTATATTCTTCAGGGGGAAATCCAGTGTGGAATTATAATTACGTGGTTCCTGATTTTATTGTACTTCTTGTGTTCTTTTTTTTCTATCTCTCAAAGAAACGTGTCCCGATAAGGGTTAATAAAAGTTTCCTTAATATTCTTGTCCTTGAACTTATTGTACTTGTGGCAGATGTTCTGGCATCTTTAAGTATAGAACACGGAGCTTCTTCTTCTTTTGCAGTTGTAAAAATACTTAATATTTTATTCTTTGTTTTTTTTATTCTCAGAAGCCTGTGCTTTTTTATGTGTACCTGTGACTTAATGCAGGTCCGGATTGAATGTATAAGACCACTCCAGGTGATTTCTTTTTTTGTTTTTGCTTTGTCGGAATTTTTTGTACTGCTGAATGTGTTTTTTCCCACTGTTTTTGAACTTTCAGACAGTATTATATATTCAAGGGCGTCAACTTATAACGTAATTTATGTAAGCTGCTTTTATTTTATAATGGTTTCCCTTGTGATTATCTTTTATAAAAGTAAAAAAGTTTCCAGAGTAAATTTCTATACGGCCCTGGTCTTTAACCTGATAGTTTTTGCAGGTTATGTTATGAGAATAATTTTTTCAAACTTCCTCATAATGGATCTCTTCTGCCTTGTTGCCATAATAATTATTTATCTGTCTTATGAAAATCCGGATTTTTATCTGGAAGAAAAAAGCGGAACCTTTAATACCAGCTCGCTTAACGATCTGTTAAGGGAACTGAAAGTGACGAAGAATTCCTTTGCAGTAGGTTTTGCAATTCATAATTATAATGAACTGCGGGAAATTTACGGTGGTTCTCAGATGGATAATGCAATTTCCCAGATAGGAGATTTTCTTACAAAAAAATATCAGAATCTTCTGACATTTTATGTACGCAGCGGAAGATTCATCATAATAAATGTTTCTTCCAGTATTGCTGCTGATGATTTCTGCAGTCAGGTATCCCGGAGGTTTTTAGACGGGTGGAGTGCAGATGATGATACTGACGTATATCTTGAGATAGATTTTGCGCGCTTAAGCCCCGAGGTTTCTTTTTCTGAACCGGAGAAAGCAGTAAACGGTCTTATTACTGCGTTAAGCAGCATGGATAAGGTAAGCGGTGCTTCTGTTTATGTAACGGAAGAAACAATAAAATCTATTGAAGGAAAAAAAGAAGTAAAGCGTGCCGTAGAAAGGGCAGTGGAAAATGATGCAGTGGAGCTTTTTTTACAGCCGCTGGTGGATGTTAACACCCATAAACTTGTGGGGGCGGAAGCGCTTGCCCGAATAAGAAATTCTAAAGGAGAATTGATTCCTCCGGCAGAGTTTATTCCCATTGCAGAGCGTAATGGCCGGATAAATATTCTCGGTGAACAGATGTTTGAAAAAGCCTGCCGGTTTATCAGGGACAATGATATGCAGGCTATGGGATTATCCTGGATAAACGTTAATCTTTCGCCTATTCAGTTTTTTAGAATGGATTTAAACGAAAGGTTTACTTCAATATTGAAAAAGTTTAAGATTCCTGCAAGAATGGTACATCTTGAAATAACTGAAGAATCGATGATTGATTATGCTCTTCTGCTGAAGCAGATACTGGCTATGAAAAAATCGGGATTTCAGTTTGTCCTGGATGATTATGGTTCCGGTTATTCAAACGTTACGAGACTGAAAAGGTGTCCTTTTGTCAATGTAAAGCTTGATATGGAACTTGTCTGGGATTATTTCAGGGAACAGGATAAAATTCTTCCGACACTGGTGCAGACCTTTAAGCAGATGAATTTTACCGTAACTGCTGAAGGTATTGAAAACGAAGACATGGCGGAGGCTATGAAAAAAATAGGTTGTGACTACCTGCAGGGCTTCTATTTTGCAAAACCTCTTCCTGCTGATGAGTTTTTAATTAAGTATTCAGCAAATCAGGGCGCGTGATAAAAATACATCAGGAGCTTTTTTTATCAGGAGCAGTCTGCATTTAAAGCCTGCGGCTGCTTATTGCTACAATTTTACTGCAGGGATACCGCCGGGCTTTTGTAAGGAGTCTATATGAAAAAGTTTTTTATTTCCATTTCTGCTGTGCTTCTTCTGGGATCATCTGCATTTGCAAAAAAATGGACTAACAATGTTGGAGTAGGATTTGATTACCAGAAGTCCTTAACCTCTTACGATTCAAGCGATTATTCTGATATTTCACAGAATTCTTTCGGTGTTCATGGAACATATATCGGAGTTCATGAAAACGGCTTTACTGCAAAGGCTGACCTGAATTTTGGTATCTGCCTTACTGATGATATCAGCATTCAGGATTTAGATACTAATATCGGCTTTTTTGAATCATATCTTCTGGGCGCAGGATATTCTTTTGTAAACACAGACCGTTTCCTTGCAGGCATTACGGGAATGGTCGGACTTGATATGTGGGTTTATGGTTTTACAGAAACACAGACCGTGGCTTCAGTTGATCATGATTATACAACTTCTGTCATCAACCTTACTTTTTCTACCGGTTTTGACTTATTTGCAAGAACAAAGATTTCTGATCATTTCGGATTCTATGGCAATCTTGGCATCCGTTATCAGGTAGCAGGCGTTTCTTTGTATGGCAGGGAAGATTCTTATGAAAACGGCGGAACCGTTCATTCGTCAAAAGTTAATGAGGATGAACTTCTTTTAGGAAAATACATTATAGAACCTTCAGTTGGTTTTATGTGGGTTTTCTGATAGATGAACTTAATCAGCATTCAGGTATTTCGTAATCTTCCCAGAAAGCTTCATCTGTATCTTTTTCGTTGATGAGGTTTTTTACCTGAAGTTTTCTGACGGAGCAGCTGTCTTTTGATATAAGCGGATGTTCCGGAGGAAGAGGTTTTCCTTCATACAGTAATCTGTATGCGCAGGTAGATGGAAGCCATTTAAACTCAGGCAGGTTTTCTTTTGTAAGCCTGATGCATTCTTCATTCAGTTCAAGGCGGCTGTTGTACCGGCTGCACTTTCCTGTATTAAGGTCAAGAAAGTTGCAGGCAATCCTGGTATAATGCAGCCGTTCTTTTTTTCCATGCCCCGTGATGTATTTTCTGAGGCAGCATTTACCGCAGCCGTCGCATAAAGCTTCCCATTCTTCTTCCGTCATTTCTTCAAGAGATTTGTTTTTATAAAAATCTGCATCAGTCATAGGTGGGAGTATACTTTAACCTTTTTCAGCTGTCCACTAAGTTACCACTAAGTTATATTAGCTTCATTACTGCTGAGTCATAATTATTATGAATATTATCTTGAACTAACAAGGCTCTTTTAAGTAGAATGCCCCCATGAACGTTCATATTATTGAGATGCCGCTGGATTATGGCGGACGCAGGCACGGAAGTGATATGGGACCTTCCGCAATTCGATTGGCAGGAGTGCGCCGCAAGATAGAAAGTATCGGCCACACTGTTGTCACTGACTCAAAATCAATTGAGGTCATTCCTCAGGAGAATGTTGATATCGGCTCCAACCCTAAGGCAAAATATCTGGAACCGATAGTTAAGGCATGTACTGAACTTGCCGGTGTTGTAAGGAATTCTGTAGAAAAAGAAGAATTTCCTCTTGTTCTTGGCGGAGACCATTCCATCGTTCTCGGAACTGTGGCGGGACTTCATTCAGCTTACAGGGAGAAGGGGAAGCGTCTGGGGGTACTTTATGTCGATGCCCACGGAGACTTTAACACGGATGAAACCTCTCCTACCGGAAACATTCATGGTGAGTGTATGTCTGCCTGTGCAGGTTACGGGCTTAAGGATCTGGTAAATCTTTATGAAGAGGGCCGGAAAGTAGATCCAAAGAACATCTGCTATGTGGGAGTCAGGGATCTTGATGAAGGTGAGAAACGCCTTATGAAGGAAGCCGGGGTTACTGTTTTTACAATCAGTGACATAGACCGCTACGGATTTGATGAGGTTGTAAAAAAGGTAAAGCTGTTTTTTAAGACCCGCTGTGATGTAGTGCACATCAGCTTTGATATGGATTCACTGGATCCTTCCATCGCTCCTGGTACCGGTGTTCCTGTTCCGGGAGGAATGAATTATCGTGAGGCACTTCTCCTGATGGAAGAAATGCATTCAATCGGTCTTGTAAAATCCATGGAAATTGTAGAAGTTAATCCGATTCTTGATGTACGCAACGAAACTGCCGTTATGGCTGTAAATATTGCAGCCCGTCTTCTTGGAGAGAAACTTTTCTAGGACTGATTCCGTCAGACAAAAAAAATCCGGACTTCACTTTTATTGTTGAAGTCCGGATTTTTTTTTATCAAAAACTAGAATAAAGCTTTATGAAGTACCTGAACGGTTTTTTCTACCTGGGCTGTATCAACGATAACGCTGATGTTTACTTTTGAAGCTCCCTGAGAAATCATCTGCACATTGATTCCTTCCTTTTCAAGGGCTGCAAATGCTTTTGCCAGAATACCGCTGGAACGGGAAGCGTCACAGATGATTGTAACGATTGCTTTATTTGTCTTTACGGTTATGTCTGCAACATTTTTTACGTCTTCAATAAGGCCTGTAAGATCAACTTTTCCGTTTACAGTAAGGGAAATTGAAACTTCAGAAGTTGCAATTACGTCTACAGAAATATTCCATTTGAGGAACTGGTTGAATACATGGGCAAGAAAACCTGCTGCTCCGAGCATACGGGAAGACTGAATGTCTATGAGGGCAACATTTTTTACGCTGGTAATTGCCGTTACCAGAGGACGTTCACCGGAATGTTTTTCTACGATAATTGAACCAGGTGAATCTATGTTGTAAGAATTCTTTACTCTTACAGGGGTTCCTGTCTTGCGGCATGGAATCATTGAGCGGGGATGAAGAACCTGTGCACCGAACATGGCAAGTTCCTGAGCCTCTTCATATGTAACTTCCGGAACAGGGTGTGCTTCACTTACTACGCGCGGATCTGTTGTAAGAATTCCGTCTACGTCTTTCCATGTCTGAATTTCATCAGCCTGCATTGCAGCACCGATCATTGTCGCAGAAAGGTCAGAACCGCCTCTTCCTAATGTGGTAATGATACCGTTTTTGTCTTTTGCAATAAAACCGGTAACGATAGGAATTTTTTTATCACTGCCGTTTTTGTATCCGTTAAGATGCTGCGGTATTGTCGTCCATACATCGTCCAGCAGTTCTGCCGACATGTAGTTTGAGTCTGATACCATTCCGATATCCCATGCGTCATAAAACTGAGCCGGAGTTCCCTGTTTAGAAAGGTAAGCTGCCATCATGCGTACGGACATTCTTTCTCCGAAAGATACAAGATAATCTCTCGTGCGCTTTGTAAGTTCATGAAGCATACTGATTCCTGTAAGAAGGAATTTAAGTTCTTCAAGAAGTTCTTTTATTGCCGGAACTTCAATGTCCAGTTCTTTTGCTGTTGCCAGATGAAGTTCTTCAACTTTTTTTATATCCACAGTTCCCTTAACGGCCATGTCTGCTGCGTCAAGAAGGTGATCTGTGGTATCTCCCATTGCACTTAAAACAACAACCGGGAGCTTATCCTTATAAGCCTGAATTATTCCTGCTACGTGGCGGATACGTTCAGCATTTGCAACGCTGGAGCCGCCGAATTTCATTACTATCATACCCGAAGAATTATATTCAAATTCAACGTCTCATTCAACAGGAATATAGTCAACAGTAAGTTCCGGAATATTGATGTTTGCAGCCTTTACGCGGATTTTCTCATTAAGCTCTGTTTCTTTTGACGGCATTATGTAGGCTTCCGTTCCAAGCTCAGGAATAGAAAAGAGAGGAACCTTCTGACTTTTATCCAGACAGACAGCTTCTCCTGTCCATTCAGGATTCTGGAGCAGGTAAACGAGAGTCCAGTGGGTGTTGCTTTTGCGTTCGGCTTTTTTTGCAGCCTGCATTGCAGCATCTCCTTCACTTACCCGCATGAGCATGGTGTCTTTATCAATAAGGGGTCGTCCGTCAAGAAAGGCTCTGAGCTGTTCATGGGCGATAAGGTCTCCGTAACGGCGCAGGGGGCTTGTAACCTGGGTGTACATGTTAAGCCCCAGACCACAGTGCATTGCAGGAGTAACGCCGACGCTTCTTCGCTTCATGCAGCGGCGCAAACGGTACTGACCGGCAAGTCCTTCCGGTATTTCTGAAGGAATGTCCGGGGCATCCTGACTTACATAGGGGAATGGAATGTTATTCTTAAATGCAAATTTTGCAGCACCTTCTCCGGCTAAAAGCATCATTTCTCTGATCATTTCTCCGCTTTCAAAATGATTTACAGCTCTGATGGATACTGTTTTTGTTTCAGGATCTACGCTGAGGTGAACTTCCGGCATGTTAATCTGAACAGCACCTGCTTTAGCTCTTCTTTCTGCATTTTTTCTTGCAATTTCAAAGAGAGGTTTCAGTTCAGCACTGTCTTTCTGTTCATCAGCCTGTTTGTAAGTAAGCCTTTTTACGTCGACAATGGTTTTCATTACGGTACATTCTTCTACGTCGCCGTTTTCAGACAGCTTTATCCGGAATGAAAGAGCCCTGCTTATTTCATTTAGTCCCAGAGCATAGTCAGCCAGACTTCCTTCTGCAAGCATTCGGGCTGCTCCTTCAGGAATGTAAAGGGTTGAACCGCGGGATCTGGCACTTCTGTCAATCGTACTTTCAGGAAGTATGGAACTTGCAGGGTCTGCAATGTGTACCCAGAGGTAGGTTCCGTCAAAGGCTACTGCATCATCAGGATCTGAAGACCATTCATCATCTATTGCATAGGAAATGCCTTCAACTTTAACCCTTTCTTCTTCCGGAGGTGCACTTAAACATTCTGAAGCCGAATGCATTGAAAGGCCCCAGCGCAGTGGATGAGGATTGCGGGTAATTTTCCAGAGTCCCGTATCAAGTAAAAGTTTATGTGCTTTTTCAGGAGTTTCTTTCATGTGGGCATCATGCATGGTTCTTGATTTATCTGTTTTGCCCAGTGCAAGAGCTTCCACGTCTCCCATAAATTTAGAATCTTCCGGAAGCAGTTCATGTTTCTTTAATCTTGTAATAAACTCAGCCCTTATTTCAGCTTCATGGCCTTTTTCGTCTGCTTTCTTTACCAGGGAATCAATTTCTTCACTGGAGCGTGGGGTAAAGGTTATCTTACCGTCCATCTGGTCTTTCAGGTTCTGCATGAAATAAACAGTATTTTTAAGGGCAAGGTACAGCCCCCAGGATTCATCTGCCTTCAGTTCTCCGTAAAAGAGGGAAGTAAGGTCTTCAAAAGAGTGGCTTTCGTTTTTTGTTGAATCATCTGAAGATAAAAGTTCCCAGCATTCTTTTATGAGAAGAGTCAGCCGGTTATCGGAATTGAGGTTATAAATCTGTTCTTCGGAAGGTGAATTTTTTTCAGCAAAATCCAGAACCTTTTCAAGGGATGATGCAGGGCCTTCATGAAGAACAAGTACATCTTTAGGACGGACGTTCTGTTCTCCCCATACGGCTTTTTTAGTCTGCGTAGCCGGTACTGAAAGAAATTTTACGGGGAATTTTCCATTTACTGCATCTCCTGTAACGATTGCCGGAGCGTTTTTATAAACAACAACTGAATTACTTTTAATCATGATAGGAAAGTGTAACTTAATTTTTAAATAAAAAAAAGGCACTGTCTTCAAAACAGTGCCTTTAAATCAACACATATTACATGTTGTCGTTTGCAGAAGCGTCAGCGATAAAGCCTTCGTCCTTCTTGTAACCAACTTCACCTGTAAGTGCATTTACAAGCCATGGAGCTTCGATTCTTTCACAGATGTTAAGTTCTGCATCAAGATCTTCAGGATTCTTGACAAAGAATTTACATCTGTTCATTGCAGGCTGGAAGTTAACTGTTTCACCCAGCTTGAATGATTCTTTTGCAGAAGCCTGAACGCGTGCGATGATGTTCTGTCCCTTTGTAGCAAGGAAGAGGTGTGTTTCTGCACCAAGAGGTTCCTTGTTAGAAACCTTCATCTGCATGTTGTTTTCTGCAAAAGGAGCATCTCCGTAAGCAAGATCTTCAGGGCGAACACCGAAGTATACGTCTTTTCCTACGTATTCCTTAAGTGCAACCTGCTGTTCTGCTGTAGGAACAAGTTCAAATGTTCCTTCGTCAGCGATGATTGCATCACCCTTCTTTTTGATTGTAACTGTGAGGAAGTTCATTGGCGGCGAACCGATGAATCCTGCAACGAATTTGTTGATAGGATGGTTGTAAAGGAACAGTGGTTCACCGATCTGCTGAACGTGACCGTCCTTCATAACAACGATTTTTGTACCCATAGTCATAGCTTCAATCTGGTCATGGGTTACGTAAATCATTGTAGCCTGGAGTCTCTGGTGAAGTGCTGCAATTTCACCACGCATTGTAACGCGGAGCTTTGCATCAAGGTTAGAAAGAGGCTCGTCGAAAAGGAATACTTTAGGGTTACGAACGATTGCACGACCTACTGCAACACGCTGGCGCTGTCCACCGGAAAGTGCCTTCGGTTTGCGGTCAAGGTACTGTGTAAGACCGAGTGAAGTTGCTGCTTCGTCAACGCGACGGCGGATTTCTGCCTTGTCCATCTTGCGGATTTTAAGACCGAATGCCATGTTGTCGTAAACAGTCATGTGAGGGTAAAGAGCGTAGTTCTGGAATACCATGGCGATGTTTCTGTCCTTTGGAGGAACATCGTTCATGAGTTCACCGTCGATGAGAAGTTCACCTTCAGAGATTTCTTCCAGACCGGCAATCATGCGGAGAGTTGTTGACTTACCGCATCCTGAAGGACCTACGAATACACAGAAGTCCTTGTCTTCAATAGTGATATTGGCATTCTGAACGGCATGAACTCCACCGTCATAGATTTTACCAATACCCTTGAGTTCTACTTTTGCCAATTTTGGCCTCCCGAGGGGTTATATTATTTCTATAATTATATGCTGTGATTTTCTATAAGTCAAATGGAATTTTGAATGTTCCGGGTTTTCCTTTGACAGAATCTGTTATAAAACTTAATATTATTTTAAGTATTGGCATTAAAAAAAAGTAACATTTTATTCTTATTCGGGTGTCATATATATAGAGACGGGGTTATTTAATCAGAGATGAAAACGTTGACAAACAGTGACTTTGCCGGGGTGTATGAAAAGTATGCTCCGATGGTATTGAGGCGGTGCCGTTCCATCCTAAAGGACGAAGAAAAAGCTCTGGATGCCATGCAGGATGTATTTGTACGCCTGATGGAAAGCCGGACTCCCATAAAGCAGCTTTGTGCAAGTCTGTTTTATGTAACTGCAACAAGGGTTTGCCTTAACAAAATCCGTTCTGACAGATTAAGGCAGGGCTTTGATCTGGATGCGGTTGCGGAAGTTATGGCAGATGATTTTGCTGAAAAAGAATTTCAGAAAGTTGAGGCAGGAGTAATTCTGGAACGGATTTTTTCAGGTCGTGATGTAAAGGATTCGCTTATTGCATCTTTGCATTTTGTTGACGGACTGACCCTGGAAGAAACGGCAGAGCAGGTTTCCATGTCAGTTTCGGGAGTACGGAAAAGGATTTCTGAGCTTAAAAAGTTTTCCGTAAAATTTATGAACAGGCCAGAGGCTTTATAAGGAGTATATATGATTCCGCAGTTATTATTGGAAGAAATTCTTCTTGGAGAAAAAAAGAAAGAAGATTATTACGAAAAATATGGTAAGGAAGAACTTGAAGGGGCTCTTTCTGAATTAAAGAAATCAGATGAGGACATTCTTAAAAATTATTCCCCGGAAGTTCAGCAGACTGAGGTGATGAAAAAACTTTTAGGCAAAAGAATCTCTCCTGTACAGAAAGGAAGGAAGCTGTTTACTTTAGTTAAGTTCGGTGCAGCTGCGGCCCTGGTACTTGTTTTTGCATTTCCTGTGCTTAACAGAAAAACTGTCCCTGCTGATAAAACAGAAACTGTCAGGATAAAAGGAAATATAAGCCAGAAACTGTTTTTATACCGCCAGCAGGGTAGTGAAGTAGTCCGTCTCGAAAACGGAGATACGGCTGCAGAAAATGATCTTATTCAGATCACCTATGTTCCGGGAATTTATGATTATGGAGTAATTTTCAGTGTTGATGGAAACGGAAATCTTACCCGTCATTTGCCGGAAGCTTCATGGGAATCTCAGAAGCTTGAGAAAAACGGTGAGGAAGTACCGCTGTCTTTTTCTTATTCCCTGGATGATGCTCCGGATTATGAATGTTTTGTTTTCGTTGCATCAAAGAAGGAATTTAATCTTTCTGAAATTGAGACAGTAGAAAAATCAAAATACAGTCTGGATTTTATAAAAAACGGAAATTATGTTCCGGAAGACTGTAGTGTGAAGGTTTTTACATTAAAAAAAAGGAGTGAGTAAAATGAAAAGAAAGGAAGGTTTTTCTGTAAAAAAAGGTTTTCTGATTATGCTTGCAGTTTTTCTGTTTCCAGTGGTTTCTTATTCCCAGAATGCTGCCGGTGGTGAATCAGGAGGTGTAGACCGTTATGCAGTTTTCATCGGCTGTAATTCAGCAGGAAAAAACTATCAGAAACTTTTATATGCCGGAACTGACGCCATGGCTTTTCAGAAAACAATGGCAGAAATCGGAGGCATTTCAAGGTCAAACGGAATTCTTCTGCTTGAACCTTCAAGAACGGATCTTGATGATGCAATGAACAGTATTGCAAAAAAAATTTCAGAAAAGAAAAACGGTTCAAAACGTTCAGAATTTCTTTTCTATTATTCAGGTCACTCAGATGAGAATTCTCTTCTGCTGGGAAAAGACAGGTATGATTATTCTGAATTAAAAGCTGCCATCAATAATATTCCAAGTGATGTTCACGTGGTAATACTTGATTCCTGCTATTCAGGAAATTTTATCAGGACAAAGGGAGGTCAGAAACAGAAACCCTTCCTTGTAGATGACTCCTCCGTAGTAAAAGGACATGCTTATCTTTCTTCCAGTTCTTCCCAGGAATTTTCCCAGGAGTCTGACGAGATCGGTTCGTCATTCTTTACTAATTCAATGCTTACGGGATTAAGGGGTGCAGCAGACAGTTCAGGAGATAAAAAAGTTACGCTGAATGAACTTTATTCCTATGCGTTTACAGAAACTCTTGCTAAAACGGAAAAAACGAGCGCAGGACCACAGCATCCTAATTACAATATTACTCTTGTAGGATCAGGAGATCTTGTACTTTCTGATATTACTAATTCAGACAGTGTCCTTCAGATTGCAGCAGATTTGACCGGCCGTTTTATAATCAGGGATGAAAACGGAAAACTGATTTCGGAAGTAAACAAGCTTCATGATTCTCCGGTGTATCTTGCCCTTGAGCAGGGAAGTTATGACGTTATGCTTATAGAAAGAAACAGAACCAGACAGGGCAGTTTTACACTTGCTAATGGAAAGGTTTTTAAGCTTTCTGCTGATTCGTTTAAAACTGTTGCGGTTGAGGATAACAGAGTCAGGGGACAGGAAGACGACAGTAATGAAGATAATAAAGATAATGAGGAAAAAGAACTGGTTTATGTTCCTGTAGATTTTTCTATTGCTGCAAATGAAATTTCCCGTACTTTTGGAAGTCCGCTGCGTTCTAATCTGTCCTTTGGACTTTTTAATACAAATATTTATGAACTTGACGGTATTCTTTTTTCCGGAGGTATAAGTTCTACTCACGTAACCAGGGGTGTTCAGGCAGCTGCTCTGTTCAACAGTACAAAGTCCCTTTCTGGTGTTCAGGCTGCAGGTCTTTTCAATGTGGCGCATGATACGAATGGTGTACAGGCTTCTTCAATATTCAACAGGGCCCGTGATGTAAAAGGCATTCAGGCTGCTGCAATATTCAACAGTGCTCATGATTTTGACGGAGTACAGGCTTCCTCTATTTTTAACTCTGCACGTAATCTCAGGGGTGTGCAGGCTTCAGGTATATTTAATGCTGCAGATTCCATTAATGGTGTTCAGGCATCGGCAATCGCAAATATTGCAGGAGAGATTAACGGACTTCAGTCAACGGGAATATTCAACAAGGCAGATTACGTTTCGGAAAGCGGTCTTCAGCTGGGTATCATAAATTATGCAAAGAATCTTGATGGCATACAGATTGGTCTTGTTAATATTTCTGATGACGGTATTTTTGAAACAAGTTTTTCTTATACGTCTAATAATAATCTGCGTGCAGTTCTTACATCGGGTGCTAAGCGATTTCATTCTGTATTCGGATTTTCAATGTCTGCAAAAAATATATGCCGGAATAATTACAGTGACGGAGTAACCTATGACATGATTATGGGGTTTGGTTCCAGGCTTGAATTTAGCAATCTGAATTTTGATTTTGAAATCCATGCAAATGAAATATTTCACAGTGACCGCATAAAGGAAGATGCTGAGGATGAAGTTACATATTATCCTTCCGCAAGATTTGCCGCAGGATTTGCACCGTCAAGTCATTTTAAGATTTTTACAGGTCTGATTATTTCTGTTGAACATGAAAAATATGAAGATTCTTTTTATGACTTTAACAGTAACATTCATTTTAAGTACAGAGACTTTACTTTCCATCCGGAGTTTGAAGCAGGGGTAAGTATTTCGTTTAATTAACATAAAAATTAACTTAAAAAAAAGTGACATATTTATAAGCCTTGCGTGTCTAAAAAGATATGGAGGCTATTAAATGAAAAAAGTTTATTTGCTGGGATTTCTTTTTTTACCGGCATTAGTTTTTTCCAGGGAACTTAAGGTTTCTGTTTTTGACGGAGACCTTGAGTTTCCTCTTGAAGGTGCAGCTCTTTCTTTACAGGGCAGTACTTCTTCAGTTTATTCAGATGAAAATGGTGCGGCTGTTTTTGATGTTCCTGATGATGTAGATTCTGGAATTATAACATCCGTCCTTCCAGGCTATGCAAAAAGTTCAGTTGAGTTTTCTTCCGGCGATGTTTTTATAAATGTATACATGTCTATGGCAGATGTTATCGAAGGTGAAGAACTTATCGTAAAAAGAACTGCTTCTCAGTCCGGCGGAGAAAAAACAGGAGTTTCTACAGTAATAAGCAGGGAAGAAATGCAGACAACTGCAAATGTGGGAATTATAGAGGACTGCATGTCTTCCGTAAGAACTCTTCCTGGTGTTTCATACAGTGGTGCATGGGGCAGTAAGCCTTCCATCCGCGGCGGGGAACCTAAAGAAACTTCATGTCTTCTTGACGGAATGTATACGATTTTTCCGTGGCATTGGGGTGGCGGTGCATCTATTTTTAATCCGTCGATTGTTGATTCAATTAAACTTTCAAATGGAGTTTTTTCTGCAAGATACGGAAGGGCTTCTTCAGGTCTTATTGAAGCAGAAACTCTTAAACCGGATTATGAAAAGTTTCATGTCAATGCATCTCTTTCTACAACATGCGCTGATCTTTTTGCCCAGGTTCCTTTTGGTAAAAATACCGGCGGTATGATTTTAGGTTCTCATCTTACTTATCTGGATCCCCTCTGTATGGCAGTGAAGGCTACTGGAAGTGATCTGCTTGATTCCGTTGAGAGAGCTCCTTATATTCGTGATGCTTTTATCAAAACAAGCCTGACTCCTTATCCTGAACTTGATATTTCCATGATAGGATTTTTTGGTAGTGATGGTATAGGAATTGACTTGTCAGAAGAAGATAAGGGAATAACGACTGCAGCTAAACTTGATTATGATATATATCAGGCATTAGGTGGTCTTAACGTAAAGTATCTTGTAACTGACAGTTTTTTCCTTCAGGGACTTCTTTCTTATAATGGAATCTACGAGGACCTTGAACAGAAGGTAACGGAAAATGGAAATGTTTTATACAACCAGGATTTTATAGAAAAGTATTCATCAAAATATTCAGGAGTTTATTCCGGGGCCGGTTATGAGCTGGATAATCTTGAAACAAATGTAGCAGAAAGAATTAACAGTCATCTTGTTTTCGGTAAGTTTGAGGGAGAAATTCAATTCTCCGATATGAATCAGCTTTGCTTTGGTGTTGAAGAAACCTTTTCTACAACAACAACAAAACAAAATATCAACGGGTGGTCTGACATTGAAACCTCGGACGGAACTTTCTTTAAGAATATTAACTTTTCTACATACAGTAAGGGAAACTGCGTTCTGGATAATTCTGTATATTTTTCATGGGTTCATGGAAATGAAAACAGCCTTATTGAATCAGAAGTCGGAGTGAGGGGAGAGTTTATAAATCTCTGGAATAAAAAAGATGATTATACCCTTAACTTCATACCAGATATCTGTCCGAGGGCATCAGTAACATTTACTCCGGTGAGAAATACTTCCTGTTTTGAAAGAGTTTCCTTTAATGCAGGGTCTGGAATTTTTGTTTCTATACCTATGGAAACAATGATGTTTACAAAAGAAATGGGACTTAAGAACTTTGATGTTCATACTAACAGAGCACTTCTTGGCGTTATTGGTGCCGAAGCTGTATTTAACGGCGGCTGGAGTGTAAAACTTGAAAGTTATTACAGGCATTACCTTTCGAGAATTTACACTTACAGTACTCTTGATGCTGCAAGTAACTGGGAGGATATTTCTTTATTTGCAAAGTCAAACGGGCAGGGCCATGTGTTCGGACTTGATTTTATGCTGGAAAAGAAAAGGGAAGGTATATGGGACGGCTACTGTTCATACTCCTTTGTTTATGCACGGCTTAAAAATCCCGCAGGAATTTCTGGTGATGAATCAATTGAACCTGGCAGCGATACTGAACTGGATAAATGGTTTTATCCATCTTATCACCGTTTTCATACTGTAAATCTCGTAAGTAACTGGCACTTCAAGAATAACTGGACCCTTACCGTTAAGGGAACTCTTGCAACGGGAACTCCAAAAGAAAAGACAGGCGGTGTGACCTGTTATGCGGCAGAGATGGATGACGGTACTGTAATTCAGCGCTATACCCGCAGCTCTTTTTACAGCGATACTCTCAGAACTCAGATTTCCTGTCCTGTTGATTTAAGAATTGCAAAAAACTGGGTATCAGAAGACAACAAAAAATCCTGGGAGTTTTATTTTGCCCTTCAGGATGTATTTGTAAATCTTTATTCACCTAAAGGCGGAAAGTCATTCAACAGTTATACAGGTGAAGTAAGCGAAGTTGAAGACTCTGCTGACTTTAATATTGGAATTCCAATACCGTCCCTTGGATTTAAAATGAATTTCTAAAAAATCTGGTGACACTTTTTCTGTCATGAAGTGTCACATAAAGTAAGAGAATAAAATTAAATAAAGTCAGAATAAAAGGTTAAGGAAGTTCAGCGTTTTATTCTGACGGGAGAGAAAAAATGGAATCAGGATTCAGCTTGATAGAATTATTTAAACTTGGCGGACCTTTTATGTGGGTTCTTCTTGCATTTTCTGTTGCAACAATTGCAATTATTATTGAACGCAGTATTTATCTTGCCTGGCACAATTGTAAGGTGTCTCCTTTTACAGATAAAATAAAGTCCCTGTTAAAAAACGGAAACAAAGCCGAGGCAGAAAGATATCTGGCTTCCTGTACACACAGACAGACTATTGCATCCATACTTCTTGCCCTGCTTAAGAGTTCTGTTTATGGAGAAAACAGGATGGAAAGAGCTGCAGAAACGGAAGCTCAGGAAAGACTCAGAAGAATGGAAAGCGGTTTTAATTATCTTACAGCTCTTTCTTCTCTTGCACCCCTTACAGGTTTTCTCGGAACAGTTTCCGGAATGATCGGTGCCTTTCAGTCTATTGCAATGGCTACTGATGTAAATGCCCAGCTGGTTGCAGGGGGAATCTACGAGGCTCTTATTACAACTGTATTCGGTCTGATCATAGCAATCGTAGCACTGGTAGCTTACAACCTGCTGATCCAGAGAGTAGATACTTTTTCAGCAGAAACTTCAAAAGCTATAAATGACCTTTCCGCAGTTCTGCTTGATGAAAATAAAATCGCCTGATTCTGGAGAATGGGATGATAAGAAGATTTATTCGTCATAAAGTAGATGATGCCGGAAGTTCCGGATCACTTAATGACCTTTCTTTTCTGCTTATAATATTTTTTATTGTAATTGCCGGCTTTAATGTTAACAAAGGGTTTCTGCTTAATCTGCCTTCAAAAGACAAACCTGTTACAGTTAACTGTAATGACATAATGAAATGCAGTTTATGTGCAGACGGAACTTTAATTCTTGACGGTGATGCAGTTACTCTGGAAACGCTGTCGGGAAAAATAAGTGAGAAAATCAGTATATGGCCAAATATGACTTTTCTCTTAGTCATAAATCCGGACACTTCTTATCAGAATGTTGTTGATGTTATTTCTTACATAAGAAAACTGAAAGTAGAGAACTTTTCATTCAGAATGGAAAAGCCGGAGGAGTGATATGGTTAACATAAAAAGAAAACGCAGAAATCCTTCAATCACTACTTCTTCAATGTCAGACATTGGTTTTCTGCTGCTGATTTTTATAATGCTCATATCTTTAATGAATCAGAGATATGAAGAAAAAATAAATTATTCAGAAAGTACAGAAATTGAAAAAACGCAGTCTGAATCTAATTTTGAAATATGGATTCAGAAGAACGGAACGGTCTCTGCTGAAGAGAAGCTGCTTTCTCCGGAAGAACTGGAGTCACTTGTTGTTGAAACTGTAACGGAAAATCCTGAAGTCCGTATACACATTATTGCTGACCGGGATACTCCTTACGTTTATGTTGATTCAGTAATAAGTGTTCTTCAGTCACTGCAGCATAGAGTCGTAAGTTTTGTCATAAAGGAAAAATAAAATGAAGTCATTAAATTTTACTTCTGTATTTAAATATTATCGTCCTTTTCTTTTTTTTATAGTTTTTCTTCTTCATGCACTTTTGATTTATTCACTGAACTTTAAGGATGAACCGGTTGTGACAGATACGGAGGAGTTTGTTGATGCACAGGTTTTTAAGCTTGTTGATGTAATTGAACAGCTGCCACCTCTTCCTGTTGAAGAGAAGACTTACGTAGAGGTTACAAATCAGCCGGCAGCTTCAGAAAAAATAATAGAGACTGAAGAAGAAGTAAGGATTGTTCAGGAAGAAATAGATTATCTTCCCCAGCATAAAATATCTTCAGTTCCTGTAATACCGAGTCGGGAAGTTTTATCCAGAATTGTTTATCCGCCTCTTGCCCTTAAGCAGGGGATTGAAGGAATCGTATATCTTGAACTTTATATAGACGGAGAGGGTGTTATAAGGAAGATAAATGTCTTGAAGGATCCTGGACATGGTTTTGCTCAGTCTGCGGTTGCGGCTCTTACCGGTCTGACCTGTATTCCGGCAAATGCAAACGGAAAAAATTGTGCTGTCCGTTACAGATATCCTGTTAAGTTTACCCTTAATTAATATCTTGAAATAATATTGAATAGTAATAAAGATTTTTTATATAATAAAATCCTTGCGGTAAGAATAATTACTGCATTCTGGAGGTTTTAAATGAAAAAATTTAGGACAGGTATGTTCATATGGCTTGTCTGTGCTGTGCTTTCGGTATTGTTTACGTCCTGCTGGCATAATTCAGAGGGATCTAACGAACCGGAATGGGTTAAGGAAAGCGACTGGCTTTTTGTTTTCTATTACGATGCTGACAATAATCTTAATGACGAAATTTATGCAAACATGAAGCAGGCAGAGTATGCTCTGACACGTTTCAGAAATGAAGACGGAACTGTAAGAACTGGAATGCCTTCTGTAAACATGGTTGTATTATGGGATGGACAAAGCGAAGACGGCCTTGATGAAAACGGTAACGTATACGCTCATCCTTCATCAGCTCTCTTTGATCTTGGAGCAGATTTTGATCTTGAATATAAAAGCTGTACTTCAAATAAGTACGGAGTGGGTTATGTATGCTATAAAAACTCAGCTGAATCAGAAAGACCTTTAGGTGATTCATTTAAGATGAGCAGCAGTACAGTTGATTACAAAAAAGAAGTTTCATGGTTAAAGAATGAACCTGACATGGGAAGTGGAAAAACTCTTACTGAATATATGAAATGGATTTCCCGTCATTATGCCGCAAAGCATGTAGTACTCTGTTTAAGTGATCATGGTGCGGGAACGGGTAAAGAAATGTATGCAGACGTAACTTCTTCTTCAAGAACTCTCTGTTATGATGATACAAATGGAGGCGAACGCTGCATTACAAGTCGTAACATTAAAGAAGCTCTTTCAGCTGCAGGATACACTGGTGAAAATAAAATCTCACTTCTCTGGATGGATGTCTGCCTTCAGTCTACTGCAGAAATTGCCTATGACTTGAGAGGTCAGGCTGATTACATGGTTGCTTCTCCAAACGTAAGCATGAGTCATGAGTATGCTCATTTATTCAGCAGCTTTACCAGTGATACTACAGTTCTTGATTTTGGAAAAACACTTGTAAGTGCTTATCATCATGATTATTATTCCATCCCTATGCCTGCAGAGGAGGGCTCTTATTACAGCGGTTGTTCCCTGTTTACAATGTCCCTTCTTGATCTTAATGAATCAAAGCATGAAGCTTTAAAGTCTGCCATTGATTCCTTTGCTGATGCTCTTCTGGAGATTGAAGATGACGGTGTAGATTCTTCGAAGTTTTATGATTTTTATTCTTCGTATGTAAAACAGGATAAGGATAATTATGAAAATACTAAAGACAGAGGCATCGTTTACGGCGGAACTTATGTTTATCTTTCAGATATAGGTGAAATGGCAAAAAGAGCCGCTTCTTATTTTTCTGATAATGCCGCACTCTGCTCAGCTGCACAGAATGTCCTGAATGAACTTGATGCCTCTAATAACGGCGTGATAGTTTATTCTTATGCCGGAAAAAAAGGTCTTGAAGTTTGTGAGGTAAATACTGATGCAGCAGATTCAGCAATGTGTTTAAGTGAGTTGCAGCCTTCTGATTTAGGTTGGTTTGAAGTTACTGAAGGTCAGCTTTACATGACTGGTGGAAAAGATTATCTTACTGGAGAGTCTGTATCAACTGAACTTGCAGAAAACTATTACGGTCTTACCATAGAAACTCAGAATGTCACAACTAAAGATGATATCAGATATTATATAATTTTATATATTGTTACCTTTAAGTATCCTGAGTTAGAAACGGATGATATGTCAGATGAGACCATGGAAGAAATTGAAGATTTTTCAAAAGAACTTGCAGCTTTAAGTGATGATGAGCTTTTAAATAGATTCTCAGCTGAAGCAGTAGCTGCCGGTGCAAAACCGCTGGAAGTATATTATTATGTTGATAATTTTAAGAAACTGCTTAAAGAAGCTGATTATGTTTCCAGCTATTCAGATTACACAGGTTATTCTGAAAAATGGGGTAAGGTAATCAGTCTCTGGCAGTCTGGAACTCAGGATTAATTTTTTTGGAGACAGACTTTATGTTTAAGAAATTGCTTTTTATTTCAGCAGCTGTTCTAACTTTAGTATCTGCTGTCTCCTGTTCATCTTCAAGGCAGGACACCGCAAGTGCAGAAACTGTTTCTGAGTTACCGGGACTTCCTGTTTCTGCAAGGGGAATTCTTCAGTTAAATGAAGAAGGTGAAGCTGTCGTAGTTTCAGGAGGAAAAACTAAAAACCGGGGAACTGTGGTGCTTGTTCCTTGTGAAGGATATGAAGAGGTTTATGCAGGCCTTTCTTCTTTCAGCGGAAAGTCTGTAGAAGTTACAGGCAGGCTTCTTGAAAAGAACAGTCCCTGGTCATCAAAGATGGAACTTATTTCCATAAAGGAATAGTTTTTGAGGTTTCCTTTAGTATTCCACGAATGTAAAAAATAATATAGGGCATCTCTAGAAATCCACTAATGTGTATTTCTAGAGAATGCCGACGAGTTTTAAGTCGTTGTAATGTCACGACTTAAAACATCGCTCTTTCAGAGTTATCTCTAAAAATTGCAATTTTTAGAGATTCCCTATATATTTTAGCTGTTGTCTGTTTTTCAGGCAGCAGCTTTTTTTTGAGAGGTATGTATGAAGATTGCACTTGTTGGATACGGAAAAATGGGTCATATGCTTGAGTCAACGGCCCTTTCCTTCGGTAATGAAGTTGTTACGACAATTGATGTTATTGCTCCGGATGCAAAAGTAAAAGTTGCTTCCGGTGATTATGAGGCTGTAGCAAAAGCTGTGATTGAAAGCGGAGCGGAAGGAGTAATAGAGTTTACTCATCCATCTTCGGTTATGGGAAACATAAAGGCTCTTCTGCCTTCAAAAATACCTCTTGTAGTAGGAACTACCGGCTGGAACGATAAACATGAAGAAGTAGCTGCTCTTGCTGCACAGTGCGGCGGTACGGTTATGACCAGTGCAAACTTTTCTATCGGAGTAAATCTTTTCTATAAAATAGTAGAAGAAGCTTCAAAACTTATTAATGCTTTTGATGAATATGATGCAGCAGTCTGGGAAATGCACCACAATCAGAAAGCAGATTCTCCAAGCGGAACGGCTTTAGATGTTGCCCGTCATGTGCTTGCAGGCTTTACAAAAAAGAATGAAATCGTAACGGATGCTTTCCACTCAAAGCCTCTTCCTAATCAGCTGCATGTTTCTTCAACAAGATGCGGTTCTGTTCCTGGAACTCACACTGTATATTTTGATTCTCCGGCAGATACAATTGAACTTACTCACACGGCAAGAAGCCGTCAGGGATTTGCCAGCGGTGCAGTTCACGCCCTCGAAAACCTTAAGCGTTTTCTGGATGAAGGAAAACTTTCTTCCGGAAAGCTTTACGGAATGAAGGACGTGTTCCCTGAGTTTTAGTTTTTAATTTTTACTGCTGCTTTTTTATTTTAAAGGCAGCGGCACTGAAAGCAGGCATGGTAAATATAAGGTGGTTATCCTTAAGACTTACCGTGCCTTTTTTTGGTTTAAAACTGAAGGGCTTTTCAAAGGTGTTTTCTGCATCCATGGGGAATCCTTCGTACAGTGTCATTTCTGCAGCAGCTGCACTGCATCCGGTTCCTTCCAGAGAAACAGAAACTTCCTGTCCGCTTTCGAGAACGTTTACAGATTTAAAGTAAAAGTATTCATCATCTTCTGTAAGACTCTGGTATAGTAGTTCCGGAGCAAAAGGTTTTGATTCTGTATCATGAAACAGAACTCCGTTGATGTATGCCTTAATTTTTTTACCGTCACATTCCAGGGTAAGTTTATAATCCGTATTCCGCTGAACAATTATTCTGTGCTGGTGAAGGCAGGAACTTTTACCGTTTATTTCTTCGCACACTGCTGAATCCTGATTCTGCCATCCTCCGATTTCCCAGAGAAAGCGCCGGTTTTTTGTTTCACCGAAATAAATTCTGAATCCCTGTTTTGCTGACAGTTCTTTTGCGTTAAGCGTAAGCTTCCATTTTTTTGATTTTATTTTTCCAATTGAAACTTTTCTGTTTGATGCATTTACTGTACAGTCTTTTATTTTTTTACTGCGGCTTATTTTTCCATCATCCTTTATTTCCGTAAGGATAATGTCTGAATAGAAAACGGAGGCTGTGTTAAACGAAAGATAAATTTTCCCTGGAATTGAATCAGGAGATTCATCTTTAAGAAGAGTTTTTCCGTCAGCAGAAGAAACAGTATTAACAAGAGTATCTCCTGTATTGTGCATGAACAGTTTCTGTATTTCGTAGTTCGCAGATGTTATTGAGCTTGTCGAGTTGAACCATATCATGTCCGGTTTCCAGTTTACATAGTCGGTGTGACAGAAAAGCGGAGCATAGCAGGCAAGATGTACTGCAGGAGCTTTTTCAAGGAATGTCATGAAGGCTGCTTCGTAAAGAGCGTTTTTCCAGGTATTACCCCAGCTGGCGTATTCTCCCAAAAATACATGAGGACCTTCAGCCTTGTAGTTCATGTAGCGGCGGGCATTTTCTATGAACCACTCTGGAGCCATGTAATAGTGTTCGTCAACAAGATCAGCCTTGAATTCTTTTGCTTTATTCCAGCCCAGTTCAAATTCACTTCCTTCTGCAAAAGGTCCGCTGGAACCTATTATTTTAAGTTCAGGATATTTTTCTTTTACTGCATCACGGATAATCTTAAATCTCGGAGGAAAATCTTCTCCTACTTCTTCGTTGCCTATTCCCAGATATTCAAGATTAAAAGGTTTTTCATGTCCCATTTCAGTACGGATTTTTCCCCATGTGGTATCAGGTGTACCGTTTGCAAATTCCACAAGATCCAACGCGTCCTGAATGAATTCCTGCATTTTATCCATGGAGCAGGCTCTGAAATGATGTGGATCGTAGCCTGCCGGAAGTACTGGAAGAGGTTTTGCTCCTATATCTTCACACAGAAGGAAATATTCATAGAAACCAAGCCCCAGACTCTGGTTGTAGCCCCAGTTGTTTCTTCTGGAAGGGCGGTCTTCAATTCTTCCAATTGAATTCTTCCATCTGTACTGGCTGTCATGTTCTTCTGAATTTAAGGAGCCGTCATGTACAAGACATCCTCCCGGAAATCTTAAAAAGGCAGGCTTTAACTCCTTTAACTTTTCTGCCAGATCTTTTCTGAGTCCGTTTTTTCTTCCATTAAATGTTTCTCTTGGAAAGAGTGATACAAAATCAATGTAAACTTTTCCCCTTCCTTCTGCAGAGATTAGAAGATTATATTCATCATCCGTTTTGTCCGGTGACAGTTCTGCTTCATATTTCTGCCATCTGTCCGTAATGAAGAATTCAGATTGTGCATGAGCTTTTCCGTCTTTTGAAACAAGCTGCACTTTTATTTTTTTATCGGTCATCTGTTCTCTGCGGGCATAGAAACTGAAGTCATATATTTTTCCGGCTTCAGCAGGGATTCCCTTTGAGTATCCTGTATTAATTACGCCAGTGTTTTCTCCTGGTGCAATAATGTCGATTCCAAGGTAGTGAGGATTTTTCTGACTGACAGGAGAACCTGTTTCTATTACAAGGTTTACTTCTCCCTCTCCGTCATTTTTTTTCCATGCAGTAAGGTGTGTATACGACGGATTGTCTGTCGGACAGAATTCAAAAGCCCTGTTTCGTATAAGTTCACCGTAAAGGCCTCCGTCTGCTGCGTGATTAAGGTCTTCAAAAAAAATTCCGTATAAATCTCCGGTATATTTTGCGTTTTCTTTTTTTTCTGCAGTGATTGTAATCATAATTAATCCTTATGTATCTGTAATGCAGGAACAATTATGGTGTAAAGATTTATAAATGTATACAGCAAAATATGTAATCAAAAACGGAAAAATTGATTATATTGTAATGAAAGAGTAAAGTAGAAATCAGTTCGGAGGATTTTTCTATATGAAAACAGCTGTTAAAAAAATAACTGGTATTTTAAGTGCAGCAATACTTTCTTTTGGTTTTGTAGCACTTTCATGCAAAGTTCACAGGGGTTCAGCAAATGTTGCTTTTGCAGAATCTGTGGACCCGGTTTCTGTAAAGATTCCGGAAGATTCACTTAATATGACTCTGGCTCTTCAGAATACATTCAGGGCTATCAGTTCTCAGGTGCTTCCTGCTGTAGTTCAGGTTGATGTTACGGAAGTTACAAAAGTAAAGCAGTATAATCCATTTAAGGATATGGATCTTCCGTTCCTCTTTGGAAATCCTTTCGGGGATGAAGATGGGGAAGAAAGAGAATATACCCAGTCAGGTCTGGGAACAGGTGTAATCGTCCGCCAGATCGGAAATAAGGCATATGTTCTTACAAACAACCATGTTGCCGGTAAAGCTACTACAATAAAAATAAGGCTCAGTGATGACCGTGAGTTTGACGGTACTCTCGTCGGAAAAGATGAAAGGGTAGATATTGCTCTTGTTTCTTTTGAAGTTACAGACGGAGAAAAACTTACTGTTGCAAAACTTGGAGACAGTTCAGAAGTTCAGCAGGGAGATATTGTTCTTGCTTTGGGAAGCCCTCTTGGTCTTACTTCCAGCATTACCCAGGGAATCATCAGTGCTACAGGACGTGACGGTTCTAAAATTGGTTCAATAAGTGATTTTATTCAGACGGATGCTGCAATTAATCAGGGTAATTCCGGCGGACCGCTTGTAAATATTTATGGAGAAATAATCGGAATTAATACCTGGATTATGTCTCAGTCAGGCGGAAATCAGGGACTTGGATTTTCTATTCCTATAAACAATATTAAGAGTTCAATTGATCAGTTTATCGAAAGCGGAAAAATTGTTTACGGATGGCTTGGTGTAAGCCTTGTTGAAGTTGAAGAAAGCTATAAGAAAGATCTTGGCGTGGAAGGAAAGAACGGAGCCTTCGCTTCTGAAATATTCCTTAATTCTCCTGCAATTAAAGGCGGTATTCGTGCCGGAGACTTTATTACGGCTCTTAACGGTCATGAAATTAAAAACGTAAATCAGCTTGTACGCGAAGTAGGCAGTCTCAGTGTAGGTACAAAGGCTAAGTTTACTCTTTATCGCGGTAAAGAAAAACTTGAAGTTGAAGTAACCATCGAAGAACGCAAGGAAGATGTTTCCGGAGATAATACAAAACTCTGGCCTGGATTTATTGCTTCACCTCTTAATGACGAAATTAAAAAGGCTCTTAAGATAGAAGATGAAAACTTAAAGGGAATTGTTGTTGCAAAAGTTCAGGAAAAGTCTCCTGCTTCTGCACTGCGTATTCAGAATAATGATGTAATTACTGCCGTTAACGATAAGAAAATTACAAGCCTTGCAGAATTCTATGCAGAACTTGCAAAATGTGATTCTGAAGTCTGGTTTGACATTTACTCTGAGGGTCATACAATCAGTACAGGCCGTTACAAGCTTAACAAATAGGTTTACATGTTAATTATGATGCCGGCAGATGCTTTGTATACTGCCGGCATTTTTTTTATGTCATTTTCGGTATACTGCCGGCATTTTTTTTATGTCATTTTCGGGCACGACCCGAAAATCTATTTTTACATAAAAGGACATTTTTTTTTATGTCATTTTCGGGCACGACCCGAAAATCTATTTTTACATAAAAGGACATTTTTTTTATGTCATTTTCGGGTTCGACCCGAAAATCTATTTTACATAAAAGGACATTTTTTGTAGGCAGGGTTTGTAATTTATGTGTTTAAAGGATTTTGAAATCCGGTTCATCTCTGTTGAAGAAAATCTTTACGCTGCAGTTTTCCATCGTTACATTTTCTACAAAAGAAGTGATGTTCATTGCATAAGGAGAAAAAATATCTTCAGGATTATAGGAAGTTTCAATTACAGCTTCTTCATTTTCGGCAGTAAGTCTGCTGAAAGCTCCGTTTAATTTTATTATGTCTGTTACTGCCGGAAAAAGATGCTGCTTGTGTTTTTCTTCGAATTTTTCTTTCAGAAAATTCAGCTGCATTTTTTCTATTTCGAGATGAGGGTGTTCTTCCGGTCTAAAGTCTGTTATATAAGAACAGTTGTTGCACTGCTGCCATTCGTCAAAATCAGAAAAAAAACTGGAGGCATTTATTTTTAGGGCCTGAAGGATTGTGTTAAACCATGTAACAGCCCGTCCGCAGGTATAAAAAGTATGGCATGCAAAAGCCATTCCCCGTGCAAAATCCAGGTCTTTGCTTGAAAAAAATGCTGTGGAGCGTGGAAGTTTGCCATCCTCAAGCTGGGGAAAATTAATGTGGTTAGGGTAGAGGCTTACAGCAAAATCCAGCCGGTCTCTGAATGCCCTGAAGGTATCTGCCTCAGGTTTACCGAAACTCATTGTAAAGCCAAAGACAAGACCTGTATCGTTTAATATTTTTGCTTTTGAAGAGTATAGCTTTTTATCGAAAAGAAGTGCATTGTTTTTCTGGGTGCTTTCCAGCGGAATGTTAAGTGAGCACCACAGTTCCTGAAGCAGAGCTGCAGTTTTCTGATCAATGGCAGAAGGCAGTACCTCCATTTCTGTGAAGGAGTCAGGAGATTTTTTTTGCATGTCAGAAATGAATTTTAAAAGTTCTTCCTTTGTGGAAATCATCTGCCTGCTCCTGCAGTTTTTGTTTTATCAGAGAATGTTAATGGAAGCTTTGCGGCATTTTTCAACCATGTCCTGAGGCCACGTGCTTACCTGTGTCTCTCCTATGTGAGCTTTTCTGAGGAAGTACATGCACAGACGGGACTGGCCTATACCGCCTCCGATTGTCTGATAGAGTTCGCCGTTGAGAAGTTTTTTATGGAATGTAAACTTTTCTCTGTCGGTACAGTTTCTTTCTTTAAGCTGGAGCCTCAGAGTCTCAGGATTTACGCGGATTCCCATGGAAGAAAGTTCCATTGCCTCGTTGAGTACAGGATTCCATACAAGAAGGTCTCCGTTAAGTCCCTTGTGTCCGTCTCCGGTTTCTGTAGTCCAGTCGTCATAGTCAGGAGAACGTCCGTCATGAAGGGAACCGTCAGGAAGAGTTCCACCTATACCGATTACAAAAATCGCACCATACTTTCTGCATTCTTCCGTTTCACGTTCTTTTGGAGAAAGTTTCGGATATTTTTTCAGAAGATCATCTGCATATACAAATGTAATTTCAGAAGGAAGAATCGGCTTTATCTCTTCGTAGCGGTCGTAAACAAAGAATTCCGTCTGCTTGAGACAGCGGTATACTTTTTTAACAATTTCTTTAAGGTACATGATTGTACGGTCATTGTCGTCCATGTGAAGACACCAGTCCCACTGGTCTACGTAAAGAGAGTGAAGGTTGTCCAGTTCTTCATCGGCACGGATTGCGTTCATGTCCGTATAGATTCCGAATCCTTTTCCAAGACCAAGTTCCGTTACCTTAAGACGCTTCCATTTTGCAAGGGAATGTACGATTTCCATCTGAGTGTCACCAAGGTCTTTTACCGGAAATTTTACGGCGCGTTCAACCCCATTAAGGTCGTCGTTTATACCTTCACCGCTCTTTACAAACAGCGGAGCCGTTACGCGGGTAAGGTTCAGTTCTGTAGAAAGAGAAAGCTGAAAGAAATCCTTGATAAGGATAATTGCCTTTTCTGTTTCTTTTACATTGAGAATCGGTCTGTAGTTTTCCGGAATATAAAGTCTGGACATAATTTTCCTCTGAATTATAAGGTCTGTATAAATTTCATAAAGGCTGCATGGCCTTCTTCTGTTCTTTTATAAACACCGGCATCTTCAAGAACCTGGGCAAATACTTTACCGGTTTCATCCTGGAGAATCTTTTCGGCATTGGAAGAATCGATTTTTGAATAATTCTTCTTAAATTCCTCAACCCATTCAGCATGCTTTGAAAGAACTTCATCTTTTGAAATATCTTTACCTTCTGCAATTGCTTTTGCAAGATCTGCAAGCTCACCTTTAAGACGGCTTGGAAGTACCGCAAGTCCCATTACTTCAATAAGACCGATGTTTTCCTTTTTAATATGGTGAAGCTTAGCGTGAGGATGGAAAACTCCCAGCGGATGCTCTTCCGTAGTTATGTTGTTGCGAAGAACAAGATCAAGCTCAAAAAGATCTCCGCGCTTTCTTGCAATAGGAGTTATAGTGTTGTGTTTTACACCGTCTGTTTCTGCAAAAATGAATGCATCTTTGTCTGTATAGCCTCTCCATGCTGCAAGGATTTTTTCTGCAAGGGCAATGATTGAATCAGGATTTTTTGAATCAAGACGGATAACGCTCATAGGCCATTTTACGATTCCGGCTTTTACGTCATCAAATCCCTTTACTGAGAATTCTGTTTCTACAGATGCACGGGCCATTGCAAATTCGTAGTTGCCGCCCTGGAAGTGATTGTGGGTAAGAATTGAACCGCCTACAATCGGAAGATCTGCATTGGAACCGATGGTGTAGTGGGGGAAGAGTTTTATGAAGTCAAAGAGACATCTGAAGGTATCTCCTGAAATTACCATAGGAGTGTGTTCAAAACTGAATACGATGCAGTGCTCGTTGTAGTATACATATGGAGAATACTGCAGACCCCATTCCTTACCGTTAAGCGTAATCGGGATAATACGGTGGGTCTGACGTGCTGCATGATTTACGCGGCCGGCGTAACCTTCGTTCTGTTTGCAGAGGAGACATGCCGGATATCCTGATTTCTTTGCATTGAGGGCTGCGGCAATGGCTTTAGGATCTTTTTCAGGTTTTGAAAGATTGATTGTAATGTCAATGTCACCGTATTCAGTTTTTGACTGCCATTTAAGGTCTTTGCATACTCTGTAACGGCGGATGTAATCTGTGTCCTGAGAAAACTTATAGTACCAGTCAGTAGCTTCCTTTGGAGAAGCCTCATAATGCTTTTTGAATTCAGCACGAATTTCAGACGGTCTTGCAACAAGACAGCCCATTATTTTCGTATCAAAAAGATCCCGGTATACGATGGAATCTTCTATAATATTGTGTTCAACTGCATAATCAAGAAGTTCTTTAAGAAGTGCTTCAAAATTGCAGGCATTTGTGCCGAGTTCAAAATCTGGAATTGCGGCTGCCTGGGCATCATTTTCGAATCCGTCAAGTCCAAAAAGTTCAAGAAGACGGTTCTGAGTGTAGATAATGTCATCTTCCTTTATAAGGCCTGTTTTAAGACCGTAAGCTGTAAGTGCATTTATATTTTCGTAGATACTCATGATTCTGATATTATAGAAAAATTCATACTCTAATTCAATTGAGTTTACACTAAAAAATTATTCTATGTCTGATTTGAACAACTGCCCGGGAAAAATTCCATTGAAACATTTTTTCATTTTATTCATACTTTGCTGATGAGTGCTTCGAGAAAAAAAATTATTCTTATTGTTGTAATAGAACTGATACTTATATGTCTCCTGCTGTATAGAAATTCCAGAAAGTCCCAGGCTCAGACTCCTGTGCCGGAAGTAAGTGACCTTGAACTGCCTTTATGTGAGGCAGTTATAAACGGAGGTAACTGTCCGGATCACGAAATTCATTCTTATGCAGGTTTCAGGCTTTGTTACAGAGAAAGCTATGAAGTGGCAGAATGGGTAAGTTATACAGTTACTAAGGATGAACTTGTAAAGGAAAGCGGAAGGACTAATGATTTCAGGGAAGATGAAAGCATTTCTACCGGTTCAGCTTCTCCTGCCGACTATTACCGTTCCGGATATGACAGGGGGCATCTTGCTCCTGCAGCTGATATGGCCTGGAGCAGGGAATCCATGAGCGAAAGCTTTTATATGAGCAATATGACGCCCCAGACACCGGCTTTTAACCGCAAAATATGGATGTATCTTGAAAGTCAGGTAAGAATCTGGGCTGAACGTTACGGAGAAGTTACTGTTGTTACGGGACCGGTTCTTGATAAGAAGGCTTCTGAATACAAGACAATAGGTGAAAATGAAGTATGCGTTCCGGAATGGTTTTATAAGGTTCTTCTTGTAAAGACTGAGGAAGGAAACGTAGAGACTGTCGGATTCCTTATACCGAATGAAGGGTGGACGGGTACATTCTGGGATTATGCTGTTACTGTAGATGAAGTTGAAACCCGTACCTCCCTGGATTTCTTTTCTGTTCTGGATGATGAAATTGAAAATCAGGCAGAAGGTACGTTTAATCTGAACTGCTGGAAATAGAATCTGAACCTGGAAGCTGTCTTTAATCAGAAAGGGCTGTTTTTAAGGTCTGGAGGTTGTGTTCCATTGCATTCAGGTATGCATCTTTTTCAAGTTTTCCTGTTACGCATGGGTCCAGCTGATAAACTTTAAGCCCCGTTTCTTTTGCAATAATCTGTGCAGCTGAAGAGGAATACTGCGGTTCAGCAAAAAGTGCTATCTTTTGATTTTCAGCTTTTTTTATTCTTATCAGTTTCATGAGATCTGAAAGTTCTTTTTGGGTAGGTTCGGTTCCAGGTTCCCTTTCTATTACTGCGGTAAGATTCAGACCGAAGTTTGAGGCAAAATATGGAAAGGCTTCATGGAAGGTGATGATTGCCGTTCCTGCAAAAGGGGACAGTTCTTTTTCCATCTTTTCAGAAAGAGAGTTAATCTTTTCTATATATATGCGTGCATTTTCCCTGTAAACATCTGCATTCTTAGCATCTGCTTCAGCAAGTCCTTCTGCAATCCGGTTTACTTCAAAAGCTGCTCCTTTCGGACTTACCCATATGTGTGCATTGTCCTCTATAAGGGGATAGCCTTCTGCGGCGGTTATAATGCTGCCTTTTGAAAGTTCCAGGGCTTTATCGATAAAATCTTCCATTCCGGCGCCATTTGCAATGATTATGTCGGATTTAGTTATAAGCTTCATGTCTTTTGTCGTGATTGAATAATCATGAAGACAGCCTGTATCTGCAGGTGCAAGCATCTGTACGGAAACGTCCTGTGCATTTTCAGTTATATTCAGCAGCATTATGTACAGGGGATAGAAAGTAGCGGTTATTTTAAAATTTCCGTCGGCTTTTTTTTTGCTGCATCCTGTAAACATAAGGAGTGATGCAGTAATCAAGGCACAAAATGTGAAAAAAATTCTTTTCATGTATTACAGAATACAGATAAAAAGTGATTTAGACTAGTATATATGGAAGAAGTGCGGTTTTAAGTAATTTCTGGTTAAGAACTGAAAAACTCATTGACCATAGGTGATTTTATAAGCATAATAGGTTCAGTACACAAACGGGGTTGCGCAGATGGCAAATCGCATGATTTTAAATGAAACTTCCTGGTTCGGTAGCGGATCGATAAAAAAACTTCCTGAAGAACTTAAAAAACGCGGAATAGAGCGTGTTCTTGTTGTTACAGACGCTGGTCTTGTAAAGGCAAAAATTGCTGCAAAAATAACTTCCCTGCTTGTTTCAAACCGAATTGTCTATCAGATATTTGATAAAGTTAAATCAAATCCTACAATTCAGAACGTAAAGTCTGCCGTAGAGACTGCTTCCCAGTTCCGTGCAGATGCGATTGTGGCTGTAGGCGGCGGTTCTGTAATTGATACTGCAAAAGCTGTTTCTATAATATGTACAAATCTGGAGTTTTCTGATGTAAGGAAACTTGAAGGTGCATCAAAAACTGCAAAAAAAGGTCTTCCTCTGTTTGCTGTGACTACAACCAGCGGTACGGCTGCAGAAGTTACCATAAATTACGTAATTACAGATGAGACCCGTCAGCGTAAATTCGTATGCATTGACCCTCATGATATACCTGTGGTTGCTATTGTAGATCCGGATCTTTCTTCAAAAATGCCGGCTAAACTCTGTGCTTCCTGCGGTATGGACGCTCTGGTTCATGCTATTGAAGGATATCTTACAAAAGATGCATGGCAGATGACAGACATGTACTGTCTTGAGGCAATAAGAATCATAAGTGCAAATATAAAGGATGCTGTAAAGGGAAAGGCTGCTGCCCGTGAACAGATGGCATACGGTCAGTATATTGCCGGAATGGGATTTTCTAATTGCGGACTTGGTCTTGTTCATGCAATGGCTCATCCTTTGAGCGCCGTGTTTGATGTTCCTCATGGAGAAGCCTGTGCAATTCTTCTTTCTCCTGTCCTTAAGTTTAATGCTGCTTCCAGCGGAACTAAATATAAGGATATAGCCCTTGCCATGGGTGCTAAAGTCGGTGCGAAGGCAACTGCAGCGACCTACAGAAAAACCTGTATGAACGCCGTAGACAAGCTTTTAAAAGAGTGCGGAATTCCAAAGAAGATAGATTCTCTTGGAGATCAGACGATTGATTATGATTTTCTTGCGGAAAGTGCTTTAAAAGATGCCTGCATTGCCGGAAATCCAAAAGAAATTACCAGGAAAAAGGTTATTGAGATTTATAAAAGTATTCTGAAATAATGACTCCGGCAGACTTTGTTGCGTTTTATACATTGAAATTTTTTAATTAATGTTATTTATGCAATATGTCTCGTCAAAAGTTAAAAATATGTTATGATACTTGAAAATGAGAATTAGAGAGTTAGAATTTATTTAGCGTATGGGAATGCGCTAAATGGATATCCAGAGTCTCTCTTGATGTTCATTTTCTGTCTGGGGGTATCGGGAAGTTTTCCTGGTACCCCTTCGTCTTTTAAAAAAAATACTCGACATTTTGAAAAGGTTTTCATAGAATAGCATTCAGTACTGATTTTTTTAGGAGCACTTATGTACAGTAAAAATGATGTGGCGAAGCGTCCGCCTATGGGCTGGAACAGTTATGATTACTACAATACCATGGTTACGGAAGAGGATGTAAAGCGGAATGCAGATTTTATGGCTGAGCATCTGAAAATGTACGGCTGGGAATATGTAGTCGTAGACATTCAGTGGTCTGATCCTGCAGCAGGCAGTTTGTGTCCTCAGGTTCAGTACGTTCCTTTTACAAGACTTTGTACTGATGAATATTCACGGCAGATTCCTGATCCGGTCCGGTTTCCTTCAAGTAAAGACGGAAAGGGGTTTGCTCCTCTTGCTGAATACTGTCATAAAAAAGGTTTAAAGTTCGGAATTCACATAATGAGGGGAATTCCCCGTCAGTGCTGTCATGACCATGCTAAAATACTTGGCACTGATGTAACTGCAGACCAGATTGCAAATCCGTTCAGTGTGTGTAAATGGAACGGGGATATGTACGGCATCGACTGTACAAAAAAAGACGCCCATAAGTATTATGATTCAGTTTTTGCCCTCTATGCCCAGTGGGGAGTAGATTTTGTAAAGGTTGATGATATCTGCAATACAAATTTTTATAAGGAAAATCCTTATTCTGCGGAAAAAGAAATAGAGATGATAGCAGCTGCTATAGAAAAAAGCGGAAGGCCTATGGTTCTTTCTTTAAGTCCGGGGCCTGCAGTAATCGAAAAAGCCTGGCATATGGAAAAGTATGCAAATATGTGGCGTATTACGGATGATTTCTGGGATGACTGGCGGCTTCTCAAGGCAATGTTTGAGCGTTGTGAGGTATGGCAGAAACATGTAGGGAACGGTAACTGGCCGGACTGTGACATGATTCCCGTGGGAAAGCTGGGGTACGGATGGAATAAGGTTTCAAGAAAAACAAACTTTACTCCTGATGAAGAAATTACGATGTTTACTCTCTGGAGTATATTCAGAAGTCCCCTTATTCTTGGAACTGAACTTCCGGAACTTGATGAGCGTACTCTGTCTATAATTCAGAACGAAGAGGTACTTGCCCTGAATGCTTCTTCCCATGGAGCCTGTCAGGTTATGAGGAATGAAAGGCAGACGGTCTGGGCAAGCTGCGGAGAAGGATGCCCTGCAAAAGGCATGGACGTATTCATAGCCCTCTTTAACCTTAGTGATGAGGACGGGGAAGTGGCTGTAAATCTTTCTGACGTTCCTTATCTTAACGGCAGCGGAACTTACCGTGTGCGGGATTTATGGAACCGGAGAGATATGTTCCCGGTTGAAGGAGACGCAGAACTTTCCCTTTCAGTTAATAAACATGGTGCCGTGCTTCTGAAACTGTCAAGAAAGTAAAAATAAACTGCTGCACCGTATGCAATATTACGGTGCGGACTCTGCATTATCCAAACATTGTAAAGACTCCCGGAATTTGATATCATCTTGCAACTAAATTCAAAAAAACGTAAGAGGAAGAATATGCTTACATTAAAATTTGGCGGAACAAGTATGGGCTCTGCCCGTCGTATTTTGGACAGCACGGATATTATGGTAGGCCGCGCAAAGACTGACCGTATTTCGGTTGTAGTTAGTGCAGTGGCAGGAGTTTCCAATAAACTGCAGGCTGCTATTGACGGGTGTGTTGCAGGTGGAGTATCCGCTTCTTATGTAAGCGAACTCAGGTCCATTCATCAGGACATTTGTGCTCAGATAAAATCGACGCTTGCTGATTTTGATACACAGGCTGTAATGGCAAAAATTGAAGAAAACCTTTCTGAACTGGACAGACTTCTTACTGGTATTTCATCTTTCGGTGAATGTCCTTCAGGAGTTCACTGCCGCATCATGGGTATGGGAGAACTTATGTGTGCTCCTATTGTAGAGGCAGTGCTTCTTGCAAAAAAACAGAGCGTTATTCTTCTTGATTCAAGAAAATTTATTTATACGACAGGTGATCAGAAAGAAGGTGATCCTGATTATTCTCACTGTGCTGATGCATTTGCAGATTATCGTGACGGTTCTGCACCTATGGCACAGATCCTTCTTTTCCCTGGCTTTATCTGTTCATGGATCAGCGGAACCGGTGCTAAACCTGTAATGGGACTTTTAGGACGTAATGGTTCTGATTTCTCTGCGGCAATCGTCGGTTCATGTCTTGGAGCTTCTAGAGTTGAATTCTGGACGGACGTTGACGGAATCTATACTGCAGATCCGCGCATCATAAAGGATGCTGTTCTTGTAAAGGACATGAGCTATGAAGAAGCAATGGAACTTTCTTTCTTCGGTTCAAAGGTTCTTCATCCTAAGACTCTTGCTCCGCTGGCTGCAAAGAATATCGAGGCATGGAGTTTGAATTCCCATAATCCTGCTTCAAGAGGAACCCGTATTGCCCGCGGTCCGTTTGTTGATGAAAAGTCAGGACCTGTCCGCGGCATAAGCTGTCTTAAGGACTGTGCAATGATTTCTGTTACCGGTGCCGGAATGAAAGGCCGTAAGGGTATGGCTTCACGCATTTTCTCTGCCGTAAGCAATGCAGGAATTTCTGTTCTCCTTATTACTCAGTCTTCTTCTGAATATACTGTATCTTTCTGTATCCGCAAGGCATACGCTCAGAAAGTTCAGGATATCCTTAAGGCTGAATTTGCCCTTGAGATAAGTACAAAACTGCTTAATCCTATAGAGGTGTACGATAATCTTGCCATTGTTTCCATTATTGGTGATGCAATGAAGCAGAAACGCGGTGTTGCAGGAACTTTCTTTGATTCTCTTGCAAGCCGTGACATTAACATCAAGGCTATTGCCCAGGGATCTTCAGAACGTTCAATTTCTGCCGTAATTAAAGCTGAAGACGGTGACATGGCTGTACGTGTCGTTCATCAGTTCTTCTTTAATACGGTTCAGTCAATTCAGGTTTATGCATTCGGTGCAGGAACTATCGGCGGAACAATGCTTGATCAGATTAATGAGCAGCATGATGCCCTTCTTGAACAGGGAATTGATGTCCGCGTAATGGCAATTGCAAATATTGACGGAATGATTTTCAACGCTGACGGAATTGAACTTGACGGCTGGCGTGACAAGGTAAAGGCTGACGGTAAAAAGACAAACCTTGATGAGATTCTTGAATTCGTAAAGGAGACTAAGCCTCTTAATCCTATTTTTGTTGACTGTACGGCAAGCTATGATCTTCCGGAGCGTTATATCGATATTCTTAAGGCAGGAATGAATATTGCTACACCTAATAAGCGTGCAAATTCAATGAGCATGGATTTTTATCATAAACTCCGTCAGACTGCCAACGAAATGCATGTACGCTTCCTTTACGAAACTAACGTTGGTGCAGGACTTCCGATTATTGATACTCTCCAGAACCTCTTTAAGTCAGGAGATAAACTTACCGGCTTTAACGGAATCATGTCAGGTTCCCTTTCTTATATTTTCGGTAAACTCGATGAAGGTAAAAAATTCAGCGAGGCAGTTCTTGAGGCAAAAGAACTCCGCTATACGGAACCGGATCCTCGTGATGATCTTAAGGGAACTGATGTTGCCCGCAAGGCTCTTATTATTGCCCGTGAAGCAGGAATGGAAATTGAACTTGAAGATATTGAAATGCGTTCTATTTTCCCTGAAGGCTTCTCTCTTGAAGGAACTACTGAGGAATTCCTTAAGAAACTTCCAGAACTTGATTCATATTTTGCAGAAAAAATGGCAGCACTTAAAAAAGAGAATAAAGTTCTCCGCATGGGTGCTTCAATTAAGGACGGAAAGGTTTCTGTCGGCATGCTTGAAGTAGGTCCTGAAGATCCTCTGTTTGGGGTTCGCGGTGGAGAGAATGCATTTGTATTCCATACAGCCCGCTATACTCCTATTCCTCTTACAGTCCGTGGTTACGGGGCTGGAGCAGGTGTTACGGCAGCTGGTGTTTTCGGCGACATTCTTCGTACTGTCAGCTGGAATGTTTCAAGTTTTTAATTTGACTGTGTATGGTAATAGTTCTCAAAAAGGATATCAGTAACGGTCAGAAAGAAAATTTAACGGCTTTTCTTCACTCTCATGATTTCAAGTTAAATGAAGTTAAGGGTGAGGAAGAGACTGTAATTGCTGCCGTCGGAAGAGTAAAACTTGATGTCAGTGAAGTTGAACTTATTCCGGGCGTACAGCGTGTAATTCCCATAAGCCGTCCCTATAAGATGGCGAGCAGGGAATTTAAAAAAGAAAATACTGTTGTTGAAATAAAAAATTCAAAAGGGCAGATTATCCGTATCGGCGGAAACAGAATAGTTGCCGCTGCCGGTCCGTGTACTGTAGAAAGCAGGGAACAGATAATGAGAGTTGCTGCTTCCGTTGCAGAAAGCGGAGCGGTGCTTTTAAGAAGTGCTGCATTCAGGCCCCAGAGTTCTCCATACACATTTGAAGGATTGGGAGAAGAAGGATTAAAGTATCTTAAAGAAGCCGGAGAAAAATACGGACTTCCTGTTGTTACAGAAATCGGTTCTGAGAATTTAATTCCAATGATGCAGGATTACGGGGTAGATGTTTATCAGATCGGCGCCGGAAACATGCAGAACTTTGATTTGCTGAAGAAAGTCGGTTCTTTGGGTAAGCCGGTGATTCTTAAAAGAAGTTATACTGCAACTCTTGAAGAACTTCTTATGAGTGCAGAATATCTTCTTTCTGCAGGAACTGAAAATGTTATTTTATGCGAACGGGGAATAAGGACTTTTGAGCATTCTACAAGAAATACTTTAGACCTTTCTGCAGTACAGGTGCTTCGTTCTCTTACACATCTTCCTGTAATTGTAGATCCAAGCCATGCAGTAGGTATCCGTGAAAAAATACCTGCAATGGCTCTTGCGGCGGTTGCTTCCGGGGCAGACGGCGTTGTTGTTGACGTTCATCCTAATCCTGAGAAAGCTTTAAGCGGTGCCATTCTTTCTATTGTTCCGGAACAGTTTGACAAGATGATGCATGATATTGAAGCTCTGGCTCCTGTTATGGGAAAATCTGTTTATCATATTTTCTCAGGGGAATGTGCAAAATCTGAACGAAAATCTGACAGCAAAAAACTGCTGGTTGCATATTCAGGAAAAAAGGGTGCCTATGCGGAACAGGCAATCGGACGTTATTTTGATGCAAGTGAGGCAGAAGCGGTTGCTCTTGATTCCTTCAGTGATGTTTTTCAGAGTGTAGCAGACGGAAGCTGTGATTACGGTATGATTCCTATTGAAAATTCCCTTAACGGCAGTGTTTATCAGAATTATGATAATTTTTCCCGCTTTGAGGATGTGGAAATCGCAGGTTCTGTTACTTTGAATATCAGACATTCCCTTCTGGGATTAAAGAGTGCATCTCTTTCAGATATTAAGACTGTTTATTCTCATCCCCAGGGATTCGGGCAGTCAAAAAAATATCTTGACCAGCATAAGGACTGGGCTCTGGTTGATTCAGTTTCTACTTCTACTGCCGCAGAGTTTGTAGCCTCTCATGCTTCAAAATCAAATGCTGCTATTGGCAGTATTGTAAATGCAGAGATTTACGGCCTTAAGATTCTTGCAGAAGATATAGAAGATGATCCCGGCAATTTTACACGCTTTGTTGTAATTGCATCCAGAGACCGTATTAATAAATCTGAGAATAAACCTCTGTTTAATATTAAACCAAATATGGCAAGCTTTATTTTTACGACAAAAAATGAAAGCGGTGCCCTTTACAATACTCTTGGAATTTTTGAAAAAAGACGGCTTAACCTTACCCGTCTTGAATCCAGACCGATAAAGGGACAGTTATGGAAGAGCTGGTTTTATGCGGATGTAGAAATTAATAAAGAGGACGGTGATGTTTATGCTCAGTGTGCTTCCATCTATGAGGAACTTAAGGACAAGACTGAAGAAGTAAGGCTTCTTGGAGTGTATGCAGACGGTCGATAAACGCATTGTTAAAATCTTATTTTTTGCTATAATAAATGTATAGTCGCAGCAGCGACAGATATAAAGAGGAACCTATGGAAAAAAAATATGTACTTTCAGTTTTAGTAGAAAATCATGCCGGTGTATTGAGCCGTGTTTCAGGACTTTTCAGTCGCCGCGGATATAATATTGATTCTCTTACTGTATGTGAGACTTCAGAAGAAGATAAATCAAGAATGACCATTGTTGTCAGGGGCGATGAATACATTCTTGAACAGATTGAAAAACAGCTTTCTAAACTTGTTGAAGTAATCAGCATCAAGAACTGTTCAAAGAGTGAAACTACCCAGAGAATTACTGCTCTTATAAAAGTTAAGGCCGGTGGTTCAAACCGTGGTGTAATTATTGAAACCTGTGAAATCTTCCGTGCCCACATTGTTGATGTTGCAGAAAACTCTCTTATTGTTGAAGCAACTGGAAGTGAAGATAAAATTGATTCCCTTATCAGACTTCTTGAACCATACGGTATTCTTGAACTGCTTAAGTCAGGTCTTATTGCAATGGACAGGGGCGAAAAAACTATGTAAGTAAAAGGCAGCTTACTTTCTGTTCAGCTTGATCCATTTTGAGTTGAACAGCTGCCATGAGTTTTTTTCAATAACTGCATCTGAGACCTGTATTACGGTAATCTTGATTTCAGGTATTTCTAAAAAGGCGGAACACTTATCTGTAAAAGTAAGGGGACCGCTTTTTTTTATTTCTGCAATTTTAACCCTGCTGATTAATTTAGAAAGGCTGCTGCAGTCATTGTCGGAAAATTCCGCATGAATTCCTATGTTTACGGAAGAATCATTTTCATCATAAAAAATCTTCTGAAGAGTCAGGGATTTTAGTTTTTTCGGATCAAAGAGATTTTTTTCATCATTAAAAAAGATATAAAGAGGGTAGCAGGGATATATACGGGCATCTGAAAATTCACTCAGAAACTCAGAAAGCCTGATGACCTGTTTTTTTTGAAATTCTGAAAGTACAAAAAGCGTATCTTTATGAAAATGCAGAACCTTCATGATTTCTCCCGTATTACATTAATTGACCTTATCTAAATTTCAAAAAAAGTGTAGCATAAATTATGTTGAAAAAAAATTATTTTTTTATCTTAATCTGTATTTTTATTGCATATATTTTTTCAGGCTGTACTAAAGCAAAACTTCTTACCGCAGCTGGAGAAAAACTTGAGCCTGTTACGGAACAGTCTGAGAAGTGTGCTGTTGAAGATCCCCGTAATGAGCCTTACCTTTTTTATAAATTTACTGATAAACAGAAAGAACTTATAAAAGACATGCAGTGTGAAAAGTCCGGAGCTTCTTTTGGAATAAAAATTTCCGGACCTGGAGATGAGTCCCGTTTTTCATTTGGCTTTTTGTATAAGGAAGATTTTAAATCCGGAAGTAAGATCGTAACGCCTCTTTCTTCCCGATGTCAGGTCAGGGGAAAATATTCCGATGTAAAAGCAGATAAGTTTTCCCTGCAGCTGTGCATTAAACGCACGGATGAGCCGGAAGGATTTTATTTCTATTCAGCAGGTAAAGCAGACCTTCTTGACAGCTGGATTGAACCGTATAAGATTGGAATTGAGTTTTTACCGGAACCTCTTTTTTCCTATGGCATAGATGGCGGAACCGTTTCTTCAGAAATATATTCCGTTGATTTTTCACGGGCAGAAAAAACTTTACCAGAGGGAATGAAAATAACCCTGACACTGAATACAAAAGAAACTGCTGCAGCTAAGAATGAAGACAGAATTGTTTTTGAAAACAGGGGCGAAGTTTTTACAGTCAGGTTATCCGGTAAAGACAGTTTTGATTTTGATTCCCGGTGTTTTAAAAACGGAACAGGAGTATTTAAATTTACCGGTGGAAATAAGTTTGTAAAAAGTTTTACTGCTGTCTGGTGTAAGGAAGATGAAGCGATAGCTGCTGATATTGGAATGATACTGGATTGGCCGGAAAAAAACTGGCGTCAAAAGGATTATGAATTATTTCGCTGGAGTATTTTTCCTGATGTATTGTTTTTTGATTTTAAGGATTATCAGATACAGGACTCTTTTTTAACCCGGCTTGCATATTTTGTTGAAAAGACAGGGTATAAGGGGACTTTTGTAGATGACGATTTTATTTTGAATAATCACGGTTATAATGCCCATGATTATAAAGCAAAGGATCTTGCAAATTTCTTTACGCAGGCTTTGAGACACAGTGTTCAGCTGAACGAAAATGAACTTCTTTTACGCAGTATTCTCATAAGAAACGGCATTATAGTTACTTTACCGGACGGAACTTTTGAAGAAGGGACGGGATGTATTATTTCTATTTCAAGAGAAAGCAGTCCTTCCTTAAGAAATCAGCTGGTGGCCCATGAGTGCTGGCATGGAATTTATTTTATGGATTCCGGATTCAGAGATTATGTAAAGTCTCTTTACGGCAGTTTTAATCCTGATTCACTGTCATTCTTAAAATCTTACTGGGCAACGGCAAAAGGGCTTGGTTACGATTTAAATGATGATTATCTTATGAAAAATGAGTTTATGGCATATCACCTTCAGCTGTCACCTCAGACTACAGGAGCATATTTTGTCACACGTTCCTACTGGTCAAATATGAGAAGCTTCCCGGACCTGCAGCGCTACGTCCAGCAGACGAAGGGTAAAGATTTTGAAATGGTCGCATACAGTCTCAGTGATTACGTTTATGAACGCTGGGGACTGTATGGAGGAAGAACCTTTCTTGTGTTCAGGGAATCCCCTGAGTAAGCTTAAGGCTTTACATCAAGATTGTATTGTTTTTCGGATGCAACGGTTGTTGGCGGACCATGTCCCGGCATAATTACCGTTTCATCTGTCTGAGAAAAAATCTTTTCCTGAATTTTAGAGCTGAGAAGTTTTTTTGAATAAGAACTTGCCGTTTCTCCGATTATCCCGGAGGTGATGGTGTCTCCGGTAAACATGGTTGTACCTATTTTAAAAACCATACTGTCAGATGTATGCCCGGGTACTGAATAATACTGAACTTTTAGTCCTGCAGTCGTGATTTCTCCGTCCCCCTGAAGGACTGTAACCTGTTTGCCGGCTACTTCATAATCAGCAGCATATATTCGTGGCGAATAGATTTTCATGAGGGTAGAAAGGGCCTTTACATGACTTGTGTGGTTATGAGTTATGAGAACGGCCGTAAGTTTGTATTTTCCCCGTTCGATAATATCAATCATTTTTGGAGTAACGATTCCCGGGTCAATGATAATTGCTTCCATAACAGAAGGATCGTCGTTTACAACGATATAGCAGTTTGTAAAATCATCGAAAGAAAGATCAAAGTAGAGTTTCATATCTGCTGCCTCTCTTCTGAGTTAAGGATGTCTTCATCAGGTGCGGAAGCTTCGAAGTCTCCCATAAGGCCTCCCCGGTTTCTGTCTACAAGTGCTTCCCTTGTGTTTGAAAGTTTGAATGAAACATGTTCCCTTACAGAGTTATAGAAAACGGTTTTTTTAAGGTTGCAGTTTCTCATGGAAGTATTCATTAATACGGATTTTATGAAACGGCTGTTGTACAGGTCTGAATCATCAAAACTTGACTGGTAAACCGTAACTCCGTTGCAGTTAATGTGTACAAGATCACTACCTGTTAATATTACGTGTACAAGCTTTGAACCTGCAAAAGAAGTAAACTGTATGTTGCTGTTTATGAAATTGCAGTCCGTAAAAGTGCAGCCGTCGTATATTCCCATGCGCATGCGGATTCCGTCTGCGTGAATGTTCTGAAAGCTGCAGTTTTGAAAATTACATCCGTAAAAGCGTTTGTTATTGAGGTTAAGGTCCTTTATTGTAAGGCCGGGACAATTCAAGCCTATTACTGTATCGTGCCTCATCATGTAACTGCAGATTTTTGACGCAATGTCTTCAATGTCCGGAACGTGGTCAACACACCATCCGCTGCTTACGATGTTGTCATTTTCGTCGATGGTACTCATGGCATTTTTATTGCAGCCACTGCACCTGCACCTGTTGAATTCGTACATAGGCATATTCTATCATTGAACTAAAAAAACAATCAATCTAAGTTTGACATGAAAAATACAAAGGAGTAAACTTCTGACTGCGTGTTATAGTGTATGAGTGTTATTACAGATTTTGCATTTTTAGACAGTGGTACCGGCGGGCTTCCGTATATGGCGGCCCTCAAAGAAAAGATTCCGGAAGCAACTTTTGCCTATTTAGGAGATACAAGAAATTTTCCCTATGGAGAGAAGACCGTCAGTCAGGTTACAGAATGTGCCGGAAAAGCAATAGAACTCATTTTAAAAAACTGGAATCCCCGGACTCTTGTAATTGCCTGTAATACTATCAGCGTAACTTCTCTTGATTTATTAAGAAAACGATTTCCTGAACTGCCTATTGTGGGAACAGTTCCTGCCATAAAACTTGCAGCTTCCGTTACAAAAAATAATCGTATTGGACTTCTTGCAACTAATGCCACTGTCAATCATCCTTACAGCCGTCATTTGATTTCTGACTTTGCAAGTAACTGCACAGTAATAAGCAGGGGAGATCCAGATCTTATTGATTTTATAGAACATGATCTTTTTACGTCTTCAGAAAAAGAAAAAAAAGCTGCCGTAATGCCAGCCGTAGAATTTTTTAAGAAAGAAAACTGCGATACGATAATATTAGGCTGTACACATTTTACTCATCTGGCAGATGTAATTCAGGATGCCGCCGGTCCTTCCGTAAAGGTTGTTGACAGCAGGGATGGGGTTGCAAATCAGGCTCTTCGTCTTCTTAATGCCGGAACATATTCTAAAAAGAATGAATCTGAGTCAGATAATTCCCTTCACCTTAAGTCCGGTGCTTTTTATGTAACGGCAGCAGATGAAGCCCAGTGCAGGGAGTATGAAATTTTATGCCGTAATATGAAGATTGCCTGGGGTGGAGTCATAGGCTGAAACAGTTTATAAAAAACCATTTTATTTTTGTATCATTTATTGTAGAATGTCCCCATGTCAAGACAGATGATTATGGGAAATCAGGCTATTGCCCTGGGTGCATTAAAGGCTGGTGTAAAGCTTGCAGCAGGGTATCCCGGTACTCCTTCAAGTGAAATTATTGAATTCATTGCAAAGTATAAAGACAGAACAGGAACCTATGTTGAATGGTCTGTAAACGAAAAGGCAGCGGCAGAGGTTGCTGCAGGAGCTTCCTATGCAGGTAGCCGTACTCTGGTTACCATGAAGCAGGTTGGACTTAATGTTGCCAGTGATCCTGTAATGTGCCTGTCTTATGTAGGCGTAAAGGGTGGTATGGTCATTGTCTCTGCAGATGATCCGGGACCGATTTCAAGTCAGACGGAACAGGATACAAGAGTTTTTGCATCATATTCAAAGCTTCCCTGTTTTGATCCTTCTACACCTCTTGAGGCTTTTGAAATGATTCAGGAGGCCTTTGAACTTTCAGAAAAATATCATACGCCGGTTCTTTTAAGGCCTACAACAAGAGTTGATCATGCCTATGAAAGCATGGAGTTTCCTTCTCTCGAAAAAAATTCCTTAACCAGTGAATTTGAAAAAGATACAAACCGGTGGGTAATTTTTCCCAGAAGTTCATATTTGAATCATAAAAGGATTTTTGACAGAAACGAGCACATTCTTCCTGCAGAATTTTCTGATTCAAAATGGAATTTTATTGAAGGAAATGGAAAGGCTTCTACTGGTGTTGCAGCCGGTGGAATCAGCTGGTGTTATGTAAAGGAAGCCGTAAGTATTTTAAAAGCCAGATATCCTGAAAGTGAGGAATTAAAAAATATTAGCTTTCTTAAAATAGGTACTCCTTATCCTTTTCCGGAAAAGCTTGCGGAAAAATATCTGACTGAAAATAAAAGAATTGTTGTCTTTGAAGAACTTGATCCTGTAATAGAAAATGCCCTCATTCATATCTGCGGTAAAACAGGAATGAAAGCTGAAGTTTGCGGAAAAGCTGACGGAACTGTTCCTGAAGCAGGTGAACTTTCTGTAGAAACTGTTGTAAGTGTTCTCGAAAAAGTATTTTTCAATTCAGAAAAAAAAGAAGAGTCCGGTGCAGAGTCCGTTCCTGAACTCCCTGTAAGACCTCCTGTTTTATGTGCAGGTTGTCCTCACCGGGGTTCTTTTTATGCTGTAAAGCAGGCCATGAAAGGTAAAAAAACAGCGTATTGCGGAGATATTGGCTGTTACACTCTTGGAAATGCCAAACCTCTTGATATGACCGATACGTGTCTCTGTATGGGTGCGGATATTACCATGGCTCAGGGATTCTATCATAATGAAAATGACAGGCATTGTTTCAGCTTTATAGGTGACTCAACTTTTTTTGCCAGCGGAATTACCGGAGTAATAAACGGTGTTTATAATCAGGCCCGTCAGACTGTCTGTGTTCTTGATAATTCAACAACGGCAATGACAGGACATCAGCCTCATCCCGGAACAGGAATGACTATGATGGGTAAAACTGTAGAAAAACTAAGTATAAAAAAAATACTTGAGGCTGCAGGGGTAAATCCGGTTCTGGAAGCAGATCCTTTTAATCAGGAACAGGCTGTTGCTGCCGTTAAGCAGGCCTCTGAAGCAGAGGGGGTAAGTGCAGTAATCTTTAAGGCTCCATGTATTGCAGTAGCTTCTAAACTTGGTTATAAATTTAATGGTCCTGTAAAAGTTCAGGCAGAAAAATGTATTGGCTGTCAGAAATGCATCAGGGAACTGGGATGTCCTGCATTGAGTGTAAGTTCTTCAGTTTTGAAAAACGGAAAGCATAGGGCAGAAATAGACGCCTCTCTCTGTACCGGATGCGGTTTGTGCAGAGATGTATGTCCGGTAAAGGCAATCTGTTAGGAGTCAGGATAAAAATTATCTTTGTGGGTTTTATTAAGGAGAAATCTGTGTCAAAAAATATCTTGATATGCGGAGTAGGCGGACAGGGAACTGTTCTTGCAGCGAAGGTTCTTTCTCAGGCTGCTGTTTCCGGAGGACAGAAGGTGCTTTCTGCAGAAACCATCGGAATGGCCCAGAGAGGCGGTTCTGTGGTAAGTCATGTCCGTATTGGAAGTGATGTATATTCTCCCGTTATTCCCCGGGGATGTGCTGACGTCATAATTGCTTTTGAAGCGGCAGAAGCTGTAAGAAACATTTCCTATTTAAAAACTGGTGGAACTGTAATTGTCAGCAATGAAGTTGTTCAGCCGGTAACAGCAAGTCTTTCCGGAAAGTTTTTTGATTCAAAAGTTATGATTGATTACTTAAAGCAGAACGCTACCGTAATGTGTGTTGACGTAAAGAAAGCCTGCATGGAACTGGGCAGTTCCCGGGTTGCAAATATGGTTTTAGTAGGGGCTGCCTGTAAGTCAGGCATAATGGAACTTTCAGAAGTAAAAGATGCGGTCAGGCTTCTTGTAAAACCTGAATTTTATGAATTGAATGTCAGGGCTGTTGATTACTGTGCAGCTTTGGATATATAAAAGTTAATATAAAAAACGGAGGCAAATTATGGAACAGTCAATTAATACTAAGTGTGTACAGGCCGGATACACTCCAAAAAACGGAGAGCCGCGTCAGATTCCTATCATTCAGTCTACAACATTTAAGTATGATACCAGCGAGGACATGGGAAAGCTTTTTGATCTTGAAGCTTCGGGTTATTTTTATACAAGGCTTCAGAATCCTACAAATGATTATGTTGCAGCTAAAATTGCAGCTCTTGAAGGTGGAACTGCGGCAATGCTTACATCTTCAGGACAGGCTGCAAATTTCTTTGCAATATTTAATATTTGTGAATGCGGAAGCCATGTTGTAGCAAGTTCTTCAATCTACGGAGGAACTTTTAACCTTATTTCCGTAACTTTGAAGAAAATGGGAATTGATGTTACTTTTGTATCTCCTGATGCTTCTGAAGAAGAATTGAATGCTGCATTCAGGGATAATACCCGTGCAATGTTCGGGGAAACTATTGCAAATCCGGCTCTTACCGTTCTTGATATTGAAAAATTTGCAAAAGTTGCTCATGCACACAATGTTCCTCTTATTGTTGATAATACATTCCCGACCCCTGTTAACTGTCGTCCGATTGAATGGGGAGCAGATATTGTTACTCATTCAACTACAAAATACATGGACGGTCATGGTGCTGCAGTTGGCGGTGTAATTGTTGACAGCGGAAAGTTTGACTGGATGGCTCATAAAGATATGTATCCTGGACTTACCACTCCTGATGAAAGCTATCATGGAATTACCTATGCAGAACGTTTCGGAAAAGAAGGTGCTTTTATTACAAAGGCAACTGCTCAGCTCATGAGGGATCTGGGATGCATCCAGTCTCCTCAGAATGCCTTTCTCCTGAACCTCGGACTTGAATCCCTTCATGTAAGGATGCCTCGTCATGTAGAAAACGGACAGGCAGTTGCAGAATTCCTTGAAACTCAAAGCAAGGTTGCAAAGGTAAGCTACCCTGGCCTTAAGTCCGACAAATACCATGCGCTTGCTGAAAAATATCTCCCGAACGGAGGCTGCGGCGTAGTTTCTTTTGAACTTAAAGGCGGAAGGACTGCTGCAGAAAAGTTCATGAAAAACCTTAAGCTTGCTGCGATTGAGACTCATGTTGCTGATGCACGTACCTGCTGTCTTAATCCTGCTACTTCAACACACAGACAGCTTACTGATGAACAGCTTGAAGCTGCCGGAATCTCTGCAGGTCTTGTACGCATGAGCTGCGGACTTGAAGATAAAAACGATCTTATTGCAGATTTGAAACAGGCGCTTGAAAGCATTTGACATCTTTAATTTCTTATGTTACTATTTATAGTAACATAAGAACAGGCAGCTTCCCTTTCCTAGTGATGTCTGCCTGAAAATTGAGGATGCCTATATGAAAATGACCGAAAAACAGCTTGAACTTATCCGTACACAGATTGCCCGCGTAAAGGCATGTGGAAATCCATTCTATACAGAACGTTTTAAGAATATAAATCCGGAAGATATAAAAACACAGGAAGACTTTGAAAAACTTGTTCCTTTCTGTACTAAACAGGATCTGAGGGATGCTTATCCTCTTGGACTGGCAGCAGTTCCTGAAGAAGAAATCGTACGCATTCATTCTTCCAGCGGAACAACCGGCGCTCCCGTAATTGTACCGTACACTCAGAAAGATGTTGATGACTGGGCAGAGATGTTTGCCCGCTGTTATGAAATTGCCGGAATTACAAAAAAGGACCGCATTCAGATTACACCGGGTTACGGTCTCTGGACTGCAGGCATAGGATTCCAGGCTGGCTGTGAAAAACTCGGTGCCATGGCAATTCCTATGGGACCTGGAAATACAGAAAAACAGCTTAAGATGATGCAGGACCTTCAGGCAACCGTAATTTGTGCAACTTCTTCCTATGCACTTCTCCTTGCAGAACAGGTTGAACAGCGCGGCATCGGAAAGAATATCAAATTAAAAAAAGGAATAATCGGTTCGGAACGCTGGGGTGAAAAAATGCGCAACCGCATAAAGAATATCCTTGGCATTGAACTTTACGATATTTACGGTCTTACAGAATGTTACGGACCTGGAATCGGAATCAACTGTGAAAAGCAGACAGAAGGAATACATATTTTTGATGATTTCCTTTACATAGAAATACTTGATCCTCAGACAGGACTTCCTGTAAAAGACGGAGAAGTTGGTGAAATCACCCTTACTACTCTGGTAAAGGAAGGAGCTCCCCTGTTCCGTTTCAGAACTCATGACCTTGCAGCTTTTATTACTGAACCATGCCCGTGCGGCAGGTCATATCCCCGCATCACACCGATTCTCGGAAGAAGTGATGACATGGTAAAAGTTAAGGGAAACATTATTTTCCCAAGTACTATTGAGGATGTCATTAAAGCTGTTCCCGGAACATCAAGCGAATACCGGGCAAAAATAGAACATGTAGACGGAAAGGATAAAATGACTGTTTTTGTTGAAGTCGAAATGGGGGTAGACCGGGCAGAAACTGCACTGGGAATTCAGTATTTCTTCAAGCAGAAGTACAACATGACGCCAGAAGTGCAGGTTGTAGGAATAGGTGAGTTACCTAGAAGTGAAAAGAAAACAAAAAGGATTGAAGACCTCAGGGATTAATTTTTAATTTAAAGAAGAATTCCTGTGAAGCGGAGAATGTTTGATGTCAGAAATAAAAATACAGCGTGCATCTTCAGATGATGCAAAAGAAATCCTGTCGCTTTTAAAAGTGATAGGAAGTGAATCTGATAATTTGTCCTTTGATGAAAACGGACTTTCCGTAACAGAAAAGGAAGAAGCTGACTTTCTTTCAAGTATCGAACATTCAGACCGGGAAGCTTTCTTTGTAGCCAGAAAAGCATCTGAAATAATAGGAACGGCTCACTATACGGCATTTTCTAAAAAAAGAATGGCTCACAGAGGAGAGTTTGGAATCTGTGTAAGAAAATCTGAATGTGGAAAAGGAATAGGATCCCGACTCCTTGAAGAGGTTCTTCGTTTTGCAAAAGAAGTAGCCCGGTCAGAAATAGTGTCTCTTGAAGTACGGAGTGATAATCAGGGGGCCATCCGGCTTTATAAAAAATTCGGATTTGAAAAAACAGGCTGCTTTCACGGTTTTTTTAAAATAAATGATGAACTGATTGATTTTGATATTATGGAAAAAATGTTGTAAGAAAATCAGCTGTAGAAATACAGACATTCCGTAAATAAAATACTCGTACCGAAATTAAGGTATCCCGCAGAATAAAAGGAATATTGCCGAAAGAACGATACTGCAGATAATCAAAGATAACTTAAACAAAAAAACTATGATTTGACATGCAGGAATTGTCGTGCCGAAATTAAGGTATCCCGCAGAATAAAAAGAATATTGCCGAAAGAACGATATTGCAGATAATCAAAGATAACTTAAACAAAAAAAACTATGATTTGATACGAGGAAACTGTCGTACAGAAATTAGGGTATCCTGCAGAATAATAAGGAATATTGCCGAAAGAACGATACTGCAGATAATCAAAGATAACTAAAACAAAAAAACTATGATTTGACACGCAGGAACTGTCGTGCCGAAATTAAGGTATTCCGCAGAATAAAAAGAATATTGCCGAAAGAATGATACTGCAGATAATCAAAGACAACTAAAACAAAAAAACTATGATTTGATACGCAGGAACTGTCGTGTCGAAATTAAGGTATCCCGCAGAATAAAAGGAATATTGCCGAAAGAACGATATTGCAGATAATCAAAGATAACTTAAACAAAAAAACTATGATTTGACACGCAGAAACTGCCGTGTCGAAATTAAGGTATCCCGCAGAATAAAAGGAATATTGCCGAAAGAACGATACTGCAGATAATCAAAGATAACTAAAACAAAAAAACTATGATTTGATACGCAGGGACTGTCGTACCGAAATTAAGGTATCCCGCAGAATAAAAGGAATATTGCCGAAAGAACGATACTGCAGATAATCAAAGATAACTAAAACAAAAAAAACTATGATTTGACACGCAGGAAGTGTCGTGTCGAAATTAATTTCTCCCGCAGGCTAAAAAGCCTGTCGGGAGATAAAAGTTTTATGCTGTCAGCAAAGCTGTCAGCATAAAACACTATTTTGTAGCAAGAATAGCAATTCCAGGAAGTGTCTTACCCTCAAGGAATTCAAGTGAAGCACCGCCACCAGTAGATACATGGCTCATCTTGTCAGCAAGGTGGAACTTGTTAACAGCTGCAACAGAATCTCCACCACCAACTACAGTCATGGCACCACGGCCAGTAGCATCAGCAACAAGCTGTGCAACAGTAGCAGTTCCCTTTGCAAATGCATCAAATTCAAATACACCTACAGGTCCGTTCCATACAACAGATTTTGCTGTAGAGAGAACTTCTTTATAAAGTGCGATTGTTTTTGGTCCAACATCCATAGCCATCAGGTTGTCAGGAATATCAACACCGTCAACGGCAACTGGAGTAGCATTTGCATCAAATTTATCAGCAGCTACATGGTCAACCGGAAGAACGATTTTTACACCTTTAGCTTCTGCATCTGCAAGAAGTTTTTTAGCTGTGTCAAGGAAGTCATCTTCAACAAGAGAAATACCAACTTTATGACCCTGAGCCTTAAGGAATGTATAAGCCATACCTCCACCGATTACCAGTGCAGAAGCGTTCTTGAGAAGAGATTCAAGAACGGCAATCTTTGAAGAAACCTTAGCACCACCAATGATGGCAACCTGTGGTTTTGGAGGATTTTCAACCATTGGCTGAATGTATTTTACTTCTTTTTCCATAAGGAATCCGCCTACACTTGGTACAGGCATGAATTTAGCAATAGAAGCTGTAGAAGCCTGGTCGCGGTGAGCAGTTCCGAATGCATCGTTTACGAAGATGTCTCCGTAGGTAGCAAGTTCTTTTGCCATTACGTCGCGTTCTGCAGGATCTTTAGATGTTTCTTCTTTGTGGAAACGAACGTTTTCAAGCATTGCAACTGCACCCTCTGGAAGAGCATCGATTGCAGCTTTCTGTCCGAGTGCATCAGGAAGGAATGTAACATCCTTTCCGAGTTTTTCTGAGAAATATTTAACGACAGGAGCCATGCGGTTCTTTCCGTTGATGAATTTTTCTGCATCAGCATCTGTCCAGGTTTTTCCTGCTTTTTCTGCTTTTTCCTGAGCTTTCTTTACATCCTTTTTCGGATCTCCAAGGTGGCTCATGAGAACGAGAGAGCGTGGATTCTGCTCAAGAATGTATTTAATAGTAGGAAGTGCAGCCATGATACGAGTATCGTCCTGAACAACTCCGTCTTTCATCGGTACGTTGAAATCAACGCGCATGATGATGCGTTTTCCTTTAAGATCAACGTCTTTTACCGTCTTAATCATAATATTCCTCCATTATTACTGAATATTAAAGTATCGGAATCACTATATATATTTTTTGAGTTAAATTCAATGCTGCATGGCTTTTATCTGTATTTATGAATTAAAACGAGGTTAAACAGTTGACCAACCATGGAAAAATTTGATAAGATTTCGCACTATTGGAAACGTCAGCAAGGAACCCGTTACTCCTTGCCGAAAAAAAAATTCAGAGGTTTTAAAATGTACGCAGTTGTTGAGTATAAAGGCAATCAGTACAAGGCAGAAAAGGATGCCGTTCTTCAGGTTAGCAAGATTAGCGATGCTAAAAAGGGCGACACAGTAACAATCGACACTGTTCTTCTTGTAAGTGACGGTGATAAAGTTTCTGTCGGAACACCTTATGTAAAAGGTGCAAAGGTAACTGTTGAAGTTGGTGATACTTTCAAAGATAAGAAAGTTCTTGTTTACAAGTATAAGTCAAAGAAAGACTACCATCGTCTTATCGGTCATCGTGAGGAATACACAAACGTTACTGTAAAGGACGTTGTGCTTGCATAAGTGACGGAAGTTCTTCTGGTTTGCAATTCCCGCGGAGAATTTTCAGCAGTATGTGCTGCGGGACATGCGGGATTTGCAGAAAAGGGCAGGGATATTGTCTGTGCAGCAGAATCCGTTTTGTTGGGTACAGCGCTTGACCTTTTGAAGAATACCAGGGGAGTTTCAGTAAAGTCTGATACGGCTTCCCGCGGAACTCTCGCATTCAGTGTGGAAGTTTCTGCCGGACTTACGGAAGAGGAAAGAATTCTTCTGGGAGAACGGTTAAAATGCACTGCGGATTTTATAAGAAACGGAATAAAATCTGTTTCTGAACAGTATCCGGAAAACGTGCAGCTGCGGGAAAAAACTGAAGAATAATAGTCTGGCTTTTTTAGTCAGCGGAGGATTAAAATGGGAAGATCTAAAGGCGGTAGCGGTGCAAAAAACGGACGTGATTCAAATCCGAAGCATCTGGGCGTTAAAAAATACGGCGGAGAAGCAGTAACAGCCGGAACAGTTATCGTTAGACAGCGCGGTACACGTATTCACGCAGGTGATAACGTTAGACGTGGTGGTGATGATACTTTGTTTGCTACAGCAGACGGTGTTGTTAAGTTCAGCGAACGCATGAACAAAAAACTTGTTTCTGTTGTAGAAGCAAAATAAGTTTACAGGTTTAAAAGCTAAGCTGTATATGTATGAAGCCCGGTTAGTTGAATTTCTAGCCGGGTTTTTTATTTGTTGTTAAGGGGAAAAGGGTAATCGTATGATTCAGTTTGCAGATGAAGCTTTAATCCGTGTAGTATCAGGAAAAGGCGGAAATGGATGTGCTTCATTCAGAAGGGAAAAATATATTCCTAATGGCGGACCTAACGGCGGTGACGGAGGCCGCGGGGGCGATATTATTTTTAAGGTAAAGAATAATCTCCGTACACTGGCACATCTTCGTTTTCATCCGGTGTTTAAGGCTCAGAATGGTGGTGACGGAATGAGCTGGAATAAATATGGAAAAAATGGAGAAGATAAGATAATTCCGGTTCCTCCTGGAACAGTAATAAAGGATGCTGAATCTGGAGAAATAATACATGATTTTGTGAATGATACAGAGGACGATCAGTTTCTTTTCCTGCGGGGTGGAAACGGAGGATGGGGAAACGTTCACTTTAAATCCAGTACAAATCAGGCTCCGCGGCGTGCAAATCCCGGTGAACCTGGTGAAGAAAGGGAATTGAGGGTTGAGCTTTCCATAATGGCTGATATAGGACTCGTAGGATTTCCTAATGCAGGAAAATCAAGCCTTCTGGATCTTTTTACCAATGCCCGTCCTAAGATTGCCCCATACCCGTTTACTACAAAAGTTCCTAATCTTGGTGTCCTTCATGTAGATGATGAGAGCGACCTGATTATTGCAGATATTCCCGGCATAATTGAAGGTGCAAGTGAAGGTGCAGGACTTGGCGTCAGGTTTTTGAAGCATATTTCAAGAACTGCAGGACTTCTGTTTATGATTGACTGCAGTGATGAGAAATGCATGGATGCCTATTCAATGCTTTTAAAAGAACTTGAAGGTTTTGGTGCTGAACTGCTGAAGAAACCCCGTATTGTATTGTGTAATAAAATTGATATTGAGGGAGCTGCTGAGGCTGCGGAAAATGTAAAGAAAAGAATTGCTTCAGAAGACCCTGATGTAAAGGTTATAGAAGTTTCAGTTGCTTCAAGAACGAATATTGATTCTGTCAGAAGGGAGATTATTTCTCTTGTTCAGAAAATGGATCGTCTCCGTACTCCCGGAAAAAATCATGGCGAGGGAAAGGAAAAAAGCCGTTTTATGGCCGAAAGAGCTGTTGACGGTACCATGGAAACTCAGTATCCGGGGCAGCAATGAAGATAGCTGTTCTTGGAGGCAGTTTTAATCCGGTTCATAATGCCCATGTTTCTGTTGCCGCTCAGGTGTGTGACAGTCTCGGTTATGACAGGGTTCTTTTTATACCCGCATATAAGCCTCCTCATAAAGAGATGAACGGGGTGCTTTCTGCGGAACACCGCCTGAAGATGCTGGAACTTGTCTGTGAGGATGATTCAAGATTTGTATGTGAGGACTGTGAGATAAAGAGGGAAGGTGTTTCATATACATATGATACTGTCTGTTATCTTGAGGAAAAGTACGGCAGCAGTCTTACCGGTAAAATAGGTCTGGTAATGGGAACTGATCTTTTTGCAGGTTTTAAATACTGGTATAAGGCGGATAAGCTTGCGGAAAAATGTACTTTGATCCTTGCAGACCGGCCTGAAGAAAAAACCGGCTCTTCCTTTTCAAATCATGCGCTGGGGAATTTTGCTTCCGTAAATTCAGAAGGTTTTGATATAACAAAAGACAGTCTTTTTGATTCTGCATTGAGGCTTGAGAATTCTCTTTTAAGCATAAGTTCAACCAGAATCAGGGAGATGGCAGCCAGGGGAGAGGATTTTTCAAGCCTTGTTCCGAAAAAAGTTTTTGATTATATTGTTAATGGAAAATTTTATGGAAATCACAGCTGAACTTGTTGAACGTGTAAGAAAATATGCTGCTTCTCAGGAAAAAAAGAAGAGGTATGAACATTCCTTAAGGGTTGCAGAGACAAGCCGGTTTATGTGTTCCGTTTATGGAGAGAATCCTGAAAAGGGATATTTTGCAGGGCTTGCCCATGATATCTGTAAGGATATTGATGAAAAAGTCATGGAAGAACTTGCATCTCATGACGGTTATGGATTGTGTGAAGCGGAATTAAAAAAGCCGGCCCTGCTTCACGGAAGGGCTGCAGCTGTTGTACTCAGGCGGGATTTTGATGTTTCTGACAGTGAGATACTTCAGGCGGTAGCCCGTCATACTTTAGGCTGCGGAAATATGTGTGCACTGGCAAAAATTGTTTTTGCAGCTGATAAAATTGAACCGGGTAGACCTCAGTCCACGCAGGAATACAGGGACAGACTTTTTTCAATGCCTCTTGATGAAATGGTAAAATCAGTTATTGAAGAAAGCATGGAATATCTTAAAGCAAAGGGAAAGACTTCTTCTCCTTTAACTTTGGAATTCTATAAGAGTGTTTCCGGCAGTGTATAAAGTAAGGAGATATGGCAATGAATTATTCATCCGGAAAAAAGAATGTAATTTTTCTTCTCGTTATTCTTTTTCTGATCATAGGGGCAACAGTATTTTTCTTTTTCAGTATCAGGACAGATGCCGTAAATGATATCCTTAAAAATAAAGACAGTATTGTTTCTGTTTTATGGCTTCTGAATGACGGGGATGATATACTTGCTTCTGAAATTCTTGTAATGTATCCCCCGACAAAAAAAAGTGCCATGTTTGATATTCCCGGAAATACGGGAGGTATTTATAGAAGTCTTGGCAGAGTTGACCGTCTTGATCAGGTATATAAGGAAAAAGGAGTCATAAGTTTTGCAAAGGAAGTAGAAGGAATTACAGGACGTGAACTTCCTTTTGTAGTTGAAGTTTCTCTTGAGGATTTTTCTGCATTGACGGATATTCTCGGAGGACTGAAGATTTTTATAAGTGATCCTGTGTTTACGAAAGCGGAGGATGATTCCTATTTTCTTTTTCCCAGCGGAGGCGTAACTTTAGACGGAGACAAGATAAATTCGTACCTGCATTATTCGGTAGCCGGAGAAAGTGAGACTTTTGTAAAAGACAGGCGTCAGAATACGCTTATTGCTTTTTTATCAGCTCTCAGGGAAAACAGTTCTATAATTTTTGATGAAGATAATTTTTCACTGTACAGCGGATATTTTAAAGGGTATCTGAACGGTGAAAAACTTGATGAAGAAAGTTTGCATAAGGTTTTAAGCCTTCTGCTTAATATGGATTCGGACAGAATTACTACGAATTCCATTACGGGTACTCTTAATACGGTTGATGGAAAGAAACTTCTCTTTCCGGAAGATAACGGCATGCAGATCAAAAAGGTTTTGAATCTTACTGTTACGTCCCTTCTTTCGGAAGAAATGTCTTCCCAGAGCCGTGTATATGTTCTTGAAATTCTTAATGGTACCGACAGAACAGGTCTTGCTTCCCGTACTGCAAGGTTGTTCCGTGATGCCGGATATGAAATATTAAGGTATGAAAATGCTGACAGGGATGACTATCAGTATACAACTATTGTAAGCCATATCGGTAATTTTAAATCTGCGGAAACCATTGGAAGCTTTATCCGCTGCAGGAATATCGTAGAAGATGAAATTGATTCATCAGCAGGACTTGGAACCAGTGCTACTGCTGACTTTACGATTATTCTTGGAGATGATTTTAACGGCACTTATGCTACAAGCGGTTATTCCGGTAATAAAAACGAGGGAGAGTGATTTATGTCTAAAACATTTGAAGAAAAAGCATTGGAAATTGCAGCACTTATGGAAGATTCAAAAGGACAGAATGTAACTGTTCTTGATATTTCTCAGCTCAACAGCTGGACGGATTTTTTTGTAATCGTAACAGTTTCCAGTGGAGTTCAGTCACAGGGTATGCTCAAAGCTGTAAAAGATTATGCTAAGGAAAACGATCTTGAGATTCATCTTACTCATCAGAAAACTGAACAGGGGGAAGACTGGAATCTTATAGATTTAGGTTCTATTGTTGTACATCTTATGTCTGAAGAAGCAAGGAACTTTTATGAACTTGAAAAACTGTGGCATGCAGGAAAAGTTCTGAAGGGAAATAGTTAAGGGAATCTCTAAAAATTGCAATTTTTAGAGATAACTTTGAAAATGCGATGTTTTAACTCTTGTTATTTTCAAGAGTTAAAACTCGTCGGGTTCTCTAAAAATTCGCCAAAGGCGAGTTTTTAGAGATACCCTTAAGTTTTAACTGCACAGATAAAATGAAAGGCACCGGAACTGAATTGTATCAGAACCGGTGCCTTTTTTATAATCAAAATACTTTCATGAATTAAAGATCAAGATCAGCAGGATCGCTGTCTTCTTCTATCTCTTCTTCTTCATTGTAGAATCCGTCATCAAAACCTCTGTGGCGGTTGTCATATCCGTCTTCCGGTTCCTGATCATCGTATGGTTCGTCATAGTCGTCCATTTCATCATCAAAGGCAGATTCATAATCAGACTCTTCGTCTTCTTCGTAGTCGTCTTCAAAATCATCTTCGTAGTCATCAGAAATGTCATCACGATAATCATCGTATTCATCTGAAAAGCCTGCACTGAACATAGCATTCTCCGCAAATAAAAAATTACTGTATGCAACAGCCACTTCAAAATGTAAAATAGGTCTTTCATTTAGTCAAGTAGACTGCAATTATTGTTTTACTCAATGAGAAAAAAAATTCAGATTAAAATAAATTACAAAATATGTTTTTTTGTATTGACTAAAGTAAAAAAAATATCTATATTCCACATTTGTATGGCTGACAGTCTGACCGTCTATTCACCGGCGAAAATTAACCTTGGACTTAAGGTGTTTCCTAAGCGAAGTGATGGTTTTCATAGCATAAGCAGCATTTTTACCACAGTTGATCTATGTGATGAACTCGAAGTAAGTCTTGTAAAAGAAAAAAATGTCTGTAACGTGAAGTGTAAGGGAATGGAATTGCCACCCGATAACACTTTTACTGCTGCATACAAAGCTTTCTGCGTGCTGACCGGCATTCAGGATGGTGTCTCCGTAAATGTTACGAAACACATTCCTTCCGGCGGTGGATTGGGGGGCGGCTCAAGTAATGCTTCTTCATTTATCCAATCTATTGATTCATTATTCAACACACATTTGAAAGCTTCCCAACTGCATGAACTTGCAGGCAAGGTCGGTAGTGACGTGTTCTTTTTTACGAGTGCACTGTGGCATCGTATGCAAAAAGGATACCCCTCCAGTCGTTTCGCAGCTTTAGTTGAGGGACGGGGTGAGATCATTAATCCGATTTGTGCCCGTGATGATTTTGCGGTTGTGCTGGTTTTTCCAGGTGTCAGCGTTTCTACAAAGGCAGCGTATGCTTTAGTAGACGAAGCTTTTGAAAATGGAACGCTTTCTGATGAAATCGATGATGTTTCATTGGAGCACATGTACAAATCAGGTGTCGCAGACTGGAAATTTAAAAACAGTTTTACGATTCCTGTAATCAGTCGTTATCCGGAAATTGCCCATGCATTGAATGACATTAGGGAAGCCGGCGCTGATTTTGCGGATATGACAGGTTCCGGATCAACGGTCTTTGGCATATTTGCAGAAAGAAAAGATGCTCTTAAAGCCTCGGAGCGTCTTTTAGATAAGTGGAAAACCGTTCTGGCTTAACAGAACAATTGGATTAAAAAGAAGGAGTAGGTTGTATGCAGGTTTCAGAAATCCGTATTCGCAAAGTAGAAGGCGAAGGAAAATTGAAAGCTTACGTAACTGTTACATTTGACAGTTGTTTCGTTGTTCACAACGTTAAGATCATTGAAGGAAAGACAGGTCTTTTCATTGCCATGCCTAGTCGCAAAACGGCAAATGGTGAGTATAAGGATGTTGCTCATCCGATTAGCCCTGATTTCCGCGTTGCACTGCAGAATCAGATTATTGGCGAGTATGAAGCTGGCCATGTTGAAGTCGGTTCGGCAGAAGACTAAAATCAGGCATTACATAATTAAATTAATAGGAGTACGAAAAAAATGGAGCAGTTGGTAATTAACGCAAAAACACGTAAAGATGCAGGTAAAAAGTATGCTAAGGAACTTCGTAAAACAGGTAGTATCCCGGCAGTAGCATATAACGAAAAAGGAGAATCTATTCTTCTTGAAGTAAGTGCAGCTGAATTTTCAAAAGCATGGAGATCGGTTACAAAGGCAACTCTTGTAAATCTTAAAATTGACGGACAGGACAATCAGGCTTATATCAAAGATACTGAATATGATATTAAGACAGACAAAAACCTTCATGCAGATTTTTACATTGTAAGCGGAAAGAAACCGGTTACATTCAACTATAAAGTTCATTTCTCTGGTACACCGGCTGGTGTTCTCAAGGGTGGATTTATGGTAAAGCATGTTACTGATGTAAAAGTAAAGGCTCTTCCACAGGATCTTCCTGCATCAATCGTTTGTGATGTTTCTAAAGCAGAAATCGGACAGAAGATTACTGTTGCTGATCTTAACCTTGGAGACAAGATTACAGTTCTTACAAGAGCTGATTCTGTAATTATTACTATTGCACCACCAAAGAAATGAGTTTGATCGGTAGCAGACCGTAAAAATTATTTTCAGAAGAGGGACAATCCTTTGAAGTATAGTTTGTGCTTCATTCGGGACTGTCCCTTTTTTTATTTTAAACGCTATAATTGAATTATGATTTTTCAGGAACAGGATTTTATACAGCTTGTAAAAAAAGGATTATTTGAATGCGGAGTTGATTTGAGTGCAGACTTGCGTGTTGGCGTTGCCGTTAGCGGCGGGGCTGATTCTGTTTCGCTGCTGTATTCTCTTTCAGAAATTTTTACTCCGGAACAGGTTTTTGCTGTTACGGTAAATCATAATCTCAGGCCGGAAGAAGAGACCTGCGGGGATGCTGATTTTGTTGAAGAAACCTGCCGTTCTCTGGGAATAAAATGCCGGCGTACTGATGTTCAGCGGGGGCTGGTAAAGGCTCTGGCAGAAAAAAGGGGCATGGGAGTGGAAGAAGCTGCCCGTAAAGTCCGCTATGAGGTTTTTGAAGATTTTATAAAGTCGGAAAAGCTGGATTATCTTTGTCTTGCCCATAATAAGAATGATGCCGGAGAAACCATGCTGATGCGTTTCTTAAAGGGCAGCGGAATTGAAGGATTGTGTTCAGTTCCAAGAGTCAGGGGCCGTATAATCCGTCCTCTTCTTGATGTAACCCGCAGCCAGATAGAAAGTTTTCTTTTACACAGAGGTATTTCCTACAGGACGGACAGTACGAATTTTGATTCGGCAATGACGAGGAATTTTTTAAGAAATGAAGTGATTCCCCTGCTTGAAAAAAATATGAGCGGCTGGAGGAATGCCGTTCTTCTGGGGGCGGAAAAAATCAGGGGTGATGAGGATTTTATTCAGTGTGAACTGGAAAAAGCTTTTGAGGTTACAGGCTATAAGGCTGGTGAGATAATAGAGTTTGATGCGGAATCTTATTCTGCTCTTCATGAGGCTTTGCGTCGGAGAATTATTCTTGATGCGGTAAAGCGTTCCGGTCCAGACAGTCTTGTGAGCCATGATTTTATTATGGAAGCTGACGGAAACATCCGTACATGCAGGAGTTTTTCCTGTGAGGCAGGGGGAATATGCATCCGTAAAGAAAACGGGCGGGTATATGTAGGGGTAAAAAAACTGGAGGCGACAGAAACGGGCTTTTCTGTTATTATAGAAAAAGAAGGAAGCTTTTCTGCAGGTGATTACTTTATTGAAGCAGGGAAATCTGATGATGCAGTTCATCTGATCTGCAACGGTAAGGAAATCGTACTTGATAAGCTTGAGTTTCCTTTTGCATTCCGGAGTTTTCAGGTGTCTGACAGAATCAGGAAGGCTGACGGTACTTATAAAAATGTGTCCAGAATTCTGGATGATTTTAAGGCGGGGGCCTTAAAGGAAAAAGTTCCCGTGGTTCAGCAGCTTTTCGGTACGGAAGAGGACGGCTTTATGAGCATCCGCTGTATTTTTGGAAGTGTGGCAGGCCTTAAAGACTGGATTGTTAAGGAATGAAGTCAGGATATTGTATGAAGTTTGATATGAAAAAAATTGTTTTGTTTTTTTTGATTTTTTTTGCTGCTGGTATATTAAATGCGCTTCCTCCTGTAAAAACAGGAGATTCCCTTAAAGACAGTGCCCTTCAGGCAAACCGGCGTACTGCCCTGAGATGCCTTCAGCTTGCTTCCGGATATCTGTCTGAGAAAAATTATGATGCAGCCGTATCTCAGGCTTCCCTTGGAATTGCCTATGATGAGACTATTTCTGACCTGTGGTACATCCTTGCCTCTTCAAAGAATTCTCTTCAGGCTCCTAAGGCCCAGGTACTTCCTCTGCTGGAAAAGGCTTTTGAACTTAACAGCTGGGTAAACTATAACCGGGATAATGCCCGCATAATGCATGCCGACATACTATCTGATACGGGACATTCAAGGGAGGCTATTGCTGTTCTTGATGCAGCCCCTTCGGTTTTTTCAGCTGATGCTGAGTATATAAGGGCAAAATCCTGTTACAGACTTGGTGATTCTGATAATGTTTCCAAAGCCCGCAATAAAATTGATGGGGCCAGAAGAATTTTTCCTGATGATACGAGATTTCCACTTCTGTTTTTTAAGAATGAATCCCACACAGATAGAAATCCTGACGTTCAGAGGATGACAAGGTACTTTGTAAAGACTATTACTCAGTATGTGGAGGTATCTCCAGATAAAGATGCTGAACTTGAGATATATGCCGCATGGTTTGCTTCCGGAAGTGACCGGGAACATCTTTTAAAGTCTTTTAAGGCCCGGGGACTTTCTCATCCTTTGTATGCTGTTGTTGCCCTGGAGTCAGGCATAATGAATCAGGAGCAGGCTTTTAACTATATTGCTGATTTTGCAGATACAGCCATAGATTATGAACTTATGGAAGAATTCATTCAGATGCTGGATGAGGAGGCAGTTCTTGCCCTTGCGCGGGAATATTTTGATTCTTTCGGCGGTTTCATTCAGCGGGATACTGACGGAGATGGAATAAGCAATCTCTATGTTAAGTATTCCAGGGGAAGGCCTCAGGATATTTTCTATGACAGTGAGCAGGACGGTATTCTTGACTGGAATGTTGTATGTGATTATGGAAGTCCTGTGAGCGGAAGCTTTCCTTCCAGAAAAATGAATTTTACGTGGGATAAATTTCCATATCTGAATACGCTTACTTATGCTGATGATTCCCTGCCGGAGCTTTCATTCGGTTTTGTAGCAGAAGGATTGAGCTGGACTCCCGTGCTTATAAGGGAGGATGTTCTTATCAGTTCTCTGACCGGTTCCCGTTTCTTTTTTCCTCAGGTTGTAGAAAAACCGGAAGTGCTTGATGCTGCCGTGCTTTTAAGGAATGCTTCGTCTCTTGAGATTCCGGGAAAAGAAAGGGAAAATTCCCGCATACGTTTTACAGTTCTAGACGGAGAAATTGTTACTGCGGATTATTTTCAGGGTGAAAAAGAATTTGCACGGGCATGGTTTAAGAATAATCTTCCTGACATGAGGGTCTGTGACAAGGATGGAGACGGACTTTATGAGGTGAGTGAATTCTATGCAGTGGATAATGACAGAAAAATGCAGGTGCATTCTCTGGAAGACATACGTTCCGTTACGGTAAATCTTTTCGGCATTCCTTCAGAAGGAAAACAGTTTTATCTTAAAATGGTTCAGATTGATATGGACGGAGATACTTCGCCGGATTTTACGGAAGAATATTTTGACGGAAACGGCAAGATTGCTTCATGGGATAATGACAGTGACGGAAAATGGGATGTGCGTCATGTAATAATTTCAGGTAATGAAGAGCAGAGTTTGTTTTATGACGTGATGACACACAGGATGATTACAGTTACAAGCATGAACGGAAAACCGGTGGAAGTCAGTGACGGTATAAGTGCTTTTGAAATTACGAAAGATTCTGTATATGATTTTTACTGGATAGGAAATGATTTTTCACATTCAAGAGATTTTTATGAATCTGCAGCTAAACTTGCCCTTAAAACTCTGGCAGCCGGCAGTTCATCATGTTACAGTACGGTCTTTGAATTCGGTGACGTGCGTATTCTTGCCGTAAAGACCGGAAATATCTGTCTTGGAAAGATTGTGGCTCAGAAGGAATATTCAGAAGCAGAAGGTGGTTTGGAAAATCATGATGAATAATATGAGCAGAAAGTTTTTGTTTATATTTTTACTTGTTTTTTTATTTTCGGCATGCATTACTTCGAATCATGAAAATGAAGTTTTTGTTCCGGTTGATTATACAGAAGAAGATGCTGTTAATGATGAAATAGAATCCGTCAGGGCTTTGATTTCTGATTATCCTGTCAAGGCTTTATGGAGGAGTCTTCTTGTCCGTAATAATGTGCCTCTGAATGAAAAAGCAGTTTCTCTTTTTAATGAAGCCCAGGCTGCCGTCATTGAGAAATTTGATGCTGCCGTAAAAGATTCTGATTATATGACTGCCCTGAGGCTGTATAAATCTCTTTCTGCAGCAGAATGCAGGGAAAAGATTGTTTCGAATCATACAGAGGCTTCTTTAGAGACTCTTGCCTATAAAAATGTTCCGGGGCTTTCTTCATCATGGAAAAAGCAGAGTGTGCAGAATCTTATTAACGGAACTGTAACGGTTTTTGTTGACAAGGGGCTTAAAATCGAACGGGGAATGGGATATGCTGACGGTGTATTGGGAAGCGGTTTCTTTATATCGGAAGACGGATACATCATTACAAATCATCATGTCATAAACGATCTGGTTGATAAAAAATATGAGGGATTTTCCCGTCTTTATATAAAACTTGCGGAAGATCCTGATACAAAGATTCCTGCGAAAGTAGTCGGCTATGATTCTGCACTGGATCTTGCTCTCCTTAAGTGTGAGATAAAGGCTCCCTCAGTGTTTACGCTGGGGTCATCAGCTGATTTGAATGCAGGGGACAGGGTGTATGCCATCGGTTCTCCGCTGGGACTTGAAAAGACACTGACAAGCGGAATTATTTCTTCAACGGACAGACAGCTTTTTATGGCAGGACCTGTGTTTCAGATTGACGCAGCCGTTAATTCCGGAAATTCAGGCGGACCGCTTATTGATGAAAACGGAAAGGTTCAGGCTGTAGTTTTTGCCGGCGTGCAGAATTATCAGGGATTGAATTTTGCGATTCCTGTTGAATATCTCAGGTACGAGCTTCCTTTTTTGTATGCAGGAGGCGAGAGGGAACATCCGTGGATCGGTGCTTATGGTAAAACAAAGAGACTTGCCGGAAGCGGTAAGACTAATGAAGGTCTTGAGGTTTTTTATGTTCTTCCAGGTGGAAGTGCATCCAGAAGCGGTATTGAAGCAGGGGACCTGATAACCGGTTTTGACGGTAAGACGGTTTCTTCCGTATATGATTTTCACAGATATCTGATGATGTGTCAGAGTGGAACTGTTGTAAGCTGTAACGTAAAAAAAGCTGACGGTACAGAAAAGAATGTAGCCGTTTATCTTGAACGGAGGCCTGACAGTCCGGGATATGAATTTTACATTCATGACCGCATAGCTGATTCAATGCTTCCTCTGGCGGGAATGAAGCTTACTCAGGTTTCTGCTGCAAAGAAAGAATACATCATTGAAAGTGTTGTAAAGGGAAGTGCGGCAGATGATGCCGGCTTTAGCGAGAATGATACGCTTAAGCTGATTGACGTGCAGATTGCGGAAGATAAGTCTGCAGCCGGAATTGCGGTATATGCAAAACTAAGAAAAAAAGGTTATCTTGATGTAAGTATAGGTTTTACGACATCATTGGACAGCACCTATTATTTTTAATATTTGATTTAAGGAATTATTATGACAGAATTAAAGTACAAGCGTAATTTTTGTATTACCGCACATATTGATCACGGTAAGAGTACACTTGCAGACCGTCTTATTCAGAAGGCAAAAATTATCGAAGACCGTCAGATGATGAATCAGATTCTTGATAACATGGATATTGAGCGTGAGCGCGGTATAACGATAAAAAGTCAGGCGGTTACCATTCCTTATCATGCAAAAGACGGACATGATTATGAACTTAACTTCGTAGATACTCCGGGGCACGTAGATTTTTCATATGAGGTATCAAGAGCCATTGCCAGCTGTGAGGGTGCCCTTCTTCTTATTGATGCTACGCAGGGGGTAGAAAGTCAGACTGTAAGCAATATGTATCTTGCCCTTGAGCAGGACCTTACAATCGTTCCTGTAATAAACAAGATAGATCTTGCCAGTGCAGATATTGAAAGCTGTAAAAAACAGATTGATCATGATCTTGGCCTGGACAGCAGTGATGCTCAGCTTGTAAGCGCAAAGACCGGAGCCGGTATCGATGATCTTATGGAGGCAATTGTAACAAAGTTTCCGCCTCCGCAGGGAGATGTAAATGCCCCGCTTCAGGCCCTTATTTTTGACTGTCACTATGATGAATACAGGGGTGTCGTTGTTCATATACGCGTAAAGGAAGGACGCATTAAGGAAGGTGATCAGATCCGCCTTATGAGTAACGGTGCTGAGTATAAAGTAGAGCAGGCAGGTGTATTCAAGATAAATTACGAGCGTACCGGAGTGCTTGAAGCTGGTGATGTAGGATATCTCATTACTGGAATCAAGACCGTCAGTGACGTGCGTGTAGGTGATACTATAACTACAGTGGCTGATCCTGCTTCAGAACCTCTTGCAGGTTTTAAGGATGTAAAGCCTGTAGTATTCAGTTCCATTTATCCTATTGATTCCAATGATTATGAGGAATTAAAGGAAGCAATGGAAAAATTGAAGCTTAATGATGCTTCTCTTGTTTATGAAAAGGATAATTCCCTGGCACTTGGAAACGGTTTCAGATGCGGATTTTTAGGTCTTCTTCATCTTGAAATAATTCAGGAGCGTCTTGAAAGGGATTTTGATCAGGTAGTAATTTTTACAGCTCCAAGTGTCCGTTATAAGGTAAAGACTCCGGGGCATGAAGAAATTTTTGTAGATAATCCGGCGGATTTTCCGGCAGGAAAGATTGATTCATCTCAGGAACCTTACATTAAGGCAAATATCATAACTCCAAGTGAATATCTTGGTTCCATTATGGAACTGTGCAGAATGAAACGCGGACTTCAGGTAAACATGCAGTATCTTGATGAAAAAAGGGTAGAGCTTATTTATGAAATGCCTTTAAGTGAAGTTCTGTTTGATTTTTACGATAAGCTTAAGTCTTACAGCCGCGGTTATGCAAGTTTTGATTATGAGGTTATTGATTACCGGCCTACGGATCTTATTAAGATAGATATCCTTATAAATTCAAAGCCGGTAGATGCTCTTGCCCAGCTCTGTTACAGACCTAGTGCCGTAGAAAGGGCTAAGGTTGTCTGTGAAAGGCTTAAGGGAGAAATTGCCCGCCAGCAGTTTAAAATTGCAATTCAGGGAGCCATCGGAGCTCAGATTATTGCCAGGGAGACTGTAAATCCGGTAAGAAAGGACGTACTTGCCAAGTGTTATGGTGGTGATGTTACCCGTAAGAGAAAACTTCTTGAAAAGCAGAAAGCCGGTAAGAAGCGCATGCTTATGGCAGGAAATGTCGAGCTGCCGCAGAGTGCATTCCTTGCTGTCCTTAAAGAAAAGGAAGATAATTAAAAAATATTTTGTAAAAACGGAATTCGCTGTTGACAAAAAATATGTGTTTATGCTAAATTAGCGTCCGTTGGGGTGTTAGCGAAGTTGGTTATCGCGCTGGCCTGTCACGCCGGAGATCACGAGTTCGAGCCTCGTACATCCCGCTAGCCTGCTCAAAAGAGCGGGCATTTTTTTTCGTTAATTTTCGGGCAATAGCGCAGTTGGTAGCGCGCTACGTTCGGGACGTAGAGGTCGCCGGTTCGAATCCGGCTTGCCCGACTTTACAGCAGAGGACGCGACAGCGTCCGTACGGATTCGAAGCCTCTCGGCTATGCAGAGAGGCAGTGGCTTGCCCGACTTTACAGCAGAGGACGCGACAGCGTCCGCACGGATTCGAAGGGGCTGTCCAATAAGTATAAGTCATTGCCGTGCTCGACACGGCAATCTCTTGTATTTAGGGTTTAATACAAAACCTAAAAACGGCTGTGTCAAGGCTTTAAGCGAAGCGTGCCTTGACCAGACGTATTGTAATTAAATAGATTTTCGGGTCGAATCCGAAAATGACATTTTTTGAACTTATTGGTCATCCCCCAGTGGCTTGCCCGACTTTTCTTCTTATTCTTCTTTTTTCATTTTTGAGTGTAATTTTTATAAACATTTAACCGTCTTCCCATCTTTCCGTTGACAGATGATTTTTACAATGTTAATATCTTTCTGCTATAATTTTATTTATAAAAAAAGGGTAAATCCATGTCTGAAGAAAAAAGAAAGATTAATATCGGTGCAGTTGTAATTCTTATTATTTCAGCTGTAGTGTTCATTCCATTCGGAGGAAGTGCTGTTTTTGACGCTTTCTTCAGTGCAGGCAACACATCATTTGGAAAGATTAACGGTGAAAAGATTAAGTATGAACCGGGATCTGATTTTTATAATGCAGTTGCAAACACAACTAATCTGTATAAAGAGACTTACAAGGTTGATGCAAGCAATCCTTTTTATACAAAAATGATTGTACGCCAGGCATATTTTGAGACTCTCCGCAGCAGAGTTTATTCCAGTGCAGTTGAAAAGAGTGGTTATGAAGTTCCTGAAGCTGCAGTTGATGCATCTCTGGTTAAGTATTTTTCACCGGACGGAACTTTCCTGAAGGCTGCTTATGAACAGACAACAGAGGGAGAAATCAAGACTCTTCGTGAAAACTATGAAAAACAGCTTGTTTTCAGAAGATATGCTGATGATATGTTCGGTTCTGCAGACGGACTTTACGGTGTAAAGACTTCTTCTAAGGAACTTGATTTTATTGCTTCACTTTCTTCAGAAAAGCATTCATTCGAAACTGCTGCATTTGATACATCTGTATGTCCTGATGAAGTTGCTTCTTCATATCTTGCAGATAATGGTGCAAAATTTACAAAATACAGCCTTCTTGCCGTAACAATGGATAAAAAGAAAGATGCACAGGCTGTTCTTGATTCTGTAAAAGCAGGAGAGCTTGAATTTGATACTGCTGTAACAGAAAAGTCTCAGAAATATTATACGAATGATTCTGGTGAGCTTTCAGGATCTTACGGATACCAGATCGACGGAATGTTTGATGATGTTTCTTCAGCAGAAACTGTAAAGGCTCTTGCTGCAGACGGTATTTCTGAAGTTCTTCCTACAAAACTTGGCTTTACTTTCTTTAAGTGTACTGGAACTCCGGTAGAGGCATCCGTAAAAAATGAAGAGGTTGTTAAAACTGTAAAAGATTATGTAAAGTCTAACGAAGCAAGCCTTATCGAGAAGTATTATCTTGGAAAGGCAGATGAATTTGTTTCAGAAGCTTCAGTTCATGGATTTGATGCTGCATGCAAAAAATTCAATATCGAAAAGACAGAAATACCTGCTTTTGCCGTAAACTATGGTTCAAGCAGTCTTATTAATTCAACAGCATCAACAGCTCCCCTCAGCACTATAGGCAATGACAGGGAACTTCTTGAGAAAGTTTTCGGTCTTAAAGTTAAGGAAGTCAGCACTCCGTTTGTATCAGGTTCAAATGTTATCGTTGCAATCTGCACCGGTATCCAGAATGATGAAGCTGATACTGTAGGACTTGATAAAAAGGCAGCAAATGCTGATGAGTCATCTGCAGCTTTTGTAATCACCAATGATTATTATGATAAGGATACTTTTGAAGCTGCTTATGCAAAAGTATTTGTTCGTGACTAACAGGATTTTGATTGACTGATTCTGATAAAGAAAGGCCCCGTCTGGTTGAGTCCGGGCAGGGCCTTCGTTTTTTAAATATTGAATATAAAAACCGTTTTCTCTATTCAAAATATGATCCCTTCAGGAGTATAAGGGGAGTAATTGAATCTCTTTCCCTTTTGGAAGGAACTCTTGTGGTTATATGCTCACCCGGACTGTTTTACGGTATTGATGAATTAAAAAGAAAACTTCCTGAAAATACATTTCTTATTGCCGTTGAAGCAGACGATGAACTTGCTCAAATTTCTGAAAATTGTGAGATCCGCAAGGATAATTCCGAAATTCCTTTGTTCAGATGGAGTCAGCTGGAACTTCTTGACGAATATGTCCGTAAACTCTGCCGCAGTGGAAAATGCAGGAGGGCTGTTCGTATTGATTTTTGTGCAGGCAGTGCATTTAGTCCGGATAAGTATTCCGTTATCATGGCCGGACTTACAGATATAATTGGAGGTTTCTGGAAAAACCGTATTACTCTTGTAAGAATGGGAAGAATGTTTTCCAGAAATGTATTCCGCAATATAGGACTCAGACGGAGAAGTCCGGTACTTGATGATGTTTCTGCATGCGTTAAAAAAGATATTCTTGTAGTCGGGGCAGGGGAAAGTCTTGATTCATTCATGTTCTGGGATGAAGTAAAAGCCGGCAGTTTTTTTGTAATTGCAGTTGATGCCGCCCTGATACCTTTAAAAGAGAGGGGAATAGAATGTGATGCCGTTGTTTCCCTTGAAAGTCAGAGCGTGATAGACAGTTTTTATGTAGGCGTAAAAAAATCAGAAAAGACGGTTCTGTTTGCAGATTTATGTTCAAGAAATGAAGTCTGCATGAAGTTCAAGAAACGGGTGTTTTTTTTAAGTGAATACTCTCCCGGTCCATTCATTGATTCCATTAAGGAAAAGAATGTTGCAGGGGTGACAGTGCCGCCTTTAGGTTCAGTAGGACTTGCTGCAGTTTATATTGCACTCAGGCTTCGCAAAGATGAGGGCGTTAATGTTTTTACAGTAGGGCTGGATTTTTCCTTTTCCGTTGGGGCTACTCATTCAAAAAATGCTCCTGCTCATATACAGCGTTTGTTCTGTACAGACAGAAAAAGAAGCGTTGAGAATTATGATGCAGTTTTTTCGGGTGCAGGATATTTTACCAGTGATAAAAATAATAACCCCGTCTGTACGACAAAGATTCTTTCCATGTATGCGGCGCAGTTTAAAAATGAGTTTTCAGGTGCCGCTAATCTTTATGATGCAGGTAAATCCGGTCTTGATCTGGGACTGCAAAGGGCAGATGATGACTTTATCCGGACCCGGTTGAATTATCTTCGAAGTGACTGTTCAGATGAGTCATGCATTCCGGATGAAGTTTTCAGGACGGATTTTCCTCTGGCTGTTGAGTTTCTGAATGATGAACTTGAAGACCTTGAAACTGCAGCTTCTCTTCTGTCTGAGGGGGAAGAGTCTGTTTTCAGGGACAGTTCCCTGGCTCTGGAGAAACAGATACGAAATCTCCTTGAAAAAAAGGACTATCTTTATCTTCATTTTCCTGACGGTTTTGAATTCAATTCAGGAATTCAGTTTTTGAAGCGGCTGAAGGCTGAAATTCTGTTCTTTATCAAGCAGTGTAAGATTTCTATACAAAATTCAGTATAAATGCTATAATGTAAAAAAGGTCAGCTGTTTATCAGCTGCTGGAGGAAAACTTTGAATTTTAAGAAATTTGTTTCTGCTGCTGTTTTTTTGTCCGGAGCATTTGCTTTTGCTCAGGATTCAGGTTTTAGTGCCGCAGACAGTATTGCTTCTAAAATGGTTTCTGTCGAAGGCGGGACTTTCAAGATGGGAAGTCTGGAAAATGAAAAGAACGAATCTCCTGTACATGATGTAAAGGTTAATTCTTTTTTAATGTGTGCAACTGAAGTTACTCAGGAAGAATATGAAGCCGTAATGGGATACAATTATTCAGCCAATAAGGGAGGAACGCTTCCTGTAGAAGAAGTAAGCTGGTACGATGCAGTTATTTTCTGCAATAAACTTAGCGAAATGTCCGGATTTGAGCCTGTTTATTCTTTAGGCGGTTCAAAAAACACTGATGAATGGGGTGAAATTCCGCGCATGGATGCTTCAGAAGAAGTAAAGGCAATCTGGTCTTCCGTAGAAGCTGATATTAATGCAGACGGATACCGTCTTCCTACAGAAGCAGAATGGGAATATGCTGCTAAGGGCGGAAATACTCCGGAAAATTCCGTTTATTCCGGCAGTCCGATTATTACTGTATGTGCATGGAGTAAGGTAAATTCTGCAGACGGAATTACAAAAGAAGTCGGCCTTAAACGTGCAAATGTTCTCGGCCTTTTTGACATGAGCGGAAATGTCTGGGAATGGTGCTATGACTGGTATGGCAATTACCGTTATGCTGCAAATGACAATCCGTTGGGAGAAAGTGATTCAACTGTAACGGGAAAAAAGATTCGCCGCGGTGGTTCTGTAAAAAGCGATGCTGTATTCTGCCGCAATGAAAACCGCGCAAGTTCAGTTCCTGTTTTAAGGGGTGTTGATCTTGGATTCCGTGTTGTACGTTCTGCTCCTGCTGCAGCTGTGCCTGAAGCTGAAACTTCTGATTCCGTTGTGTCTGACACTGACGATGTTTCTGATGGAATAATCGAAGATGTTTTTGTAGACGACGGATTTTCAAAATAACGGACAGTTACTTTGTCAGCTTATACTATAATAGTTCCGGACTCTACTGTTCTTCAGCGGGTGTGCGGAACTAATGATAGCAATTTAAAACTCATTGAATCTTATCTTGGTGAACCTTTATTTGCCTGCGGAAATGAACTGTCAATTGACGGTAGAAATCCTGAAAATGAACAGAAGTTTAATTTTATAATAAACCGCATTCTGGATGAAATTGCAGACGGTTCCTCAGAACTCTCTGACTGTGAACTGGTAGAATCAGTTTTAAATACGGTTCCCTGTTCCATTCAGCGCAGCTGCGAAAAAGAGCATGAACTTTTTGTCCGTAATTCAATTACCGTAAGCGGCGGTCTCAGACGGGTTTATCCTAAAACAAAAGGACAGTCAGATTTTATTCAGCTTATGAGAAGCTGTGACATGGTTTTTGCTACCGGTCCTGCAGGGTCCGGAAAAACTTTTCTTGCTGTTGCGGAAGCGTTAAGGCTTTTGCTCAGTCATCAGGTTAATACCATAATACTTACCCGTCCTGTGGTAGAAGCAGGAGAAAGTTTAGGTTATCTTCCCGGAGCTCTTGAAGATAAAATTAATCCTTATATCCGTCCGCTGTTTGATGCAATGAATACTATTTTGCCGAGAGAGACTGTCAAGAAACTTTGTGAAAGTTCAGCAATAGAGATAGCGCCTCTTGCCTATATGAGGGGACGTACTCTCAATGACTGTGCCGTGATTCTGGATGAAGCTCAGAATACTACACCGGAACAGATGAAAATGTTTCTTACCCGTCTTGGTGAAAATTCAAAGATGTTTATAACGGGAGACATAACTCAGGTGGATCTTCCTAAAAGAGTTCCTTCAGGACTTATTCATGCCCTGAAAATACTTGATGGTATTCCGGGAATTGCAATAAAAAAACTTACTGCTGAAGATGTGGTAAGAAACGAACTTGTCAGGAAAATTATTGGGGCTTATGAAAATGAAGAAAGACAGAACTGATGAAACGACAGATAGTTTGAAAAAAACTTTTTTTTCTGTATTGAAATATCTGTCACTGAACTATAAAAAAATATTACTCATTATTGTCACGCTTTTTGCAGCTTTGGTCTTTGCTTTTATAAAGACTGCTTCTTCAAATACGCTCAGTTCCTATAACATTGATGAAATTGAAGTGAACTGGGTTCCGGATAAAACTATTGTTGCCACAAAAACGCTTCCTGCAACGGCAGCTGACAGTACGACAGTAGAAAAAGGTGAAGTGATTGCAAAAAAACAGATACCTATTGATGAGACTCAGTACAGAAAACTTAAGAAAATGGCAGAGACTGCATCTTATGTTGATTACAGGGCATTTGCAAATTCAGCTCTGTTTCATGTGATTCTTGTAGTTCTGGTTTTCTTTTTTTCCAGCCGGGTATTCTTTCCGACGGGAATTGAGTTTAAAGAACTGATTACTGAATGTATATTCTATGTAGCAATATTCTGTTCGGCGGTAATGGCAAATAAAAGTATTGAGTTTTCATCTCCGTACACTACCTGCATGTGGATTCCTGCTGTGTTCTGCGTGTTTATTGTTGCCATACTTTTCGGTCAGCTGAATGCGGTCTTTTTTTCCATAATAGTTTCTTTTTCCGTTCTTAATGCATGTGCCTACGAACTTGAGCCTTTTGTGTTTACCCTGGCAACGACTTTAACAGCCAGCCGCATCGTTCATAAAATTGAAAAGCGTACGGATATGGTTGCAGCTGCCATAGTACAGGCTGTCCTTAATGTTGTATTTCTTTTGATTGTAAAAATAATTTTCAACGCTTCCATTGCTGAAAAATGGATTTCAATTTTTGGTGTCGCTTTGAACGGATTCCTTTCAGGAATTCTTTGTCTCGGAATGCTTACGCCGCTGGAAGTGATTCTTAATACAGCTTCACCATTCAGGCTTATGGAACTTAGTGACCTGAATAATGCCACAATGAAAAAAATGCTTGTTACTGCAGGGGGAACATATAATCATTCCATGATGGTTGCTTCTCTTGCTGAATCAGCCTGCCGGGAAATAGGGGCAAATTCTCTTCTTGCCAGAGTCGGTGCTTATTATCATGACATCGGTAAGATAGAAAATCCTGAATACTTTGTAGAAAACCAGACGGGAATTGATAATGTGCATGATTCGATAAATCCGTCCCTTTCCGTGACTGTAATCAGAAGTCATGTAAAGCGGGGAGTAGAAAAGGCATACGCCCTGAGGCTTCCCGGACCGGTAATTAATATTATCAGTGAACATCACGGTAATCAGGTGCTTTCTTATTTTTATAATGAAGCAAAGAAAATTGATCCGGATGTAAATCCTGATGACTATTCATACTCTGGAACTCCTCCGTCAACGAGAGAGAGTGCTGTTGTAATGCTGGCTGATACAGTTGAAGCTGCATGCAGAACTTTGGAAAAGAAATCTGTTCCTGCTCTGGATAAATTCATTACGACGCTTATAAACGGTAAAATTGAACACGGGCAGCTTAATAACTGCGGACTTACATTTAAGGATATTAGTATAATACACGATTCTTTTGTTCAGATTCTTACCGGCTACTATCATTCAAGAATAGAATATCCTGAGCAGAAGGAATCAGCAGAGAAAGAACAGAAAATTCCTGAAACTGCGGACAGTTTAAAAGAGAATGAGAAAACTGAAGCTAAAGTCGAAACAAAGTCTGAATCCAGGTCAGAAGCAAAATCTGAAGGAAAATCAGATTTGAAAAGTGAAACTAAAACAGAGTTAAAAGCTCCTTCAAAAAAAGAACCGAAGTCAGAGTCAAAAACAGAAGAAACCAGGACGAGAAAAACTAAGGGAAAGACAAATGGCAAATAGAATACTTGTTGATGTTGAGGAAAATTATCCGGTTCCTTCGTGGCTGGATAAAATTGAACCTTTTACTTCCAGAGTTCTTGAAAAATGTGGATATGACGGACAGGAAGTTTCCGTACTGTTCTGTTCGGATTCGTTCATTCAGAATTTGAATTCAGAGTACAGGGGAATTGATTCTCCTACAGATGTATTGAGTTTTGAGAACGGAGAGACCTATTCTGATGAAGATGGAACACAGTGGTTTGCTGCCGGCGATATTGTAATCAGCCTTGATACTCTTCCTAAAAATGCAGAATATTTTGAAGTTGATCAGGAAGAAGAATTAAAAAGACTTATCGTTCACGGACTATTGCATCTGAACGGTTATGATCATGGAGAAGAGCATGTAGAAAAAGGAAAGGAGCCTGACTGCGAGATGCTTGTTCTTCAAAAGAAGATTATGGAAGAATTAAAGGACGAACATATTTTTTAAGGAAAAAAACAGAAGAAAATGGGACTATTTGGATTTGGTAAAAAGAAAGAAAAAAAACACAGGGTAGAGACCGTTGAATCTCTTCAGGAAGAAATTCTTGCTGAAGAAAAAAGTGATATGATTCAGGGGGTTGAGGATTTAAGCGAGACTACCGTTAAAGAAGTTATGATTCCCCGTATTGACGTTGATTTTATTTCTCTGGGCAGTACGGATGAAGAAGTAATTGCTAAGATCGTAAAAAGCGGACATTCAAGATTTCCTGTATATTCCGGTTCAATTGATAATGTAATCGGGGTGCTTTACGTAAAAGACCTTATCGTTAAATTCAGCGAGCACTCAGAGCTTAACCTGGAAAAAACTATACGCAAGGCATATTTTGTTCCTGAAAGCAAACGTATTGATGTACTGCTGCGTGAATTCAAGAGGCGGCATGTACACATTGCCATTGCAATTGACGAGTACGGCGGAATGAGCGGTATTGTCTGCATGGAAGATATTATAGAAGAAATTGTCGGAGACATTCAGGATGAGTTTGATAACGAAAGGGCTGACATTGTTTCTTTAAGCGATAATATCTGGATCTGTGATGCCAGAACTTCTCTTGATGATCTTAATGAAGAGATACATTCTAATTTTCCGACAGAGGATTTTGATACACTGGGTGGTTTTGTATTTGATCTGTTCGGAAAGATTCCTGTTAAGTTTGAAAAAGTAAACTGGAAAAATTACGATTTTATCGTACAGGAAATGGAAGGACATAAAGTTAACGTTATAAAAATTATTTGCCATGATTCATAAAAATCTGGGGCGGGAGGGATTATGGTTTTACTGAAGCGTATAAAGAAACCGGTAACTGTACTTTTATTTTTAGTTTTATCTTCTGCTTGTTTTGCAAAAGATGCGCTTTCTCTTTTTAAGGACGGATATTCCAGACAGCAGGAAGATGATTATTATGGAGCAATAGAAAATTACCGTGAGGCAATTCAGCTTAATCCTCAATATGGAGAAGCCTGGTATAATCTTTCTTTATGCACTTATTACCTTGGTGAATATGATCTTGCCCTGGAGTATATTGATGAAGCTTTAAAATATGCTAAGAACTATGCCGACATGAAAAATCTGAAGGGACAGATTCTTATCTCCAGTGGAAACATCGACGGTTCACGAAAACTTTTCTCTGAAATCCTTAAGGAATATCCTAATAATGTAGATGCCAGATTCGGACTTGCAGAACTTGATCTTTTTGACGGAAGTCTTTCAACTGCAGAAAAACGTTATCTTGATGCATTGAAGAGGGACGGGACCAACAGAAAGGCTTTACTGTCTCTTGCCCTTGTAAGTGCAGAAATGGGAAAGGCTGATGCTGCAGAGCGTTACATAAACATGGCTCTTGAATATCATTCAGGAGAATCAGGCGTACATTATCTGGCGTCTTATCTTGCCTGCAAGCGCGGTGATTTTACTGAAGCAGAAAAACGGGCCAGAAGTGCAGTTCAGATTGACGGGAATTTTGATAAGGCTTATGAATTGCTTTCTGGAATTCTTTATACTCAGGGAAGATACAAGGAAGTTGTTGATTTATGTGATTTCAGAATCGGTCGCAGCAGAAATTTAAGTAAGGCATGGTACTTAAAAGCCAAGGCTCTTACAAAACTGAATAAAATTGATGAGGCGATCAGTTCTTATAATACAGGTCTTTCAATAAATCCTCAGGATGAAATAATGCGTCTTGCCCTTGAACATCTTGTTGATAAAAAACTGAATCTTGAGGATTCAAGACGTGTTCAGTGGGAAAAATTCCATCTTGATAAGGCAGAGGATTATAAGCGTAACTTTGACGGACAGAGTGAGCGGTATGAATATCAGAAAGCGCTTGCTATAAATCCACTGGATCAGGATGCCAGACAGCGCTTTGCAGATATGCTTGAAAAGGAAGGCTTGTATGAGCTGTATCTTCATCAGCTGAAATTCATAAAGGAAAATTTTTACGACAGGCTTGAGGCTGATAAAAAGAAACAGACTTCAGAGAGTTCTCCTGTGAGGGAAAAGTCTGCACAGGAAATAAAGAATGATGATACTATAGCTTCACTTGAAAATCTTATGGAAGATAATCTGAGTGCAAGATGGAATGTTGATCCTTTTTATTTTGATAAGACACGATGGAAGCTGGGAATTTATTATGAAAAAACTACAGTGCAGCTTCTTCATCCGGATTCCGAGGAAATTCTTGCTTTAAGCGTAAAAAATATTTTTAACGGAGTTGCAGGTACTTCTGTTGAAGTAAAGTCTGATCCTGTTTCTGGTTATGGTGAAGCCTACAGGGCTGCCAGAACGGCGGGAATGGATTACTTTGTGATTATCAGAACTGATGAGACGGAACGTTCTTTTACTCTTGCAGCTGATGTTTACTCAGGAAGAACCGGTACTAAAACCGCAGACTTTCATATTTACAGGACTGGCAATGATCGTGTTGCAAAGGCTGTAAGACGTCTCAGAAGTGCTGTTCTTGATATTCTTCCTGTCCGGGGAAAAGTTCTGCAGATTGTAAACGGAACTATTCTTGTTGACCTTGGAAAAAGCGACGGTGTTGTAAAAGGATGTCAGTTTGATGTTGTTCGCAGAGGGCAGGTAACTACAAAGGATACAGGTCCCGGTGTTGTTTATAACGACAGTGCTGTTGTGGGTTCCTTTGTTGCAGAAAAAGTTGATGAAGAAATCTGTGAAGGAAAGTACACCAAGAAAGGTTTCTATGATACATTGAATCAGGATGATGAAGTTATTCTCGTTAAAGTTCCTGACAGTGATTCGGCTAAAAAAACGGACGCTGCCAATGAAACCCGGCCTGGTGCTGATAAGGACGGCGTACCCTCAACTCAGCAGGCAAAGACACTTGAGCGGGAATCTTTAAAAGAAAGTCTTAAGACTCCTCTTAAAGAAACTACGCTTATAAATCTTATAGAGCAGGTTCACTGATCTTCTGTATTGAAAAGGTTAAGGGTGCTTTCTATCCATTTATGTGCAAGTGCGGGATATTTTTCTTCAACGGAAAGAAAGCAGGACAGTGCTGAAGAATACCTTCCCGTGTAATAGTAAGATTCTCCAAGATAAAAACTTGCCCTTGAAGCAGTATTTTCAGATCTGTTCTGGGCAAGGAATTTCTTTAATTCAGATGCAGCAAGGTTAAAGTCTTCCTTTATGAAGGATTTCCTCAAAACTTCAAAAAGCAGGTAGTCATCACCGCCGGACGGACTTATCAGGTCATCTTCAAAGATGTACATTTCCAGTGCTTTTTTTGCCGGAGACGTATTTTTTCCTAAAAGAGAAAGTGCTGCATTTTCTGATTCCTCAGAGATTGAACTTTTTCTTTCTCCCTGATTGTTAAGTACGTCTATGTAAGGAAGGGGCTGATCCCTAAGCTGCCCGTTGTCATATTCTTTTTTCTTTTTTGATTCCTGAACGGATGGCTTTGCTTCTTTCTTTGAGTATCTTTTCAGTTTTGTTCCTTCAGAAGTTGAATTAACTCCCGGAAGTATTATGTAAAACGGCGTTCCTCCGGACTCATCCTGTTTAGCGTCAAGTTCCTCATCGTAGTACAGTTCACTGCCGGTCCAGCTGCCTTCTTTTGTTACTGAAATTACAGTGTAAAAATATTCAGAATAGTCTTCCGGAGTATCTGCATAGGTTTCTGATTCTGAAGAAAGTTTTGCAACCGGCTTCATGTTCTTAAGGTCTTCTGCTGACGAAAAAGGCCTGTTGTTTCTGTAAATGAGGAGGGCTGTTATATGGGAATCTTCCGTTTTTTTTGGAAGGTGCCATGATACGATTATTTTTTTTGCAGATGGAGAGGTATTTATTCCTGATACTATGGGCCGCTGAGACTGAGCTGCTGCGGTCTGTGCTGCCGTTATAAAAGCTGACAGTAAAAAAAGTAGTTTTAATTTTCTCATACTTTAAATAGTGAACTAATTTCATCAGTTTGACAAGTAAGGAAGTTTTAATTATCCTATATTTATGTTTGTTTCTGTAATAGTTGAACCTGGCGGAATGGACAGTGCAAAGGCTCTCGTAAATATTCTCACAATGTATGGATTTAAGAAAATTCAGCGCTCCTGCTGGGAATGTATGAGTATTACGGAAGATACAGTTTCTGCCTTGAAAAAAGACGTGGACCGCGTAACGGATTATTATGACAAAATCAGAATGTATCAGTTTCCTGTTAACGGACTTTTTGTAATTACTGAATTAAAGCAGAAAAAGTGGAAAAAAGCTCAGTTCAAAGCTCCTGACAGAAGCAGTATTCCTTCTGACCGTAATTCAAAATATTGACAGCCTCAGATTTTTTCTTAAAACACTGTTTATAAAATCACAAAAAAAATTATTAAGTTTAGGATAGTATTATGCTTGAAGATTTAAAAGAACCTGTTGAACAATTGAAAAAGGATATTGACGATGTATGGTCCCGTCTTAATCCGGAAGAAATCCGCGGTAAAATCGCAGAAAAAGAAGCCCTTACGACAGCGGAAGGTTTCTGGGATGACAATGATAAAGCCACAAAAGTAATGAATGATATTAAAATGCTTAAGGGGCGGATTGAACCGTGGGAAGAACTCCGCAAAGCTTCTGATGACATGCTTACTCTTTATGAACTTGGCATGGAAGAAGGAGATCAGGGACTTGAGTCTGAGCTTAAAGAAATGTATGAGAAGGCTAAGGCTGAATTTGATCACCAGAGTATTCTTAATCTTCTTTCTGATGAAGTTGATAAAAATGACTGCTTTCTTTCCGTACATGCAGGTGCCGGTGGAACGGAAGCCTGTGACTGGACATTCATGCTTTCCCGCATGTACCAGAGATGGGCAGAACGTCACGGCTATAAAGTCGAGGTACTTTCTCAGGAAGAAGCAGAAGGCGGCTTAAAATCAATTAACATGAAAATATCCGGTCCTTATGTGTTTGGATACACAAAGGGAGAAGCCGGAGTTCACCGTCTTGTACGTATTTCACCTTTTGATGCGAATGCAAGGCGTCATACATCGTTTGCATCTGTGTATGTATTTCCGGTACTTGATGATTCCATTGAAGTTAACATCGATCCTAAAGATCTCCGCGTTGATACATACCGTTCCGGCGGAAAGGGTGGACAGCATGTTAATAAGACAGAGTCTGCCGTTCGCTTTACTCACCTCCCGACAGGAATTGTTGTTGCCTGTGACAGTGAAAGGAGCCAGCTTATGAACAGGGCAACTGCAATGAGCATTCTCCGCTCAAGACTGTATGAGTATTATAAAGAACAGCAGGAAAAGGAGAATTCAAAATTTGCCGGAGAGAAAAAAGATATTTCTTTTGGAAGTCAGATCCGTTCTTACGTATTCCAGCCGTACACAATGGTAAAGGATCACCGCACCAAGTATTCAGTTGGAAATATTCAGGGTGTAATGGATGGTGATATTGACGGCTTCCTTGATTCATATCTCAGTGCCAAATGGAAGGGTGTAGCTTCTGACGGCGATGACGATGATGATATTGGTGAAGACTGATTTATGAAAAAAAAATTTTGCTGCTGTATTTTTTTATGCCTCTTTAGTTTACCGGTCTTTTGTGATGACTGGGTGCTTGCAGCAACAAAATTTAACTTTACAAGAAAGACGGCAGTTTCTTCTTCTCAGGATTCTGCTGCTTCCCTCATACCTCAGCTTATTCTGGAACGTATTGCAGAAAATACTTCCAGAATGACGACGGATGAAGAATTACTTGACCGCAGGCTTAATACATTCCTTACTGAGCGGCAGAGTCTTTTTCTTCAGCTTTCAAAAGAAGTTCAGGCCAGGGATGCTCTTGTTCTTACGGAAGATAATCCTAAAAAACTTAAAAAACTTATTGCAGAAGAAGATTTAAAAATAAAGGAACTTCAGGATAAAATAGAAAAGAATCTTGAAGACTGTGAGAAAGCTCGAAAGGAAGTTGCTGCGAGGACTGCAAATCTTGAAGCGGTAAAAGAAAAAAAATCTTTTTCACTGATTCCCTTCAATCCTTTTGCTGAAAAAAAAGAAGAACAGCTGGTCCCTTTTCCTTCTTCCGAAAAAGTAGTCCTTTATAATAATGACAGTACGATTCTCTTTTCTGTTTCTGAAGGTGCGGCTGCAGAAGGTTATGAAAGCCGGAGTTTTGAAAAGGAAGCTGTAGCTAAAAAAATAAACGGCCTTATCTGCGGCAGTATTTCAATTTATGGTAACTATGCCTCCGTCACAGCGTCTCTGTATGTTTATCCCGGATGTAAAAACATGGGAACAGTTACTGAGGTCGGCAACATAAATGACTGTCTGACGATTGCCTCGAATATTGCATCCTACATGATTCCAAAGATTTTAAATAGCCGTCCTGTTGAACTTATCGTAAATATTTCTTCAGAAGAGGAACTAACACCTGTAGTAACTGTTGACGGGGTGGTTCATTCTGAGTATTCGAGAATGATTGTTGATTTAGGTATTCATACTCTGGAGTTTTCAGCAAAAGGGTATAAAACAAAAATAATTACATATAATTTTGAACATGATTCAAGATTCACTGTTGAAGTTCCCATGGAAAAGGAAGAAAAATCTCAGGTTTTGCTTCACTTCAGGTATCCGATTATTTCTGAAATATATGCAGACGGACAGCACGCGGGGACTGTAGGGGATGAATCACTTAATGCTCTTGTCACAGTTAACGGCCAGGCTGTCATAGGACAGGTTGTGTCAGATATTGATTCATCGTATTATTTCTATTACATTCCTGAAAATCTTGCAGAAAGTGAGACGGAACTTATTGTAAAAGGCCTGCCGTCCGATGTAGCAGCGCAGATTGATAAACGCAGAATCTGGATGTACAGGTCATACACACTGCTGGTTGTTTCCCTTCCATTTACTTTGTATACGCAGGGAAGGTATCTGTCTATGGTGAACGGATATAATGCCGGAAGTTACAGTGATGTGGATGAAATAAACCGGTGGAATACAATGCAGCGGATCAGTACCGGGATTACAATAGGCTGTGCCTGTTTTTTTGCAGTAGAACTTGTAAGGTATCTTCGTTCTGCAAACCGGGCTCTTCCTGTGTATGCGCAACCTGCCGGAGAGAAGGATATTCTGAAAGGGGAAGACTGGTATCGGGTCAGAGTCAATCAGATGATTGAACAGAAAATGTCCCTGCAGAATGTTCCGGAATCAGAAAATGAATCTATAAAATAAATTTTGGAGAATATATGTCTAAGTTATCTTTTGGTCAGAAATTAAAATCTTTATTCGGATTGTACAAGGGTGCAGGAGATGATTTTTTTGAGGAACTGACAGATGCCCTTATCGAGGGAGATCTGGGGGCAAAAACTGCAGTTGAAGTTGTAGATGCTTTAGAAAAAAAATGCCGTTCAGAAAAAATATCCGGAGAAGAGGTCGTAGCTGCTGAATTGAAACAGATGCTTCTTTCTTATATTAAAAGCATAGATTTTATGCCTGAACCTTCAAAAGTTAACGTGTACATGCTTTTGGGAGTTAATGGTGTTGGAAAAACCACAACAGCTGCTAAAATGGCAAAACTGTATTCTGAAAAGGGAGTGAATGTTGTTCTTTCTGCATCTGATACATTCCGTGCCGCAGCAGTTGATCAGATTTCAATGCATGGAGAAAAACTTGGGATCCGTGTCGTCAGGCATCAGATGGGCAGTGATCCGAGTTCTGTAGTTTTTGATGCCTGTGAATCAGTACGTGCTTCCGGAGGCGGTCTTGTTATTGCTGATACGGCTGGTCGCCTTCATAATAAAGAGAATCTTGTGAATGAATTAAAGAAGATAGACAGAGTTGCATCATCAAAAGCAGATGAAGGATGCTATAAAAAAATTCTTGTAATTGATGCAACTACAGGTCAGAATGCCGTACGTCAGGCAGAAGTATTCCATGAAGCCGTAGGCGTGGATGCTGTTGTCATCACAAAATATGATTCCACTGCAAAAGGCGGTGAAGTTGTTACCATAGGCAAGGAGTTCGGCATACCGGTGCTTTTTGTGTGTACCGGTGAAAAATATGAGAATATTTCCGGCATGAACTGTGAAAAATATATAGATGAATTTATGACTGCAAAACAGGTCTGATATTTACGGCATGGAAATAATTTTCTTATCCTTAGGGGCAATTCTTAATTTTTTAAATCCTCATGTTCCGGCTTCTCAGGAGTGGTATTTTTCCCGTTCAGTATATTCGGATTACAGCAAAACTTTTTATCATTATTATGAATATGGAGAATATCTTCCAAATGAAAATCTTTTTTCTGATGATCAGTCCTATGAAGCTGCAGATGTTCTCGGTTATGAGTCAGGGGTTGAGCTTACAGATGTGCTGGAAAATCCTGCTTTCGGTCCTCAAAGTGGAGGTGCGCTGAATGGTGAGGGAAGTTTTATTCCGGAAACTTTTGAGAGAAAAAATGATAACACTCTTGCGTTTTTTGAATACGGAGAAGAAAAACTGTCTGTAAATAAAATTCCTGAGGGTACGTCAATTGTTTCTGTAAATAAGGATGAAGTAATTCAGCGTATTTATGGTGAAGATAATTTATTAAAAGAGAAAACTTTCTGGAAAAACTCTTCTGAAAAAACAGAAACCCCTGCAAAGAAAATTATTTTTACATATTCTTCTGATGAACAGAAAAAACTGATAAGAACTTTTGAAGAAAACTTTCAGGGGGGAATTTTCGTAGAGAATATTTATGGTCAGAATGGAAAATGTACTCAGATAAAAAAATGGGCCGCCGGTGAAGATAACAGAAAGTATCTGACGTCGGTTCAGGATTATTTATATGATGAAGAAAACCGTGTAACAGAAAAAAAAGTAAAAGAATATTCTGTAGAAAATGACAGGTCCCGCCTTAAGTATTCACAGCGGAATGTTTATGCCTATAAGGATTTTACAGATGAGGCTGATGAAGACTTTTATGAAAATGGTGAGCTCAGGGTTTCTACAAAACATATTGATGATAAGATAAAAAACATTACTTATTTTTTTGATGATGATTTTAAGCTTGTTGTCCGTTATGAACATGGAATTAAAGTTTCAGAGACTGTTTATCATAAAGATACAGAGGTTAAGAGGTAACTGCAGAAATGATGCTTTCTTCCCGTTTGCGCTGGATTTTTTTTGTTTCAAGACGCCTCACGAAAATTGACAGAAAAGGAACATCCAGACTTGCTTCTTTAGGAATCTGTTTTGGTGTCATGGCTTTAATTGTTGTCATGAGTGTAATGAACGGTTTTCAGATGACTTTTATTGACGCCATCCTTGAGGTTTCTTCCTATCATGTCAGGGTATCTGATGTTAAGGATGAGCAAGTTTTTTTAGACTGGTGCAGTAAAAATAAGAAAATAAAAAATGTAACTCCTTTTTATGAAGCTCAGGGACTTTTTGCTGTCAGCTCAGGAGAACAGTGTGCCTCATTAATCAGAAGCATTGATGCAGAAACTGCCCTTAAGGATAAAGAGTTCATGAAGGAACTTAATATAATTTCCGGAAGTTTTAATCTTGATTCAGAAGATTCAATAGTAATCGGAAATACAATAGCCCGGTCTCTCGGCGTAAACACGGGAAGCAGGATATGCATTGCAGCAATGAGCGGTTCCAGTGATGTAAGCCTTATTTCTCAGTCAAGGATTTTTACTGTCAGGGGAGTTTTTTATTCAGGATATCCCGAGCTTAATGCTGCCTATTCATTTGTAAATCTTGAGAGCGGAAAAAATAATTTTGGAAAAAAAGCAGCCCTCAATTATGGAATAAAACTTTATGATTCATCAGGGGCAGACTCTCTTATGGCTCAGCTTTCCGAAGAATTTCCTGAAAGTAAAATTCAATCCTGGAAAGAGTTTAACAGAAGCTTTTTTGGCGTGCTTAGAATGGAAAAAAATATTCTGTTTTTAATGGTGCTTTTGATTTTTCTTGTGGTTGCAATAAACATTTATAACGGAATGAAAAAACTTATTTATCAGAGAAAGACAGAAAGTGCGCTTCTTGAAGTTTTTGGTGCAGGAGAGAGTGATCTGAAAAAAGTTTTCCTTCTGCAGGGCTTTGTTACTGGATTAAAAGGTGCAGCTGCCGGTCTTGCAATCGGACTTGCGGTTACTTCTAATATGTCTTCTGTTTTTATGGCAATGGCTAAAGTTCAGTATTATTTTGAATATCTTTCTGTAAGGCTTGTTTCTCCCGAAAATCTGAAATATCTTGCAGAAAATTCCATGTTTAATGTATATGCCCGTATACCGCCCCGCATGGAACTGAAGGAGATAATGATTATTTTTATGTTTGGAGTTTTATCTTCAGTTGCGGCTTCCTTCCTTGCTGGAAGAAGACTTCTAAAAGTATCTGTTGCAGAGGTGCTTCGTGATGAATGAATTAATTCTTGATGTTAACGGATTAAAAAAATCTTATGTTACTCCCGTAGAAAATCTTGTAATTTTTGAAGATTTAGATCTTCAGGTATTTAAGGGAGAAAGTGTCGTTATTGCCGGAAAAAGCGGCAGCGGAAAATCAACCCTTCTTAATATAATCGGAGGGCTGGATCATTCTGATTCTGGAAGCGTCATAATGAATGGCTGTGATATTTCAAAACTAAAAGAAAGTGAACTTACCGCTTTCAGACAGAAAGTGCTTGGATTTGTTTTTCAGTTTCATCATCTTTTAAAAGATTTTACAGCTCTTGAAAATATTTTTCTTCCTGCATACATGGCCGGAATGAGTAAAAAAAATGCAATGGAAAAAGCCAGGGCTCTTCTTGCTGATGTAGGACTTTCAGAAAGGGCATCTCATCTTCCTGCAGAACTTTCAGGGGGAGAAAGGCAGAGGGTTGCAGTTGCACGTGCTCTTATAAATGATCCTCAGATTGTACTGGCTGATGAGCCTACAGGTAATCTTGATCCTGAAAATGCTGTCCTGATCGGAGAACTTTTGTTTAATATTACGCGACAGTATCAGAAGACTCTTATAATGGTCACCCATGATATGAATCTTGCAAAAAAAGGCAGCGTCAGATATTTTCTTGAAAATAAAAAACTGAACAGGGAGTAATAATGAAACTAGCTGCCAGTTTTTTTTATGCAAAAAGAATTTTATTTCCCCGTGCAGAGGAAGGCCGGGATCTTCTCGGAAGAAAGAGTCTTAAGGGGGCAATGCTTTGCATAGGCATAAGCCTTGTTCCCCTTATTGCAGTTCTTGTGATAAGTGAAAGCATGATTGACGGAATGACGGGACGCATGATTCATCTTGCAACAGGTGATCTTCAGGTTCAGTATGATTCCTTATCTTCTCATGCTTCAGGTGAAGAAGAATTTTTAACTGCAGCAGAGTCTTTAAAAAAAGTAGATGGAGTTCTTCAGGTTATGCCGGAGGTCAGGAGTGAGGCTCTTGCATCTTCCGCTGGAATAAGGACTGGAGCGGTTATACGCGGTATAGAAAGAAATGTTTTTAAGGATAATTCATATTTCAGTTCTCTTTTTGATGTTATTGAGGGCAGTGCAGACCTTTCAGAGAACAGGAGTGCAGTGATAAGTTCTAAAATGGCAGAAATACTTTCCCTGAAGCCCGGTGATAATGTAACTCTTATAACCGTTAATTCTTCAGGAGGACGAATGACACCTAAAGCCAGCGTGTTTAAGGTGCGCGGCATCGTCTCTTCCGGTTATCAGGAACTTGATCAGCTCTGGGTATTTATTTCTGTCTCTGATGCATTTTCTGCCCTTGCTTCTTCCGGCAGGCAGTATTTTGTTAATATTTCGACTTCAGATCCGTTTTCTCCTGAACTGGACAGAGTTTTGCATAATGTTGACAGTTTTCTTAAGGCGGACCGGGAGAATTCTTTTATAAATCTGTCTTCCGTTTATACATGGAAAGAACTGAATGCTTCTCAGACAGAAAATTTTTCTTCCACAAAGGTAATGCTTCTGCTGGTAATGCTGTTTATCGTTCTTGTAGCGGGAATAAACATCAGCTCGGCTCTGGTAATGATTGTAATGGAGCGTTCAAGAGAAATTGCAATATTAAAAAGTACGGGAGCTTCTTCTTCAGGAATTGCGCTTGCATTTATAATTACAGGACTTGGCTGCGGAGCAGGGGGAATTATCATCGGACTTCCTGCAGGCCTTTTTGCAGCTGTGAACATAAATCATATAATTACAGGAATTGAACGTATGGTAAATTTTATTACGCGTCTGCATTCCGGTGAAAAGTTTCATCTGCTGAATCCTGCTTATTATATTCAGAAAATTGAAGTAGAAGTACCTTTTGAAGAACTTGTGTTTATTGTATTTTTTACGCTGTTTCTGTCTTTTGCGGTATCTGTTTTTCCTGCACTGAGGGCTGCAAAAGAAAAACCGATGGATACTTTGCGTAAAAACTGATATGTGTTAAAATAGACGTATTTAAATGGGGATTTAACATGATTTGTGATTTTTGTCATGAAAGGGAAGCTGTAATATTTTTAGAGCAGACTACTATGAACGGTCAGAAGCGTAAGGTTAATATATGTACAGAGTGTGCTCTTGAACGGGGAATTACTTCAGATCCGTCTTCAATCAGCTCTTCCATCGGCAATCTTTTTAAGGAACTGGCTAATATTTCAAAAAAAATAGCAGCTCAGGACAGTAAAATGTGTCCTGTATGCGGTACGAGTCTCGGCAGTATAAGAAAAACCGGTAAAGCCGGCTGTCCTGAATGTTATGCTATCTTTAAGGATGAAATAAAAAAATATCTTGAACTGAAAGGAATTTCCGGTTCTTATACGGGAAGCATGCCTGCGCGTCTTGCAAGTTTTCATTCAGTTCTTACAGACAGAATTGCACTTCAGAATAAGCTTAATGCAGCTCTTGAAAAAGAAGACTATGAAAAGGCTGCCATGTACAGGGATTATTTAAAGGCGCTGGAAAAGACATCTGTTTCTGGAACGGAAGACAGTACCTTCTGGAGGGAAGATGATGAAAACTGAGTCAAACCTCAATGATGCCTGGTATGCTCAGTGCGGAAGTGAATGTGATGTCGCACTTTCTACAAAAGTCAGGCTTTCCCGCAATCTTGCCAATTTTCCCTTTCCTGCAAGGCTTTCTCCCGGAGAAGGAGACAGAATTCAGGCAATTCTTTTAGATGCCTTCAACAAGGTTGACGGAGAAAATTTTCATGCCATCAATATAAGTGCTCTTGATAAGGTAAGCGCCCGTATTATGGCGGAGAGGGAGATTCTTGATAATGAACTTCAGACTGAAGGCGGTATCATATTGAGAAATGACGGACGTTTTTCCGGCGTAGTAAATGTTCGGGATCATATCTGCATTTCTTCCTATAATGCCGGCTTTGAGGTTGAAAAGGCTTATTCTGCTGTAAGTGAGTTTGATGATGAACTGCAGAAATATGTTCAGTTTGCCGCCAGCTATGATTTCGGCTATCTTAATTCAAGTCTGGTTGATTCAGGAAGCGGCATGCGCATCTGTGTAAGACTTCATCTTCCATCTCTTTCTCTGCTTAAACGCATTCCGGCTCTGGTAAGGGAATGTTCGGACGACGGATTTGTTCTTTCTGCATCCTTCGGTTCAGGGGGAGCCAGTGCCATAACTTCCCTTAATTCAGCTTCTTCAGCTTTAGGATTTTTTTATAATCTTGAAAATGTAAGCAGTGTAGCTGGAAGTGAACTGGAGCAGACTGCAGGTATGGCTTCAGAAATAAAGAAAATAATTGACATGGAACGCAATGCCAGAACACAGGTATTTGCCCTGATGAAAAGTGATATCCGTAACGGAATGAAAAGAAGCGTTGCCATTGCCCGGGCCAGTGTTTTTATAACACTGAGGGAAGCCATTGATATTATAAGCATGCTTAAATTTGCAAAGGATCTGGGCGTTTTAAGTGGAATTGATGATGAACAGTTACATGCGCTTTTGTACAGAATACAGAACGGACACCTGGAGTTTGTAATGAAAAGCGGTTCATTTAAGTTTGAAAATGATGTAGATGAAAATCCTGTACGTAAGGTAGAGAAACTCAGGGCCCTTACATTACAGGAAACTTTTGAAAATATTGTTCTTTCAGTATAAGGAGGATGACTGTGAATAATCTTAGTCTTTCGCCGAGAGCACAGCGGCTTCTGGTAGCTCTTGCCCCTGATGAAGCATATAAACTGGGAAGTACGGTTCTTGAACCTGAACATGTTATTCTTGCACTTTTAAAATCCGGAGACGGACTTGGTTATATAACGCTTCGTACCTTGAGAATGAATGTCCTTACCCTCCAGCTTGCCATTGAGCAGAGCATGACTGCAAAAATTGCAGATATAGAGGTTTATGACCTTCCTCATTCACAGCGTCTTAAGAATGTTATGGAACTGGCAAATGCAGAGGCTTCCCGTTCCGGACTTTCGTATGTCGGTACGGAACATTTTCTTCTTGGTGCCGTAAGTGAAAATCCTTCACTTATGAATAATTATTTTAAGAAAGCCGGAATTACCTATGAGCAGCTGCGGAATGCAGTTATGGACGTAGAAAAAAAAGTTCCTTCTTCTGCCAGAATTGACGGTACTTTTAAACCGGGAATTCCTGGAGCCGACGGTGAGCTTCTCATGTCTGACGGTACAAGCAGAAGAAAACCGAATGCAAATTCAATTCTTGAAACATTCAGCCGTGATCTTACTCTTAAAGCTCAGGAAGATGAAGCTGATCCTGTAATCGGACGTGGAAATGAAATTCAGCGCCTTATTCAGATTTTAAGCCGCCGGCAGAAAAATAATCCTATTCTCGTAGGAGAGCCGGGAGTCGGTAAAACTGCTGTGGTTGAAGGACTTGCTGCAAGAATTGTTAAGGGAAACGTTCCGAAGAATCTTCTTGATAAGAGGGTTTTATGTCTTGACCTTGCGGCAATGATTGCAGGAACAAAATACCGCGGAGAATTTGAAGAACGCATGAAGCGTGTAATGAAGGAAATCCGTGAGACTAGAAATGTAATTCTTTTTATTGATGAGATTCATACGATAATCGGTGCAGGCGGTCCGGAAGGTTCAATGGATGCAAGCAATATGATGAAGCCTGCCTTAAGCCGGGGTGAACTTCAGGTTATCGGTGCGACTACCAGCAAGGAATACAGAAAGTATTTTGAAAAAGACAGTGCCCTTGCCAGACGCTTTCAGAAAATTGTAGTAGATGAACCGGACCAGGTGGAATCAATTGCAATACTTCAGGGATTAAAACGTAAGTATGAAGAATTTCATAACGTAATTTACGATGATGATGTAATTCCTGCCGTTGTTAAATACAGTTCAAGATATATAAACGAACGGTTTTTACCGGATAAGGCAATTGATATTCTTGATGAGGCTGGTGCTGCAAAAAAAATCATTGATGATGAGCGTCCTTCTGAAGCTTATGAACTTGAAAAAGAAATAGAATCTCTTACAGAAAAAAAGACTGTTCTTGTACAGCAGCAGGACTATGAAAAGGCTGCAATGATCAGGGATAAAGTCGGAGAACTTCGCCATCGTCTTGATGAAGTTAACCGTGAATGGAAAAACAGCGGAAAGTCGGCTGCAAAACATGTTACCGTGGATGATATACTTTCAATAATAAGTATGACAACAGGAATTGACGTAGAGCAGCTGGATGACGGAGAAAGTCATCGCCTTGTTAAAATGGAAGAATATATTCATCAGACTGTAATTGGTCAGGATGAAGCTGTCCGGCTTATCTGCAGTGCCGTCCGCAGAAACAGAGCCGGTGTTTCTTCCGTAAAGCGTCCAATCGGATCTTTTATTTTCCTTGGTCCTACCGGTGTCGGAAAAACACAGCTTGCAAAAACTCTTGCCAAATTCTTATTCGGTACGGAAGATGCCCTTATAAGAATTGATATGAGTGATTATATGGAAAAGCATAATGCTTCCCGTCTTGTAGGAGCTCCTCCTGGATATGTAGGCTATGATGAGGGAGGCACACTTACAGAAAAAGTAAGGCAGCATCCTTATTCTGTTGTCCTTCTGGACGAAATAGAAAAAGCTCACTCTGATATATTCAACCTGCTGCTGCAGATGCTTGAGGAAGGGGAACTTTCTGACAACCTCGGTCATACCGTCAGTTTTAAAAATACCATTGTAATCATGACAAGTAATGCCGGTGCAAGAAACATTATGGCAGAAAACCGCATGGGATTTTCACTTTCCTCTTCAGGTGTCCTTCCTTATGACGACATTAAATCCAGTGCCATGGAGGAGCTTAAGCGCATCATGACTCCGGAACTTCTCAACCGTGTGGACGATGTTGTTGTATTCAGCCCTCTTGAGAAAGAACAGATTAATTCAATCCTTAATATTCAGCTTAGGGAACTTGAACTCAGGCTTGGTGAGCAGAACCTTTCTCTGTGCATAAAACCTAAAGCAAGGGAGTATCTCATTGAGCACGGTTATGATCCTTCAATGGGTGCCCGCCCTTTGCGCCGCCTTATTGAAAGGGAAATTGAAGATGAGCTTGCAACTCTCATTCTGTCCGGAAAGAGGGGAAATTCTGCAACCGTAATGGTTGATTATAACGGAGAAAAGATAACCGTCCGTTTTAAGAAAGAAAAGCATGAAAATAAAACTCAGCAGACTTTACTTGTTGAAAATGTCTGAAACCCTGTATAATTAGATTGATCTGGAGAATAATATGAAAGAATTTTTACAGTATGATGAAGTAAGAAATAATGCTCTTATATTGGCTGATAAAATTTATCGGGAAGATAATTTTGTTCCTGATATAATTTATACCTCCCTCAGGGGCGGAGCTTATATGGCAAACGTTATCAGTGAATACTATAAGGTTGCCCTGAAAAATCATAAACCTGTTCTTTACGCTGCTGTCGTAGCACGAAGTTATACAGATGTTTCAAAGCATGAAGCTGTCAGAATTGACGGATGGACTTACTCACCGGAATATCTCCGTATGGGAGATAAAGTTATGCTGGTTGATGATATTTATGATTCAGGAAGAACTCTTAATTATCTTGTAAGCATTCTTCTTGAAAAAGGCGTTCCTAGAGAAAACATTAAGGTTGTAGTTCATGATTACAAGGTTTATCATTATAAGGAACAGCCTCCTGTAAGACCTGATTACTGGTGCAGGAAATTTGAAATAAATAATCCGGAACAGAATCCATGGATCAACTATAACAGCCATGAGCTTGTTGGTCTTACCTCTACTGAACTTGAGGAAAACTATTATAAGCCGTATCCGGAACTTAGAAAAATTCTTGAACCGCTTTTTAAGCAGGATAATTAGTTTTTTATGAAAAAGATTTCCGGTTTCATTAAATATTTACTTTTCTCATTGTGTATTTCTTCTGCCGGTGCTTTTTCTTCAAAAGATATTCTGTCGCCGGTTTCAGGTCAGTGGGTCAATGTTCAGCCTCTTGTGCTGAATACTTCTGATGGCAGTGAAGTATATTATTCTCTTTCAGGCAGTGATCCTCTTGTATCAGGGTTTTCTTATGACGGACCTGTCGTGATTGATGAAACCGGGGATGTAAAGGTACGGATTGCCGTCATTTCAAAAAGCGGAATACGTTCTGACTTTACCGTCATGTATACGGTAAAACCCTCTGCTTTTTCGACTGCTGACTCTGATACCGCACTGCTCATTCAGAATATAAATTCAAATCCTATCCTTAAGTATTCTTCGTCCGGAGAATTTTATATTCCAAAGGATTTTGAGCTGTCGCTTAATAATTCTTCTGTTTTTGAGAAAGGTCATAATCTTTTAATAAATAAAACTTCCGTTCTTGAACATTATGCAGCCTGCACCTTAAAGAAAGATAATTTAAGCTGGCATTTTGTAATAAAGGTTGCAGAAACTCCTTCCGCTGAGAAACTTGTAAAACGGAGCGTGCCTTTTACTCTTGATAACTGGACGGATTTTACTTATACGGGAGAAAATCTTATCTATCAGATTGATGATGAATACTGGACTGCTTCAAGGGAACTGACTGTTCTCGACAGAACAAAGCCTCATGTCATAAGGTGGCAGTCAATTGCATACGAGGAAGGCAATCCTGTAAGTGAATATGTTCTTCCTGCCATGCCGGTATTCAGTGCAGTAAGTGCAGAGGACGGCAGCCTTGAGTTTAAGTGTTCTGACAGTTCCTACAGATTTGCCCTGAACTCTGATAATCTTTATTCTTCCGTAACGGCGGATACTTTTGAAGGAAATACTTTAAATCGCTCTGAGGTATTTAAGGTCTATTGTTCCAATGTTTATCAGGGAACAGTTCATTTTGATTTTTTTGTTGACAGGCAGAATCCGGCTCAGCCCGTATTTGAAAGTACGACTCAGGATGGTTTTGCCCGGAGTGAAGTAAAAGTAAAAATCAGATGTGATGAAGAAGATGCGGGGATTTATTATTCCGTAAGTGAACCTGTTGAATCTGCCTCTGCTTTTGAAGAAACTGCACTGGCTGAACTTGCAAAGACTTCTACGGGAGATTTCCGTAAATATGACGGATCTGTGATACTTCTTAAGTCTCCCTCAAAAAATGCTTCGTATTTCAAGATATGTGCATATTCTTTAGACCGGAGCGGAAACAGGAGTTCTGTTGCTGAATATGATGTAATTATTGATCAGTATAATTATTATCTTAATTCTTCACCAAAAAATAATTCTTCCGTTCATGACGGAAGCTGGTCATCTCCATTCAGGACATTTGAAGAAGCTCTGGCTGTCATTAATTCACAGAAGTCAACCAGGGTACATGTTACGGGGAATATAGAAATAACAAAACCTCTGTCTGTAATAGAACGGGACTGTGTTTTTATCTGCAGGGACGCCCGCTTTGTTTTTGCACCGCAGTCAGCTTTGCAGGTAAACGGAGCATCGGTTGAAGTTTCCAATTGTATAATTGAGCGTACTGATGATTCGTCAAGAGATGGTGAACTGCCGTTTATAACTGTAGAAAAAGGAAAACTGCTTCTTGATAATGTTGAAGTTGTGGGTATTTATATAGGAGACGGAATTCTTATAAATTCTGCTGAATCAGAGATATGCGTTTCCAGATCCGGACTTACGGTTCAGTCTCAGTCATATGCATGTGCACTGTCTGCTTCTGACAGTACCGTCAGTATTCAGGATAGCCGCATAACTTCTTCTGCTCCCAACTGTGTCAATGTTACAATGCACGGCGGCTCTGCAGAAATTTTATCTGACATGTTTTATCTGATTGGAAGGGTAGGGCATTGTCTTGAACTTGCAGGAACATCAGCCGGTATAAGCAGCAATACCTTCAGTCTGCAGCTGGATTCAAAAAAATCAAAGGATTCCTGGCTCTGGCAGGATATTAAAGCAAAAATAAAAGTTAAGGCAGAAAATACTGTTCTTTGTTTGGATTAAAAAAAATGAGTCTATACGTTGGTTTTGATGAAGCCGGAAGGGGGCCTCTTGCCGGTCCTGTAAGTGCCGCATGTGTTATTCTGCCGGAGGATTTTCCTGTAGAAATCCTTAATGACAGTAAGAAACTTTCTGAAAAAAAACGGAAGGCCGCAGAAACTGTAATAAAAGAAAAGGCCTGCTGGGGAATCGGTCTTGTAAATCATGAAGAGATAGACAGGATAAACATACTTCAGGCCAGCCTTAAAGCTATGCAGGTTGCATATAAGATGATGATTATAAAACTTCCTGAGTGGTGCCGTAAAAATTCAATAATCATGCCGTCAGAAAAAGAACTTCTTGCCGTAACAGACGGTACTTTTGTTCCTGATGTTTCATGTACTGTCCGCTGTGAACCTAAAGCTGACGGTAAATATCCTTATGTCATGGCTGCAAGCATTCTGGCAAAAACCTGCCGTGATGAAATCATGATGGAATATGACAGGCTTTATCCTCAGTACGGATATGCAAAGCACAAGGGGTATCCGACTCCTGCCCATAAACAGATATGCCGCCAGATCGGACCATCTCCAATCCAGCGGCTTACTTTTAAGTATTAGCTTTTGAAATAAACTGTGTAAAATCAGTATTCAGTTTTTTCTGAATCAGCATTTCTTTTTGACGTAATGTGAATTACTTTTCCAGTACGTTTAATACCGTCGTCTTTCTTTTCTGCGCGTTTTTCAGCAACCAGACGGCTTTCGCCCTTGCGGCGGTAAACTTTTTTTGCTGTTTTTTCTGATTCTGCTCCATCAGGATTGAATTTTGCAGCTTTTGCGGCCTTTTTTTCTGCCCTGATTTTAGCTCTTTCTTTCTTTACTTTTTCGATGTAAGTAAGGGATTCATCCAGTCCCTTGAAGAAGTCTTTCATGTCATCTGCAAATACTACGATGTCACGGCGTTCTTCTCCGTCTTTTATCTTGCTTTCTACGATCTGGAGGAAAATATCTCCGTTACGGTTTTCCTTCACATTAAAATAATAGCTTCTGTTATCAAGATTAACCTGATTGGTAAAAAGTTCTCCTCTGATAGCCATTTTACTGTCCTTCCCTAAAAATAAGTTGATTTTTGAAAATGTGCAGATCTGCACCCGACAGGGCTTAATATAGCAGATTGCACTTTTTATATCAAGTAAATAAAAGACAGATTTCTTTTACGGCTTCAAACAGTTCATCCGCAGCTTTTTGCGTACAGGATGTATCAAAACTGAACCGGACTGCACTTTCTTTTTCTTTTGCACTCAGCTGCATTGTATCAAGTACAGGACGGCCTGCGTGACTGGAAGAGCAGGCGCTTCCGGTAGAAATATAGAAGCCTTTTTCGCTTAAAGCCCGTTCCATAACCTGACCTGGAATTCCAATGAATGATGCCTGAAGTACAAAAGGAGAAAAGTGGTGGTCGTCGCTTTCATTTTCGCGGCAGGACGGAATAATCCTGCAGTTTTTTAAGGTTTTTATTTTTTTTATGAAGGACGAAGTTATAAGTTCCTGATCCCTGAAAGAGTTCATTGAAGAGGGATTCTTTTCAGAAATCAGATATTTTTTCAGGCAGGATGCAAAAGCTTTTGCTCCGAATAAATTTTCTGTTCCTGAGCGTACTGACTTTTCCTGACCGCCGCCTTTCAGGAAGGAATTGATTTCTCTGTTTAAATAGAGAATGCCTGCACCTCTAGGCCCGTGAATTTTATGGGCACTGAAAGCTGCTGAATCTATTCCTTTTATATTCAGGTTCAGTGGAATTTTTCCGGCTGCCTGAACGCAGTCTACATGGAAGAAAACTTTTCTGTGGCTCGCAGAGTATTCATTCAGCGCAGATGCAATCCCCGGTATATCCTGAACTGCTCCGGTTTCATTATTTACGGCCATTACTGTAACGAAAACTGTATCTTCCTGAAGGGCATCAATAATGCTCTGGGGCTGGATAAAGCCGTTTTTATCAGGATTAACCGTTATCATTTTCCACCCTGTATTCGTTATCATTTTTGCCATTTCTCTCAGGGCAGGATGCTCGATTGCGCTTACAATAAAACTTCCTTTCTGAGGTCGCGAAAGTATTGAAAGAAGCGGAATATGATCACTTTCTGTTCCTCCAGAGGTAAAGAAAATTGTCTGCGGCTTTACTCCCAGTGCGGCGGCACATTCTGCACGGCAGGATTCCAGTGCTTTTTTTGCATCTGTTCCTGCAGCATGAATACTTGAGGGATTTGCCCAGTGTTCCAGTGAAAAATCTAAAGCTTCCCTCAGTATGTCCGCATCCGGAAAACTTGTTGCGGCATTATCAAAGTAGTGTTCTCGTAAATACATTTTAATCCTTCAAAACATTCAGAATGTCATTATCAGAAACTTCAGTTATGAAAGTATCCTGGAAGTTTTTCTGGAGAATTACTTTCACTGAAGAAGAACTGTTCTTTTTATCCTTGTGCATTGCTTTTATCAGCTGTGCCTGTTTCTGACCGCTGAGACAGTGGGGAATGCTTTTTGCATCGTATCCATATGAAGATATTAAGGACAGGCATTCTGTCTTATATTTTTCTGAGCATAAGCCGAGGTTAAAAGAAAGTTCAGCGGCTCTGGCCATTCCCCAGGCAACTCCTTCTCCATGGGTTACAGAACCCAGTCCGGCTGTGGACTCAAGGGCATGTCCGAAGGTATGTCCAAGATTAAGAAAAGCCCGTTCTCCTCTTTCTTTAAAATCCTTAAAAACGATGGAAGCTTTTGCTTTTGCACATTCAGTTATGATGGTATTTATGATTTCCGGATTTCTGGAAAGTATGTCTTTCTGTTTTGTCTTGAACAGTTCCGTCATTTCCGGAGAAAATAGAAGGGCTGTTTTAAGCGCTTCTGCAAGTCCAGACAGGTATTCTTTTTCCGGCAGTGTCTGGATAAAACTGCTGAATACATGCAGGGCTCTTGCCGGATAAAAAGCTCCTATCATGTTTTTATAGGATTCAAAATCACAGCCGGTTTTTCCTCCGATTGCCGCGTCTACGTCAGCAAGCAGGGTGGTTGGAACAAATTCTACTTCAATTCCCCGCTTGAACATGCTGGCGGCAAAACCTGTCATGTCACAGAGAACTCCGCCTCCTATGGAAACAAAAAGAGAATTTCTGTTGAAATCTTCATCAATGGCCGTACTTACTATTTTGAGAACATTCTGAACTGTTTTAAAAGCTTCTCCAGGTCCGAGGACTAAAAGAAAGTCACTGCCGTTTTTGAATACATCATTTATTTTAATGTTTTTGATGGTGTTTTCAGGCAGAAAGCGTGAAATGAAGGGTTTCATGCATTCCAATGCAGCAATGTTTGTATCCGTTACAAAAAGCCGTTTTATATTTGAGTCGGTATTTGAAAAGTAAATTGAATCTAAATCAACTTTCCCTGAATAAAAATGAATGTCAGTTTTATCAAAACCCGAGTTCTGGGGATACTGTAAAGTGAATGTATCTGATTCTTTTAAATCCATGAAAACATTTTAGTATGTTTTGTTTTCCATTGCAACGAGGTCGTCTATTACCCTGTTAAGGCGCGTCAGTTCACGGTCCAGTATTTTCTGATAATCCAGTTTTCCGGTACAAACCCGTTCTCTTTCGTCTTCCCAGTTCTGAAGTCCCGTCAGGAACATAAACTTAAATTTTCCCACATTTGCTTTTTCTGCCCAGAGTTTTGCTTCTTCCCAGTAAGTATAGCACAGGGTATAGGCTTCCTTAGCCGTCTTAAGGTTTCTCAGGTATTCGTCCTTGTAAGGAGCATCGTAAAAATATGCGGCACTTTTATCGTAAATCCTGCCGAGCCTTAAATGCTGTTCAATCAGTTTTAAGTTCAGGTGAAGCATGAACAGGTAGCGGTATTTTTCCCACTGCTGTTCGTTTTCTATTTTTGTATATGCGTACAGAGGATTTGCAAAATCTGCCTTTACAGCCTGCTCAAGCCAGTAAATGTTTTCAATGCAGTCATCGCTTTCCTGTCCGTAATGAACGTGATAGAGCTTGAGGTAGTCTTCCTTATATTTGCATACATAGGCTGAAACTGTTCCTGCAGTTATAAATAAAAGAGCCGTGAGTATGATTTTCTTTAAGCCTTTCTTCATATATAGAATTTCGGCATCCGGAGGATAAGATATTAGCGGATTGTAAGAGTCAGAGCAGGGCTTTTATTTCCTTCTGTATTATTGCTGCTATATTTTCCCTTGTATCAGTGGCATCGATTATGACAGTTTTCATGCCTTCTTTTCTGCCTTTTTCAGAATATTCGCTGATTACCCTCCTGTATTCAGTAACTGTTCTGGACAGAAAGTCTTCTTTTTCGTAAATTTCCCGTTCACCTCTGGAATCTACGCGTTTTAAGGCATCTTTTGCTTCAATATCAAAATAAAAAAGCAGTTTTGGAAGCGGAAAGCCTTCATTCAGCCGTTCCGGTACTTCCCTGTCACAGCCTATGCTCTGATATGCAAGGCTTGAAAAGAAATATCTGTCACAGATGACGGTTTTTCCTGATTCACAGGCTTTTTTTATTCCCGTAATAAGATGATTTCCTTCTGAAAAAAGTTCTCCGTTTACATGCTCATTTCTGTCTGCGGCAAAAAGATAGGCTGCAGTTTCATTTGTTATTTTAAAAGAGCCTTTAAGCATCTGGCGCAGAAATACTCCTGTCGGTGCGGCAGAGGGTTCTGCTGTATAGTATGAATTTCTTGTTTCCGGTGTTTCTTTAAGAAGGTTCAGCTGTGTCGTGGTTCCGGCTCCGTCAATACCTTCAAACACAATAAAATTATTTAATACCATATTATGCCACCTTCCTGATAAACGTTCTTCAAAACTTCTTCATTATTTTAGCGATAGATGATAAAATTGCAACGGCGTATTGTTCATGAAAAAAAAGGTCATTTTACGGACTGTTACCGGAATATTGATATTTCTCCTCATTCTTACGGCTGTTTTTTTTGCGCTCCGGCCGTTTTACAGGACTGTAAATTTAACCTTTGACCGTTACGAAAAAAAACTTAATTCCTATCTCTCAGAAAAGACGGGTCTGCTTTTAACTTACGAGTCCATGTCACCGTCAATACTTACAGGAATTCGTATAAAGGGTATTGCAGTTCAGGATGTTTCTACCGGTGAAAAAATCCTTACTATAAACAGGGTAAATATTAATTACAGCATCAGGGAATTTATCAGAAAAGACCTGGATCATGCCTTTACGGAATTCAGTGTATTTGACGTTAATTTCGATTATGACAGCGAGAAATGCCGGAACGTTCAGGATAAACTTCAGCTTCTCGTAAAGGATATGCAGGAAGAGGAAGAATCAGATGTTTTTATTTCTCATAAATTGCGGAAAAGCATTAAAGACCTTCTTTTCAGGCTCCCCTTTGATGTTGACGTGCGTAACGTAAACTTTCACTGTTCTTTGGGTGGCGATGAGTATTCTGCAAAAATAAATGAAGCCGTCATCAGAAAAAACAATACAGGTTCTTCTTTAACCGGAACGTTGACAGGAACCGCTTTTGCATCTTTAAAGGCTTTGGGAATGCGTACTGCCGGATTTACAGTGGGTATGAAGGGAGAACTGCAGAAAAACATAGACGGAAGTTCTCTTTTGATTTCCCTTGATAATCTTGAAAAAGCGTCTTACTCCATCAGGGATGTATCCCTTCTTGTAACATACGGTTCCGGTAAGATTAATGCCCGTACGGTTCAGTATAATCTTCCATATAATCTTTTTGCTTCTGTTGATGCGGACAGCGGAACTTTTGATGCAGAATTCCGCAGTACTGAACTTAATCCTTTCAGAATGTTCAGGATTCCTTCTGATGATGAAAATCTTCTTATGTGGAACGGGTCAAAGCTTACTACCTCCACTTCATTTCATGCAGGGCTTTTAACCGGTGAACTTGACTGGAGCAGTAATACATCTTTTATATTTTCAAGGAACATTTTTGACAGAGGACAGAGTCTTGCTTTTGATGTAAAGGGAGACTCAAAAATGATAAACCTTAAGTATCTGAAGGCTGAGGGAGCTTTTGCCGATGCTGATTTTTCAGGAAAGTTTGATCTTGAAAAAATGAAGCCCCAGGGGTCAGGACAGGTTCATTATATAACCTTGCCAAACGGAAATAAGATTTCTTTTGATCTTTTTGTAGATCCTTCAAAAAATTCTACTGTTTTTTATATTCCGGAATTTGTATTCGGAGACAGAAAGTTTTCATGGCTTGAACTGGACGTATTCAGTAAAGAAAATTCTCTTGACTTTACGTTTACAATGAATGATTTCAGTCATGAGGATTTCAATCTTTTTGCATCAAAACCTTCTTCCGTAAGAATAGACGGTTCTCTGTCCCTTGAAGATGAAAGTTATTTTCAGGCGGTTGTTGCAGTTAATAATCTGTTTCTTGACGGAGCTGTATCTGCGGCCGGATGGTTTCTCGATGAGCCGGGCAGTGATTCCATATCCTCTGCGGCAGCTTCTCTCGAATCTTACATTATGTCTACTGAGTTTTATGTATCTACGGATTTTAAATCCGTTACATATAACTGTCCTAATGCTCTTTTTGCCAACACGAAGGAAGACCGTCAGTTCGTAATTCTTTCATTTGACGGAACAGAAACTTCACTGCATGTAAGTCAGGCCGGCATTAATTACGGATCAAATTCCTTTATGGCAACATTGAATGCAGAGTATTCTCCTGAGGATGAACAGGCGATTTTTCAGAGTGATGTAAATATAAATAATATTCCATATCAGCTTAACGGAATTTATTCTCTCGGTGAATGGCTGAACATAAGCGGTAATTACGGATTGAATCTTGTCGTAAACTTTGACAGGGGAATTTCCGGAACTGTAGAGACAACTTCTCTTCCTGTAAGCGCCGGTGGATTTATTTTTGATTTTACGACGGAAGCTACATTTTCAATTCCTGATTTTGATGATTTCTATGTTGAAATTTCAAAGTTTGAGGCAGAAGAATTCTCAGGGATTCTTGCAATGCACCCGAAAGTATCTTTTATCGGAAAGGCTGATTATTCAGGAATCGTTTTATCCAGCCTGAATTATTCAGATACGTTCTCAATGTTTGAGGGAAGTGCGTACGGCTTGTGGAATATAAATGACGGCATCTTTGATTCGTTCAACATGCAGATATCATTAAAGAATCCTTTGACCAGTGAATCCATAGTTGTGGACGGTTCGTTTACCAATCCGCTTCAGGAAAAACTTACCATGGATAATTTGATGACAAACTGCTTCTTTAATGCACAGGCAAATGTAGAAGATTTTTCTCTCCGTCATATTTTCTCAACACAGCCGGATGATGAACGGTTTTCTGCAACTGTAACTTTCAGCGGTACAGTTGAGAATCCTTACGTTACGGTTAATCTTTCAAGTTTCTCGATGCAGCTTGCAGGTGCTCCGCTTTTCATGAAAGGAAGCATGGCATACATGGAAGAGATATTTACTGTTCCTGAGTTTTCTGCATCCTGGACAGATTTCTCCGTAAAAGACTTTTCCGGTTCATTTAATATGAAGGATTTTGACGGACTGGCTCAGTGTGTATTCAATGCCGATTTTGACGGACAGACTTTAATTGTTCCTATGGTTATGAAGGCAGAAAATCTTTCTCCTTTTGAAACGGAAGGAAAAGTTCTTCCGGAATCTTTCTCTCTTGAAATTGATGCTGATAATATAGGCGGTACTTTAGGAAAGAATGCGCCTCCTCTTCATTTTTCAATCATCCGTTCTCCTGGACGTGTGGATATAATGACAAACGAATATCTGGGAGCCTATGGTGAATATCTGGACGACGGTACTCTTAATTTTTCTATTCTTGATGATAAGCCGATTCATTTTGATGCTTCCGGTTCTTTTAAGGACATGATTGTCAATCTGAATGTAAGTAATATCTATATAGACGTTACAAAAATTTCTTTCATATTTAATTCAGACGGTTTTTATGTACATAACGGAATCATATCAGGACAGCTTAATCTTTCCGGACTTCTTACAGATCCTAATCTTGACGGAGAAGCTCTTATCGAGAACATTGATTTTAATTTTCCTGATTATGTACCTGAACATTTTACGGCTTCTCCTCTTCTGGTTCAGATTACTCAGGATGAAATTGAACTTCCGGATTCACTGTTCAAGATAAAGAAGGGAATGGTAACGGCAAATGTAAGGCTTGCTCTGGACCGCTGGAGAATTGAAACATTTGAAGTAAATGTCCGTACTGAAAAAAACAGGGATCTTCCTTTTGATGTTAAGATTCCTCAGCTGCGGGTTACAGGCTTTGCAGGCGGTTACGGTTCCATGATATGGGAAGGAGATGACATTACCATAGACGGAAACTTTACCGTACATGATACAAAAGCAAATGTAATTACAAATACAGGCCTTCCTCTGATAGATTTTTCTGAACCGACTCAGGCTGATATTGAATTTGAAGAATGGTTCAATACACTTAATTTCTATATAACTGCATCTGTAAAAATTGCCCAGAAAGTCGAAGTGGAAGTAAAGCCTTTTATACGTACCCTTATTGCTCCTAATACGGATCTTTTCCTCTCAATGGATACTGATGCAGGACTCTGGAGTCTTAAAGGAGATGTTGTCTTAAGGGGAGGAGAGGTTTCATATTTGAATAGAAACTTCTACCTGAAGGAAGGAAGCATAAGCCTTAATGAAAATCAGTCTAATTTTGATCCTCTTGTTACTATCCGCGGACAGATTAATGAACGTGATGCAAGCGGTGATCCTGTTCTTATAACTCTGTCTGCAATAAAACAGCATGTTTCTGATTTTGACCCGGTCCTTTCATCTTCTCCTGCAAAGTCTGAATCAGAACTTATGGAGATTCTCGGTCAGATTATTGCCGGTGACAGCACTTCTGCTTCTGATGTTCTTGTAAGCAGCCTTGACTACAGTGTTCAGGTAACTTTCCTTCGCCGTCTTGAAGGTGCATTGCGGGATTTATGCAATTTTGATATATTTTCTGTCCGTACGACACTCGTTCAGAATTCCATTAAACAGGGATTCAATATGAACAGTGATTCAGAAAAAGGTGCATTGATCAGTAACTTATTTGATAATACGACTGTTTATATTGGTAAATACTTTGGAAGCAATATATACGTGGATGCCATGATGAACTGGACGTATGATGAAAATAAAAATACAACAGGTGATGCTTTTTCTGGCGGTCTGGTTTTCCATCCTGAAATGGGTCTTGAACTGGATTCTCCTTTTGCAAACATACGATGGAGTTTTGCTCCTGATATGGAAAGTTTGCAGCAGACTTGGGTTCAATCCACGTCTATTACGCTTTCATGGCGATTTAATTTTTAAAAAAAGAGGAAATATATGCGCTTTAAGCACGGTTTCTTTGCAGCAGTTTTATTGCTTGCAGGTTTAGTTTCAGCTCCGGTTTTTGCCCAGGAGGAGTGGTATTATAACAAGCCTGTAAAAACCATAACCTTTGAGAATTTAAAAAATATAAAGTCAAAAGATCTTGATGGTATTGTCAGTTCGTATATAAATAAGAATTTTACAGACGAGCTTATCAGTGAACTTTACGATAAAATGTTTGCGCTGGATTATTTCAGTGACGTTGAGGTTCAGGCTCAGCCGGGTAAGGATAAGGGAAAGTCCGTTAATATAGTAATAAAAGTTGTGGAACTTCCGATTATTACGCGGATTGTTTTTCAGGGAAATTCAGAAATTCATACAAGTGAACTGAAGGATGTAATTCTGTCTAAGGAAAGGGATGTTTATAAACAGGCAAATCTGTGGGCTGATGAGCGTGCCGTACGCAATCATTACATAGATTCCGGTTATAATGAAGTTAAAGTACGGTGCTATATTGAGAGACAGGGTGAAGACATAATTGAGCATATATCAATTTCTGAAGGTAACAAGACCATCGTTAAAAAAATAAACTTCAATGGAAATGTTGTTGTTACGGCCAAGACCTTAAAAAGCAAAATTTCCTTAAAGGAAGCCGGACTTTTCAGCGAAGGAGCTTTTCAGGAAGCTTCCCTTACTGCGGATTCAAAAGCAATAGTAGATTATTACAAAGACAGGGGATACGTGGACGCAAAGGTTCTTAACGTAAAACAGGAGCCTGTCCTTAACGAAAAAAAACAGAGAAAGGAAATATACATTACTTTTGAGATTCAGGAAGGCTCCCAGTATACTTTCGGCGGCATAACTTTTGAAGGAAACAAAGTTTTTTCAACGGATACCCTTGAAAAACTTGTTGCTTTGAAAACCGGAGACATTTATAAGGAATCACGTTTTGTAAGAACAAGATGGGCTGTCCAGAACCTTTATTATGAAAATGGCTATACTTCAAATCAGTTTGTTCCTGAAGTAAACAAAGATACTGAAAATAAAGTTATTTCTTATGTGCTCCGTATATATGAAAACCCGAGAAGCCATGTTGAGCATGTTATTATAAACGGTAATACAAAGACAAAGGATTATGTAATCCGCCGTGAAATTCCTGTAGAACCTGGAGATATTTTTTCAAATACAAAGATTATGACGGCTTTCAGAAGTCTTAATAACCTTCAGTATTTCTCTTCCGTACAGCCGGACGTACAGCAGGGCTCTGAATCTGATCTTGTAGATATTATCTTTAACGTTGAGGAGCAGGGAACCACTCAGCTTGACTTCGGATTTACTTTCAGCGGAATGAGTGATCCTGATGCATTCCCGGTTGCACTTTATGCCAAGATACAGAATTCCAATGTGTTCGGAGAAGGTAAGACGCTTTCTTTGGGAACTACTCTTTCTACAACCGAACAGTCCGTGAATATGGGTTATGGACAGAACTGGCTGTTTGGAAAACCTATCAGCGTAGGCTTCAATATTGGTTATTCTCATTCAACAAATTATGCGCTCAGAAATTATTTTGATTTCTATTCCGGAGAGATTAATGATGATAATTACTATATGGAATATGAGCAGCATGAATTCAATCTTGGAACTTCCCTCGGATACAGATGGGTTAAGGACTTTGGAACCCTTACACTTAAGGGCGGAATAACCGGAAGTCTTATTGATAATATTTATGATGATGACAGATTTGTTCCGTATGATTCTTCTATAAGTCAGTACTGCAATAACTGGGAACCTAAGAATTCTGTATGGAGTTCATTCTCATTTGATGCCCGTGACAGTTCTTATGATCCGTCAACAGGATGGTTTGGAAGCCAGCGCGTGGCATGGTACGGACTTCTTCCTGAGGGAATATTTGGTTTTGCACCTGAATGGGGTGAAAAAGAATTCTATCTGCGTACGGACACAAAACTTGAGCGTTATTTTACCCTGTTAAATCTTCCTGTAAGCGAAACCTGGAATTTCAAGCTTGTATTTATGGGATATACCGGACTGTCAATGCAGTTCCCGTTCTTTGATACTTCAATCAAGCGTTCCAACCAGCTGTATATTGACGGTATGTTTAATGGCCGCGGATGGGAAATTTATAATACTGATGAGGGAAGGGGCTGTACTGTATGGAGTAACTATGCGGAAATACGCATGCCTCTTGTACCTGGCGTTCTTGCAATAGACGGTTTCTTTGATGCAATTGCAATTAAAGATTCAGTTTCAGATTTCTTCAGCGGACTTACTGATGATGACTGGTATTACAGTTTCGGTCCAAGCATCCGTTTTACGATTCCTCAGCTTCCGATCAGGCTTCTGTTTGCAAATACCTTCAGGGTACAGAACGGAAATGTGGTATGGTGTGATCAGGACGGTGACCCTAATTCAAATAAATGGTATAGTAATTTCCACTTTAAGTTCTCATTTACTAATATAAATTACTAGTCTGGGGGAAATATGAACTCATTAAGAAAATATCTTATAGTATTGGGTGCGGTTTTTGTCACTGCAGCATCAGGTGCTTTTGCTCAGCAGATTACTAAGTTTGCAGTTGTTGATACAGCCCGTGTTTATCAGGCTTATTACAGGGATTCTGCACCTGTACGTAATTACGAAAGCAAGAAGGCAGAATTTCAGAAAGAAATAAACAAGCTTGTTTCAGAAATTCAGGGACTTCATGATAAAAAACTTGAGTATCAGCGTGCCGGAAAAGATTCTGATGCCCTTAAAGTTGAACAGCAGATTACTAAAAAGACAGAATATCTGAATGAATATACTTATGCAAAAAACATGGAACTGAAGAGCCTGGAAAAGTCTCTCCAGAATAATAATGAATTTTACAAGAATCTTTACAGTACGCTGGAACGTGTTGCGGAAATCGGAGGTTACAGTATGATTTTAAGCCTTCAGCAGAATAATGCAATTCTCTGGTACAGTTCTTCTGTTGACGTTACTGATGAGGTTATTTCCCGTTTAGGAATTAGCGGCGAGTAGAATGGCTGATGAAATCACTCCTCTTTTTGCCCAGTACCTTGGAATAAAACAGCAGCATCCTAATGAGGTTTTATTTTTCAGACTGGGCGATTTTTATGAAATGTTCGACGATGATGCCGTTGAAGTTTCCCGTCTTTTGAATCTTACCCTTACCCACAGAGGACAGAATCCTATGTGCGGTATTCCCTATCATGCAGCAAAAATATATATAGCCAGGCTTCTTCGTCTTGGAAAAAAAATTGCCATTGCAGAACAGGTTGGGGATATTCCTGCTCCTGGTAAAGGTCTTACTGAACGAAAAGTCATAGAGATAATAACTCCTGGAACAGCTCTTGAAAGTGAATATCTTGACGGCGGAATAAATAATTTTCTTGCTTCATTATGTGTCCGCGGAAAAGAAACAGGTTTTTCTTTTATTGATGTAACGACCGGTGAATTTAAGGCAACATCTTTTGAAACAGCTTCCATTCAGGAAAATTTTCCGAAAGAACTTGGCCGCTGCAGTCCGAGGGAACTTATTCTTCCGGAAAGTCTCAGAAGTAACAGAATAATACAGGATACTGTTGCTCTTTTTGACTCTATGGCTGTCAGTTACTATCCAGACTGGAACTTTTCACTGGATTCAGGATATGAACGTCTTACAGAACAGTTTGGTACTGCAAACTTAAGGTCATTTTCCCTTACAGAAAATTCTGTTGAGGTAATGAGCGCCGGTTTTCTGCTTGATTATGTATCCAAGACGACAAATGTTTCTTCTCCGCATATTAAATCTATTCAGGTATATAAGGACAGTGAGTATGTAGTGATGGATGATTCTTCCCGCAGAAATCTTGAGATAACAGGCAATCTGAGGGATGGTTCACAGCAGTTTTCACTTCTTGAGTGTGTAAATTATACCCGTACGGCAATGGGCAGCCGAATGATGCGGAAATGGCTTACGTTTGCCCTGACAGATGTAAATGCAATTATTTCAAGACAGAATCATGTTGAACTGTTTGTAAATGACAGGACTCTTCTTCGCCGTATAAGGGATCAGCTGGACGGTATTCTTGATGTAGAACGTCTTGCAGGCCGCATAGCCATGGATAAGGCCCACGGAAAAGATCTTCAGGCGCTGCGTGCAAGTCTTTCCTGCTGGCTTAACATTCAGTCTATTCTTGGGGACAGTAATTTTGCCCTCATAAATCCGGAACCGGCGGCAGAAATAATAGACCTTATTGCAAATTCCATAATGGAAGATCCGGCAACGAGCCTTACTGACGGTGGAATTATAAAGAGCGGATGGTCAGAAGAACTGGATCACTGGCGGCAGGTACATGATAATTTTAATCAGGTTCTTGATGAATATGTGGAAGAAGAAAAGCAGGCAACTGGAATTCAGAATCTGAAAATAAAGAAAAGCGGCAACATGGGCTACTTTATTGAGGTAAGTAAAGGTAAGCTGGATAAGGTGCCGTCTCATTTTATAATGCGAAGGACTCTTGTAAATGCAGACCGCTATACGACGGAAAAACTGCAGGAACTTGAGTCAAATCTGAATGAATCAGATACCAGGATACTCGAACTTGAAAGGGATCTTTTCCTTGAAGTAAGAAACCGGCTCAAGGCTTTTGTGGCATACCTGCAGCAGACTGCACGGGAAATAGCTTATGCTGATGTTACTTCTTCTTTTGCAGAAGCTGCTGTGCGTCATAACTGGGTACGGCCGGTTATTGAAGAAAGTCTGGTTTTTGATGTAAAAGGCGGACGTCATCCGGTTGTTGAACAGCATATTCCCCAGGGAGAATTTGTTCCTAATGATCTTAATCTCTGTTCTGAGGACGGCTGTACGTTTGCACTGATTACCGGACCTAATATGGCAGGTAAAAGTACTTTTTTAAGGCAGAATGCCCTGATTTCCCTCCTTGCACAGACCGGCAGTTATGTTCCTGCTTTGTACGCAAGGCTTGGTATAGTTGACCGGATATTCTGCCGTGTAGGCGCCAGTGATAATCTTGCAAAGGGAGAGTCTACTTTTCTTGTAGAAATGACGGAAACGGCTCATATTCTCAGGAGTGCGACGGAAAAGTCCCTGGTAATAATGGATGAAGTAGGAAGGGGTACAAGTACGGAAGACGGTCTTTCCATTGCCTGGGCTGTAAGTGAATATCTTCTTGAGCGGATAAAATGTAAGACTTTGTTTGCAACTCATTATCATGAGCTTACGAGAATGGAGTCTGATCGTGCAAAAAAACTTTGCATGGCTGTGGATGAAAGCACGAGCGAAGTTGTTTTCTTGAGGAAAGTAATTTCCGGTTCAAGTCAGAATTCTTACGGTATTCATGTTGCCAGACTTGCGGGAGTTCCTGAACCTGTAATAAAAAGAGCCCAGATGATTCTTGAAAAAATACAGGGAGAAGCTGAGGATAAGCCTGTCATCAATGCAGATGAGCATGTATTTGAGGAAGAAAAATCAGCTGCTGCTCCAGTTTCTTTTACAGGGGGGCTTTTCAGTGATGAGGAGCTTATACTTGATGAGATACTGTCACTGGAAGTAGATTCAATAACGCCAATTCAGGCTCTTCAGACCATTGCAAGATGGAAACATTCTCTTTCCGGAAGGTAATAATACGGAGGTATAGATATGGATTTTACTCAGGTTATCAGGAACCGTTATTCCTGTAAAAAGTATTCAGACGGAGTTATTACAGAAGAACAGCTGAATGCGGTTCTTGAAGCAGGAAGACTTGCTCCTACCGCTAAAAATCTTCAGGAACAGCATGTTTATGTAATTCAGTCTGCAGAAGGCCTCGCAAAGGTTGATTCAGTAACCCCGTGTCGTTATGGAGCTACAACGGTACTTATGGTTGCCTTTGACAGTAAGAATGTCTTTACTTATCCGGGCGGAAAACGTGATTCAGGTGTAGAAGATGCTTCCATTGTTGCCACACATATGATGCTTGCTGCAGAAAATGCCGGAGTTCAGTCCTGCTGGCTTAATTTTTTTGATCCGCAGAAAATTAAGGAGGCTTTTAATCTTCCTGAAAACGAAGAAGTTCTGATGCTGCTGGATCTCGGTTTTGCGGCTGAAGGTTCAGGTCCTCTGCCAAATCATACAAACCGCAGGGATCTTGCCGAGACAGTAACTTACTGTTAAAAAAAAATATTTTTTTTCCGTCAGAATTTGGGGATTTTTATCTGTTCTGGACAATATTATATATATGGGAATATTGTTCAGAACATTACTTTTTTTTAAGCGGTGGATTTACACTGTTTTAACCTTCTTTTTTTCTGAAAACCGGTGCATATGCTGCAATTCGCCTGTTTACGGCGGCTTTTTATGTGCTTCCTGTCTTAAAAACTGTGCTTCTGAAATTACTGGAAACTGCAGCCGGTGTTCTGTATGCGGTAAACCTTTACTGAGTGAAACTGATATCTGTTCAGACTGCAGGCAGAAAAGGATTTTATTTAGTGCTGACGGCTGTTTTCCTCTTTTTACATACCGTTTATGGAAAAAAAACATGCTTTTTATGTGGAAAATGCAGAATGAAAGAAGCCTTTCTTTTGTATTTGCGTATTTTGCAGCTTCTGCCATGAGGAAACTCTATCCTGAGGGAAATTATCCTGCCATTTGCGGAGTTCCGCCCCGTCCTGGAAAACTTCGTGAGAGGGGATGGGATCAGATTAAAGAACTTTGTTTTTACCTGAAGGTGCTTTATGGTTTCAGAATCTGCTCTCTGCTTGTAAGGGTCAACAGAAAACAGCAGAAGAAACTTGATCGTGCCGCCCGTATAAAACAGATGGAAGGAAGCTACGTATTGAGGAACAGCTGCAGAATACCTGAAAGGGTAGTGCTGATTGATGATGTCTTTACGACGGGTTCTACGGCAGAAAGCTGCTGTGCCCTGCTGAAGAAAGCCGGAGTACGGAATGTAAAAGTCCTTACGCTGTTTATAGTGGACTGACCTTTGCATATCTTGATGTTTTTATTTCGTTTGTGGTTGTCTGAAAGCGATTTGTGTATTAAAATTAAAGTTATACAGGAGATTTAAATGGCCGAAGAAAACACTCAGTTTCAGCTTGTTACTTTTCAGCTTGGTGATGAATTGTACGGTGTGGACATAATGGACGTTAAGGAGATTGTAAAGGTTCAGCCTGTGCGCCCGATTCCTAATGCGCCGTATTACGTAGAAGGAATCATTAATCTTCGCAGTGAAATTATTCCTATCATGAATCTTCACAAGCGTTTTTATATTACAAAACTTGCAAAAGATACGGACGGAGATGTTACTGATGATGACGGAGGTTTTATTATCCTTGATATTGAAGGAAATAAAATCGGAATCATTATTGACAGAATAGCCCGCGTTGTTCCTGTTAATTCTGCAGAAATCAAGGCTCCGCCTCAGATGCTCAGCGGAATTGGAACCGAATATATTCAGGGTGTCGTTCAGCAGGAAAATTCCTACCTTATCATTATGGATATCCGCAAGCTTTTCAGTGCAAAAGAACTTCAGAAAATGCTTGGTGATGAATCTGACGAAGAAGAAGAAAAATAAAACTTTACGGCATCCGGTTTAAAACCGGTTGCCTTGTATTTAAAAATATTTTACTCTAAAACTGATGGTTTTAGGGGTTCCTGTAATGAATTCTTATTTTATATACGCATTTTTTTCAAAAAGGAATATTTTAAAAAATGATACAGACTTATAGTTCCACAATCAGGCGCAGGGAGATGGAAGCCGTACTTACCTGTATGGTTGACGAAAAAATTGGTCCTGGTGAAATGACTCTCAGACTTGTTCAGACTGCAAAAGAGCTTATGGGATGTGATGGAGCTGTTGCAGTACGCAGTCCTGCTATTGCCCTTGAATATGTCCTTAAAGCAATAAATCTTGATAAAGAAAGTGCCGTAATGATTAGTGCCCTGGCTCCTTACTGGCTTTACGTTACTCTTGAGAAGCTGGGGTATAAAGTCATGATTCTTGACGTGCAGGAAGAAACGGCTTTAGTCAGCGTAGAAACTGTAGAAGAAGCGGTTAAAAACGGCGGAAGGCTTCTGATTCTCAGCGAAACTATGGGAATACTTCCGGATATAAGACAGTATCTTGCTCTTGAAATTCCTGTTATTGAAGAAATATCTCATTCTGCGCTTTCATATTATCCGGCTGAATATGAAGAAGATTCTGATAAACCGGCTGCTTCTGCTGATTCAGGAACTTCTGCAGGTGCCGGACAGGAATCTGCTGAGGCTTCAAAAGAAGAGCCGTCAGGCCGTCGTGCAGGAATGTATGGTTTATACGCAATACTCGGCATGGAAGAACATGATATTGTTACGGCCGGAGGCGGAGCTCTGGTAATTGCTCCAAAACGCCGTGAATGGAGTCCCCTTAAGGCAATTGCCGATCAGGCTCCTTCTACTGATTTTATGCCGGACATGAATGCTGCACTGGCTTTTGTTGAACTCAAGGAATTTGCCCGTAACGAAAAGGTCAGAAAAGAACTTTTTACTCTGTTTTCCCGGGCAGTTATGTCTGGAAGGCACAAGACTTTTGTTCGCGGTCAGGAAAATAATTCTACAATATATTCATTCCCCCTTGTACTTAATTCAGGGTTTAAGGATGTTAAGCTTTACGCCCAGAAAAAGGGAATTGAAGTAAGACAGGCTTTTGAAAACTCAGTAATCGCCTTTAAGCAGGAAGAGCTTTCAACACAGTGTATCTGTGCTAATTCTCTTCTTTTAAGATGTGCATTGTTTCCTCTGTATCCAAGACTGGGACAGAAAGATGCATCCCGCATAGTAAAGGTGCTTTCTTCGTTGCCGTAATGGCGGAAAAGTGATGAAAAAAAGCCTGATTCTGGTAAATACATTTAAAAAAGACGCTGACCGCATAGCCGGTGAAATCAAGGCACATCTTGAATCAAAGGGTGTCAGTGCAAAACTGTTTGCCTATGACGGAAAAGATGCTCATACAAAAAATGTCCCTGTTGATTTTTCAGGAGCAGATTTTGTAGTTACTCTTGGAGGCGACGGTACCGTTTTATTTGCTGCCCGGGAGTGTGCCGTATATTCCATTCCTGTTTTTCCTGTTAATCTCGGGGAATTTGGATTTCTTGCGGGAGTTCAGCCTGACTGCTGGAAAAAGGAACTGGATGATTTTCTGGAAGGGCGTGCCGTTATAAGCCGCAGAAGCCTTATAGACGCAGAGGTTTTACGCAAAGGGCATACGGTTTTTAAAAGCCGAAGCATGAATGACGTTGTTGTTTCAAGTACAACTTCCTCGGGTCTTGTTAATCTTGAGGTTGCCTATAACAGGGCTCTGCTGGGTTCATTTAAATCTACCGGAATAATTATATCTTCCGCAACAGGCTCTACTGCATATTCTGCCGCTGCAGGGGGACCAATTGTGGAACCTTCTCTTGATGCAGTCGTACTTACCCCGATCAGCTCATTCAGTCTGTCTGCCAGACCTTTGGTTTTTGGTCCTGAGGGCGAAATAGCTATTAGGGTACTTCCTTCCAGGGTTGCACTGGCACTTGTTGCTGACGGTCAGGTGGATTTTTCGCTGGAGACAGGAGACGTAATAATAGCCGGAATATCCGGATACAAGGCACAGCTGATAAGTTCTACTCAGGAAAAATTTTACAGTGCCCTGCAAAGCAAACTGAACTGGTCAGGAGGACCCCGTGCTTGAAGAACTTGATATAAAAAATTTTGCACTTATAGATGCTGCTCATGTTGAATTTAAGAAGGGATTTACAGTCTTAAGCGGTGAAACCGGTGCCGGAAAATCCATTCTTATCGGAAGCCTTGCTTTTCTTCTTGGCGGAAAGGCCGGACTTGAGCAGATACGGACAGGCTGTCACGAGGCACAGGTATGCGGTACTTTTTTACTTGAAGAAAAAAAAGGAAGTCTTGAAAGTGCGAGGGACTGGCTTGATTCTCATGGAATAGAGGCTGAGGACGGACGCGTTATTTTAAGAAGAGTTGTCCGTGATACGGGAAAAACTTCTGCATGGATAGGTGGTGTTCCTGTAACAAAGGCAGACCTTGCTGATTTTGCATCATTTCTTGTGGATCTTCACGGGCAGCACGAACAGCAGTCCCTTATGAAAGTTAGTGAGCACAGACGCTATCTTGATATTTATGCCGATATAGTTCCTGAGGTACAGGCATTTACCAGACTTTACACTCAGCTTGTAGAAAAAAGAGCTTTACTGGATTCTCTTAATACAAATGAAACTGAACGTGCAAATAAAATAGACATGCTCAGTTTTGCCATATCAGAAATTGAAGACGCAAAGTTGAAAACTGGTGAGGATGAGCAGCTTGCGGCAGAAGAAAGCCGTCTTGCCTCTTATGAAAAACTTTATTCGGATGTAGAAGAAATAACTTCCCTTCTGGAAGGTGAGGACGGATCCGGAATTCTTGCCATGTACAAGAGATTAAGGGGAAGTGCCTCTCATGCCTCGTCCCTCGATTCAGAGCTGACGGAACTTAACGGAAGAATTGAAAATTCATTTTATGAAGCTGAGGACATAGCAAGAGAATTCCGCAGGTATAAAAATGAACTTGTCTTTGATCCGGAAAGACTTACTGAAGTTCAGGATCGGCTTGAACTTATAAACAGACTTAAGAAGAAATATGCAGGTGGAATTAATTCTACTATTGAAGATATAAATGAATATGCAGAAAAATCCCGTGCAGAGCTGGAACGGCTTACGGGGCAGGGAAATGACAGGTTTTCTTTAGAAAAAGAAATCGCACTTCTTGAAAAATCGGTGTATACTGATGCTAAGGCTATCAGTACAAAGCGGAAAGATGCGGCTCAGAAAATGTCCGGTGCGGTAGAAGAAATTCTGTATAAACTGGGCATGAAGGATACCAGGTTCCGGGTAAGTCTCGTCGAAAAGGAAGGAACCCTTGTGGAACAGAAATGCGGACCTTATGGAATTGATAACATTGAATTCCTTATAAGCGCAAATCCTGGAAGTCCGCTTCTGCCTCTTGCCCGTATTGCATCCGGCGGTGAATTGAGCCGTGTAATGCTTGCCTTAAAGACGATTCTCTCTGCGGCTGATACTGCAGGAACACTTATTTTTGATGAAATAGACACTGGTATCGGTGGTGAGGTTGCCGTTGCTGTCGGTGAACATATGAAAAAACTTGCTCAGGGACTGCAGGTTTTATGTATAACTCATTTGGCCAGTATAGCTGTTTATGCCGATAATCAGATTAAGATAAAGAAGGGTGTTGAAGGAAATTCAACTGCGACTTCTGTATTCCCTGTAGAAAATGAGGAGCGGGTAAGTGAAATAGCCCGCATGCTTTCAGGGGATTCAAGTTCAGAGGAATCTCTCGGACACGCCAGAGCCATGCTGCAGAAATTCGGAGGAATGTAATGGCAAACATCACTCAGGAAAGCAGGGAAGATTTTGCTGAAAAAGCAAAGCCTGTAAAAGAAAAGATTGAAGAATCCCTCAAGAAAGAAAAAGAAATCCTTACTGTCATGAAGCGGGATTCCGGCGGTGTTGAGTATAAAAAACTCCTTCTATGTGAGGAAATGATTTATGTGGCAACCCTTTATATTTCAATAAACAGTCTGTCCGTTACCATTCTTGAGACAAAAAACAATGATTCCCTGAATGATGCCAGAAAAATGATTTATAAAGCCGTTATTTATCTGGAAGAGATTGTTTCAAATGTGGTTGACTGCCCTTACAGCGAAATTGAACCTAAACTGCAGACTATAACGAATACGCCTCTTGAAAAGAGGTTTTATCTTGTAAGAAAACTGGGCCTTGTCATACAGATGCTTGCTGATGCTTTCGGTGATAATTCAAAATGGAAGTGGTCTTTTGTTGAGTTAAGGGGCCGCTTTGCCGTTGTTTCAAAAAACCTTCTTGACATGAAAAAGGCCTCTAAGGATTATTATGATCCTAGAAGTGCAGACTATGAAGATACTGTCCGTTATATAAGGCTTTTAAAGAAAATCCTGGACAGAAGTGCTTCTGAATACCGTGACCGTTATGAACTTTCTACCCGGCGTATTGATGATATGAGGATGGCCATAAACTTTCTTATTGCCCTCAGAAGAATTTCAATGATTCTCGGAGAAAAGGAAGATTCTGAAGAAATAAGGAAAAAGGCTGTTGTCTGGAAAGAAAAAATGGAAAATGACCAGAAGACAGGTGCAAGCCGCTGATGAAAAAAGAATTTGCCTTAAAAATATTTGAAGCTTTCTCGATTGAACGCTGGACAGATCTTGTACGGCCTTTTGAAGTTGTAGAAATGGATAAAGAAGCCGAAAAGATGGTTGTTGCCTATATTATAGCCAAATTTGAAGAGAGCCGTGGCGTAAAAATAGACTGGGAATGGATGATTTACGCTTCATTATTTCATCTTTTAAGAAAAATTCAGCTGTGTGATATAAAGGCACCGGTACAGACCCTTATAAAGCAGAACTTTCCAGAAGAGTATGTAAAGCTTAACCGGTGGGTTCTTGAGCAGTACAGACCTTACATTGATGATGATGATCTCTATGCAAAGTTTTCTACCTATATAGAAAGTCTCGGCGGAAACTGTGTACTTTCAGAGGAACAGAAGGCTGCCCTTCATATTTTTAAGGCTGCCCACCGTTATTCTACCCTCCGCGAACTTGAAATGATAAGTCCCGTAAATGAATCTGACCGTATGGAAAAGATCCGCAGAGAACTTAATGCACAGCTGCAGGGATTTCTTGATCTCAGGGGGCTGCAACTGCTGATGACGAAACAGAAGCCTTATGAGTTTTTGATGCGGATAGAGCAGCTCAGGTTTCAGACCAGATGGAATCAGACTCCCCGTGTTCCGGCAACATCTGTTTTAGGACACTGTTTTTTTGTTGCAGTTCTTACCCTTCTTTTAATGAGGGAATCTCCCGTTAAAATGTGTTCCAGACGTATCTATAATAATTTTTTCAGTGCTTTGTTTCATGACCTTCCGGAAAGCGTTACCAGGGATATTATTTCTCCTGTAAAGCAGGCAACGGACGGACTTCCTGAAATCGTCAAGAAGATTGAAGACCAGATTGTTGCTTCAGAGCTTGTTCCGCTTATGGAAGATTTTTATAAAAATGAGATTCTTTATTTTACCAGCAATGAGTTTGACAACAGGGTAATTTTTGATGAAAAAGGTTTCAGCGTTTCTTTTGAGAAGCTGAACGCAGATTATAACTATGATGAATTTGAGCCGGTTGACGGAAAACTGGTGCGTCTTGCAGATCATTATTCTGCGCTCATCGAAGCAGATGTTTCCATTCACCACGGAATTACAAGCCGGCATCTGGAAGACGGACGTACTAACCTTATAAACAGTTATGGCACCGGAACTTATATTAACGGAATAGATGCGGGAAGCCTGTTTTCTCAGTTTTTACAGTAACTTTCAGTCCTTTATGCCGGAATTCTTTAGTTAAATTTCCTGTTTATACATTCCTGTATTATTGTAATAAATGCCTCTTTCAATTATAATTCCGCAAGCTACATGCTTTTTTTTTTGGAGGAATTATGACAATAGCACAAATGCTTGAGCAAAGCGGAATCCTTACTCTGCTTGGTATGTGTGTCGTATTCAGCTTCCTTGTAATTATGATTGCAGCAATGAATATTTTACGCGTTTTCATTAAAGCACTGCATCTTGATAAGGAACCTGAGAAGAGTGACACATCGTCTTCATCCGGATCGGCACCTGTCGTCGGAACACAGGATAATGGTGCAGTTATTGCAGCAATAGCAGCTGCAGTCCACGAAAAAGAATCTGTATAAAATCTAAACATATAAAAGGGGTTTATTTTTATGGCTAAAGTTGGAATTTCAGAACTTGCAATCCGTGACGCTCATCAGTCACTTCATGCAACTCGTATGACCACGGCAGATATGCTTCCTGCATGTCCTATGCTTGATAAAATCGGTTATAAATTCATTGAAGGATGGGGTGGAGCTACTTATGACTCATGTATCCGCTTCCTTAATGAAGATCCTTGGGAACGCCTCCGCAAACTTCATGCAGCTCTTCCTAATAATAAAATCATGATGCTTCTGCGCGGACAGAACCTTCTCGGTTACCGTCACTATGCAGATGATGTTGTAGATAAATTCGTTGAAACAGCAGCTAAAAATGGTGTTGATGTATTCAGAATTTTTGATGCATGTAATGATCCTCGTAATCTTGAGCGTGCTACAAAGGCTGCAAAGAAAACAGGAAAGCATGTACAGATGGCTATTTCTTATGCCGTAACTCCTTTCCATACAATCGAAAAATATGCAGAACTTGCAAAAACATATGCTGACTTTGGTGCAGATTCTATCTGTATTAAAGACATGTCCGGTCTTCTTAAGCCTTATGATGCTTATGAACTCGTAAAGGCCGTAAAAAAGGCATGCGATCTTCCGGTTGAAATTCACACACACTCAACAACAGGTCTTTCTGTTGCAACAGAACTTAAAGCTGTTGAAGCAGGTGCAGATATCCTTGATACAGCAATTTCTTCAATGTCAATGGGTACTTCACATTCTCCTACAGAAACTGTTGTAGAAATGCTTAAGGGTACTCAGTATGATACTGAACTTGATGTAAAGGCTCTTCTTGAAATTGCAGCTTATTTCCGTGAAGTACGCAAGCATTATGCTTCTCTTGAATCAAAGTTCCTTGGTGCTGATACACGTATTCTTCTTTCTCAGGTTCCTGGCGGAATGCTTTCTAACCTTGAAAGCCAGCTTAAGCAGCAGGGCGCTGCCGACAAGATGGATGATGTTCTTGCAGAACTTCCGAAGGTTCATAAGGATATCGGTTATGTTCCTCTTGTAACTCCGACAAGCCAGATTGTAGGAACACAGGCTGTATTTAATGTTCTTTTCGGCCGCTATGAAAGAATGACCGGTGAATTCCGTGATCTTCTGGTTGGAAAATACGGAAAGCTTCCGGCAGAACCGAATGCTGACCTTGTTAAGAAGGCTCTTGAGCTTAATAAAATGGATGCAGTTGTTACCTGTCGTCCGGCTGATCTTATTGAACCTGAATGGGACAAAATGGTTGCTGAATCAAAACAGAACGGTGGTGACGGTTCTGATGAAGATGCACTTACTTATGCAATGTTCCCTAAGGTAGCTCCAAAGTTCTTTGCAGAACGCAAGAATGGTCCTGTTGATGCAGAAAAGACATTCGGTCTTAAGGAAACTCCAAAGGCTGCTTCTTCAAACGGCGGTTCATATACAATTACAGTTAACGGTGCTTCTTATGCAGTTACTTCTGACGGAAAGGGCAATATTAACGTAAACGGAACTCCTTATGCAGTTGCATTCGGTGCTGCCGGTGCTGCTCCTGCTCAGCCAGCTGCAGCAGCTCCTGCTGTAACAGGTGGTGTTGAAGTTAAGGCTCCTGTTGCAGGTACACTGCTCAAACAGTGCTTTGCAAACGGTTCAAAGGTAAATAAGGGTGATACTGTAATTATCATTGAATCAATGAAGATGGAACTTGAAGTTAAGGCAACTGAATCAGGAACCATTTCTTATTCTGTAGCTACAGGCAGTCAGATTCAGAATGGTCAGGTTCTTGCATCTATCGGTGGTGTCGTTCAGGCAGCTCCGGCTCCGGCAGCAGCTCCTGTACAGGCAGCTCCAGCTCCGGCACCAGTTTCTGCAGGGGGAACAAAGGTAAATGCTCCTGTTGCTGGTGTATATCTTAGAAATGCTGTTAACGAAGGTGCTTCGGTTAAGAAGGGTGATAATATCGTTATCATCGAATCTATGAAGATGGAACTTGAAATTAAAGCTCCTTGCGACGGTAAGGTACATTTCCTTGCTACAGCAGGAACTCAGATTTCTAACGGACAGGCAGTTGCTGAAATTCAGTAATTGATTGATTACACTTTATCAGGAAGTTAAAATGCCTTTTTCTAAGACTGAAAATAATAAAAAAATCGCATTCGTAATGATTGCCATAATGGCAGTTGCAGGAATTATGGGTATTATGAAGACTGCATTTACAAAAAATGCAGTTATTTCAGAAAAACAGATGGTTCTTGCACAGTCAGATGACGTAAAGACTGATGCTGCAGCAACTGAAGAAGCTTCAGGTATGGATCGTGTTATTCCAGGAACTGAAAAATGGAATGGAAAACATGATATTCGCCCTGTATCTTTCTTGAAGAATCTCTGGCAGACAACAGGTATCTATCAGATGATTCATTCAACTGCTTCGGAAACAGAAGCTGAAGAGGCAGAGGAAGAAAAAGTAGACCCGTTTGCAGGAAAGAAAGCTCCCGGCTATCAGTACCTTATAATGATTGCCATCGGTTTCCTTATCGTATATCTTGGAGCTGGACGTGGTTTTGAACCGCTTCTTCTTATTCCGATCGGATTTGGAACTGTTCTTGTAAACATTCCCGGGGCAAATATGGGAGTGGCTCCGGACGGAATGCTCAGCATTATTTATAATGCCGGAGTAGGAAATGAATTCTTCCCTATGCTTATCTTTATGGGTATCGGAGCAATGACAGACTTCGGTCCTCTTATTGCAAATCCTAAGATGGCTCTTCTTGGAGGAGCAGCTCAGTTCGGTGTATTCTTTACACTGTTTGGAGTTTCTCTCCTTAACCTTATTCCTGGAGTATTTGATTATAATATCCTTCAGGCAAGTGCAATCGCTATTATCGGTGGAGCAGACGGTCCTACATCAATTTATGTAAGTGCCAAGCTTGCTCCTGAACTTATGTCTGTAATTGCCGTAGCTGCATATTCTTATATGGCTCTCGTTCCTATGATTCAGCCTCCTATCATGAAGGCTCTTACTACAGAAAAGGAACGCAAGATTCATATGGATCAGCTCCGCTATGTAAGCAAGACAGAAAAGGTTCTTTTCCCTATGATGCTTCTTGTACTTACAATGCTTCTTCTTCCATCAGCAGCTCCTCTTATCGGTATGCTTGCATTCGGAAACTTTGTAAAGCAGTGTGGTGTTGTTGAGCGTCTTTCTAAGACAATGGAAAATGAATTGATGAATATCGTATCAATTCTTCTTTCTCTTGGTGTAGGAAGTCAGATGACTCCGGAAAAGATTATTAACGGTAAGTCTCTTGGAATTATTCTTCTTGGCCTTGTTGCATTCTGTGTTGCCAGTGCAGCCGGAGTTCTTATGGCTAAACTTATGAATGTGTTCCTTCCGAAAGATAAGAAGATTAAACCTCTTATCGGAAGTGCAGGTGTAAGTGCCGTTCCTATGGCTGCCCGCGTTTCTAATAAAGTAGGTCTTGAATATGATCCTTCAAACTTCCTTTTGATGAACGCAATGGGACCTAATGTTTCTGGTGTTATCGGAACTGCAATTGCTGCCGGTGTATTTATCGCAACCTTTGCTAAATAATATTTGATAAAAAATACCGCCGTTTCTATTAACGGCGGTATTTTTTTTAACGCATCGATATTAAAAAAAACTCATTTTTAGATTTTCTCAATGTTTTTGTTCCAGCATTATTTCTTCTACAAGATAGGCATCACTTAAACAATGAAAATCGCTGATACCTTTACTCATAAGCGTATAAGTATTGGATTTGTAAAACATTTCCATGGCTTTTTCTTCGTCTATATTTGCTTTTTTTGCAAGTAGAGAAATAATACGAGCGTATTTCATCTGTAAAAGGGTTGCATCTGCTGTCATACTTATACTTCCTTTGCTTCATAGCTGGATTCAAAATGTAAAATATTATCTATGACTTCCTGGTTAATAAAACAAATCTGATTATTCGGTTTTTCAAATTTAAGACGTTGTAAGGCAGTTGATTTATCTATGAGACCTGTGAAAAAAAGTTCTACTGTGTTAAAGACTTTATCGTTTGCGATGCCGCCTTCAATGATGTCGTAATTCAGATATTCTTTTGAACCACTGCGGCAGGCGAGAACGAAATCAAGCCATTCTTCATTGTATTCTGGAAATTTCTTATAGCGGTATTTTTTCAGAATGTCAGTATCATCAAAATTGTAGATATTAATGATTCCTTTTTTTCCAAGAGAAATAAAACGCTGTATCCATTTTTCTGCCTGGCTCTGCATACTTGTTGTGTAAAAGCCTTTGCCAAAATCAAGGTTTTCACGACCGTAAGAAACAAGCGGTTTATCTACAATAAATGTTGAACCGTGGTAGAGTTTCATGCAACAAGATTCCTTTCTTTAAGGACTGAAATGATTTCGTTTACAATGTATTGTTTACTCTGAGTATGAAGTGCTTCATAAGAAGGAATGATATATGAATGAAGGAGACCTGAAGAATTGAGAATCTGGAATAATTCAGAACCAGATTTACCAAGTTCTTTTGCAACATTTTCAATGCAGAAAACTGAGTATTCTATCTGTTTATCACTCATAGTTTACCTCCTTTCAAAAGCATTTATATAAATAATATATCACTTTTTTTGATTATTTGCGATAACAAAATAAGTATATAGAAAAGAAGAACTTACCTCAGCTAAATCGAAGGAAATTGGACGTAAGCCAAGGGACGCAGCCATTGAAAATAACCATAAGTCGAAAAAGAGGAGTGGATAAAGGAATCTGGAGGCGTATTAAAATGATTCCTTTTGATGTAACGATTCCTCCGGAACAGAGGGATAAAAATCGTACTGAAAAGCTGATTGCAGAAAATGCAGGAATTTTGAACTGGCTTATTCAGGGCTATGCGATGTGGAAAAAAGAAGGTCTTGGAGATGCGGATGCGGTAGGAACTTTTGTAAATGACTGTCTTGAAATTGACGGTTCTTTGAGCTATCGGCTTCATACTAAGATTTTGTATGAGACTTATATCAAGTGGTGCAATAAAAATAATGAGCGGGTTATGTCTCAGAAGTGGCTGGGCTTGCTGTGAAAGTGGAATGAAGAGGTATTGTAAAATGAAAGTAAAAATAAGAAGACTTTATCATGATAAATGGAAAAATGTGACGCTGGCGGAAGCCCGTGAATTTTATAAGGAATTGAAACAACCTTTGACTGACAGGGCTTTCTTTTCGCATTTTAAGAATATTAGTTATTTTGATCTGTTACCTAAAATGAAGAGGAAACTATTTCAATAAATGTGGTGATACATAAATCGCTCCCCGAAGCGAAGGGGGTACCCCTGGCAAATCGGAGAGAGTTTGGAAGCTTTTTTTACTTGCTACGAGAAATCACCTTTAACTCTTTTCATCATTGTTTTTACAGTCATCTTCCAGTTATCAACAAACCAGTCTGGCGAAACAGGAATTGCATGCGAACCTTGTGACAAAATCCATTCCATTACTCTTAATGTCTGTGTGGACGAAAACTCAACACGCGTTTTTTCTTCATCGTCAAAGTCTGTGATTTTTTGATTGTCAGCCAGCATTCGCTCTTTTACAAATTCGCGTGTATCGTTATAACAATCAATTACAAAATCAACAGAATTATCAGACATAAAAGCACCGAATTTACCACCACCACAACGAGAAGAAAAATCGAAATCTTCCGGTAATTCAAAATGTTCAGAAGTAACAACAAGATTCTTAATACGACTTAATGAAAAAATCCTTTCTGCATTTCGCTCAAATGAAAAACCAAAAAGGAAACAAGAACCATCATCAAATAAGAATTGATAAGGAGAAACTTTTCTGTGAGTTGTTTCTGTATTCCAGCGACCATTATAATCAAACTCTACTATCAGATTATTGCGGATTGCATCAAGTAATTTTTTCCAGATTTGATGATCGATATTTACTTTAGGAACAGGTGGGACTGCAATTCGTTTTAAGAGAGAACTTTTTCCTATGCCCTGTGTATCAGTTACAAAATTGATAACCTCGGAAATAGAATCATATATTGGACTTCCTTCAAAACTAGAAAGAAGAGTTTTTGCAGCTGAAAGATAAAAAACATCTTCGGTAGAAATACTATTAAGAGCAAAATCCCAATTATCATCCATGTAGTAATAGCCGCCTTTGTCTCTATCAAACTCTAAAGGGGCGTGGAAATATGTACGGAGCATATCAATATCACGGTAAATTGTTGCTTCGCCAACTTTACTATAACCGGTTTGCTCACAATAAAGCTTTTGCAGTCTAGGAACATCAGGATACATACCTGCTTTAATGGCATTATGAATAATTATAAGACGCTCAAGCATTTTTTTATTAAGAGTACGTTCTGGTGTTTTTTGTTCTTGTTTCATAATTGTATTATAGCATGCATTACTATCATTTTGTGATAGTGAAAAAAAGAGTTAATACTTAAAAATAGTGCTATAATGAATATAAAGAGGTTCGTAATGTCGAAAACAAATTCAAATAGTATTACAAGTATATTAATTTATGAATTAAATAATAATAAAATATTTAGAAAAGAAATGCTTAAAGTATTTAGACAAATATCTAAATCAGATATACCTGAAAACATATTGTTTTATGATGGTACTCACTCTCCACTAAAAATTAAAACTATGGGTGAAAAAGAGGTTGATATTTATGCTCGTGTTCCTGGGAAGTATAAAATTTATTTAATGATAGAAGTTAAAGCTGGTATTAATGAAGATTTACAAGATTCACAAAAAATTGGTGGCGAATATTGGAATACTTCAAAAACTGGAATACCTTTGTTTTTTATTATACCTAAAGCTTATACTCATAAAAATGATAAGAAATATATACATGAAAATAATATTGAATGGGAAGATATTCGCAAGATTGCAGAAAAATGTAAAAATAGTAGATTTGCAGATCAAATAGCTCATTTCGTAGAATTAACTAAAGACACTACAGATTTTGATGATGAAAGTAGTGTTATTAAAAAGATTGCTGAAATAGAAAATTTCATCAAAGAAAAACAAAATTGTAGAGATTTATTAGATGCATGTTTAGAAAAATTCGATGATAAAGAGTTTTCTGAAACTGAATATGAATTTGGTTATTATTGGAACAATAAAACATATTTTTTAGGTTTTAATTATTTCGATATGTATGGGAAGAATTATATTCTTTCTTTAGATATTGCAGAAAGTTTAAACAATACGGAATTAGGAGAAAATGATTTTTATTTTTTGGAAGGCTGGTATTTAATTCCAATAAAGAAATTAAATAAAAAACAAATATTTAATATAGATAAACTCCCCGAAAGGTATAAAAAAATTATAGATTTTTCTCAAGAAGATAAATTAAAACGATTAGATTCTAAATCGCAAAATGTAAAATTAATAATAAATGATTTGGCATTAATAAATTCTTTATTAAAGGATATCTTCGAATCAATTTTTGAGAATAATGAAGAATATAAATTAGGTGATTATCAAAACGACGAATGGGGAATCGGTTATCATTTTGATGAGACAAAAAATAAAAAAAGACATTTCTTTATAGGTTTAAGTCCGCAATTGAAAAATAAATCATATTGTTTTTCAATTGCGGTTCAATTAAAAAAAGGAGAAACGAAGGAAGATTGGTACTTAGATCCTATGGGGGATGACTATGCATATTTCAAAATAAAAAAAGATAGTTTCGTTAACTGCAAAAATAAAGAAGAATTAAAAGAAAATCTTAAAAATGAAATAGAAAGAATAATTAATTTAATATAATATTCTTCCCACTATCACGCTCTGATAGTACCCTGTGTTATATATATACCTGTATAACACAGGAGGCTATCATGGAAAACTTTCAGAAACCAAATTTCGATGTCTTAAAAGCAATCTCAGTTCTGGCTAAAAAGCTTGAAAAATCACATCTTAAAATCAAACGTACTAATGAATTCAATAATGCCGAAGAGAAATTAAAAAAATATTTTGATACTACTTCTAGTGGAACCTGGATGCTCTGTGGAATTTTATCATATTATTTTGAGCATCATGGAAGTACATGCAATTTTAATGATCTATCCGATTTTTTTGATTGCCCTGTTATGAGTGTCATTGCATACAAAAAAGATATAGAAGACCTGCTTGCAAAAAGATACATAGTGAATAATAAATCTCTCATTGAAGATGAAGTTGAGATACATAATGATTTTGATATTTCAAAAAGTCTAATCAGATCTGTAATACATAATGATAAAATAATAATCGAACAAAAGAAAGCTGAAAGATCTATATTAGATCTTATTAGAAAAGTTGGAGACCTTTGTGATTCTTCTGAAGAAATGTTCGAAAAAACATTTCAAACAGAAGCAATCGAATACAAATATTGTGATTTTGATTTTATAAAGAAAGTAAAATTATTATTTCCAGATGATATAAATACAAGATTGTTCTTTTATGGCTGCTGTAATGATTTATTGAAAGGTTATGCATCATCATTACAATCAACTATAGAATGTTCTTACGATGAATCAGATAGATTTCAGATTGCAGAAAGCTTTATGGAAGGCAATCATCCTTTGTTAAAAATGGATTTAGTTGAATTTGTTGATAAATCAAATTTGACTGAGTCAACCATAGAGATAACAGCAAAAGCAAAAGAGATGTTCCTTGGAGAAAATGCGAAACTATTTATGAAAAGTGCAAAAGGAACAGATATTATTCAACCAGATACAATCAAACAAAAAGAATTATTTTACAGCCTAGAAAATGAATCAGAGATAAACAGATTAACTAATGCGTTGAAGGATGAAAATTTGTTTAATATCCAAACCTAATTAGTTGAAAAAGGATACCAAAAAGGAATTGCAGTTTTATTATACGGCGCACCAGGTACAGGTAAGACAGAAACTGTTTATCAAATTGCCAAGAAGACAGGACGAAAAATCCTTCATGTAGATATAAGCAGCACTAAGTCCTGCTGGTTTGGTGAAAGTGAAAAAATAATGAAAAAGATATTCGTTGATTATAAAAATCTTTGCAAATTATGTAGAGATGAAAAGGATGGAAAAATTCCTATTCTACTTTTCAACGAAGCGGATGGTATTCTTTCTAAAAGAAAAGATTCCACTATGGGGTCTGTATCTCAGGTAGAAAATACAATTCAGAATATCATTCTAGAAGAAATGGAGAAACTAGAAGGTATTATGATTGCTACAACAAATCTGGCAGATAATCTTGATGCAGCTTTTGAAAGACGTTTTCTATTTAAGATTAAATTTGAAAATCCAACAGTTAAAGCAAAAGCAAAAATATGGAAATCAAAATTAAATTGGCTTCCTGAAAATGAAATTGAAATGTTCGCAAGAAATTATGATCTAAGTGGCGGACAGATAGATAATATTGTTCGTAAAGTAACAATGGATGAAATACTAACAGGAAAACGACCGGAATATGAAGAACTTCTAAAACTCTGTAAAAAAGAAAAACTGGGAGAAACTGAAAGAAAAATCGGGTTTTTCTAATTTTTTTTTGTACTATCGCGAAATGATAGTGGCATATGTTATATATCAATTATAAATATTAGCTGCTAAAAAGCAGTTTAGGAGGATTTATGAAAAAACTTATTTCTTTGTTGGGGCTGTTGTTTTTAGCAACAGCAGTATTTGCGCAGACTTTTACATTAAAGACTGCAGACAAAAATCCATGTAAAATAACTCTTGATGGTGATTTTATCATTATTGAGGAAACCTTATTAGGTGGTTATATTAATCGTATTACTCTACCTAAGACTAAATTTACAGCAATAAAAACAATGGTTCCTACAGAAGAAGGCTGTAAATCTGTTATAAATAATCCACCTTATATGGAAACCACAGATAATATTTACATTGTCGAAGAGCAAAATAATCCACAAGTTATTGGTTATCTTTCTAGTATGGCTGTTTATCAGCAAAAAATAATTATGGGAATCTGGCTCAATAAAAAAGATATTGAAGCCATCGCTAAAAAGCTAAAATTATAAACAAATTAGATCCAAGGTTATTTAGACCTTGGATTTTTTGATTTTGTTATGAGGTTTAAAGATGAAAAGAAAACCAGAAATTTTGGAAGATTTACTAATAATCATTTTTGTTATACTTTTACTACCTTTTCCAAAAATAATTGAAGAAATCCTGGTAGGGCTTTTATTTTGCATTTGTTTCTTTTTTTGTTTTTGGGGAGATACAATAATTGGGAAACGGATTAATAAAATCTATGATTACAACTTGCCTTATTTAATTCTTGGAACAATGTTGCTGCAGATTCATTCAACACGCTTTTCTTTAGTAGCGAATAATACTCAAGATCAACTTTTATGTGTTCGCGTTTATCAATGGATAATAGAAAAATTGAATTTTACAGATACTGACAATATTGGAATCCTGATGTATTTTTGGTTCTTGATATACTTTTTATTTTTAATGTTTAGTAATGGAGCAAAACAAAGGAACACTCAAGAAGAAAAAACAGAAATCTATGAAGATTATAGTTTTATTCTTGAGAAATTAAGTAAGTATATGATTTCTTGCTTTGTTATATGTTTTTTTCATTTTGTTTGTGAAATAATTAAGGATATGATTGTTCTAAAATCAAATTTCGAAACTGCATTTTTATCAAAAATGGTAATAACAGTTGGGAATTGTATTCCGTTTGTTATTATTTATTTAATGATGGCTTGTTTCGTATATAAAAGGAAAAAATTGATTATATGTCTTTAGATTTTATTACAATAGATTTTGAAACTGCAAACACATATGCTAACAGTACGTGCTCAGTTGGACTTGTAAGATTTATTGGCGGGAAGGAAAACGGGAGTGTTTACTCTCTGATACATCCAGCAAAAATGTATTTTATACCAGAATGAACAGAACAGATTCATCATATTTCTTATGATGACGTTCGCGATAAACCGTATTTTCCTGAAGTTTGGGATACTATTATTACACCATTTATAAATGAAAATCTTGAGTTACCATTTGTTGCTCATAATGCTTGTTTCGATATGAATGTAATTAGAAAGTGTTGTGAATACTATAGAATGGAAAAACCTAATATAAGCTATTTTGATTCCTTACGTATAGCACAAAATACTTGGCCTGATTTTAAAGTTCATAAATTGACTTTCTTGGCTGAGCAATTTGGAATAGTTTATGATGCACATAATGTTCTTGATGATTCTCTTACTTGTGGAAAAATCGTAACGCTTGCAGCTGAAAAACAGGAATCAGATAATATTTCTGAATTATTAAAAAGATGTAATTTACAAATTAGTAAACTGTAAGTTTTTAGAGTGAAAAGTTCAACACAAATAGAAATAGAGTTTTGGAAAAAGAAAATAATGAATTATATCAAAACAAATGAACAAGCTTCGTTTAATAAAAAAAACATTGATACCTGTAAATAAAATTCCTACAGATATAACTGTAAGTAAGAAATTATCTGATAAAGTTACGATTTCAATATCAAATAACCATAAGAATGAAAATGGATTTTTCTGTTTTTCATTTTATTATAACAATAATAAAATATTTGGACGATTTTCGAATTATAAAGATGCAGTTAATTTGTTTAATAGCATTTATGAAAACTTCAAAAAAGACAATTCAGAAATACAAGTAAAAATAAAACCTATAATATTAAAAGAACAAGAATACTTATCTATTCTTACAGAAATTAAAAGTTTTGCGAATAACATGATGAATGGATCTGGTTTTGAATGGAAAATTATTGAATATGAAAACATTACAGTTTTACAAATAAAATTAAACTCCCCAAGAATTATTGAAATTGAAATACAACATAAAGCTTTTGCTAATCATCCGGAACTATTTAATGAGGATAAAATCCTAAACTCTATAAAAAAGATTAATGAGGCTTTGGAAAATGTTTTTTTACCTGTAAATATTTTAAATGATATTTATGGTAAATGAAGAAAAAACTAAATTGATGGAACATGAGTTCCTTTACACCAACCATTTGGATGTTTTGGGCAAGAACCACTTGTTAAACTTGAAATAGAGCTGGCGCTTGATCCACAATATCTACAAAAATATTTTGATTTCTCACTACCTTGATATGGTGAATGATTACCTTTACACCAGCCATTTGGATGTTTTGGACAAGACCCGCTTGTTAAACTTGAAATTGAACTTGCTTTAGAACCACAGTATTCACAATAATAATTTTTCTGCTCGTTACCTTGATAAGGTTCATGGTTTCCTTTACACCAACCATTTGGATGTTTTGGACACGAACCACTTGTTAAACTTGATATTGAAGAAGCTTTTGAACCGCAGTATTTACAGTAATATGAAATTGATGAACTACTGGAACGTGTACTACTACTACTGGTATAAGTAGATCTTGATGAACCTGAAGAACTACTAGAACCTGAGCCCGAAGAAAATATTGCATCTTTAAATACAGAAAGCAAGAAGATTAAACCAAATCCAACGCAAAAACATAAAGTACCACAAAGAACTTTTCCGATTTTACTTATAAACCAGGAATAAGGATTGCTTGTGATAGCTAAGCCCTGAACTTCACGGATTTGTTTCTTTTTACCAATAGTTGCTAATACTGCTATTGTACCTATAACAATAAGAGACATACTAAGACCAAGTAGAACATTAACCTTTGTTTCAGTTGGATTTTCAACAAACGAACCTGAGAAATAAACTAAACAACCTAAAAGTATAATAAACCATGGAAGTTCAACAATCTTAAACCATGTTTTACTACTTATATTATCATAAGACTCTATCTCCGGTTCTTTCTCAACTTTATGAGTTTCTTTTTGTGTTTTATTATTTTCTCTTTCAAGAGGCTCATTATTTGAAGATTCTTCAATTTCATTCTCGAATAGTTTTTTATTAAACATTTTGAAAAGAATGAAGTAACCTTTTATTTCGTCTCTAAGCCATTTTGATAATTTTTTTATTTGGACAGATTCTTCTTTTGATAAAATCTTTTTAAATTTAAATTTATCTTGTATAAGATTTTTACTACTATCTTCGTCTAGTGAAATTTTATCTATATTTTTATTGCGATCTGAATTTAATATTCCAAAAACAATATAATCTAAATATTTTTTATCGGTAGAAAAACCAAAGAAAAAAGGTACTGTTACACCTGATTTAGTTGCAGAGAATTTTATACCACAAGTATTATTAATTGAGGTATAAGATGAAATATTACTTATGGAAATTGTTTTATCTGTTGCTCCAGAAATGGCATTCTGCAGAACATTAAATATTTCTGTATTGTTCATAATTAATTCCTGTGATATTTATTGTGTATTAAAATGGTAACATATCTTTCATTTTTTTCAAGAAATGTCTAAACATGTAATATTATATATTGTTCTACTATCAAATCTTGATAGTATTTTATACACCCTCCGTGCCCCCAAGAGCGGTTCAATAGCATTCCTTAATTTTTGAAAAGGGGGTGTTGGGGGGGGCGCGGCAGGGGGAAAGGGGGAAAACCTTTTGCGTGCCCGCAGTTTTAAGTTGCGACACCCACCCGATGCATTTTTCATTAACGGACCAACTTGTAGAACTCGGATACGTTTGGCGGCTTTTGCAAAAAAAGTGCTTACTGCAACCGCCTCGGTAAATGTATTTTGCAGATTGATTTCTTGCGGTTGAAGATGAACTATTTCTTAAACGATGTTTAACCCGCGTGCGGAAACAGGCAGGACACAAAGCGGAACGCTACTGCGTAACGAAGTGAAGCAGATGCGTGGAGCGACTGGCCTGACTGTGCTTGCCTTGATTCTTACGTGCGTCGCTGCTTTACGTTGCTACCTTTTTTGAATTTTTTTATAAAATAAAGTTCTTGTCTGATATGATAAAATAATGATATAATTATGATAATAAAACTAACTGATAAGTGAGGTTCTTTTATGACACAAATAAGACCTGTATCTGACTTAAGAAATAAATTCTCTGAAATCGAAACTCTGGTTGCAGAATGCCAGGCTCCGGTTTTCCTTACAAAAAATGGTTATGGCTCAATGGTTGTTATGAGTCTTGATTTGTACGACCGTCTTACTGATAACATTGAATCAAAACTTGATGAAGCTGATATGCAGGCTAAAACAGATCCGACTCGTTATACTCACGAGGAAGTATTTTCTTCAATCCGTAATCAGATAAAGGCAAGATGAAGGACTATACTTTACGCTACCTTCCTATCGCGAAGCAGGATTTAGCTGATGCAATTAATTTTATTTTGAATGAATATAAAAACCCGATTGCAGCTGAAAATACTTTGGATAAAATTGAACAGGCAATTATGCAGCGTCTTGAAGATGGTCCTGAATCCTTTGCAATCTGGCAGTCTGCAAAAAAGCGTGAATATCCATACCGAAGAATAAATGTTGGAAATTATACTGTCTGGTATGTTGTGATTGATAACGTAATGGAAATTCGACGAATTCAGCCAGCAAGACGTAACGAAGAACTCTTTCTTTAGCAAATAATGCCTTTTTCTGTTTCTCAGCCCTCAGGGTTGATGACGAGAGTTCGATTCCATTTTGCCGCTCTTCAAAAGCTTATAGCAAAAAAAAAGCTTTCCTCGAAGGTGTACAATAAGATTGTTCAAGTCTATTGCATAACACCAGGGAGGAAAGCTGAATGGCAAATATAAGAGACTCGTTGAGTCATACAAAATGGCTGTGTAAATACCACATTGTGTTTATTTAAGAATTGTTTTTGCCCGTTCAATAGCATCCGTTATGTTTGCACAGATGTTTTCCCTTCCAAGTTTATCAGCCATTCCAGTTTTTTCACAAAGCATGTAAGGCTGTGTATGTATTCCTGAAAGAATTATTGTTATTCCTTTTCTGTCACAGGCTGCTTTTGCCTGTTCAAGAGCTTTGATTCCGCCTGCATCAAGATAAATTGTGTTTCTCATGCGAAGAATCAGAACTTTATAGGCTATTCCGGCATTTTCTACTGCTACTTCAAATTTTCTTACAGTTCCGAAGAATAAAGGACCGTCAATTTCGTAAACAATCGCACCTTCCGGGATATCGAGTTTTTCTTCCGGCATGTCGCGGTTTGAGGTTATTCCTCCTGTAAGGGTTTCCCTGTTATTCTGAACTTCAGAAAGGTCAATCATCTTCTTAATGAAGAAGAATGCTGCAAAGCCAAGACCAACTTCAATTGCTACCGTAAGATCTACAAAGACTGTTATAAGGAATGTAACTGTAAAAACACAGATATCTGATTTCTGTCCTTTAAGAAGAGCATTTATTGCCGGAAATCCTGCCATGTTCCATGCAACGTTTACAAGAACAGCTGCAAGAGCGGCCATAGGAATGAGGGAAGCATATTTTCCTGCAAACAGAAGGATTATAAGAAGAGTAAGCGCATGAATTATACCTGCAACTGGAGTACGGCCGCCGTTCTTTATGTTTGTAGCGGTGCGGGCAATTGCACCTGTTGCCGGAATTCCTCCGAACAGAGGAGAAACAATATTTGCAATTCCCTGACCGATAAGTTCTGTATCAGAGTCATGCTTGTCTCCTGTCATACCGTCTGCAACTGCAGCAGAAAGAAGTGATTCGATAGCTGCAAGAACTGCAATGGAAACTGCTGTCGGAAAAAGTGATGTAATTGTTTTTATTCCGAAATCAGGAAGGCTCGGTTTTGGCAGTGAAGTTGGTATTGCACCAATAGTTGCTGTTTTAAAACCGTGCTTTGCAAGAATTACGCTTAATACTGTAGTAACAATGATTACAATCAGTGAACCAGGGATTTTTTTTATGAAGCGGTTCCATATAAAAAGGAAGGCAAGGCTGGATGCTGCCATTATGAAGGAATACCAGTCAATCGTAGAAAAATATTTTCCGAAGGCAATCATCTTTGGAAGAAAGTCCCCGGGCATTTTTGTATAGGTTTCTCCGAGAATTTTAACAGGGTTTGCTTCACTTATACCGATTGAAAGACCGAAAAAATTACCGATCTGTCCGCCTGCAATAGTTACTGCGATTCCTGCGGTAAATCCTGTTACGATTGTATATGGAATAAACTTTACGAGTCCTCCCATTTTAAATACTCCCAGCAGTATAAGGAGAATACCTGCAAGGACAGTTGCTGTTGCAAGACCGGACATTCCGTATTTTGCAAAAATTCCGTAAACGATTACCGTAAAAGCACCTGTAGGTCCGCCAATCTGAACGGTACTGCCTCCGAATGCAGAAATGCAGAATCCGGCTATGATTGCTGTAAAGATTCCTGCTGCTGCAGTAACTCCGCTTGCTACCCCGAATGCGATGGCTAACGGCAGTGCAACTATTCCGACGATGATTCCTGCTACGAAATCACTTGCAAATTTTGATGCAGAATAGTTTTTCATTGAATTGATGATTTGTGGTTTAAACATATTCCTCTCCAAAAAATCTAACGGAGTCTATAATGATGTTTTTATTGATTTTTTACAATATTGCTGAATGAGTAAGAGTTATGATAAAATCAGAACATGAAGATTGAAGATTATGCACTGGGCGCTTATAAAAAAAACAGTTCTCAGTCAGGAAATATATCATCATACGAAAAATTTGAACCGCAGCATCAGAAAACAGAAAGCATTTCTTCCCAAATCCGGAGGAATGCTGAAGGCGGACACGAACCTTTAATTCACCGTGCGATATTTGAAAAAATAAATACCAGGCTGGATTCTGTATTCTCAAAAAAAAAGGCAGACGAAAAAACTAAAGCTGATTCCAAAATGGCGGCAGAGACAGGCGTGTGGTTTGAAGAAAAAAAATCCGTAGACAGTCTTGATGTAAAGGAAGCTGCCGATGCCCTGATTTCAGGTGGTCTTATAAAGGTTCCTGAAAGGGATGCTTCTGAAAAAACTGTAGAAGGGGACAGCATTTACCGCAGGGTTGCAAAGTTTCTGATTATCATCGGTCTTGATGAAGCTGCAAAAATACTTCCTCATTTAACTGAAGAGCAGACTGAAAAAATAATTCCGGAACTTGCTTCCATTCGTAAAGTTACACCGGAAGAAAGTGAAAAAATTCTTGCTGAGTTTCATTCCCTTCTTGAAAAGTCCAGGGAATCCGGTGGAGTTGATACTGCCAGAAATATTCTTACAAAAGCATACGGAAGTAAAAAAGCAGAGGAAGTTTTAAGCCGCAGCGTAAAGAATGCAGGTGAGAAACCCTTTGATTTTTTAAGTGATGCGGATGGAGAGCGTATCTCCCTTCTGATTCAGGGCGAAAGTGTGGGAGTTCAGGCTCTTGTACTTTCACAGCTTGAGCCTAAAAAAGCTGCAGCCGTCATTAACGGCATGGAAAAGGAACAGAAAGCCCGTATTGTTCTGCGTCTTGCAAAAATGGAAAGTGTTTCTCCTGACGTAATTAATCAGATAGCAAAGAGTCTGCAGCAGAAAATGCTTACGCAGAATACTGAGAATTCCGAGAATCTTGACGGCAGAAGTGTTCTTGCCCAGATTTTAAAACGTATGAGTCCTGACAACGAGTCCAATATTCTTTCAGGAATAAGTGAGACTAATCCGGAACTTGCCATGGATTTAAGGGAACGGCTTTTTACTCAGGAAGATATTGTAAATGCAGATGACAGGTTTATCCAGGGTAAACTTCAGGCAATGAATGAAAGTGAGATAGCTCTTTTAATTCACGGTAAGAATGAAGATTTCCGGGAAAAAATATTAAATAATGTTTCTAAAAACAGAAGGGCAGTCATTCTTTCTGAAGAAAATTTGATGCAGGTATTTTTGAAATCTGATATAGAAAAAATTACGCTTAGATTTTTTTCTGAGTTACGCAGGGCATGGGAAAACGGAGAACTGCGTATAAAGGGAAGGGATGACTGGCAGTATGTTGAATAAAAAATCGGCAGGTGAATAATGAAAAAAGGCGAAGTTTATAAAGGTTTTGAGGTAATTGACATTAAGAAAATTCCGGGATGTGCATCTAAAGGTGTATATCTTATTCATAAGGAATCGGGCCTTGAAGTTTTTCATCTTGTAAATAAAGATCCTGAAAATCTTTTTGCATTTGCATTCAATACCCCTTCAAAAGATTCAACCGGGGCAGCACATGTACTGGAACACAGTGTTCTTTGCGGTTCAAAAAAATATCCGTTAAAGGATCCTTTTCTTCAGCTGGCAAATCAGAGCATCAATACTTATCTTAATGCCTATACTGCCAGTGACAGAACTGTATTCCCGGCAAGTTCACCGGAAAAATCTGATTATTTTAATCTTATGTCTGTATATGCAGATGCCGTTTTTTTTCCTCTACTTAAGGAAGAGATATTCTCTCAGGAATGCTGCCGCGTGGAATATGACGAAAAAAATACGCCTTCCCTTCAGGGAGTTGTCTATAACGAGATGAAAGGCGTTTATTCGTCTTTTGATTCTGTAGTTTCTTCTGAAGATGAGAGTTCTTTAAGCAGGGGAACTATTTATGAATATGATTCAGGCGGAAATCCCTTTGTTATTCCGACCCTTACGCATAAAGCCCTGAAAGCATTTCATAAAAAATATTACTGTACTTCAAACTGCCGCGTTTTCTTGTACGGAAACATACCTACGGAAGAGCAGCTGGATTTTCTTTACGAAAACGTAATTGCCAGATGCAGATCCTACGGAAAACCTGCCGTGATGAAAAGCGTTATCCGCAAAACTCCGGCAGAGCATTTTGTTGAAGCTTACGGACCCTGTGAGGAAAATTCAGACAAAAAAAGTGTTTCGAATATTAACTGGAAAATTTCCGAGGAAGATTTCAGAAAAGATATTTCAAGAATAAGCCTTGAAGTAATGTTTTTAAGTGATCTTTTATGGGGCGACGACTGTGCTCCCGTAACAAAAGCTCTTCTTGAATCAGGTTTGGGAGATGACATTTCTCATCAGAGCGGTGTAGACGTAAACCGTCTTGAGCCTGTTATAACCCTGGGAATGTGCGGGGTTCAAAAAGAAAAAGCTCCTGAAGTCAGAAAACTTATCCTGAAAGTTCTGGAAGATGTCTGCAGGAATGGAATTTCTAAAGGGGATTATGAGCGGGCAGTCATGGGCTTTGAAGTAGCCAACCGGGAAGTCCTCAGATTCAACGGTCCGTATTCTCTTGTACTTATGAGAAGAAGTTTAAGAGGCTGGTGTTATGGAGAAAAACCGTGGACAACCCTTATGTTTGCTGATGAATTTGACCGTCTTAAAAAGAGAGCTGCCGCTGACAAAAACTATATAACGTCATTAATTAAAAAGTATTTCCTTGATAATCCGGACTGGTCTTTTGTGGTTACGACTCCATCTCTGGAATGGAACAGCAATCGTGATTCCATAGAAAAGAAACTTCTTAAAGAAAGAATTGCTCAGTCAACTGTTCCTGAATTGAAGGCCGAACTTAAGAAAATGTATGATTTTCAGAATGCTCCCGTGCCTGAAAAAGCAAGAAACTGCATTCCGCATTTAAAAGTCAGTTCCCTTAAAAAAATAGATGACAGAATTGATACAAAACATACTCTGGTTGATGGAATTCCCCTTTTTACTAATGAGGAGAACACCAACGGCATAACTTATGCAGACATCTGGTTTCCGGCAGATGTACTGAAGAGTTCATATTATCCGTATCTTCCTTTATTCTGTGAATGTATAGTGCAGTGCGGCTGGAAAGATGTTGACTGGAATGATGCTCTTCTGAAAATACAGCGGACAATGGGAAGCCTGTCTTTTACGACAAAAGCTTCTGCTGTGCCTGAGTGTTCAAGCCAGCTTGCCAGAGAGGAGCCTCTTACAGTTGGACGGGAATGGCTTTGCATGAGGTTTAAGTTTCTTTCTGAATATGCTGCACAATCCTTTGAAATTGTAAAAGACTGTATTTGCAGGACAGATTTTTCTGATACGGAACGCATAAAGACGATTATTAATGCGGTGTATGCAAATGCTGCTTCCTCCATTGTTTCAGGTGCCCATGTTTATGCGGCAATGCGTTCATCCTGTACTGACAGCAGGAATGGTGCCGTTAATGAAATCTGGCAGGGAATAACTCAGGTATTTACCTTAAAAAAGATAATGAAGGAAGGTGAGGCAGGCGTTGCAAAAAAATTCAGAAAAATTTTCTCTGCTATAAAAAAAGGCGGCTGCCTCATTCATATAACATCAGATTCTGATGGACTTGAATCTGTAAAAAAACTTCTTCCTTCCTTTATAAAAAGATCTGCGCTCGTACCTTTGAAGAAGAAGCGTAATATAAAGGACGGAAAATTCTATAAGCTTACGGAACTTCCCGGCAAAAACTGTGCAGGTTCTGAAACAGCTCTATATGATGAAGTTGTAATTATTCCTGGTACGGTCGGATATGCCAGTACAAACATAAAGTGTTCACCTTATGATACTAAAGAGGCTATGGAAGACTGTGTCTTGACTCATTATCTTGAAACCACTGATTTGTGGAAGAAAATCCGTACAGAAGGCGGTGCCTATGGAGTTTTCTTTTCTGCAAACTCAATCTCCGGTTATTCCAAGTTCGGAACATACCGCGATCCGAAGCCGTTTCTGTCCATTGATACATTCAGAAAATACCTTGAAGAAATCGGCAGTAAAGAAATAGATGCCGTGGATGTTGAAAAATCCATAACAGGAACTTATTCTGCAGAAATAGAACCGAAGTCTCCTGCCACCCGGGGAATGACGGGAATTTTCAGGGAACTTTACGGCTTTTCCGGTGAACAGAAGCTGCGGCGGCTTGAGTGGCTTTTAAAGATAACCCCTGAAGACTTAAGGAATGCAGCCCTTCGGTTTGAAGCTGCTCCTAGAAAAGGAAAAACCGTGGTATTTACTTCCAAGACTCTGCTGTCGGATAAAATTGAAAAAAAGAGTGGAAAAATTATTACTTTGCCCTTATAATTGAAGTATTATTTATAGGAATCAGGAGAATATCATGGATAAAAGAACCAAAGTTTTAGTCGGATTGCTTAAACAGCTTGTTTCAAATCTTCAGGGTGCTCCTTATCCTGGAGAAGATTTTGAGCCGGAATTATACAGAATCTGGTATGAGCACTGTCAGAAAAGTGCCGTAGACTGTTTTGAGTATCTCGAAGCAAACTTTGAGGATGAAAAGAAAGAGTTTTCAAAGTCTTTGGAGAAAATGTTTAAATAACACAAATAAATCTGCCGAAAATCAAAGTGAAGAGCTACGGCTCGTTTTTTCAATGATTTTGGGTGGATATATATGGATACAAAAAGAATTAGACGCAATAGCCGTTACATGCTGAAAGGGGCATTGCGTAAGTCCGGATTTGACTGCTGGAGGCTTGTTACCTGCGGTATCAGTCGTAAGACGGGCGAAGAAAAAACTTTTTTTATTGAATATTATGTAGTTAATCCTGCTCTTTCTCCTGATGATGTTGTTCTTGGATTTAAAAGCCGCTTTGCAGGTAATGAAGCAGATCTTCAGTATGCTCTTGCGGGAACGGAATCTGCAAAAACCTTTACTACGGAATCTTTAGTTCAGCCATCTTTTGTTATGGTTAAAGCCGGTGTGCTTTCAAAAGGCGGAAGTCAGTTAAACGCTTATTATCCTTCCAGTCAGCTTAAAATTAATGATTCAAATTTTATTCTCAGCGTAGGTCCAGGGGAGCGTCCGGACTGTGTGCTTTCTGATGATTATTCAGTCGGACGTGTTGCCGTTACCAGAGAACAGCTTCTTCACAGTCCTGAGATTCTTGGCAATCCTGGATGGATGGAATGGAACCTTCGTTTTGAACAGCGAATTGAATTTCAGAAAAATTATTCATCAAAAGACGTAAACTGGGCTGCTTTCGGTGCAAAAACAGATTTTAACGGCGAGATAATCTATAACGGAGAAGAATATATAGTTACCGCAAAAAAAAGTTTCGGTTACTTTGACAAGACCTGGGGAAGGGAATTTGTTAATCCTGTATTCCATCTTAATGCCTCAAACTGTCTCAGCGTTATTTCCGGAAAAAATCTTTTTAACTCCTGTTTTGCCGTTCAGGGAGAATTTAGTAAAAAACTGTCTGTTCTTGTTGACGTGGAAGGACTTCGTTGTGAATTTTCTGCTGATAAGAGTAAGAAATTCAGTTTAAGCTATGATTTTACCCAGATGCCTGTTGATGAGGAAGGCGAAAAACTTCACTGGACAGTAAGCGTTCATAATAAAAAGTATATAATTGATATTGACATTTACTGTCTTCAGGAAGATATGTCTTTAAGGGAATACGAGTGTCCTGAAGGCGGACGCAAGCTCATGAAGGTTTTAAGCGGGGCCAGCGGTTATGGTGAACTGAAAATCTTTAAATCTAAAAAGAAGAATATAGAACTTATTGAGCAGGTAAAAGTTTCCAACTGTGTCTGTGAATATGGAAATGTAGAACTTCCTGAATTATAAAAAAAATTTGTCATTTCAGCCTTTTATTAAGTATTTTATAAGTGACAGACAGTTTGAATGCCTGCCGGAGGTTGCTTATGGATTACGAAAAAATGACTCTTAAACTGCAGGATGGTATAAATGATGCAGGGACTCTTGCCCGGCAGAAAGACCATGCAGAAATTACCTGTGCTCATCTGCTTCATGCTTTTTTATCTCAACCAGACGGCATCATTCCTCCTTTGCTGGAACGCATAGGTGTTAATCCCTCCAGCCTGCTTAAAGAAATTGATTCGCTGATAGAAAAGTATCCGGTTGTAAAAGGACAGACTAATCTTTCTCTTTCTTCATCTGCGCAGAAAGCTCTTGCAAAGGCAGAAGGAGAAATGGATTTTTTTAAGGATCAGTTTCTTTCTGTTGAACATGTTTTTTTAGGAATGCTGGACTGTTCTGATGAGACGGCTTCCTTGCTTAAGGAGAAAGGAGTAAACAGAAAAGCTGTTCTTGAGGCTTTGAAAAGTGTCAGGGGAAATCAGTCAATTGATTCTCAGGATCCTGAAAGTAAAATGCGTACTTTGGAAAAATACTGCATAGACCTTACCGCCAGGGCCCGCCTTGATAAAATAGATCCTGTAATCGGTCGTGATGAGGAAATCCGCCGTGTAATGCAGGTTCTCTGCCGCCGTACTAAAAATAATCCTGTTCTTGTTGGTGAACCGGGTGTAGGTAAGACGGCCATAGTTGAAGGACTTGCCCGCCGCATTGCAGCTGCTGATGTTCCTGACAGTCTTAAAGACAAGAGACTTTTGAGTCTTGATATGGGGGCTCTGGTTGCAGGTGCAAAGTTCAGGGGTGAATTCGAAGAGAGATTTAAAGGGGTCATCAATGAAGTTTCTAAGTCTGACGGAAGAATCATTCTCTTTATAGATGAACTTCATACAATAGTAGGGGCTGGTGCTGCAGAAGGCAGCATGGATGCCGGTAATCTTCTGAAACCGGCTCTTGCAAGAGGTGACATGCATGTAATCGGTGCAACTACTTTGAATGAATACCGTAAATACATAGAAAAAGATGCTGCTCTTGAAAGAAGATTTCAGCAGGTATTCTGTGCTGAACCGACTGTGGAAGATACAATTGCCATTTTAAGGGGTCTGAGGGAAAAGTACGAAATTCATCACGGGGTAAAAATAAATGATGAAGCCCTTGTCAGTGCGGCAGTTCTTTCAAACCGTTACATAACGACCAGATTCCTTCCTGATAAGGCCATTGACCTGGTTGATGAAGCTGCCAGCCGTCTTAAGATGGAAATAGAAAGTCAGCCGGTAGAACTTGATATGATAGAACGGAAGATTCTTCAGCTTGCAATTGAAAAGCAGTCTCTTTCCAAAGAGGATGACAGGCAGAGTAAAGAACGCCTTGAAAAACTTGAGAAGGAACTTTCTGAACTGCAGTCAAAACGGGATGCGATGAAGCTTCAGTGGCAGAATGAAAAGTCTATGATTGAGGGAAGCCGCAAACTTAAGGAAGATCTGGAAAAGGCCCGCTTTGAGATGGAGAAATACACCAGAGAAAGTAAGCTGGAAAAAGTTGCAGAACTTAAATATTCAATCATTCCTGAACTGGAAGCAAAATTAAAGGCTTCTCAGGAAGAAAATAAAGCCGGTGACAATGACATCAGTGAAGAACGCAAGAGCCTTCTGAAAAAGGAAGTTACGGAAGAAGATATAGCACGTGTAGTTTCAAGCTGGACAGGTATTCCTCTGTCAAAGATGATGACTGGAGAGAAACAGAAATACATGCAGCTGGAGTCTGAACTGCATAAAAGGGTTATCGGTCAGAATCAGGCAGTACAGGTGGTTTCTGATGCAATCCGCCGTAACCGTTCCGGCCTTAATGATCCTAACCGTCCGCTGGGAAGTTTCCTTTTTGTCGGTTCTACAGGTGTCGGTAAAACTGAGCTTGCAAAAACTCTTGCAGATTTTCTATTCAACGATGAAAAGGCCCTTACCCGTATTGATATGAGTGAGTATATGGAAAAGTTTTCCGTTACACGCCTTATAGGTGCTCCTCCGGGATATGTAGGCTATGATGAGGGAGGCCAGCTTACGGAAGCTGTAAGACGCCGGCCGTACAGTGTCATTCTTTTTGACGAAATAGAAAAAGCTCATCCTGATGTATTCAATGTTTTGCTGCAGGTTCTTGATGACGGAAGACTTACTGACGGACAGGGAAGGCTTGTTGATTTTAAGAATACAATCATAATCATGACAAGTAATCTTGGATCACAGATGATTCTTGAAGAAACCCAGAAAAACTCTCCTCAGGAGAAGATAAATGCACAGCTTGATGTTCTTTTAAAACAGACTTTCAGACCGGAATTCCTTAACCGTATAGATGAAACTGTAATGTTTAATCCTCTTGATAGGGAATCTCTTATTCAGATTGTACGGCTTCAGCTGGCAAGAGTTGCATCCCGTCTGCAGGATAAGCATATTAATCTTGAGTATTCTGATGATGTCTGTGAGTTTATCTGTAATCATGGTTTTGACATGGCTTTTGGTGCCAGACCTGTAAAACGTGCAGTTCAGACTTACGTAGAAAATCCTCTTGCAAAGGAGCTTCTGTCATTTAATTTTGATGAAGGCTGTACTGTCAGAATTACTGTGGATGGGGATAGACTTTCTTTTGCAAGTGTTTAAAATATACGCATGCTTAAGAAAAAGAATATTTTTGCTTATATAACTGCGGCATTGATTTTTTTCAGTGCTGCAGTCCCTTCTGCTGCTGCGGGATACGCTGCAGGACTTTCTGCCGGAGCTTCAGGTGAATGGACAGGACAGTTTTCCGGCTCCCTTACGGCGGGAATTAATTTTAAGAGTGAGACGGTTCCCCTTTGTTTTTATGGAGATGCGGTTCTTGATTTGTCAGAAAAGGAAACTGAGGTTTTAAAATCTGCCGAAGTATCTCTGGATTATTTTATAGCTTCTCCGGTTATTTCCCGCAGTTTTGTTCATTTTTTCTATGGGCCTGAATTTGCCGCAGGCATCTATAAGAATTATTTTACAGATGCAGGTTTTTGCATGGGACTGAGCTGGTTTTCAGATTATGACACGGAACTGTTTTTTAAGGCAGCTTTCCGTGCCGGAGTTACACTTAATGACTGTAATCCTAAACTGAATTTTATGCTGCCGGTAAAGTGCGGAATAAAGTTCTATTTTTAACTTTTTTATTTAAATGCTTTCATTTCCATAAATCCGGTCATGTTTTCAGCCCATGAGTGTCCTGGAAAATTTGACGGCTTTTCCTTCATATAAAGTGGTAAAATTTCCAAAGGTTTTAATTTCCAGATGCTTTTTCTGTTTGTTGAATGGAATTTTACTGTCAGTATTTGCTTGAGAAATTGAAAATCCTGGTTTATAATTAAGGATGGGATTAAAAAATGGTAGAATCAAGCATTCATAAAATAAAAATTGAACAGATTGCAGAAATAGAAAAAGAACTTCGTGAGATTCATGATGTTGACGTACTCCTCGAGAATATCCTTACGTTTGCCCGTAAGATTGTTAATGCTGATGCAGGTTCTATTTATGAGTATGATTCTAAAGAAAATCTTCTGAAGATCCGTTACAGTCAGAATGATACAATTCAGTCCAGGCTTGCTCCTGGAGAAAAACTGCCTTTTTCTTCTTATAGAATGATTCCGACGACACAGTCAATTTCCGGATACTGTGCCCTTTCAAAAAAAATTGTAAATATTGTTGATGTATATAACCTTGATGAATTCATAATTGATGCTTCCGGACAGAAAACCCGAAGGCCTTATGAGTTTAATTCAAATACGGATAATGTAAGTGGCTACCATACGCAGTCAATGCTTACGATTCCTCTTATAATGACTAATGGAAGAATACTTGGTGTTCTTCAGATTATAAATGCACAGGATGAGCAGAATAATGTCATTCCCTTTGATACTGATGCTGAGTATTATATAAGTCAGTTTGCAAACAAGCTTGGTTCAATTTACGAGTATGCTTATCTGACCCGTATGAACATTGACCGTCTTGTAAAGATGGCCGGTTTCCGTGATCCTAGAGAAACTGGGGCTCACGTTGAACGGGTTTCTTCCTTTGCAATAGAAATCTATGACCGTTATGCCGCAAACAAAAAAATTCCTGAAAATGAAGTAAAGAAATTCAGAGATAATTTAAGGATGGCTGCACGCTGTCATGATGTAGGCAAGGTTGCTGTTCCTGATGAAATATTAAAGAAAGAAGGCCGCCTTACAGATGATGAATATGACATTATGAAGGGGCATACCTGTGTAGGCGCTCAGATTTTTACTCCTGTAGAAAATGATGTGGACCGTATGGTTCGTGATGTATGCCTTCATCATCATGACCGCTGGGATGGAGGAAGCAGGGGATATCCGGGTAATTTTAACTATATGGATTATATTCCGGAAACAAAGATGCCTCATGTAATCGAACAGGAACTTTGCGGCACGGATATACCTCTTGCAGCAAGAATTGTTTCCCTTGCAGATGTTTATGATGCTCTCCGTCATAAAAGATGTTACAAAGATGAATGGACTGTAGAGGATACTGTGCAGGAAATAAAGAATCAGTCCGGAAAACAGTTTGATCCTGAACTTGTAGAAGCCTTTATGCAGATAAAAAATCGTCTTGAAGACATTAATCAGTCGATTGACAGTTTATAAGACAGGGGTTTTGTATCCTTTCTGATAAAGAATGTTACAGAATGTTTTAGAGAAGGCTGCCAGTTCTTTTTTTCCGAATACAGACCAGCCGGCTCCTTTTTTTAATCCCAATGCAGCCATTTGCATGCTGAGTTCCCGTTCTTCCATCATATACTGGATTTTTTTCTGATCAAAAACAGTTCCCCTGTCGTTTATGACGGTTATTTTCCTATCGATAAGTCTCTGGGCGAGGGGAATGTCTTTTGTAATTACGATGTCGTCTTCTGTAGCCTGACTTACTATATAGTCATCTGCAGCGCCTGCTGTTTCCGGACATACGTGCATTGTAAAAAGCGGATCTTCAAATGCAAAGGGAATAATTCTGTTGGCAGCGTAAGTAACTTTTAGACCGAAACTTTTTGCTTTGTTCAGGATTACTTCGCGAACTGCCTGTGGACAGTTATCGGCATCAACCCAGATTTTGGTTTCATTCATCCAGAGCCTCGTCCAGTCTGTCTAAAAGAGTAAGTGCAATCTGCTGGGCTTTTAAATCTTCTTCAGTGTTTCCCTGTATTGTTTTTTCACAGGTGGCATTCCGTTTTTTTTCTTTGTAAAGCTCGTCAACAAGGGTAATTCCTGCAATGATGCTTACCTGAAGCGGATCAATGTTCCTTCCTGTAGAACTGATTGTACGGGTAATTTCTTTGTAATAGTCTACAAGTTTCTTAAGGTAATCCTCGTCTTCTTTTGCCTGTATTGTGAATGAACTTCCTAAAAGATTTATCTGAATTTTTCCCATATCAGGTTTGCTGCCTTTTTCTTAAATCAGAATATATCAAGGTTTGGATCTATGTTTCTGTGTGGAAACGGCATTTCTTCAACAGCTATTTCCGGTTCGTTTATCTGATGAGAATTATTTTCTACAGGAATCGTGATTTCGTCCTGCAAAGACTGAGTATCTTCTTCAGTTTCCGGTATGCTTATGGTTTCTTCAAAAGAGTTTTTTTCGTCTGTATCGTGGATATTATGAATATTCTGAAATGAAGCATTATCTGCCGGGGTAGGTTTTATTTTTACATCTGACTGTGCTGAAAGTGAATCAGCAGCAGGTGAATCAGCCTGATCTGAAAGAATGGAATTCTCCACAGAGTCAAGCTGACTCATTGCATTTAAGATACCCTGCTCGATCTGAGTATGCTGCGTTTCAAGTGCTGAAATCTGCTCCGTTTTTTCGGTTAACGCTTTTGTAAGCTCTGCGCATTTGCTACGTAAAGCATCGTTTTCCGAAGTCAGCCGTGTCACATCAGCTCTAAGTGAACTGATTTTTTCAACGGCGGTTTCAACCTTTTCCTGAAGCAAAAGAATCTGATCGAGCGTAAGCATTTACTTAAGCCTTAACTGCGTTCTTTGCAACTTCTACAACTGCTTTGAATGCTGTTGGATCTTCGATAGCCATGTTACTCAAAGCCTTGCGGTTAAGAGTTACACCAGCTTTAAGAAGACCGTTGATGAAGCGGCTGTATGATAAACCTTCTTCACGAACAGCTGCACTGATACGTGCAATCCAAAGCTTGCGGTAATCACGCTTCTTGTTGCGGCGTCCTGAATATGAATGATCAAGAGCCTTTACAACAGCGTCTTTTGCTGCTTTATAATTTGATTTTCTGTCGCCATAGAAGCCCTTAGCAAGCTTCAAAATCTTTGCACGGCGATTCTTACGTTTTGTTCCATCTACTGCTCTAGACATTTTTCAACTCCTGTAAATCAACCGTACGGAAGCATCTGCTTGCGTACTCTCTTTGCTGAATCTTCTGAAAGGATTCCGGCAGCACGAAGGTGCATCTTTCTTTTTGGCGATCTCTTTGTCAAAATATGACGAAGATTCATTTTCTTGTACTTAACTTTTCCAGTACCTGTTAAAGAGTAGCGTTTTGCAGCTGACTTCTTTGTCTTCATCTTAGGCATTTCTTTACCTCAATAGATTTATTCCGGCTGCTTTTCAGAATCTTTTGGTTCTGATTTCGGCTCGGCAGCCTGTGCCGCAGGTTTCTTAGGCTTTGTAACTTTAGAACCCAGTGTCATTGACATAAAACGGCCTTCCATAGCGGCAGGCTTTTCAATGGCATAAGATCCTTCAACAAGGCGCTTTTCAACCTCTTTCAGGACATCAAATCCAAGTTCGGTGTGGGCAAGTTCACGACCGCGGAAACGGATCGTTACTTTTACTTTGTCACCTTCATTAAGAAATTCCTGAACATGCTTTGCTTTGGTATCAAGGTCGCCTGAACCGATTTTTGGCTGCATGCGAATCTCCTTGATTTTCAATACCTTCTGGTTTTTCTTGGAGTCACGAAGCTTTTTCTCCTGTTCGAACCGGTATTTTCCGAAGTCAAGTATCTTACAAACTGGTGGATTTGCGTTTGGCGAAACTTCTACAAGGTCAAGGTCCCGCTCCTTTGCCATTCTGAGGGCTTCTATCGTAGGGACAATTCCCTTCTGTTCACCTTCATCATCAATGAGTCTGATCTCACGTACGCGGATTTGTTCATTCACGCGCATTCCCTTATTGTCTGCCAACACTCCTCCTTTGAGCCTGTAAGCTCGAGTATATAAAATACCCATATAGCATGAGCGATATTTTATCAAAATACTGGTGTATGTGTCTAGTGGAAATTTGTTTTCCTGCTGCTAGAATTCTTCTGATTCCTGATTTTTTTTCAAAAACACTGTTAAAAATATTCCGGCAGCAAAAAGAACTGCTGAAAGTATTGTATAAAGTGCGTCCGGTCTGTTGAAAAACCATAGAGCTTGAATGACTGTAATCATAAGGATCATGGCCATTGCTGAGAGGACCAGAAGACAGGTTTTTGCGATTCCTGCTGCCGTTTTTTCAAAAAGTTCTGCGGCTTTTGAAAGGAGGGCAGCGGCTCCCGGGTAAACTGAGGCTGTAAGTGCCGGAAGACATATTAATAGAAAGAAAGAGTTTTTTTCCTGATTTCCTATTACAAAATAACCTGTACATATTTCCTGGAAAGACAGTGCCAGCGGAACGAAACAGTCGGTTTTATATTCAACGGTGTCTTTTGATATGAGAAAAAATGCAGCACAGATGATTAAGACCGGGATAAGCCCGTATCTGAACGTAATCATGCTGATGTAGTCTGAGTAACTGTCCGTTACGTTTTCATTAAGCGTTACGATGAATTTCAATATTATTGTATATACTGTTGCTGAAAAAATACCGGTGAGGGCCGGAAGAATAAATGTTTGTGCAGGTCTGTTCTTTTTAGAAAATACATACCATACTGCTGCGGCAGGAATTGCCAGAAAAAGAAATGCGTACATGTCATGGAGTGTATCATTATTCCCGGGGTTTTACAATAATTAAAAAAAAAGACTGTCCCGGAAGATATTTAAAACTTCACAAAGGACAGTCCTTTTACTGTATTCAGTGGTTTAAATGCTTATGCAATCAGTCCATTGCATGTCCGGCAGAACCGAGAACGTCAGTACATTTGTGCATGTACATTTTCTTGAGTTCTTCGCGGGCTGGCTTAAGGTATTCGCGTGGATCGAATGCACCTGGATTTTCAGCCATGAACTTGCGGATTGCAGCTGTCATTGCAAGACGTCCGTCAGAGTCGATGTTGATTTTGCAAACTGCGCTCTTTGATGCCTTGCGGAGCTGTTCTTCTGGAATTCCTACAGAATCAGGAATTTTTCCGCCGTACTGTTCGATAATCTTTACATATTCAACAGGAACTGAAGAAGAACCGTGAAGTACGATAGGGAATCCTGGAAGCTGTTTTTCAATTTCTTCAAGAACGTTGAATGCAAGTGGCGGAGGAACAAGAATTCCGTCTGCAGTGCGTGTACACTGTTCCGGAGTGAACTTGCAGCGTCCGTGTGATGTTCCGATAGAGATTGCGAGGGAATCACATCCAGTTTTTGATGTAAAGTCTACAACTTCTTCCGGTTTTGTATATTTAGATTCTTCAGCAGCAACATCGTCTTCTACACCGCCGAGTACGCCGAGTTCAGCTTCAACTGTAACGTCGTATTTGTGTGCGTAGTCAACAACCTGTTTTGTAAGGGCAACGTTTTCGTCGTATGGAAGGGCAGAACCGTCAATCATTACAGAAGAGAAACCGTTGTCGATGCAGTCTTTTGCAACTTCGAAGTTTGGACCGTGATCAAGGTGAAGTACGATAGGAATATCGCATCCGAGTTCGTGAGCGTATTCTACGGCACCGCGAGCCATGTTGCGGAGGATGTACTTGTCAGCGTATGCACGGGCACCCTTTGAAACCTGAAGGATAACCGGTGATTTTGCTTCTACACAAGCCTGAATGATTGCCTGCATCTGTTCCATGTTGTTGAAGTTGAAGGCAGGAATAGCATACTTTCCTTTCATTGCAGCTTCGAACATGTGTTTTGTGTTTACTAAACCGATGTCTTTGTAACTGAACATAAATATCTCCTGATTAGAAATTCATTATGGAGAATGATAGTTTATTTGAAGGTTAAATTCAAGGACTGGAACTGTTTTGTGATGTTGAATGATTCAATTCGTTTGACAAAGAGCCTGTACCTAAATATAATATTTTTAACAGTCTTTATAAAAAACGTGTAAAGATTGAATCCAAATAATACGATTATGTAAATAAGGTGTTTTCTGTATTTTTCGGAGAACAATTCATTTCAAGGAGATATGAATGAAAAAGGGCGTAGTTCTTTTTGGTGGCCTGATTCTTGGATTTGCTTTCTGTGTTCCTGCAGTTGCACAGCCAAGTGCAAGGGCTGTAGAGACAATTGTTATCGATAATTTCGATACTGATCAGGACTGGACATGGGATGTTCAGGCAAGCCGTTTCGTAACAGAAAATTATCCAGTAATAAAGAAGTTTGACGGTATTCCTAATTCTCTCCGTCCTTATCACAAAGATAGTGATCCTGCTGCACAGGTTCTTGGTGTTAAGGTTAAGTATGATCGTAAGGGTGATAACTGGTTTGAAGTTTATCCGAAAGCAAATGATGAAAGTTACGAGATTCCTTTTGTAGGAACTGTTACACAGATTGATTTCTGGGTATGGGGTGCAAACTATAACTATAATCTTGAACTTCTTATCCGTGATGCAGACGGCCGTGTTCATACCCTTAAGGCAGGAACTCTTGCTTTCCAGGGATGGAGAAACGTTGTTGTTAATGTTCCCGGATATATCAAACAGCATTCACGCATCCGTTCAGGAAGAACAGATCTTTCATTTGTAGGATTCAGAATTCGTTCAGATGCAGATGAAGCTGTAGATGATTATGTAATTTATTTTGACCAGCTTAAGTATACAACTAATACATTGTCTAATGTATATGACGGTTATGAACTTAGAAATGCAGATTTCGGAGAATCTTCTGATTCAGGTTCAAGTGCTGGAAGTGCAAAATAATTAAAGGCGGTACAGGTAGATGAAAAAGATTATTATAGCTTTTATGGCATTGTCATTGGTTTCAGGCCTTGCATTTGCACAGTCTGACAGCAGGGGAAGTACAAGCCTCTCTGATCCTGATGCTTCAAATATCGGTAACGACAGCGCTCGCCAGGCATTAAGGGAAGTTAGCGTAGATCGTTTTGAACGTGAAGGTTCATGGAACGTGCATATGTCTCCTGACTACGGTGTTATCAGCGGTCGTCTTTTTGAGGGAAGTCCTCTTGCTAAGGAACCTCTTAATGATGCTGATAATCAGGAAATGGAAGATTCTAAAGTTTTCGGTGTAAAGGTTGAATTCTTTAAGCGTGGAATTAATTCATTCTATATTACTTCTGCACGTCCTATTCCTATTGAAGGTGTAACAAAGACAGTTTCTGTATGGGTTTGTGGCCGTAACATGGGACATCAGCTCTGGCTTTTGGTTCAGGATTATAATGGCAACAGCTTTGAAATCTGGATGGGTTCTCTTGAATTCAGCGGATGGAAGAAACTTACTACTGCAATTCCACCAAGTCCGGATAACGAACACGGAATTATCCAGCAGAGTGTATATCATGGCGATAAACCGGGACTTCGTATCGTAGGTTTCAGAGTTGACTGTAACCCTATGGAAGCAAGAGGTTCTTACTATGTATACTTCGATGATCTTCGTGCTGTAACAGATCTTTATGATCTTGAAAACAAAGATGAAGATGACATGATGGATGCATGGTGATTTTGATATAGCTTTTTGCTTTATTTAATCAGATATTGATTGAAATGCTTCAGGCTTTCCTGTTTTTGTGAATGGGAAAGCCTGTTGTTTTTTAAATTTTCTTTGCTGAATATATTATTTTTTTTCCGTCAGTTCCTGCTCTATGAATGATTCCTGTTTTTTCCAGTACCCAGACAAAGCTTCTTAAGTTTCTTTCTTTAATGCTTATTTTTTCATTTTTAAGAGTTTCTTTCAGATCTGCAAAAGTAAAATCCTTATCTTTTAATGTGCCTAATAAGTTTCTGTAGTCTTGTTTTGTCTTGAGAATGTAAGTTTTTCCTGTAGATTCGAGTTTTTTTCCTGTTTTGGTGTAGTCTTTGAGAAACCGGCGGCTGTTGTTTTTAGTCTGAACTTTTTCTTTTTCTGCAGTCCGTTCTTCAATTACCGTACAGGGAAGAAGGTGTATGGAAAAGTTCGGGTTAAGAATGAAAGATACCAGGGAGGTTAGTTCCCGGAAACATGTATAGTAGTTTTTATGCTGCGGGCTTTTTCGTTTTGAAATTATTTCTCCGGTTTTATTCTTTGTGAGTATTGTTTTCTCCTGTGCAAATGGAAAGACAACCGTAATCCTGTATTTTTTTGACAGGTAAAACTCTATTTTGTGTCTTAAGTGGGAAAAACTCCCGGTCTGTATCTCAAAAATACCGTTTTTCTGGCTGTAAACATCTGCAATATAAGATTCTATTTTATGTTCTGTAACGGCGGAATATTCACAGGCGTATATTTTTTTAATTTTTTCATGAAGATGTGATTCATTTAGTGTGTTGATCATCAGTTATCCACTAGATATATGGTATACAACTTATGTGTAATTTTTCTTATAAAGTTCCCGTTTTTGAATTTATCGGCACTTTTTTTAATTGACATTAGAAAAATAGTGGTTAGAATGGTGGTAAGTGGGAAAAAGTGGGGAAAAGTGGTGAGTGGTGGCATGGAAATGCTTATTGGTGAGTACAGTAACACGCTTGATGAAAAAGGCCGCATATCCTTTCCATCGAAGCTCCGCTCTGTTTTAAATCAGGGGGAACTCGTGGTTACTCAGGGACTCGATCAATGCCTCATGCTTTTTACTGCGGAAGAGTGGGTAAGCCTGACTGATAAGATTATGGGCTCTGCTTCTGTTTTTGATGAACAGAAACTGATTGTAATGAGACATTTCATTGCACCGGCACAGCGTCTTGAATTTGATAAATCAGGCCGTCTTTCCATTCCTCAAAGTCTCAGAGAATATGCTGCGCTGAAATCCGGCTGTGAATGCAAAATTCAGGGAATGATTAAATTTATTGAATTATGGGATTCATCCGAGTATGCGAAGTATAAAACAGATAATGCTGCTTCTCTTAAAGATGCTGCTTCCAGCATGAGAAACATCATTTTCTAGATTAAGAGCGTTTTTTTTTTGCTGTTTATGCAGGAAATTCCTGCTGAACATATACGGAGAAAATGCCGCGGGGAAAGTAAAAAGTGGAAATTGTCCATACACCGGTTTTGTTGAATGAATGTCTCGAATATCTGTCACCAGAAGGGGAACCTTTTGAACGTGACGCTTTTATGATTGATTCAACCCTGGGAGAAGGGGGACATTCCTTTAACTTTTTATCTAAGTATCCTGGCCTGAGCATTATGGGCGTTGATGCCGACAGTACGATTCAGTCTCGTGCGCGGGAACGCCTTTCTCCTTTTTCTTCGAGAATGCAGTTTTATAACGGATGGTTCAATGATTTTTATGCAGATTATCCTCTTGAACGGCATCCGGATATTATTCTTTTTGATCTTGGTATTTCTGTTTTTCATTACGAAAGAAGCGGCCGCGGTTTTTCGTTCAGGCATGATGAGGAACTTGATATGAGGCTTAATCCCTCTGCCGGCGAAAGTGCTGCTGATATTGTAAACAGTTATGAAGAAAAAAAACTGGCTGACATGATATATCTGTATTCTGATGAAAAATATTCAAGAAGAATTGCAGCTGCAATAGTTGAAGCCCGCAGAGGCGGTAAAATACTTTCGACTAAAGCTCTGGCTGATATAATCTATGAAGCAGTTCCTTCAAAATATCGTCATGGAAACATTCATCCGGCTACCAGAACTTTTCAGGCTCTCCGGATTCAGGTAAACAGTGAATTGAAGAGGCTTGTTTCTGCAATTCATAATGCCTTTAATGTATTGAATCCTGGCGGAAAGCTTGGAGTGATAACATTTCATTCTCTTGAAGACAGAATCGTAAAGAATTATTTCCGTAATCTTGGAAAACAGTGTGTTTGTCCTCCTGAAGTTGCGTTGTGCCGCTGTGAAGGACATCCCTGTGCCCAGATTATTACAAGAAAACCTCTTGAGCCTACGGAAGAAGAAGTAAAACAGAATTCTCCTTCAAGAAGTGCGAAACTTAGGGTTGTAAGAAAGATTTGTGATGCCGGCCAGATGAGGCTTGAGGGAGTGGAGGCGTTATGACGAAAAAGAGCTGCTTTCTGCATACTGCAGGCTATGTTTTAATGGCTGTCTCCATACCTTTGCTTCTTGTGGTAAACGGACTTCAGGCTAAGCGGTATAAAGCCCTTGAACGGGAAATGGAAGCCGTAAAGGAAAAGACGGTAGAACTTATTGAAGAAAACAAAAAACTTAATACGGATATAAGTGTTCTTGCTTCTTCTGAGCGCATAGAAGATAAGGCAGTTAATGAATATGGCCTGCATAAGGCTAAAACAGAAGAAACGTACCGTATAAATGTAAAGAATGGAGAGGTCGAATAAATGGCGGGTGAGAACGGAAACAGTCTGCTGGAACTTAATGAACTGCTGGAGGCTACCGGCGGTGTACATGTTTTGGGAAGCGGAAGGTTTTATTTTGATTCAGTACAGACAGACAGTCGTGCTGTAGAAAAAAATACATTGTTTGTTCCTCTTATTGGTGAAAAACAGGATGGTCATGCATACATTCCTCAGGCTGTAGAAAAAGGAGCCGGTGCTGTAATTATCTCGTTTAAGAATTTTGAAAAGGACGGAAGCCTTTTTTCTGAGATAAGCAGGAAAAATCCGGACGTATACTTTATAGCTGTAGAAAATACTCTTACGGCACTGCAGAAGGCTGCCGGACGTTATGTAGAAAAGTTCCCTGATCTTATAAAAATCGGAATAACAGGATCCAGCGGAAAGACAACGACAAAAGAGATTGCAGCTGCACTTTTAAGGCAAAAGTATACTGTGATTACTAATAAAGGTAATCTTAACAGCGAGACGGGACTTCCTCTTTCTGTATTTAACATCAGGAAAGAACACCAGGTGGGAATATTTGAAATGGGAATGAACCGGGAGAATGAAATCGGGGAAATTTCTGCCGTATTAAAACCGAGACTGGGTATAATTACGAATATCGGTACGGCTCATATCGGCTGTCTTGGAAGCCGTGAAAATATTGCCAGGGAAAAAGCAAAGGTTTTTGATCATTTTTATGGAATCGGAACGGGTTTTATTCCTAAAAATGATGATTTTGCAGGATTTCTTGCAGAGCAGGTTGACGGACATGTAGTTTATTACGGTGAAGGTTGTGATGAAAATATAAAGTTCTCCGCAGACCTTGGCCTTGATGGAACTGAATTTTATGTATGCGGGAAAAAAGCAGTTTTAAAGCTTCCCGGACGTTACAACTATAACAATGCACTGGCTGCAGTCGCACTGGCTGAACATCTCGGGCTGTCCGCAGAGCAGATTGTAAAAGGATTTGAATCTCTGGGAGGAATGTTCGGACGCAGCGAAGTTATCAGGGGAAAGTACACTGTTATAAGGGATTGCTATAATGCAAATCCTGATTCAATGGAAAAAGCCCTTGAATTTATAGGTTCAGTATCCGGCAGCTTCGGAAAAATCCTTGTTCTGGGAGACATGCTGGAACTGGGGAAAGATTCATTCCATGAACATGAAAAAACAGGAGAAGAAGCTGTTTTCTGCGGGGCTTCTCTGATTGTTTTTGCCGGAACTGAGATGAAGGCTGCGTATGAAAAGGCTGTAAAAACAGCTGCTGAAAAGAAAATTGACGTAAAACTGGAATATGTTGAGGGCTGCAGTGATGCTGCCATGGAAAGTATTGCCCGGCTTGTAAAGGCTTCGGCCTGTGCGGGGGATATTATTCTTGTTAAAGGCTCCAGGGGAATGGGACTGGAGAGAGCTGTATCGATAATTTTGGGGGAGACTGAATGAATTATACGATTCTTCCTGACAGACCTGTCGGAAACTACAGAAAAACTGATTTTCTCTTTTTTATTTCAGTTGTGCTTCTGTGCGGACTGGGATTTTTTTCTCTGTATATCTGCAGTCCGTTCAAGGGAGAATCTGTATTTCATGATCCTATGTATTTTGTCAAAAGACAGGCCATATGGTTTCTTATTTCTTTTGCAGCCATGTCTTTTTTTGCTTTTGTTCCCATGAAATTCATAAGGAAGATGCTTCCTCTTCTTATCGTAATTACGATTATTATGTGTCTGCTGCCCCATGCTGCAGGTATTGGCCTTAATACGAACGGTGCTTCACGCTGGATTTATATCCCGAAACTGGGAACGTTCCAGCCTTCGGAAATGGCAAAACTTACAGTGGTGCTGTTTCTTGCAAACCTGTTTAACAAATATTCATCCGATGATGATGAGGTTCAGAGAAATTTTCTTTATCCGCTCCTGGGACTTGTGTTTTTCTGTACTCTTATTTTCCTGCAGAGAGATTTTTCTACCGGAATTTTTATTTTTATAATCGGATTTTTTATGTTCATTGCCTGCGGTGCAAAACTCAGGTGGTTTCTGCCTCTGTTTTTACTGGGAATTTTTGCAGTAGTATTCTTTATTACTCTCGAACCGTACCGCATCAGGCGTGTAATAGCATTTATCAACCCGTCAAAATTTCAATTCAGTTACGGCTATCAGCAGATGATGTCTCAGAGGGCTATAATTGAAGGCGGCTTATGGGGGCAGGGCGCCGGTTCCGGACTTGGATGGGTAGGTTCAATCCCGGAAGTACAGACTGACTATATTTTTGCCGGATGGTCTAATGCCATGGGCTTTGTCGGAATAGCTGCTTATTTCTTTATAATCGTATTTTTTCTCTGGAGGGGGCTTGCAATAAGCATTTCCTGTCCTGACAGGTTTGCTGCATATGGAAGTTTCGGATGTACTGCAATGATTTTTATACAGTCCATTTTAAACTGCTGTGTTGTTGCCGGAGCTGCTCCTACAACTGGTATTCCCCTTCCGTTCTTTTCTTCAGGAGGTTCGTCTTTGTTCTTTTCGCTGTGCATGTGCGGATTCATTATGAATGCATCTCATTGTCCGGAACAGAATGAATATGAAAATCAGGAAGTATCATTGCCTGGGGTGAAAAAAATAGAAAGTTTTAATTCTCTGGTGGTAGAAAATGAGTGATGTTGCATTTTTGGATTTTGAAGACTTTGAATATGAACCATATTCTCCTGCTGTTCATGGAGCTTCAGAAACTTCTGATAAAAAAATTTTTATACTGAAGATTTTTTCATTTTCTATTATTGTCGTTCTTTCTCTTTATTTTATTCTTGCAAACCTGATTTTTCCGTGTTTTGAGGTTCCTCAGATTACATTTACGGGAGCTTCTGCCGGTACGGTAGAAAAAATGAAAGGGCTGCTTAATGCACCTTCAGAGTATAACTATTTTAATTTTGATACAGCCCGTGTAGCCAGAGCCCTTAATTCCCTTTCCTGTATTGAATCGGTTGAAGTAATAAAACATTTTCCTCATACTGTTGAAATTCATGTTGCGGAACGTAAACCTCTTGCAAAAACTCTTGTAAGGCTTAATGGAAAAACCATTCCGGTTGCGATTGACAGAAGCGGTGTTCTGTTTATTTCTGATAGCATAAATTCAATAATCTCAGATACGAGTTATCCGCTGTTAAGCGGGCTTCCGGTAGAACAGTTCTATGACGGAATGAAAATTCCTACCGATTACAAGGAACTTATGAGTGATATTGCGACTATGAGTTCCCTGCCGCAGAATTATTTTGTTGGAATTTCAGAAATTCAGGTTATACCTAAAGAATACGGCGGTTATGAACTTGCGGTTTATCCTATTCATACAAAAGCAAGGGTATTAACTGACCGAGCATTGAACGAAGATTCGTTAAAGTATATGATGATAACTCTGGAAGTTATAAAAAGAATTGCTCCTGAAGATGTTTTTGAGATTGATATCCGTTATGGAGAAGTTTCATATAAGAAAAGAGCTGATTGAGGTATTAAGTTGAGTCATATAGTTGTTGGTCTTGATATCGGTACAAGTTTTATAAGGGCTGTTATCGGAAAAGTTGATGATGAAGCCGTTGATGATCGTAAAGACAGAATCGAAGTAATAGGTTTTGCCAAGCGTCCTTCTCAGGGAGTTCGTAACGGAAATATTGTTAATCTTGATGCCGTTGCTTCAGTCATAAAGGAAACTATAGACAGTGCTGAACAGGAAGCAGGAGAGGAGGTCGTTTCAGTATTTACTGCAATCGGCGGTTCCCAGACCGAAAGTATTCTGTCTACAGGCAGCTGCGGTATTGACCGTAAGAATCGTACCGGAAGAAACTTTCTTTCTCAGGTAGATGATGACGCAATGTACAGGGCCCGTGAGCAGGCTACAAAACAGCTTTATCCTTTGGGAAAGGAACTTATTCAGGTTATTACGAGAAAATATTCGGTAGACGGAATAAAAGGTATAGATAATCCGAGGGGAATGCAGGGAGTCAGGCTTGAAGTTGAGACCCTCCTTATAACGGCTTCTGTTACGGCTATTGAAAACATACGTCAGAGTGTTTTACGTGCACAGTACTATCTTGAAAACGAGATGTTCTGTAAAGTTCTTGCAGCTTCCTGTGCAACGCTTGTAAAGGAAGAGAGGGAACTGGGCTCCATAGTCATCGATCTTGGAGGCGGAACTACTGATTTTATGGTCTGGAGTGACGGTGGCCCATTATATTCATCTTCCATAAATATCGGTCAGACTGTCGTTACAAAGGATATCGCCACAGTAAAGGGCGTGCCTTTTGACGTTGCCGAAAAGATAAAGATAGAAAGCGGCTGCTGTTTTCTGGGAATGGATGATTTGAACGATGAAGTTGTCATACCTGGAGTAGGCGGTAAGGCTCCTGAACTGACTGACAGACATGAAATCTGTGCCATTATCGAAGCCCGTATGAGGGAACTTATGGTAATGGTAAAAAAAGATGTAATAAAGAATTCCGGCATAAAATGCCTCAGGGGAAGTATCGTTCTTACCGGTGGCGGAGCCATGATGGAAGGTATTGTTGAACTTACCCAGGATGTATGGAAGACTTTAAGTGTCCGTGTCGGAGGTGTAAAACCTCTTGGATTTACAAAGGATGAAAGTTACCGTGATCCGGATTTTGCTACGGCCTGCGGATTTCTTCTTGGAAACAGGACTGCCCGTACTACAGAACAGGCTAAGTTTAGAAAAACTTCTTCAGATAATTCCAGCTTTGTTGATAAGGCTAAAGGGTTCCTAAAAAAATTTTTTTGATATAGAATCTTTATAAAACCGTATGGGGATGCGGATTGTTTTTCAGGTGGGAGGAAACATGTTGGAAGATTTAAAGGTTGTAGAAGATGATAAGGATTTATTTAAGGCTAATCCTACTGTAATCAGAATTATCGGCTGCGGTGGCGGCGGTTCAAATTCAGTAAAGAGAATGATTCAGTCTGGGGTAACAGGGGTTCAGTTTTATGTTCTTAACACTGATCTTCAGGCTCTTTATAATTCTCCTTCTCCAAATAAGATTTCAATCGGACAGAATATTACCGGCGGTCTTGGTGCAGGGGGCAATCCTGAAGTAGGAAAGGCTGCTGCTGAAGAAGATTCCGAAAAAATAAAGGAAATCGTTACCGGTGCAAATATGGTTATTCTTACTGCCGGAATGGGTGGCGGTACAGGTACCGGTTCAGTTCCTATTGTAGCAAAACTTGCAAAAGAAGCAGGCTGTCTTACAGTAGCTGTTGTAACAACTCCTTTTGCATTTGAACGGGAAGTACGCATGGAAAATGCCCTTGCCGGAATAAAGAAGCTCAGGGAAAACGTAGACAGTCTCATTATAATTCCTAATGAGCAGGTATACCACCTTGATGACAGAAAGCCCCGCAATATGAAAGAGGCATATCTTGTTGCTGATGAAGTAGTCTGCCAGGGTGTAACTGGAATTACAGAACTGATTACAAAAGAAACAGTTCCGAATCTTGACTTTGCTGATGTTACTACAATCATGAAGGATCAGGGAGATGCAATTCTCGGTGTCGGATACGGTGAAGGTGAAAATCGTGCCGTAGATGCTGCCATTGCAGCCATTTCTAATCCGCTTCTTGCAGATTCAAAAATCGACGGTGCAACAAAAATCCTTATCAATATTGAAAGCGGAAGTGATGATTTTTCTATTACTCCTGAAGAACTCAGGGATATTTCCAGAACCATTACTGCGAGTGCTTCAAAACATCTTGAACTTATTTACGGTTCCCTTGAAAATCCGGACATTGCCAGCGACAGGCTGAGGGTTACGGTAATTGCAACAGGATTTAAGAATGTTCTTGATGAAGATGATATTGATTCACCGGTTCAGTCAAAGGATGATGATTCTGACGTGGTAGGATTTTCTGAGTTCTCTCATGTACTTGGCGGTTCTTCTTCAGGTTCATCGGTTTTCGGAAACTTTCAGAAACAGGAAGAAAAACCAGCTGAAAAAGAATACATTCCTGCATCAATAAAAGAAATCTTCGGACGTTCTAAGGAAGAAACGGAAGAAGAGGTTGCTGAGCCTGAGGTTGAAGAAAAAACTGTAAAAAAGACTGTTCAGATTCCTGAAGGTTATAAAATCAGGAAAAATGATCTTAATACTCCTACATACCTTAGAAATCTTACAAGGGAAATTAATCTTGTAGATGACGATGAGGACTGATTCAGGCGGCTTGTTCTGATGGAAGGTATTCTGCAGGAATTTTACAATGATCTTGTTCTTACAGACAGGCGTTCTTTGCTGACTGCGGAAACCTATTGTTTTTGCGTTAAGGAATTCCTCGGATGGATGGAAAATGAATCCCTTACCCTTAAGACAGTTCAGCTGAAGGATTTTATCTATTATTTTTTGTGGCGTAAAACTTCGGGAAATACGGAACTGACGGTAGCTAAAGATTTGTCTGCCTTACGTTCCTTTGGAAATTTTCTTGTAAATAAGTCTGTCTGGTCTGAGAATATCCTCGTGGAACTTGAGCGACCTAAGGTTCACCGTAATATTCCGGCAGTGTTTTCCGTAGAGGAAGTTGATTCGTTTCTGGATTCAATAGATGTTTCCGAGCCTCTTGGAATACGGGACAGGGCTCTGTTTGAGCTTATATACAGTTGCGGGCTTCGTATAAGTGAAGTTTGCGGAATAGAAGAAAGTGATATACACTTTGACAGCAGTTATATAATAGTTGTAGGAAAAGGCCGCAAAGAGAGAATGGTTCCTTTTGGAAGTGCTGCAAAGGAATGGCTGAAAAAATGGCTTGATGTACGTCCCCTGCTGGTAAAAGACAGAAAGGTTACTAAGCTTTTTGTAAATTACCGCGGTGAACCTATAAGCCGGAAGGGAATCTGGAAGAATTTTCAGAAGTTTGAATCCCTGAGCGGCGTACACGGAAAGGTTCATACTCTCCGTCATTCGTTTGCAACCCACCTGCTTGACGGAGGTGCAGACCTTCGCTCCGTGCAGGAACTTCTGGGGCATGCGGACCTTGCTACGACACAGATATATACGCATGTTAATGAAACAGAATTACAGGATTATCATGAAGAGTTTTTTCCTGGACATAAGATTTCTTTTGAGGAATGGGAGAAAAAAAATGAAAAAAATTAGTTTATTCGTATCTGTACTGGTTATTGCACTTTCCGGAGCGTTCATGTCCTCCTGTGATTCAAATTACAAGACTGTAAAGAGAATGCAGAAAATGGAAGAGGGAGTTGATAATCCTACCACAAAAGAAGAGCTGGAAGAGGCTATAAAAAAATATGATAAACGGGCCATTGATCTTGTGACTTCCCAGGCTCAGACCGGTATCTGGTACAAGATTCTGGGAACCCGTTATCTTGATGAGCAGATGTATTATGAAGCCTATGCTGCTTTTGACAAGGCCCGCCTTACATATCCTTCCAATGCGAATATTTATTACTGGATGGGAATTTGTGCCGGATTTATGTCAAATTCCGTGCTTGAATATGATATTGACGGAAGACGGGATGAAAGTTTAAGTCAGAAAAAGCTTAATTATCTCCGCCTGTCAGAGCAGGCTTATAAACGTGCCCTTGAACTTAATCCTAAGTACTATCGTGCAATGTACGGAATTGGAGTTCTTTATGTGTTCCAGCTTGAGGAATATGAAAAGGCAATTCCTTATCTTGAAAACTTTGTAGAAGTGCAGAAGAAAAATACGGACGGTATGTTTGTCCTTGCAAATGCCTACGCCTGTACCGGTGAACTGGACAAGGCTGCCGCTCTTTATGACCGAATCATAAGCATTAATCCAAATAAAGAAAAAACAGCCAGGGCTGCAGCGGGAAAAAAGAAAGTTCTTGACACTAAAGCATCCAGATAGTTAATTTTTTCAGGGTGGATGTTTTAGATATTGCCCTTTCTTCAATTACTTTCCTTTCTCTTAAAGAAAAGCTACTATTAAAGACAAATCTTGACAGTTTAGATAAACTTGCTGTACTGTCTAAGGAAGATATTTGCGCATTTACAGGCCGAAGTCATGTGCGTGGTATATGGCAGCCGGAACGGACAGTTGAAACTGCATTAAAAAGTGAAAGACTTTGCCGTTCTTATGGAATAAAAGCCCTTTGTTTTACTGATGGGGCTTATCCTGAGCTTTTAAAGCATATACCGGATTCTCCGTACATGATTTTTTACAGGGGAAGTGCAGAATGTCTTTATAAAGACTGCGTTTCTGTTGTGGGAACCCGTCGCATAAATGCTGCAGGTGCGGAAACCGCCCTGAAGTTTTCACGGGATGCTGTTTACGGAGGTTTTACCGTCGTAAGCGGTCTTGCAGAAGGTATAGATTCTTTTGCTCATCGGGGCTCTGTCAGTCCCGGAATGAATAAGTCTGCCGCTGCGGTTCTTCCCTGTGGAGTTGATTCTGTCGTTCCTGCTTCAAATAAGGCTCTTGCGGTGGAAATCCTTAAAAACGGAGGATGTATTCTTAGTGAGTATATTCCCGGTACTCCGGCTGAAAAATGGCGCTATGTGCAGAGAAACCGTGTAATTGCAGCCCTGTCCTGTGCTACGGTTGTCGTTCAGGCTCCTCCTGGAAGCGGTGCCCTTATTACGGCAGACTTTGCGCTGGACTACAACAGGGAACTTGTGTTTTGCAGTCAGGGACTTTCTGTTGATGAAAAGTTGTTTTCCGCTTCAAAAGGCAGAAACGGCAGAATTTTGAAAACACCCGGCGACTATCTTCGTGATGGTGCTCCGGTTATAGATAATTTTGCAGATTTTATTCAGGTGATGAATGATCCGCCTGGAAGTCATGTCTGCAGTAAAAAAAGTCAGATGGAATTGTTTGACGTATGAGGTAATTATGGCAGAACAGGAAAAAACTGTTGCAAAAAAGACAAAAAAATCTCAGAAAAAAGAACAGACTCTTGTTATTGTAGAGTCTCCGGCAAAGGCAAAAACCATTGAGCATTATCTTGGAACAGGCTACGTGGTAAAGGCTTCCATGGGACATCTCATTGACCTGCCTAAAAGCCGTATTGCCATCGATGTCGAAAATAATTTTGAACCGGAATACATTACAGTCCGCGGAAGGGCAAAACTTCTTAAGGAACTTCAGAAAGATGCAAAGAATTCAACTCATGTATTTCTTGCATCGGATCCGGACCGTGAAGGAGAGGCAATAGCATGGCATTTAAATCATGTGCTTTCTGAAAAAACAAAGGCAGATATAAAGCGCATTGAATTTAATGAGATTACTCCTCTTGCAATAAAGGAAGCCGTAAAGCATCCTAGGGAAATCGATGAAGCCCGTGTAAACGCACAGAAGGCCCGTCGTGTTCTTGACCGCCTTGTAGGTTATAATTTAAGTCCTCTTCTCTGGAAAAAGGTAAAGAACGGTCTTAGTGCAGGACGCGTTCAGTCGGTAGCCCTCAGGCTTATATGTGAAAGGGAACAGGAAGTTGAGAATTTTATTCCTGAAGAATACTGGACTCTTGATGCTGATTTCATGAAAGGCAGGACAAAGTTTACTGCCCAGCTTACTCAGTACAAGGATACTAAGCCTGAATTAAAAAATGAAAATGCCGTTAAGGAAATAATTTCAGAAATACAGAATTCAACTTGTGTCGTAAAGGATATTAAGGAAACTGAAAAGACAGTTCGTCCTAAGGCTCCTTTTACAACGTCAAAACTGCAGCAGGCAAGTGCAAACCGTCTTGGTTATACTTCAAGAAAAACAATGCAGATTGCACAGCAGCTTTACGAAGGAATTCAGATCGGAAGCACCCGTGTGGGTCTTATTACATACATGCGTACGGACTCTACCCGTATTTCTCAGACAGCAATTGATGATGTACGGGACTGGATTTCAAAAAACTATCCGGAAGATCTTCCTGCAGAAAAAATAGAATATGCCGTAGGAAAAAGTGCACAGGATGCTCATGAAGCAATACGCCCGACTTATGTAAAATATACTCCGGATTCTGTAAAGGAATATCTTACCCGTGATCAGCACAGGCTTTATTCAATTATTTGGGAACGGTTTGTAAGCTGTCAGATGAATAATGCAAAGACAAAGACTACCAGTGTTGATATTCAGGCTGGAGATGCTCTTTTCCGCGTAAGTGCTTCAAAACTCAGCCACAAGGGTTTCTATAATGTAATAAAGACTCTTTCTTCCAAGGAAGACGTTACCGGAAATCTTCCTTCCCTTAAGATTGGAGAAGAAGTAAAGAGCGACAAGTTTTATCCGGAACAGCATTTTACCCAGGGACCTTCCCGCTATACAGATGCAAGTATGGTAAAGACTCTTGAAGAAAAGGGTATCGGACGTCCTTCAACTTATGCTCCTATTATTTCTGTCCTTCTTGACAGATACTATGTTACAAGAAGCAATAAACAGCTTGTTCCTACAATGCTCGGAAAAATAATCTGCAAGATTCTGGTAGAAAGTTTCCCTGAGGTAATTAATGAGGAATTCACTTCAGAGGTTGAAAACGATCTTGATAAAGTAGAGCAGAATCAGCTTGTATGGAATAACATGATCGGAGATTTCTTCGGGCCGTTTAAGAATCGTCTTGATGAAGTTACAGAAAAAGCAGAAAGCCTTAAGGGAACTCTGGACGAGCCTACAGACATGCTTTGTGAAAAGTGCGGAAAGCCGATGGTAAAGAAACTCGGTCGTTTCGGATATTTTCTTGCATGTTCAGGATTCCCGGAGTGTCATAACACCAAGAGCATTCCGCTTGCAAAGTGTCCGCGCAAGGGTTGTAACGGAAGCATCGTAGCCCGTAAGACAAAAGGCAGGGGTAAGGAATTTTACGGATGTACAAATTATCCTGAGTGCGATTTTATTTCACACTTCAAGCCTATAGATGTTTACTGTCCAAAGTGCGGATGGTTCCTTGTAGAAAAGTTTGATAAAAAGAACGGAACATACAAGAGCTGTATTAATCCGGACTGTGATTACCTGCATTCGGCAGAAGATTCTGTTGCTGCGGAGACTGCCGGAGAGATTCCTGCATCAGGAGAAGTTTCTAAGGAATAAATGGAAGGCAGTAGTGAAAAGCGTACTCTTGAAGAGTGCGTTCAGGAATACATGGTTTTTCTTGAAGGGGTAAAAGGTCTTTCCGAAAATTCCATTCTGGCTTATAAGGATGACCTTAATCACCTTATGCTCTGTCTCGGCAGGGATATTGATATAACTTCCGTAACCCAGGAAAGTATCAGGAACTGCATGAGTTCCCTTACACAGAGAAAGTATTCCGTAGCTTCCGTAAACAGATTCCTTTCCGGGGTAAGGGGCCTGTTTAATTACTGCCGCAGCCTCGGGTATATCAGTTTTAATTTTACAAAACTGATTCATCAGCTGAAAAAAGATATAAAGCTGCCGAAATTCATGTCGCCGGAAGAAATTGACGGAATGTGTTATGAAGCTCAGTCCGGCAGGTTTTTGTGGCCGGAGCGGGATTCTGCGATTTTTGAAATGTTTTATTCTTCAGGGTGCCGTGTGGGAGAACTTACTCAGCTGACTTTTAATGATTTTTCCAGTGATTTGAAAAGTGCAGTTATTCTTGGAAAAGGAAATAAAAGAAGAAGGGTGTTTTTCAGTGATAAGGCTGTTTCAGCCCTGAAAAAATACATTGCTTCAAGGCGCAGAAGGTTTCCTTCCAGATGGATAGGTGGAGCTGAATACGAGAGCCGCATTTTTCTTAATCAGAAGGGTGGTCCTCTTTCGAAAAAAGGCGTGTGGTTCATTGTAAGTGTGTACAGCGGACCGGAGGGAATAAACAGGCATGTTACGCCCCATACCTTCAGGCATACTTTCGCAACGCAGATGATGAATAACGGTGCCGATATAAGGAAGGTTCAGGCAATGCTGGGTCATGCGAGCATAAGTACTACCCAGTGCTATACCCATGTTACCAGTGAAAGGTTGAGGGAGATATATGATCAGGCTTTTCCTCATACTTAAATATAGATGCTGATCAAAAAAAATAAAGCCTGTGTCTGCAGTCATCGGGGCTTTAATGGAGTTAAAATGAGTGACGAAAACAAAATCAGAAGTACAACGGTAATTGCCGTAAAAAAAGATGGTAAAATTGCCATGGCAGGTGACGGCCAGGTTACCATGGGTAATACGGTAATGAAGGGAAATGCCCACAAGGTTCGTAAAATTTATGACGGTAAGATACTTACAGGTTTTGCAGGAGCCACGGCAGACGCTTTTACGCTTTTTGACAAATTTGAAGAAAAACTTAAGGCTTACAACGGGGATCTTACTCGTTCCGCAGTTGAACTGGCAAAATTGTGGAGAACTGAGCGTTCCATGCAGAAACTTGAGGCTCTGCTTCTTGTGGCAAGTGCAGATAAAATACTCCTTATTTCCGGAAGCGGAGATGTCATTGAGCCTGAAAATGATATTCTTGCCATCGGTTCAGGCGGAAACTATGCTTATGCTGCGGCAATGGCTTATATGGAATCAAGTTCATTAAGTGCAAGGGAAATTGCTGAGAAATCTCTTAAAATTGCCGGACAAATCTGTATCTATACAAATTCGCATATTACAATTGAGGAACTCTAAAATGGAAGGTATTGAAGTAAATCTTGAAGGTTTGAAAGACGGTCTTACTCCTGCTCAGATTGTTGAAAAACTTGACAGTTATATTATCGGTCAGAATAAGGCAAAGCGTTTTGTTGCAGTTGCCCTCAGAAACAGGCAGAGAAGGCTTAAGCTTCCTGAAGAAATCAGGGATGAGGTTGCACCTAAAAATATTCTTATGATCGGTCCTACAGGATGCGGTAAAACTGAAATTGCCCGCCGTCTTGCAAAACTTGTAAATGCACCTTTTCTTAAGGTTGAGGCTACAAAGTACACGGAAGTAGGCTATGTGGGCCGTGATGTGGAAAGCATGGTAAGGGATCTTATGGCGGTGGGAATCAATATGGTTAAGGCAGAAATGCAGGAACAGCTTAAGGAAAAGTGCGGTCCTATGGTTGAGGAAGACCTTCTTGACCTTCTGCTTCCAGGAAGTTCCGTAAAAAAGTCAAAAAATGAAGGCGGAAAAAAAGCCGGCATTCATGTTCTGGGAAATATTTTTGGCGACAATTCTCCTGTGAGGGGAGAACTTATTCAGATTGATATGCCTAAAAAGACAGCAGGAACTGCTGATAATGATTTTATTTCTGCAATGAATTCTTTTGCTGAATCAGCAAGCCGTCAGGCCGAGGATGAGGAAAAGCTTGAACAGGAAAAAGCTTCCGCTCAGGCAGAAGAAATGAAAGGCACCAGAGAAAAATTCCGTACTATGCTCCGGGAAGGAAAACTTGAGGACCGTACTGTAGAGATTACCGTTCATTCTGCTCCGAAGGTCGGTATGTTTGGCAGCGGAAATATGGAAGATATAGAAGAGAGTATTTCAGGACTTCAGGAAATGCTTTCCGGCGGAAGCGTAAAGAGAAAGACTGTTACAGTCCGTGAGGCAAGGGAAATTCTTCTCATGCAGAATCTGGAAAAAATTACTGATAAGGATAAGGTTGCTGAAGAAGCAAAGCGCCGTGTTGAACAGAGCGGAATTATCTTTATTGATGAAATTGATAAGATTGCAACAAGAGGCGGTGAAGGCGGCCGTGCAGAAGTCAGCAGGGAAGGAGTTCAGCGGGATATTCTTCCAATCGTTGAAGGTTCCAACGTAAATACGAAATGGGGCGTAATTAATACTACTCATATTCTTTTTATCGGAGCAGGAGCTTTCAGCGTGTCGGCACCAAGTGATCTTATTCCTGAACTTCAGGGACGTTTTCCTCTGAGGGTTGAACTTGAAGCCTTGAAGAAGGAGGATTTCAAGCGCATCCTTACAGAACCTAAAAATGCCCTTGTAAAGCAGTATGAGGCACTTCTTGCTACGGAAGGAGTAAAACTTGAGTTTGCAGAAGAAGCTGTTGACCAGATGGCGTTTATTGCAGAAGACGTTAATTCCCACGCAGAAAATATCGGTGCAAGACGCCTTCATACAATAATGGAAACAGTACTGGAGGATTTAAGCTTCTCTGCTGATACAAAATGCGGTCAGACTGTTGTTATTGACAAGGCCTATGTTGACGGAAAACTTCATGGCGTGGTTCAGGATCAGAATCTGGAGCGTTACATACTCTAGTCGTTTATGTGGAAATAAAAAAAGTTATTTATAAAAAAACTATTATGGAGGTAAGACTATGCACGTAAAATTTGGACTCAGTCAGGCTGAATTTACCAGTCTCGTTGATGCTCAGGATTACAAGACTCTGGAAGAAAAACTTCGCGGTGCCCTTAAGGCAGAAAAAATCCGTGAAGGAGATTTTCAGCAGTGCTATGACTGGCTTAAAAAAACTGCCAGCATGAACGGAAAGTCTCTGTAATACGGGGAATCTTTTTTAAGATAGACTGTATATTGAAAATCCTGACCGGTAATTTTTATATTGCCGGCCGGGATTTTTTTTATGTAAAATAGTTTTGTGAACATAGCAGAAAGTCTTCAGAGGGTAATGATAGGAGAACAGTCCCGCGCTGATGGAGTTGCTTTGAGGTTTTTTAACTGAGTTTTTTTTAAGAAATGAATTTATAATGAATTATTATCCGCAGTCTTTAAATTTTTAAGGATTAGGTACTTTTGTTTTTTTTATAATTTTTTTTATGAAAACAAAATTATTGATCCTGCGCCTTTTTTTTACAGCGGCAGTTTTTTTTACATTCGCCTGCAAAGAATCTTCCGGCATCAGTTATACGGAATACAGCGGGTCTTATACTCTGGAAGCTGAATCAGATGAACTTACAAATGCAAGTGTAAAGATCAGGCTTGTTACAGACAGTGTATTTTCTGATGCGGTCTGGTATAAGGGAAAATACAGCGGAACTGCATCAAAACTTTTTTCAAATTCCAGTGCGCAGGAAATTACGTATTGCGACGGAGAGTACAGTTTTGAAGTTACGGAAAACGCAACCTATTCTGTGGCAGCGAGGACTTCTGCTTCATCAACAACTTTGCTCAGGTACATAATAATTAAAAACATTGATACTGAGGGACCTCTTCAGGTAAGTAATGCCGGAGCTGTTTATGATGCTTCTTCTGGAACAATGACTGTTTCCTGGACTGACAGTGAAAGTGAGTCTTCGTATGACAGTCCTCTAAGCTGTATCAGAATTTCTTATTCTGTAAACGGAGGGGAATGGTTTTTTGATTCTGTTTCTGCCGGGGTTCAGAGTTATGAGTTAACTGGAGTAGGCGGTTCTTCTTCGGATTATTATACATTTCTGCTGACGGCGGAAGATGAACTTGGAAATTCAGGGCTTTCAAAAAAAATCGTACGATATCTGAAAGATTATTCAGATGCTGATACCGGGGATATTATTCTGGCGGACGGAAGTTTTGTTGAACCGGATTATTTTGATCCGGATACAATGAATGCAGTTGCCGTCGTTGCATTTAAGAATTTCAGCGGGGTTCCGGTGGGAATAGGTCTTTATGATTCGTCTGCAGATGAGTCTTCTGAAAATGGAAATTTAAAGTGGCTTACAACCGAAAGCGGCGGATATACCATGGATTTTAAGGAAACTGTATGTACTCCTGATGTGTCCGGTGGAAATTATCTGTCTGCTGACGGAACTTCAGTTTCAGTTTCTGGAAGCAGTTATGATACGGTAAAGTTTACTGACGTAAGTTTTACGGGAGATACAGATGGAAGTGATAACTGGGAATACATATCTTCAATGGATCCAGACTGTGCTGCGGAATGTGATGTTTATTATCCTGCCTATAACTTTATAGAAAATTACGGCTCGTATTCGGGACTTACAGGAAGTGACTATGAAAGCGGCTGGTACATGCCTTCCATAAGCGAGCTGTTTTCCATCATAAGCAATATGTCTGTAATAAATGAATCCCTTTTACTGTGCGGCGGTATGACGATTGGCGAAAACTGGTACTGGAGCTGTTCTCAGTCTGCTGATGCTGTTTTTGAAATATGGACTTTAAGGGTGTATGAATCTTATGATCAGATAATCACTGTCCTGGGAACAGGTACTGTTCAGAATGAATATGAAGAATCCGGAACTGATGAACGTTATGATGATACTGGTGATTCTGACGGGGATGGAACGGATTATGGTTCTGCAGTAACTTATGATGTGGTTTCATCAACAATGCTTAATGGTTTTTGTATTGCAGTAAGAGCCTTTGAGTGACCTTCATCCGTTCAATGTTGAAAAAAAGGGGTTTATCGTGTAAAATATACGTCTAATCATTAAATGGGTGGGATGTTTAATGGCAACTAAAAAAAGTGATGCTGCATCAAAAAAAACAGCGGCATCTTCTGCTAAAAAGAGTGAATCTAAATCTAAAACTGCCGCAAAATCCGGTGTAAAAGCTTCAAAGACTTCAGTTAAGTCTTCCGCAAAGGCTTCTGCCAGAACAGTTTCAAAAACCGCATCAAAGACTCCGGCTTCAAAAGCAGGAACAAAAGCTGTTTCAAAGACTGCCGCAAAGACGGTTTCAAAGACTGCCGCAGTAAAAACTGCTGCATCCAAAACTGTAAAAAAGGCTGCAAAACCTGTTGCCGGTATTGATGAAAACGGAACTTTCCGTGCATGGGATAATGCAAAGACTGTTGCAAAGGCAAAAACAACTAAAACTGAAAAAGCTGTGTTTGTTCCCGGAACAACTGAGGAACAGGTTGCAAAAAAACTTGCAGCTGCAAAAGCAATAGATCCGGGGGCAAAATCTGCTCCTAAGAAAGTTGCTGCATATACTGATGATCAGATTAAACATCTTGATTCTCTTGAACACATCAGGCTTCGTTCCGGTATGTATATTGGACGTCTTGGTGATGGTTCCAATCAGAATGACGGTATTTACGTTCTCCTGAAAGAAGTTATTGATAACTCAATCGATGAATTCATCATGGGCTTCGGTAAGAAAATAGAAGTTTCCGTAAAAGATAATCATGTAAAGGTTCGGGACTATGGTCGCGGAATTCCTTTAGGTAAAGTCGTTGAGTGCGTAAGCGAAATCAATACGGGTGCAAAATATAATGATGATGTTTTCCAGTTTTCTGTAGGAATGAACGGTGTAGGTACTAAAGCTGTAAATGCACTTTCGTCATATTTCCGTGTAGTTTCCGTGAGGGACGGAGAATGCTGTGAGGCTGTTTTCGAAAAAGGAAAACTTAAAAATCAGAGAAAGGGAAAACTTAAGGAAAAACAGGCTGACGGAACTTTTTTTGAATTTGTACCGGATGAGGAAATTTTCGGCAAGTATACTTTTAATATGGAATTTGTTGAGAAACGCATGTGGAACTATGCTTATCTTAACACCGGTCTTACGCTTAAACTTAACGGAGTTGACTTTGTAAGTAAAAACGGACTTCTTGATCTTCTTGAAAAAGAAATTGAAAGCGAAAGCCTTTATCAGATAGGAAGTTATACAGGAGACCACCTGCAGTTTGCATTTACCCACACAAATGCCTACGGTGAAAACTATTTTTCTTTTGTAAACGGTCAGTATACTTCTGACGGCGGAACTCACCTTAATGCATTTAAAGAAGGATTTATAAAAGGCGTAAATGATTTCTTCCAGTCTAATTTTAAAAGTGAAGATATCAGGGACGGAATAACAGCTGCTGTTTTAGTAAAGGTTAAGGATCCGGTTTTTGAAAGCCAGACAAAGAATAAGCTTGGCAATACGGATGTAAGGCAGTGGATTGTAGCGGAAGTACAGTCCGGTCTTGATGACTGGCTTCATAAGAATCCGAAAGCTGCGGAACGCCTTAAGGAAAAAATCGAGCATAACGAAAAGATGCGTGTGGAACTTTCAAGTGTAAAAAAACTTGTAAGGGATGCTGCAAAGAAAAATTCCATAAGGATTGAGAAACTTGATGACTGCCGCTTCCATCTTGAAGACGGAAATAAGGGTGAGAATTCAATGATATTCATTACGGAAGGACAGTCGGCTTCCGGCGTAATGACTCATTCCCGTGATGCAGATTATCAGGCAATCTTCAGCCTCAGGGGTAAACCTGAAAACATGTATGGCAAAAAGCAGAGCGACATTTATAAAAATGATGAGCTTTATCAACTTATGATGGCACTCGGTATAGAAAATTCTGTAGAGAACCTCAGGTATTCTAAAATTGTAATTGCAACTGATGCCGATAATGACGGTTTCCATATCAGAAATCTTGTGCTTACTTTCTTCCTGGGATATTTTGAGGAACTTATAACCAGCGGAAGGGTATGGATTCTTGAAACTCCGCTTTTCCGCGTAAGAAACAAAAAGGAAAACATTTACTGCTATACGGAAGATGAACGTGATGCAGCTCAGGCTAAACTCGGTAAAAACTGTGAGACTTCACGATTCAAAGGACTTGGAGAAATGAATCCGAGCGAATTCAAGCAGTTTATTGCTCCTGAAACCATTCATCTTACTCCGGTTGAAATAAGCCAGCTTAAGATTATTCCTCAGCTGCTGGCATTCTATATGGGAAAGAATACTCCAGAGCGGCGTAAGTTTATTGAAAATAACCTTCTGTCCAATGCTGAAATTGATGTTTAGGTTTGTCCTGTAGTTTTGTGGAGAAAAAATGGCTTTTGTAAAAAATTTATTTGATAAAAACTTTATTGAATATGCAAGTTACGTTATCCGTGACCGTGCTATTCCTGATCTTGAAGACGGTCTGAAACCTGTTCAGCGGCGTATCATGCACACTCTGTTTGAAGTAAATGACGGATACTTCCAGAAGGTTTCTTTTGTTGTCGGACGTACGATGAAATATCATCCTCACGGTGATGCTTCAATTTACGGGGCTCTTGTAAATCTTGCCAACAAAGAGATTTTCATAGAAAAACAGGGAAACTTCGGAAATAAATATACCGGAGATCCTGCTTCTGCCGGCCGTTACATTGAATGCCGCCTTCATCCTCTGGCAAAGGAATTCTTTGTAACTAATCCTGAGATTACTCATTTTGTTCCTAATTACGACGGTCGTGACCTTGAGCCTGAAGTTTACCGCTCAAAACTTCCGATTGCACTCCTTATCGGTGCTGAAGGTATTGCCGTAGGTATGAGTACAAAGATCCTGCCTTATAACCTGAAGGAAGTTCTGGATGCAGAGATTAAATGTCTGAAAGGTGAAAGTTTTAAAATATATCCGGATGTTTCTACAGGCGGTCTTATTGATGTAAGCGGTTATAATGACGGTAACGGAAAGATTGTTACCCGTGCAAAATTTGATACCAGCGATGAAAAGAAAATAATCATTACGGAACTGCCTGTTGATACTGATGCAAAGTCACTGCTTAAGTCTATTGATGCAGCTTATAAAGCCGGAAAAATTAAGATCAGTTCTGTTGATAACTTTACTACAAACAGCTGTAATATCGAGATAAAACTTCCCCGTGGAGTCTATTCAAAGGATGTAGTTGATTCCCTTTACGCATATACAGACTGTGAAAAGTCCATAACCTGTCAGATGCTTGTGATTAAAGACAATATGCCGGTTGTAATGACTGCTACTGAAATCATTAAGTATTATGCAAAGAAACTTGTAGCAATCATAAAGGAAGAACTTGAGTTTGAGAGGGGAAAGCTTACAGAAGAACTTCATCAGAGAACTCTGGAACGCATATTTGTTGAGGAACGTATTTATAAAAAAATAGAAGATCAGAAAACTGCTGAAGCTGTTCAGGCTGCAGTAAAGAAAGGTTTTGTTCCGTTTAAGAATGAACTCATCAGGGATGTAACTGATGAAGACGTTGAGCATCTGCTTCAGATTCCTATCCGCCGCATTTCGCTTTTTGATATTAACAAGAACAAGGATCAGGTTGCTGCAATAAATGCCCGGCTTAAAGAAATTGCAAAACGCCTTAAGCATTTAACTGCCTGTGCCGTTGAATATCTTGAAGGCATGATTGAAAAATTCGAAAAGCTTGCAAAAACTGCTGCTGAGGAAAAAAGAGATTTTGTTCTTGAACGCCGTACAAGCATTGCTTCATTCTCTGCCGTTGATGTCAAGGAAGTTGCAAAAAGAAATATTGCACTCAGATATGATGATAAGGGCTATCTGGGAACTTCAGTTTCCGGAGGAAGGGAGCTTTTGAAGGTTACTCCGTTTGACAGAATCTTTATCATCAGAAAGAGCGGCCTCTGGAGTGTATGTGACGTACCTGAGAAGCTTTTTGTTGACAGCGGCATGTGGTACTGTAATTATGCTGAAAAAGAAATAATTTCAAAAGAACTGTTCACGGTAATTTACCGGGATCCTAAAACAAGACAGTGCTTTATAAAGCGCTGCAGGGTTGCAGGATGGATCATGAACAGGGACTATAATTTTGCGCCGGATGGAATGGAAGTCCTGCACGTAGACACGAGAGAAAAATTTAAGTTCACCCTTCATTATGTACCTAAGCCTCGTCAGAAAATAAACGAAGCAGAGTTCAAGGCTCAGTCCTATGAAGAAAAAGGTCTTAAGACACTTGGAGTCAGGCTTGATTCCCGTGAGGTTGAATCAATTGAAGTACAGAGTGCTGATGCACAGGGAATGCTTTTATAAATGAGCGAGAAACTTACACTTGAGAATCCTGAGTATTATAAAATGCTTACAGTTACAAGAAGTGCCGTTCAGAAAAATCTGGGAAAGGCATATCTTGCTGCAATAGTACTCATGCTGATAAAGGGAGCTGTCAATTATTTCTGCGCGCGGCCTTTGAGTTTTGCAGCTGCCAGTACGATGCCGGGGATTTCTCTCATAGTTCTTTATGTTTTTGTTTTAATAGTGCTTCAGTTTGTTACAGGGCTTCTTACTTATGGAATGATAAAGGTATGTACTGATATGATTCTTAACAGGGCTGCCTATGTAAAGACGGTTCTTTTTGGTTTTAACAGAAAAGATGCCTGGAAACTTTCTGCATTTACGACTCTGCTGTATTTTATCTCGATTGCAGTTACAGTCGGAATTTCCATACCTGTAATTCTTTATATTTTTAAGCGTTACGGGCTTTCTTTTTCATCAGGTCACGTTTTTTCTTTTACGGTTTTAGCTGTAACGGCACTTCTTTTTATAATAAACATTGCCGTAAATCTTCCGTTTATGTTTGCCGTAAATATTGCTCTTGAAAACGACGGTATTTCCCTAAAAGAAAGCCTGAGACGGAGTTTTGAATTTTTAAAGGGACGAATGATTCATTTTGCAGGATTTGCAGTTTATTCAGTAATAAAAAATGCGGGAATAATCTGTGCCTGTATTTTCGTAACTCTTGCACTTCCTGCCGTTGCTTCACTTCTGGAGTTTATTGTAATAATCGAAGTACTTTCAATTGTGCTTAAACTTTATTTTTCCGTACCGGTGTATTATTATTCGCTGCTTGCGGTAAACGGTCTTCTCAAAAAGGATAATCCTGACAGCAGGGATACGGAATGAAAGTTTTACTGGGATATGAAAGTGCTGAACTTAACATAAAGAATTCCCGTTTTCTGGCAGAGGCTTTTATAGCAGAAAGTCAGGCACAGGCACGGGATATTCTTCATTCGCAGAAGCAGAAATATGCAGATGCAACTCATGTGGTTCATGCTTTTGTAACCGGTAAAAATGCAGAAGTAAACGGAATGAGTGATGATGGAGAACCTTCCGGTACTGCAGGCCGTCCGATGCTTGATGTTTTAAAAGGCAGCGGTATTACGAATATAATGGTTACCGTCACAAGATGGTTTGGAGGAACTCTTTTAGGCACCGGAGGTTTAGTCCGGGCTTATTCAGACAGCATGAAGGCTGTTATTGAAAAATGTCAGACAGAAGAACTTATCGAAAAAAAGAGTTTTTCTTTTACCGTTGATTATTCGCAGTACGAAAACGTAAGGCACTTGATTTCTTTTTATCATATTGGAGAATTAAAGGAAGATTTTTCTTCCGGTGTTGAAATTTCCGGAAATATCTGGCTCTCTGAATATGAAGAGTTTGCTCAGAAACTGAAAGATTTAAGCAGGGGGATGATATGCATCTGATTTTTGTAAGACACGGTGATCCTGATTATGTAAATGATAATGTTACTGAAAAAGGAAAAAAAGAACTTGAACTTTTAGCAGCCCGTACAAAAGACTGGAATGTTGATGAAGTATTTGTATCTCCCATGGGTAGGGCAGATGCCACAGCCAGGGCCTGTCTTAAAAACTGGAATGTAAAGCCTCAGACTGTTAAGTGGCTGAGGGAATTTGATTACCGCATCAAAGATGACAGGGGAAATGACAGAATTGCCTGGGACTGGCTTCCAAGGGATTATTTTTCTGAAAAAAAATATGCTGACATAAAGAAATGGTGGTCTACAAAAAGCATGCGTTCCGGAAATATTCTCAGACATTATAATGAAGTCTGCAACGGAATTGACAACATTCTTTCCTGTTACGACTATTCCAGGGTTTCTCCGGACATGCCGGTTTACAACTGCTTTCCTCATCTTACGGCAGAAGAGGCTGCTGTTGACACTCACCTGATTCCGGAGCAGAAGGATCTTGACTCAAAGAATATTGTGTTTTTCTGTCATCTGGGAGTGATGTTTACAATTTTAAGCCATCTTACGGGTATTTCTCCCGTACAGCTGTGGCAGGGATTTTTTGTAGCTCCTTCTTCCGTAACGATTGTTGGTGCTGAAGAGCGCATTCCCGGTGAAGTTGCCTGGAGAATACAAACCATGGGAGATACTTCACATCTTAAGGCAGGCGGTGAAAAGGTTTCTGCCAGCGGATTTTACGGCAGCTGTTTGAGTTATTAGTAAAAATAGTGTACAATCAACAGTGGAGTCTGAGTTGGTTTTACGTTATCTGTTATCACTGTTGATTTACATTATGATACTTCCTCTGGTTTTCTTCACGGTTTATTCCCTGAAAAAGAAAGAAAACGTATCAGCTTCTCTCGTAATAATGAATTTTATGTGTCTTCTGACCATGTATCTTTATGCATCCTCTTTGTGGGTCGAAGAATATAAATATGTTTTTGGATTTGCCAATTTTTATTATGCAAGTGTTCCCTGGCTCCTGCTGTCAGTCGTAAACTTTATGTTCATATTTACGGGAATCGCCGTAAAATCAAAAGCTTCAATCGTTATAAAAGTTCTCATTCTTATCTGCTGCCTTTTTGACTTGAATGGCTTTATCATGAACTTAAGCGGAAAGAAGACTCTTGATATCATTCAGAAATTTGATTCCACCGGAGAGTTAACCGGATGGGTTGCTTCCTACGGCTGGATTTTTAACATTCACCTTGCGGTTTCCTATATTCAGGTTGTACTTATTGCCGGTCTTCTTGTCAGGAAAATCATTGTATCTACAAAAATTTTCCGCATAAAATATGAGATTATTTTCGGAATGTTTCTGCTGATTATTGCAGTTAATGCAGTTTTCCTTACACTGATGCCTGAGTACGATTTCAGCATTCTCGGCTACGTCATCTGTGCGGTTTATCTTTGCTATTCTGCCTTGTATTCAATGCCTAAATATATGTCCTCCCAGATGATGAAGCTTATTTCAGAAAACATAAACCACGTTGTCGTATGTTTTGATTCTGCAGGAAATAAAGTTTATGCAAATAAAAAAGCTGTAGAACTTTATTCAGACATCGGCTGTGAAAGTCACCTGGATGAACTTATCCTTGAGACTGCCTCAGACAGTTTTATGAACAGTGAGATTTTAAAAGTAAATGGCAGGGAATATTTTTTTGACGAAGAAATTACAAGGGTAAAAGACAGTAAGAACAGGCTTGTAGGTGTATGTGCAAATCTCAGTGATAATACGAAAGTCATGAAGCAGATGCAAAAGGAGCTTTATGATTCGACTCATGATGAACTTACAGGTCTTTACAATAGAAGAAGTTTTTTTGAATATGCTTCGAAGATTCTTAGAAACAGCCGTGATACGGAATTTTATATTGTTGCAACAAACATAAAGGACTTTAAAATGATAAACAGTTGTTTCGGTACGGAACTTGGAGATGAAGTCCTTATTGCGCAGTCAAAGAAACTTCTACTTGCAGATTATCCTGATACGATTCACGGAAGGATTTCTTCTGATAATTTTGCAATGCTGATTCCTAAGAACTGTTTTAATCAGACTAAGGCTGTTGAGAATACCGGCTCTCTTCAGAAACTATTTGACAACCTTCACTATGAAATAAAAGTTTACATAGGAATATATGAAGTCTCAGATATCTATGAAAATGTTTCGTCCATGTATGATAAGGCTCAGATAGCCATGAGAAGTATTTATGGTTCTTACGACAGGACCTTTGCTTTTTATGACCGTTCCCTTATGGATAAGCTTTATGAAGAAAAGAATATAATTGCAGACTTTGATAAGTTTCTGAAAAACGGAGATTTCCAGGTCAGGCTTACGCCCCTCATCACCTGTTCTACAGAAAAACTTTGCGGTGCCCAGACGGTTGTTTACTGGATGAATCCTGTTAAGGGACTTCTCAGGGAGAATACGTTTGAACCGCTTCTGGACAGAACCATGATGCAGCATAAACTGGATTTATATGTATGGGATAAGGCTGCGCAGATTCTTTCAGGCTGGCAGAAAAAGGGAATTAATCTTTATCTTAATATAAAGGTCAGCCAGCAGTCTTTTTATTATACAAATCTTCCGGAAGTATTTACGGGACTTGTAAAAAAATATAATGTTAATCCTGAATTTATGGTTTTGGGTGTAAACGAAAACTGTTTTACAAGAGATGTAAAGATGCATGTTGATGTTCTGAATAAACTCCATGATGCCGGATTCAGAATTGAACTTGATGATTTTGGAAGTCAGTTCTCTTCCCTTAATATTTTGAAAGACATTGATGCTGATATACTTAAAATTAATTTTGACCAGTTTTATCAGACGGAGCAGACTGAAAGGACTCTTACTATAATTGAATCGATGATTACCATGGCAAAATCTGTGGGAATGATAGTAACAGCCAGGTGCATGGAGTTCCAGCATCAGAAGGATTTTCTGCGCAGTGCAGGGTGCGACATAATTCAGGAAAACTATTATGAAAATGTTGTCTCTGAATCAGAATTTGAACAGATGTATGCGGAGAAAAATTTGATATGAGTTTTGAATCGATGAAGATAACTTACATAATAGTCTCCTGTGCCATTCTTGCCGTAATTGCTTTTTACATAAGGCTTGTTTATTACAAGGCAGGTTCCATGCGCAGGCATGTAAACATTATTATGATTCTTGGAGCTCTTGCTGTTTTTTTCTATACATTATTTGCCGTATCGGATAATTATATAATTGCACTGCTGATGTGCAGCTGTTATTTTATATGTACGGATTATCTAACTTATTTTATGATAAATTTTTCCGTTCATTATTCCGGAAATAAGGATTCAAACCGGTTACTAAAGATAAAGCTTTTGTTTAAAATACTGTGTCTTGCTGATACGGTTTCGCTTCTGGTAAATACATTTACCCGTCATACCTTTGATCTTCAGCAGGCCGTTGCCTTTAACGGTGTTATATACTGGCTCGTAATTTTTTCTCCGGTTCATTACATTCATCTTGGTTTCTGTTACATTCAGTTTGCTACAGCCCTGATAATCCTTATACGTGCCTGTATACGGGTTGCTTCTCTCTATAAAGAAAAATTTATTACGGTAATTCTTGCTTACTGTTTTGTTATAATAGTAAACATGATCTGTTATTCTTCCGGACTCATAATTGATTTTTCTGTCTGGCTGTATGCAGTTCTTGCCGGTTTCATAAGCTATTATTCTATTTTTACTTTTCCTGAATCTCTTGTTGAGAAACTTCTTAACCGCATAAATGAAACTATCAGTGAAATAATTATATGTTTTGATACTGCCGGAAACTGTATCTATCATAACAAGGCTGCCGTCTATCTTTTTAATTCAAAGAATCATTTTGATAAGGTAAAGTGTCAGGCCTTTTACAATGAATGGAAGCAGCAGAACGGAACTTATTCATGTACCATCGACGGAGAAACTCATTACTTTATTGTAGAAAAAAATGTAATTGAATATTCCTCTGTTGTAATCGGTGATTATTTTTTACTAACTGATAAGACTGCAGAGATTAATGCGGTAAAGCGGGAGCAGTATAACTGTACTCATGATGAACTTACAGGACTTTTGAACAGGGAAGGATTCTTTAAGAAAGTTGATGAGACTTTTGCCAGAAGTGAAAATGAAGAATGGATTATGGTCTGCACCAATGTTCAGGATTTCAAAATGATAAATGAAATTTTCGGAACTGAAACCGGAGACAGAATGCTTGTAAGGGGTGCTGAACTTTTACGTTCTTTTACGCATAAAGGAACTGTTTACGGAAGAATTGCAGATGATAAGTTTTCCATGTTCTTTAAGAAAAAATATTTTAATGAAACAGAATTCCGTAAGTATTATTACGAAATAAAGAAGATGATTGAATCAGATGCCTATGATCTTCACATGCAGTTTGGTATTTATGAAGTAAAGTCTAAGGATGAATCAGCTTCAGGAATGGTAGAAAAGGCCATGTTTGCCATGGATGAGATTCACGGTAATTACATGAAGCTCTTCAGTTATTTCGATTCTGATCTTATGGATAAGAGGCTTTCTGAAAAAAATATAATTGCAGATTTTGATGACGCCGTAAAAAATGAAGAGTTTGAACTGTATCTTCAGCCTCTGATTACAAATAATAAAAAGGCTTTCGGAGCTGAGGTTCTGGTAAGGTGGAATCATCCCCGTCGGGGCGTAATACTTCCGGATACTTTTGTACGTATTTATGAACAGTGCGGGCTTATTTCAAAACTTGATCTTTATATATGGAGAAAGGCCTGTGCACTTCTTAAAGAGTGGAAAGACAGGGGATTGACCGAACCGTATTTATGCGTAAATGTTTCTCCCGGAGATTTGTATTATTTTGATATATATAAAATATTTACGGAACTCACAGAAGAATTCGGAATAGATCCTTCTCATCTTAATATTGAACTTACGGAAACCGTACTTCTTGCGGATTATAAAAAAGTTATGGAGCTTTTTAAGAGGCTTCAGGATTATGGATTTAAGATAGAAATCGATGACTTTGGTTCAGGTTATTCTTCTCTTAATATGCTTAAGGATATTAATGCTGATATTTTGAAAATAGACATGCTGTTCCTTAATAAAACTGCAAATTATGAAAAGAGCCGCAGAATTTTAAGTTCAATAATTTCTCTTGCAAATGAACTTAATATGAATGTAATTACTGAAGGGGTAGAGAATGAATCTCAGGTAAAGATGCTTACAGATTTAGGCTGCAATACTTTCCAGGGATATTATTTTTCAAAGCCCTTAACCGTTTCTGAATTCGAAAAAAAATATTTCTAGTCAGCTTTAATTTACAGTCAGCTTCAAAAAAAAACGGATTTCTGAAGTTTTTAGATTTCAGAAATCCGTTAATTTTGTTTATTTTACAAATTCTTTTTTAAGGAACTGAAGGTCAAGTTCCGGATAAAGAACATGCTTGCTGAGAAGGGATTGTACGCGCTTTTTAGCATCAGCTTCCACAGCCGGGTCAAGTTCAATCTTTCCCTTTGCAGGTTTGCCTTCTTTTGTAAGGCCTGGTTTTGTTCCTTTAAGTACAAGGTCAATGATTGAAGCAACTTCTTCCATATCCTTTTCGTTCATTCCCAGGGTTGTAAGACCTGGTGTTCCGATACGGATTCCGCTTGTCCACCATGCGCCGTTTTTGTCATAAGGAAGAGCATTTGCATTTGCAGTTACACCGCACTTGAAGAGGGCTGCTTCTGCCTGTTTTCCTGTAAGTCCGTATGTGGTAACGTCTATGAGCATAAGGTGATTTTCTGTTCCGCCTGTCTGGAGAATCATTCCTTTGTCCATGCAGGATTTTGCAAGTGCCTGTGCATTTTTTACGACGTTAGATGCATAGTCACGGTAAGCCTGTGTGTTAGCTTCTTTGAGTGCAACGGCTTTAGCTGCCATTACATGACCAAGCGGTCCTCCAAGAACCATAGGACAGCCTTTGTTTACATAATCAGTGAATTCTTTTTTGCAGAGAATGAGGGCTCCGCGTGGACCGCGAAGTGTTTTATGTGTAGTAGAAGTTACAACGTCTGCCCATTCAACAGGATTGTATTCACCTGTAAATACTTTTCCTGCAACAAGTCCGGCAAAGTGTGCCATATCTACCATAAGGACTGCACCGCATTTGTCTGCAATCTGGCGGAATCTTTTGAAGTTAATTTTTCTAGGGTATGCTGAGAAACCTGTAAGAAGAATCAGAGGTTTTACTTCCATTGCCTGCTTTTCAATTGCATCGTAGTCAAGAAGTCCGGTCTTTTCATCAACCCCGTAAGGATGACTTTCGAACATACGTGCACTGACATTCATTTTATATCCGTGAGTAAGATGTCCGCCGCAGGAATAATCAAGACCCATAAGGCGCTGGTTTCCGAATCTTTTTCTGAGCATGTCAAACTGTTCTCCTGAAAGTTCTGCAAGGGATTTTACTCCCAGCTCTTCAAGAGTCGGCATTTCTACAGTTTTAGAAAGAATTGCCCAGTATGCAACAAGGTTTGCATCTGCCCCTGAGTGAGGCTGAACGTAGGCATAGTCTGCACCAAAAAGTTTTTCTGCTTCACGGGCTGCCGTGTTTTCTACTGCGTCAATGTTAACGCATCCGCCGTAGTATCTGTGTTCCGGAAATCCTTCTGCATATTTGTCAGTAAGCAGGTTTCCCATTGCAAGCTGTGTGCTTAAAGAACAATAGTTTTCTGAGGCAACAAGCTTAAGGTGTGAACGCTGGTTTTCCAGTTCGTTTACAACATCTGCGGCAATCTCCGGAGCAACCTGGCTTACGGTCTGAAGGTTAGCGACATAAGCAGTCATGGCTGCATTCAAAGAAGATCCTGCTTCTTTCAAATAGTTTTCAAGTGGTGTGGACATACAAACTCCCCTTAAATAAAATTGCTGATATTGTAATTTACTCAGGCTAAACTTTCAATCTCTAAGCCCCGGGGTAAAGGTGTAAATTTTTCGGACGAATATCTTAAAGTTTTTTTATTTTCTATGGTAAAAATGGAAATGATTGTGTAGAATGTAAAGCTATGAAGAACAGAATTTATTTAAACAATGACTGGGAATTCAGTGATGAATTTAATGAAAAAATGCTTTCTCCTAAATTTAAGGGAAAATGGGAATCTGTACGCATTCCTCACTCTGTAACGGAAACTCCTTTTAATTCTTTTGATGAATCTATTTATCAGAAAATCAGTTTGTACAGGAAATCTTTTAAAACTGAAACAGAATGGGCAGGTAAGAGAATTATTCTTACAGTTGGCGCTGCAGCTCATATGGCGGAAGTTTATCTTAACGGAGAAAAACTTGCTGAGCATAAGTGTGGTTATACAGCTTTCAGTGTAGACCTGTCTGATCATCTTGCACCGGCAGGAAAGGCCAATATTCTTGCAATAAAAGTAGACAGCCGTGAATCTCTGGACATTCCTCCTTTTGGCTATGTAATTGATTATATGACTTATGGCGGTATATACCGTGACGTTTATCTTGATATTAAGAATCCTGTTTATATTCAGGATGTATTTGTAAAGACTTCATCAAATCATCTTGAATCAGAGATAACGCTCGAAGGCGGTGATGTTCCTGAAGGTTATACGGTTGAACAGAAAGTAGTCAGCGCAGCTTCTTTAGGGGGAGAACCGAGTGCCTGCATTACAACTGCTGCTGCAAAGAAAATCCTTACGGCCTGTGATGCTTCTCCTGTTGTTGCATGGACGCTTGAAAATCCTGCCCTGTATAATCTTGTTACAGTGCTTAAAAATGAAAAGGGAAAGGCTGTAGATACAAAGACTGTCAGGTTTGGTTTCAGGGACATTCGTTTTGATGAAACTGGATTTTACCTCAATAATAAGAAGATTAAGCTCCGCGGACTTAACCGCCATCAGAGCTATCCGTATGTAGGTTATGCAATGCCTAAAAACATGCAGACAGATGATGCGGATATCCTTAAATATGAGCTTGGCCTTAATTATGTAAGGACTTCCCATTATCCACAGAGTCATGCTTTCATTGACCGCTGTGATGAACTTGGACTTCTTGTGTTTACAGAAATTCCAGGCTGGCAGCATATAGGCGGCGAAAAATGGCAGGATCAGGCTGTAGAAAATGTAAGGGAAATGATTCTTGAATATAGAAATCATCCAAGCATTTTTATGTGGGGTGTAAGGATTAATGAAAGCCAGGATAATGATGCCCTGTATACAAGAACAAATGAACTTGCCCATAAACTGGATTCTACCCGTCCTACAGGCGGAGTCCGCTTCCTTCAGCACAGTCATCTTCTTGAAGATGTCTATACTTTCAATGATTTTGTTCATGAAGGAAACAACAGGGGTACCCGCTTAAAGAAGAATGTTACTGACACAAAGAAGGGTTATCTTATCAGTGAATATAACGGTCACATGTATCCTACAAAAACTTTTGATGATGAGCGTCATCGTACGGAACATGCCATCCGTCATGCAAATGTACTTGATTCTGTTGCAGGAGACGATGAAATAGCCGGTTCTTCAGGATGGTGCGCTTTTGATTACAATACCCATAAGGATTTTGGAAGCGGAGACAGAATCTGTTATCACGGTGTTATGGATATGTTCCGTAATCCGAAACTTGCAGCTTATGTTTACGGTATTCAGCAGGATAACAGCGTAACCGGAGACATTCTTGAGATAACAAGTTCCATGGATATCGGGGAATATCCGGGCGGAACAATTGACGGAATCTGGATTCTTACCAATGCAGACAGTGTTAAGCTTTATACCGGCAATACATTTATACGTGAGTACACTTCAGCTGACAGTCCGTATAAGAACCTTAAAAAGGGACCGATACCTCTGTTTGATGTAATCGGAAACCGTCTTGTTGATGAAGACGGAGTTAAACCATCTCATTCTGAGGCAATAAAGGAACTTCTTCGTGCTGCCCAGAAATATGGAATGGAAAAAATACCGTTTAAGTACAAGCTCAAGTTTGTAAAACTTCTTCTGTGCCGGGCTGTTACTTTTAAGAAACTTGAAAAGTTTTACTGGAAGTATATGGGAAGCTGGGGCGGTTCTCAGTCATCTCATAAATTTGAAGCTTATAAAGACGGAAAAATTGTAAAGACTGTCATAAAGACTCCCGGAAAGAAAACCGGAATTGAACTTAGTACCCGCAGGACGGAGCTTCTGGAAGAAGAAACCTATGATGCTGTTTGTGTAAATATCCGTGCTAAGGATGAGCATTTTAATCTTCAGCCATATTGTCAGGAAGCTGTCTCGCTTTCCGTAAAGGGACCGATAGCAATTATAGGTCCTTCTGTTGTTTCCCTTAAAGGAGGAATGGCAGGTACGTATGTAAAAACTCTTGGACGTGCAGGTAAAGCACAGCTTGTTGTTACAGACTGGCAGGGTAATGAGACTTACATGAACTTTACCGTAAAAGTAAAGAAAATATAGTATTATCCCGTGGAAAACTGAAAAAAGCCCGGTAAAACGGTTTTGAAACTGTCTTACCGGGCTTTTTTATTGAGGGGGTAGTACAAACCCTCAAAACGGCGAAGTCAAGGCTTTAAGCGTTAGCGTGCCTTGACTCGACGTATAAAACAAAGGCACATTTAAGTAATTTTTATGAAAGTTCCTTCTGACACTCAGGATGTTCGTCAAACCATTGGTTCCAGGCTTTTTCAACTTCATTGCAGTATTTTTTCTTTGCAGAATCAGAAATAAATGAATTCTTGAAACTGTTTTTTATTAAAGTCTTTAGTTCCTGCAGGGTAAATCCCAGTTCTTTATAAATGTTCCAGTATTCATCGATAAGGGAAACCTTAAAGAAGGTTGGATCATCCGTGTTTATCGTAACGTTTACTCCTTCATCGAAGAGTTTCTTTACAGGATGTTCCTTAAAAGATTTTACTATTGTATTTGTAAATACGTTGCTTGTAGGACAGATTTCAAGACAGGTTTGATTCTGTACCAGTTCTTTTATAAAATCTTCATCATTAACAGCTGTTATTCCATGTCCGATACGTTCAGCTTTAAGAATATTAAGTGCATCTTTTATTGACTGACTGTCGCAGACTTCTCCGGCATGGGCTACAACATGAAGTCCTGCTTTCCTTGCTTTTTCAAATACATCCTTGAAGTCTTTTGCAGGGCCTGAAACCTCATTACCTCCCAGTCCGATACCGATTATTTCTGGACAGTTTTCTTTCAGAACAAGATCCAGGTTATTCATTGCGTTTTCCGTTCCAAAGGTACGGCTTACGTCGATTATCAGCTTTACGGTTCTGCCATGTTCTTTTTTTATTTTGTTAAGGCTTCTGCAGATAAGTTCCATCATTTGTGAAAAATCCCATCCTTTTTTCAGGTGGGAAGTCGGACTTATGAAGGTTTCACAGTATACAATATTGTTTTTTTCAAGATACTCAGAAAAATCGTTAAAAAGAAGTTCAAGGTCGTTTATATTAGTAAAATATTTTTGTATCTTTATGAATGAATCGAGAAAACCAGCCAGATCATCGTATGCAAAAAGCTCGTCATACTCTGCTGCTGTCATTTCTTTATTGAAACTGCGCTTGTAAACGGTTTTTATAGTACTGCGGCTTAATACTGCTTCTTCATGTATGTGAAGTTCAGCTTTTGGAAGTGCAGTAAGCAAACTATAAAATTCTGTCTTTCTCATGCTATTTATTATAACATAAATGGTGGATAAATAACAGTCATTTGAAAAATATTCGGAAAGATATTAAAATAATGCTGTTCAGAAAGCTGCGGGAATGAGTTTTTTGAGTTTTTAATAGTTTTTAGTATGGAGAATGTTTTATGGCTAAGAAAGTTTATGCAGGTAATCTTAATTTTATTACAACTGAAGAATCTCTTAATGCGGCTTTTTCAAAATTCGGTCAGGTGAATTCTGCCGTTCTCATTAAGGACAGGGATACTAATCAGTCAAAAGGCTTTGGTTTTGTTGAATTTGAAAATGATGAAGATGCAGACCGTGCCATCGCTGCAATGAACGGAAAAGAGTTTGACGGAAGAAAAATTCGTGTAAGCGTTGCAGAAGAGAAAAAACGCAGGTCTTTTTAAGCTGTATTTTTTTTCACATTTGCATTTTATGGCACTGAGACTTATACTTTTTATATGAGTTTTTTGCCGGAAGAATTTTTAGAATACATTTCTCCTGACTGCAACCGCATGCAGTTTATCCGTGATTATCTGAAGAAATTCGGCGTTGAAAGTGCCGTATGTGCTATTGACGGAAAGAATCACATACTCGTTCAGTATGGAAGTTCTGCCTATAATCCTCAGTTTAAGATTAAGACTGTAATTGCCCATTATGACAGGGTTTCAGGCAGCCCGGGTGCCAATGATAACAGTGCTGCAGATTTTCAGCTTATGAACTGGGCTGTGACTTTAAAGGATTATCCGGGATTTCATAATGTCAGGATTTTCTTTACGGACGGAGAAGAACTTGGCTGGAATACCGGTGTAAGTGAACAGGGAGCATTTGGTATTGCAAAGACCTTCAGCAGGCTTGGTATAAAAAATGATGATGTCTATGTATTTGATGCCTGCGGTCGCGGTTCCGTACCTGTTTTATCCCGTACTTTAATAAACGAAAAGGCTCCGGCTTCTTTTAAGAAAAGTTTTACTGATCTTTTTAACAGGACTCAGGATTTATTGCGTTCAGTATGTCCTCAGGGATGGATGAGTCTTCCGGTTCCTTACAGTGATAATGCCTCTTTCATTGCCTGCGGAATTCCTGCCGTTGCCATTACGATGCTTCCTGCAGATGAAGCCTCCCTTTATGCAAGGGAGCTTTCTGTGAACCATGATCTGGAAAATGCTGTTTTAAACCGGGAGTCCAGTAAGAAAGAACGCATGGAGTCTCATGTTCCGGAGTATGCGTATAAGGAAAGAATTCCCCTTACATGGAGGCTGTTTCATACTCAGAAAGATAATGCCGCATCCCTTACAAGAGACAGTTTTGGCGTCATGTCGGCAATTCTTGCAGGGCTGGCAGCATTAAAGGTTCCTGTCTGATCAGAGTCTGTCCAGTACGGAAGAAAGTTCCTTCATCTTTTGTGCAGTATCACTTATTGTTTTAGTTGATACGGTAAAGCTTTCTATGCCTGAACTTATCTGCTTGAGGGTTATTACTATCTGACTGAACGAGGAAGTCTGCTGGTCAACGATTTCAGAGATGTTGTTGGCTTTAATGAAGGTAAGGGCCGATGTATCTTTAATCGTATCAAAATGAGATTCCAGCTGATGTGACAGCTCCGTTTCTTCTTTAATCAGGGATGTTTCATTTTGTGAAGAATCAATAAGTTTTCTAGAGGCTTCCTGAATGCTCTGGATGAACTGCTGGATTTCCTGAATGGAATTCATTGTTGAAGTAGCCAGTCTTCTGATTTCTGTTGCAACTATATGGAAATTTTTTCCTTCATTTCCGGCACTTACAGCCTCAAGTTCTGCGTTAAAGGCAATTATACGGGTCTGGTCCGCAATATTATTGATAAGCGTTACCACGTCACCTATGTTTTCTATCTGACTGCAGAGGTTTTTTATTCCGCTGATAATGGATTCATTAGAAACATTAATCTGTTCAAACTGAAGGACGTTCTGCTTGAGCAGTTCAAGACTTGATTCAATTTCTTTTTTTGTATTTTCAGCACCTTCGGAAACATTCAGGATTCTGTTTGCAATGTTTTTTGACAGGGAGTTTGAATCTTCCATGGTGCTGAGGATTTCCTTTACGTCTGTACTCTGTTCAAGAGAATTTTTTGACAGGGTTGTAGAAATTATGGACAGCTGGTTTGTCGTATCAAGTACGTTTTTTCCTACCTGAGATGCTTTTACGACAAGATAGCGGAATTTTCTGAGAATCTGGTTCATGATGTAGACGTTGCAGTCCATTTCGTTTGCCAGTGATGTCCGGGTGTATTTTTCTGATTTTGAATCTTTGAGAATTTCTTTTACAGAAACTTTCAGTTTGTTGAGTTCATTTTTTATGGTTTTGTAAAAGTTAAAGCATACATTAATCGTTATGAAAAGACTTGCGGAAGCAATGGTGATTATCCTGAAAATCTGCATGTAGGGAGAAAAATGCCTGTAGTTTATCGGTTTGTATCCCTGAAGAAGGACAAAAAAGGACAGGACGTTTGTTATAATTACAGGAACTATGATTTCGATGATGACTTTTACAGAGAGACTTGTTCCAAAGTTTTTCTTTGTGTTTATTATATCTGGATTAATGCCTTTTTCTACGATTTCTTCTGCATATCGGTTACATATTTTTTCAGTACAGCGCAGTGATCCTGTTGCACAGATGTATATTCCGAAGAAACATGCAAGATAAGAAAGAAGGGTAGAGCGCCAGTCAAGATTTATTGATGGAAAGTAATGATAGAAAAGGCTTAGAAGAAAAATAGCAATTGTATACAGAAAACTTTGCAGTGAGAAGATTTGTTTAGGAATGTTCATTACATCTTTAAAAAGATTCGTAAGATCTTCCTGATTTACCAGTGCACCGCTTTTGAAAATTTCAAGGCGTTCTGAAACGCTCCGTGTAAGTTTTCTGTTCAGTATCTGAAGTATACCGAAGATAAAAATCCCGAGAGCGATGAAGGTTATGATGGCAGCAGGAATAAGCTGTTCGATTGTCAGAAAGACGAACATCGTTGAGTAGAAGAATGTAAAGAGACTTGAGTAATAGTCATTTTTAACCTGTGCAAAAAATATTTCCCGGGTAAAAGTCTGCTTTTTTTTATTTTTCATGTTCATATTTTATTCCTTGCTTGATGTAAGCGATTTAAGAATCTCTGCATTCATCTGCAGGCCGGAAGTCGTATCTATAATGTTTTTAGTCGAAACGGAGAAGTCCTGGATGCTAAGGTTTATCTGCTGGAGTGTCTTAACAATCTGATCAAATGAAGTATTCTGCTGATTAATAAGATATTTGATTTCTGATGAAGAAAGTGCATTCTGCTGTGCAGATTTTTTTATGTTGGAGAAGGTTTCGCCAAGGAAGGTTGCAAGGTTTGTTCCCTGCTTTATAAGTTTTGTTGAACTTTGAGAAGCCTTAATAAGTTCATTTGATGAGGCCTGAATTACATTAATCTTGTCTTTGATTTCTTTTGTACTGTCCATTGTAGAATTTGCAAGACGGCGTATTTCGGAAGATACGTTCTTAAAATTCCTGTTCTCATTTTTTACATTCGTAGCTTCAAGTTCAGCATTGAATGCAATGATTTTTGTCTGGTCAGCAATGGAGTTAATCATGTTTGTAATTTCCCAGATTCGGTTAATTTTTGAGTTCAGGTCTTTAATTCCAAAAATTGTTTCTTCGTTTGATGAGGCTATCTGTCCGATTTTATCAAGATTCTGGTTAAGGAGTACTGAGCCTCCCGTTACTTTGTCAAAAGTTTCCTGTGCAAAGTCTGATACTTCCTGAATCTGATCTTCAATATCGTGAGAAAGCTGGGTAAGATCGACCATTGTAGCAACTATTTCCTTTGTTCCGGTAGACTGCTCGACAGACGTAGTTTCCGTTTCGTTAGAAATTTTTGTAAGTGAATTACCGATGTTGTTTATGTTGTCACCAATCTCAGTTGTCCTCGTAAGAATGTTTTTAAAGTGGGCGATGAGCTGGTTGATTACATAGTTTGAATAGGACTGTTCATTGGAAAGGTCACATTCAAGAAGTTTAATTCTGTCAATATCGGTAGTAAGAATCGTTTTAAGCGTCTGATTCATTTTTACGTTTACTCTGTAAATCTTGACGTAAAAGAAAACTATAAGGGCGCATTCGATTATTATATTCATGATGCATGTCCACAGCATTCTGTTTATCTGAATATCCTTGCTCTCCCAGAATACAGATTCGTGAATTGGAGAATATCCGGCTATGAGAATTGCACAGGATATTATTGTTGTAAAAATCAATGGCAGAATGACAAAAAGAATTATTTCTGTAAGCAGGGAATTTCCGAAAAAGTTTTTTTCTTCAACATAGTCTTTATCAACTCCTGCAGTAACTATTTTTTCTGCATATTCATTGCAGATTTTACGGCAGTAATTGTCTCCGAAAAGTGAAGCCATGAAGGATGCAAAGGAAAACTGCATGAGGATTAAAATAAGTATGTTTGAATGAAATTGAAATTTGATTGAAAAAAAGATTGCAACGATAATTGCACCGATTATGAAGTAAGTAAATGTCATTACCGCCGTAATGAAAGGCAGGTGATGAAGTTCTTCCAGAAGTTCAGTTCTTTCCTCTACAGTCGTTTCTTTGGTTTCAAAGAAATGGATGCGTTCGGAAATTCCTTTGTATACGAGACTGTCTGTAAAAAGTGCAACTGTAAACTGAAGAATGCAGAAAATGGCAAAGAGCATTATTCCTGTTTTAAAAACATATTGCTTCGATATTTGAAGGGTAATGGAGGTATACATGAAAATAAAAATGGAGGACAGGGCATCCGGTAAAAAACTCTTTACTATTATGCGCTTTCTGAAACTCATATGTTTTCTCCTTGCTGGTCAATGCTCTTTTTATTGATGTTAAAACTCATGTTCGTAATATCTGATGAACTTTTCTGAAGCTGTTCAATTGTTGAAGCAATTATTTTTGATGTCTCGCTGAATTCATTTACTCTTTCACTGGTCAGGTTGATGGAACTGCTTATTAAATTAAAATACTGTTCCTGATTGTTCAGGGAATTCATGATTGTCTGAGTATCTTTTACGCTCTTTGATGCAGAGTCCCTTATTATTGCAAAGTGGTTTATCAGTTCTGCAGAAAGTGAATTTCCTTCCTGAATTTTATTCATGCAGCTTTCTCCGGAGACTATAAGTTCCTCGCTGGAAGTCTGGATTTCCTGTATCTTCTCTTTTGCCTTTCCTGTAAGTTCGATAGTTGTTTCTGCAAGCTGGCGTATCTCTTCAGAAACATTATGGAGGTTTACATTGTCATGATTAAGGCTGTTTGCTACCAGCTCTGCGTTAAATGCAATGATTTTTGTCTGTTCAGCCAGAGAGTCAATCATTGTTATGATGTCATGAATGCTCAGTATTTTTGAAGACAGCTGTTCAATTTCAGTTATTGTCATCTGGTTTGTATCAGTAATTTCTTCAATTTTTGAAAAGTTCTCTGAAAAGTCAGAAAAGTTTTTCTGTGCGTTGCTGAGCGTCTTTTTTGCAACATTTATTACTTCACTCAGTTTCTGTTTAACGTCAGCAGAAACTTCTGTAGTTTTCTGGATTGTTTCAGTTATTTCTGAAAGGGACATGTTCTGCATTGCAACGGTTTCTTTTGTCTCAGCGGATATTTCATTCAGGTTTGCACCGGATTCTATTATCTCATTGTTTGCAGATTCCGTTTTGTTCTGAATGTCTCTGAAGATCATTATGATTTTATTCAGGAGATACATCGTATGAGAAATCTCAGTGTTAAGATCAACAGGGAAAAGCTTTACTTTTGTTATGTTTCCTATACTTATTGCAGTAAGGGCCTTTCCCATGCGGAATATGTAATATGCAATTTTTTTTATGTAAAGCAGAACATGAAGTATTATGATTACTGAATTTATTATTCCTGCCGTAATCATTCTTGAAGATGAAAAATCCTTAGGAAGAAGTCCGAATGTAAAATTACCCGAAAGTTCTTTCAGAGAAAGTTCCAGTGTTGATATTGTTCCTGTAAGAGGATGAATGGTGACAAAGGTTTTGCTGATGATGACAATTCCGAAGGTTGAGGCGGAAAAGAATACAACAGGAAGTAAAATATATAAAAAGAAAAGCGACATAAGGGAATTAACCGGTTCACTTACTCTTTCATAATATCTGGTTCCCTGAAGTTCGTTCATTATTGCTGCAATGTTTTTTCTGCATTCCAGTTCTGCATAACTGAAGGTTGTCATGACCCCGATATAAATTATGTTCAGCTGAAGAAGATAGTTTATTGTAATTATTCTTATATCTATATGATAGAACAGGTAATAAATCAGTGAAGCTGCAATTTGAAATCCATGATACAGGACTGAAGTCTCAAAGCCTTTGCGGGACGGATACATTTTCAGTTTCCGTATGATCAATTCTTTCTGGTGAGGGGTTGCCTTGTGGTTTTTCCAGAAATTGATCCTGCGGGCAAGAGTGAATGAAATCAAATTATTGAAAGTCGGCATTATGAGGATTAAAAATATTGCTGAAAGTATGAACTGCCATACGAAGGTTGGTACCAGATATTCAGCTGGAATATCAAAAAAATAATTGCTGTATAAAAATATAGATATGAACACGATAAAATTTATTATCGTGAACTGTCTTGAATTTTTTCTTTCGGGATTTTCATTTTTTGTAAAAAGGTATTTTTTTAGTTTCATTGCACATTCTCCCTGTTGTTGATGGAAGTAAGAATGTCAGAACTGCGGCTGATTTTATGTGAGATTTCGTATAGCTGCGTTGCAGATTCAGAAAGACTGCTGAAGCCTGAAGTTATTTCCTTTAAGGAAACAGTTATTTCATTAAAGAGATTGTTCTGTACTTCTGTTGTGTTTTGAATTTTCAATGCTGCTTCTGCCGTGATGTCGGAAGACATTTTTACTTCATTAAACTGCTCTTCAACAAGATTTATGTAAATGTCTGAACCTTCCCGTACTTTTTGAGTGCCGGCTTCTGAAGTAATTATAAGGTTGTCGGAAGAGTGCTGCATTGCAAGTATTCTTTCTTTTATTTCTTTAATGGAGTCTGTGATTGTTGATGCGAGCCTGCGTATTTCATTTGCAACAATGTGGAATTTTTCTCCGTTCTCGCCTGCATAGGAAGCTTCAAGCTCGGCATTAAAAGCGATTATTCTTGTTTTTTCTGCAATTGTTTCAATAGTGTTAATGCTGCTCCATACGTTTTCTATTTTCTCACTGAGTTTTTTTATTCCTGTAATTGTATCAAGGTTGGCATCTGAAATTTCCGCCATTTTATTAATGGTTGCCTTTAAAATCTGAAAACCGTCTGCTACAGTTTTCTTTGTTTTTTCTGCATTGAATCTTACGCTGGTAATTTTTTCTGCAATCTGGTTAAGAATGTAATTTGCATTGTTCATGTAATCAAGTGATTCTTTTATATAATCTGACTGCGATACGGATGCCTCCGCATTTTTTTCAGATATTACGGAAAGATTTGAAATACTTGCAGTCAGTTCCTTGCTGTATTTTGTCGTGTCTTTTGAAATTTCAGAAATAAAGTTTATGATTCTGTTTATTAAGAAAAAGTTGTAAGAAATCTCATTGTTAAGATCCACAGGAAGGGTAATTGATTTGTCTAAAGGTTCGCGGGTAAAGTTTTCAAGCAGGCTGTTTATCATTTTAAAAGCGTTTGAAATTCTTTTAATCGTAAAGAATCCTGTGGTAATGCAGATTATGCTGTTTACAAGAAGTACGAGACCCATTTTAAAGAACATCTGACCTGTAAGTTCATTATCAGCCATTGCAAGAACAAAATAAACTGTCTGTGTCAGTGTTGCCGAGTGACAGCAGCCGATCAGTGTCATCGTAACCCGTACGGTAAGTCTCGGACCGTAAAACTTATCGTGAAGAATCTGTTTTTCATCAAGTCCTTTTTTAGAAATATCAGCAGCCTTTTGAGAACATATGGTGCCGGCATAATTCATCGAGTAAATTGCTGCGGTAAAAATACACTGAATTCCAGAGACACATATGAAGGTTATTATTGAAGAACTTATGCTGAATCTTCCCAGCAGTGCAATCAGTTCTCCTGTAAAGGCAAAAATAAAAGTAACTACAGTTACAAAACATGCCTTATGAGGAATTGCTATTATGCTTTTGAGAAGATCAGTTCTTTGAACGGCATTTGTTTTTTTTGTGTAAAAGTTGAATATTCTCAAAGAAACGTCTTTTGTTACAAAGTAATTTGTAAAGGGACCGACGATGAACTGCGCACCAAAAACAACTATTGTTGAAATTAGAATAAAGTCTTTAAAATCCTGCTGTGAAAAACCTGAATCAAGCAGTCCTGAAATATAAAATATATACAGAAAAATTATCAGGCTTAAAAAAATATTTGGAATTATTCCCTTCATGTACATGTCGTGGGTAAAAGTAGAGGGTGTAATTTTTGCTGTAAATGTATTCAGTGTATTTTCAGTCATCAGCACATCCTATTTTATTGACAGCGAAAAACTTCCGTCCCAGTTTTCCGGTACGTTTACTGAAAATTCATCGCATCTTCTAAGCATCAGCCGGGCTGCCCTGTCAGTACTGCAGATTTCCAGAGCTTTGGAAAAATAATTTGCAGCAGTCTGAAAGTTTCTGTCAAAATAAAGATGAAGTCCTTTTGCATAGTTTTCAAGAAATTCATCTGTATATAGATTTACGTCTTCTATGATATCATAAATTTTTGTCGCAACGGATTTTCCCTTTACTTTTACATTGTCCAGGTGGCGCATTATAAAATTAAAGTCGGTGTCCTTTTTTTCATTAACCGGGTATCTGTTTTTTAAGCGGCTGTCAATGTCCCGCTTTACATTTTCCGTTACGATTATTTTTGAGCCGTATATTTTTGTCAGGCTTTCGATTCTTGATGCAAGATTAACAGAATCTCCAATAACTGTGTATTCTTTTTTTTCTTCGCTGCCTATAGCTCCTACAATTGAATCACCGTAATGAATTCCGATTCCTACCGTAAACTTGTAATCCTTCGGAAGAATGAGGTTGCCCGTATCAATTTTTTCGATTTCATTAATCATTTCTACAGCTGCATTTGCGGCTCTGCTTGCATTGAACCGGTAACTTTCCGGAGCACCAAAAAGAGCCATAATTGCATCACCCATGAATTTATCAATTGTTCCGCCGTGTTTTTTTATGATAAGGCCCATTTTCGAAAAATAATAGTTAAGGAATTTTACTACTTCTTCCGGCTTGTTTTTTTCGCTTATGCTGGTAAAGTTTCTGATGTCTGCAATAAGAATTGCTACCTGTCTTTTTTCTTCAATGGATGTCTGCTCGGATTCATTTGTTGAGATGATGTCATCTATGATTTTTGACGGAATGAATCTGCTGAATGCTTTGCGCATTTTTTCTTCAGCATTTGTTGCATTCTGAAACCAGATGGCCTTTTCAATTATCATTGAATAAATTGTCGTAAAGAAATCCAGCCGCTGCTCAAGTCTGGGGGTAAAAGCACCGCTTTTAAATGAGCCTATATGAATTGTTGCCGGATAAATTTTGTTTGAATCAAGAGGAAAACATTCATAGCTTTCAATTTTTGTATTCCTGCTGTTTTCCTCAACTTCGATAATTTCTTCCTGAATGAGATTTGTTTTCCAGTTGAATTTTTTTCTCGTATAGATTCTTTCCTCAAAATCGCTGTGACATACTTTCTTAAAGTCGTCCAGGTCTTCTTTGGACATGTTGCTGGGATAATCATAGTATTCCATTATAGGATCTGTATTAAGTATGATTGCCAGAGAATCATAGTTGTAGATTCCCGAAAGGGTCTGAGCCATTTTTTCAAGAATCTGTTTTAAGTTAAGAACGGAGCAGCTGGCCTGGAATGCATTCTTAATTACAAACAGTTCAAAAAGTTCTTTATCATAAGCCTTTGTAACGATATCAAGAATATCATCCGGAGAAATTTTACTGTGTACTGGTTCTGTTTCTTCTTTTCTTATCTGTTCATACTGTTCCGTTACTTTATTTACAAGTCCCAGTAATTCATGGATGTTGTCGGAACGGGGAATGAAAAATCCGTCACTTTTAGAATTATCTCCCCAGAACTGATAGACGCTGCCGTCTTCCGTAGAGCAGAGTATTATACCTGTGTTTTTGAGATATGGAGTATTCTTAATGATGCGGGCAAAACTGAATCCCGAAATCTGTGGAAGTTCCATGTAAGTAAGTACGCAGACAGGATTTTCTTCGCAGAGAATATTGAGGGCGTCAATTCCGTTGTCTGCCTTCAGAACTTCAAATCCTGCTTCGTCAAGGCAGTCACAGATGAGGGAAAGCATGGTTTTTGAATTAAATGCAACAAGAATTTTAGTTTTCACCTAAAAGCTCCTTTACGGTTCTCAAAAGCATTCCCCGTTCAAACTGTGACTTTACGATAAACGCCTGGGCTCCTGCCTGAATGAAATTTTCTTCAGCCTGTTTGTCATAGGCTCCGGATACAACTACGACTGGTGTTGAATGATATTCTGCTGACCTGCGTATATTATTCAGTAAGGTATTGCCGTCCATTCGCGGCATGTTGATGTCGATTATAAAAATATCAATGTTGTAGGTTTTCATTATTTCCAGAGCTTCAATTCCGTCTCCTGCAGTTTTTACGGTAAAACCGTCAGTTTCAAATATAGTCTGTTCAATCTGACGGGTTGTGCTTGAATCATCTGCAATAAGGATGGTCTGGGTTTTCTTTTTATTTCTGACATTGAATTTCTTCATGTCGTAGGCCAGAAGTCCCTTCATTCTCTGCATTATGTTCGGAATATTAAGGATTGGAATGATGGAATAGTTTTCATCATAAACAACCCCCTGCAGGGAATTCATGTTCCTCATTATCTGCGGAAGTGCCGTAACTACAACATTTTCATACTGTTCGATAGAGCGCACTGCAACAGCAATCTGCGTATCAAGATATTCGAGGACTATGATTGCATTATCCGTTTTGGATTTTTCCGTTCCAAGCAGGGAAGACAGATGGTAAATTGGAATAAACTGATTATGAACGCAGACATAGTTCTGTCCCTGGCTGATGATGAAGTTCAGGTTTTCTCCGTCTGCAATCTCATGAATGTAATGGGAAGGAATCATGAACTTCATGGAACCGCTCTGAACAAAAAGTCCCTGCTGGGTTGCAAGAGAAAGGGGAATCGTAAGCTTGAACTGGGTTCCTTTATTTTCTTCAGAAAAAATCTGAATCTTTCCCTTGATGCGTTCCATGTTGCTTCTTACGATATCAAGGCCCATGCCTCTGCCTGACATTTCTGTTGAAGAATCTTTTGTCGTAAAGCCCGGAAGAAAAAGATACTGCTGCAGCTGTTTTTCTGACATGGCATTTATTTCGTTTTTTTGCTGAGGATAAAGTAAAAGGGCCTTTTCTTTTATGCTTTTATACTGAATGCCTTTTCCGTCATCTCCCACTGTTATTATTATGTGGTTTGAGATCTGAGTTGTATATATGTATATTTTTCCGTTGGGACTTTTTCCTGCGGCAATACGTTCCTTTTCCGTTTCAATTCCATGATCCAGACTGTTCCTCATGAGGTGGAGGAGGATTTCCTTTAATTTTTCAAGAATGATTTTATCCATTGAGAAATTTGTCTGGGGTATGTCGAAGATTATGTTTTTTGAGGCTCTGGCTGCCTCGGTTTCAAAAGAAAGCTTCAGCGGTTCAAGAATAATGCTGAGGGGAAGCATGCGCAGGTTAAGAAGGGCATGCTGTGTTTCAAAAATTGAGTTTTCCGTAAGGAGCAGGTCTTCTTTCAGCTGTTTAGGCAGAATGCCGTTGCCTGCGTCTGAAAGTTTCTGCTCGAAGTGTTCCAGCTGATGCTTGAACCTGAACTGCCTTATGAGAAGGTCATCAAAGGAACGTATGATCGAATTTATTCTTGCAATGGGAATCCTGACGGAAGTCAGGTTTTCTATATCGGTATTTTCATCTGCGGTTTCGTAATCTGCAAAGGTGGTATAAGAGTTCTTGCTTATGGCATTAAGGTTTTCTATGTCAAAGAACAGTCCTTTTGAGGCTCTGTTCAGTGCGTCTGTAAACGGTTTTATGTTTTCTTCATCGGTGGAGGAAGTTTTTATCTTTTCAAGAAGTTTTTTTATCTGGTCTGTAGTGACAAAAGAAAGCTGCAGAAGTCTGTCCGTAAACTCAAATACGTTTTCCCTTACGCCTTTAAATATGTCTTCCAGACCATGCACAAGGGTTTCAATACTGGTAAAATCCATCATTCTTGATGAACCTTTGAGGGTATGCAGGTTTCTTAAAATCTCCGTAACGATGTCCTGACTGCCGGGATTATCTTTCAGCCGGATGATTTCATCCGTAAAGGCATTTATATATTCCTGAGACTCATCTATATATGTCTGTATAAAGTTTTCCCTGCTGAATGCCATTATTACTCCGAGTATTTACCCGTCCTGCATATTCCGGCAAAGTTCCAGTATATATTCCGGCGTAAAATCTTCTATTATTTGATTATAACATAAATTATTCGCTTCTACATATTTTTTAAGAACCTTTGCACAGTTTTTAAAAAGTCCGGAGGCTTCTGCCGTATGTCCCTCTGCCTTAGCAAGAAGGGCGGTCTGAAACAGTGCCGGCCAGAATTCAGGATTAAGAATGGCTGCTTTGTAAAAATTATCCCGTGCCAGCTGAAGGCTGTTTTTGTTCCTGAGGAGAAGTCCCTTAAAATAAAACAGAAGTTCCCTTGCTGTCAGTCCGAAAGGCCAGTTGTCCAGAAGTTCCTGAGTTTCTTCATGCCTGCCGGAATTAAGGCTTTCAAAAAAATCTCTTGAATAGGACTCAATTTTTGCGTTTATAAGCCATTTCTGCTGTAATTCCTGTTTTGCTGAACTTTGGTCAGGTTTAAATTCTTTTTTCAGCAGTTCAGGCTCTGCTTTTTTTTCCAGTTTCCTGAAATAGTAGACCCGGTCTTCGTGTTCCTTTTCCAGCTGTTCGGTAAGTTTTCCCCTGATGCTTACTGATGGAATTTCATTGACGGAAATGAAGAGAAGTCCGTCCGGCTTCAGCATGGAGGTCATGTTCTTAAGTATTTCATGGCGGAGTTCTGGCGTAAAATAGATGAATACGTTGCGTATAAAAATTATGTCAAAATATTCTGCTGTAAACCGGTGTTCCTCAGTTTTTGCAAGATTGTTGGTAAAAATTTCAATCTGCTTGAGGTGCTCTTTTTTTATGGAAAAACCGTCCGGAGTGTAGTTTCCCAGCGGTTCGAGGAGTTTTTTGTATTTTGCTCCGTCATTTCTGAAGGAATTTAACGGGAAAACTCCCGATTTGAATTTTTCAAGGGCTGACGTGTCTATGTCTGAGGCATATATTTTTGCATTTATTCCCAGACTTTTGCAAAGCGCATATATTGAAACCGGTTCCTGTCCTGTAGAGCATGCGGCACTCCAGATTTTTACCTGAGTATTTTTTTCCATGCTGTAGAGTTTTTTTGCAAGAAAAGCGAACTGATCTTCTTCCCTGAAAAAATAGGTTTCATTTATTGTTGCATTGTTTATCAGCATTCTTAATTCTGCCGGATTCTGCCTGAGCATGTAGAGGTAATCCGTTTCGCTGACAGAAAGTTCTGCAAGTCGTTTTTTTGCATAGCTTTCAACAAATGCAGTGTGGGCTGAACCTGTATTTATTCCTGAGTGTTCTTTTATGATGGAAAGAATCTGACGTGTAAAGTTCATAGGCTGATTTTTCTCCTTATGAATGGCGCAATTTCTTCAAGGGAAAGTATCTGCTTTATGCCGCCTTCCTTTATTGCAGCCTGAGGCATTCCGAATACCGTGCAGGTTTTTTCGTCCTGGGCAATAGTCAGGGCTCCGTTATCAAAGGCTTTTCTGCATCCTTCGGCACCGTCTCTTCCCATTCCCGTAAGTATGACTGCAATCAGCCTGTCCCTGTATGCTTCTGCGGCTGATGAGAAAAGTTTATCTACAGCAGGTTTAAGGTAATGAACCGGAGAGTCATCTGTTATTGTAATGATTTTCTGGCTTTCATAGTTTCCTGTTACCGTAAGATGCCGGTCAGCAGGGGCAAGGTAAAAAGTTCCCGGACGGGGAATTTCTCCGTTTTCTGCCAGCTTTATGTTCTGACCGGAATTCTTTTTAAGCCATTTTACAAGATGTACGTCAAACAGCGTGTCTATGTGCTGGGTAATAAGTACAGGCAGGGGAAAGCTGCTTCCGAATCCTGTAAGAAGTTCCAGAAGTGCGGCAGGTCCGCCTGTGGAAGAGCCTACGACAACAGCTTCGTATTGTTTTGAGGTGGAAAGACTTTTAAAATCCGTTAATCCGTAACTTTCTGCATTCTGCTCTATGTGAGTAAGCAGGGATTTTTTTCTTGGTTTCTGAATGTTAAACTTGTTTTTTTCTGCTATAAAATAAAACTGGTCAAGAAAAGACGATATGACGGACTGATTCATTTCTGCAAGGTCAGGTTTCTTTACAACATCCAGGGCTCCTGCTTCAAGGCATTTAAATCCGATGTCGGCAGAATCCTCGGTGGTAAAGGCAATTACTGCAGGTGATGATTGTGAAAGAATTTTTTTTGTTGCAGTGATTCCGTCCATGACAGGCATGTTTATGTCCATTATTATCAGGTCAGGCTTAAAAACTGCATTAAGTTCTACTGCCCTCTGTCCGTTTTCAGCTGTTGCGCACACTATGAAGCGCTCATCGTCATTCATCAGCTGCTTGAGTATTGCCCGGACAATTCCAGAGTCATCTGCAAGAAGAACTTTTATCATTGTACAGCCTCCGCTGTAATTTTTTCAGGATCAATCAGTATTTTCAGTTTTTCCTTATCAAAGCCCAGTGCCGCAATTCCTTTTTTATAAAAAAAGTCCCTTAAAAGTTTTGGGGGAAAATGAAAGTTTTTTATTTCTTCATGCTGTATTTCCGGATTTGACATGCTGGTAATGAAAAAAGTTTTTTTCTGCCTGATGAGGATTGAGTTACGTTTTTGGCTGTCCGGGGAGGGGGGTGTTTCTGAAAATATTTCGTCGATGCAATATCCGGGAATCTGCCCTGGTGGTGAACTTATATCCGAACAGGAAAAGTCTGCCACTGAATCATGAGGAATAAGGACATCTGTTTTTCCAAACGGAAATACCGCAAACCAATCATTCGTTTTCAAAATCCTGTCTGATCCTTGCCGTAATTGATTCAAAATTCAGTACGGGAACTGCAAGATGCTGAATACCGTCATCGTAATCAATGGCATTAGAAAAATATGCAGATTCTGCCGTTCTGGCTATAGTTTGAAGATAGTCTTCCTTCAGAGTCTGGAATTCCCTGACGTCACTGATTTGAATCGCAACGTCATTTTCATCGTTCAGTATAAGGAATAATTTGGAATTCTGCTGTTCATCATTCTGGAACAGGGAAAAGTCAACTGCCGCATATGGTCTTCCGTAGTAGTTGATGACTCCCTTTATGTATTTAGGAACAAACGGAACGGGAAAAATTTCATCGTTACGGAGAATTTCCCTTACTTTGGTCGCATCTGCAGCGTAAGTTCTGTTGCCTGCATCAAAAATGAGCCAGGTTCTGTGTTTTTCGTCTGCAGTGTTTTCTTCCTGAGAGACAGTGTCATTTTCTTCAATAGTTTTGAGTATGTCTTCATCCATAATACTAATAAAATTATACACTCAAAAAACTGAAATTGCCACTTAAAAGATTTGTAAATAAGGAGAACTTAAGGAATGAGAAAATAGGGAATACTGAAACAGGAAGTCAGTCTTCAAAACTTCCGCTTTTCATTTCTTCACATATGCGCATCCAGCTGTCATATCTGAGGGGACTGATTTTACCTTCTTCCACTGCCTGTATTATGGCACAGCCCTTTTCATGGGTATGAGAGCAGCTCATGCCGTAATTGCATTTTCCGATAAAGGGAACGAATTCCCTGAAGTAAAGGGCAAGGTTTTCCGGAGATATGTCATTAAGTAAAAATCTTCTTACCCCCGGAGTATCTATTATGTTTGCAGTAGTTCCTTTTATTCCGCCTACAAGGGCTTCGTCAATCTGCAGGTGAATGAGGGTGCCTTTTGTAGTAGTATGACAGCCTTTTCCGTATTTTTGAGAAAGGCTTCCTGTTTTAAGGACTACCGTATTGTCAAGGACGTTTATAATTGAACTTTTGCCGACTCCGCTCTGTCCTACAAAGGCACTCAGATGATTTTCTATAAGGTTTGCCAGTTCTTCCATACCTTCACCGGTTCTGGCACTGGATCTGATTACTTTATAGCCGGCGTTTTCCCATACTTCAAGACGGTCTTGAAATTCTTCTTCCCTTGCTGCGTTTATGTCATATTTGTTGCAGACAATTACCGGGGTTATTCCTTCATACTCTGCCTGGGCTATGGCTCTGTCTACAAAACGGGGCCTGAAGGGAGGATTATCCGGTGTGGTAACGATAAGAAGGTAGTCAAGGTTTGCTGCCAGAATCTGAGGTTCCTTTTTCTTTATGTTCCAGCGGACAAATCTGTTTTTTCTTGGTACCAGGTCAGTTATCATGCCTTTGTCGTCTTCAAGAGTTGAATCGTCAAGGGTAACTATATCGCCGGGTGCAAGAGGATTGTAATATCCTTCCGAGGCTTTGAGAATTTTGCCTTTTATTGCACAGTCCCTTATATAGCCGTCATCGCATTCGACTTCAAAAACATTTTTACTGCCACTGAGTATAAGCCCGTTCATATATTGCTGAATTCTGAAATAAATACTCTCACGTGTCAAGGGTTCCCTAGTGCTGCCGGTTAAAAAAAAATTCAAAAAAAAATAAAAAAAATTAAAAATCTTATTGACATAAAATCCTCAAAGATGTACTCTATTTAAGCATTCAGCGCTTAACGGTACTGAATATGCGGCGATGTTGGAATTGGTAGACAAGCAAGGTTGAGGTCCTTGTGCCGAAAGGTGTGCAAGTTCAAGTCTTGTTCGCCGCACATCTTTAATAAGGAATCAGTTTAACGACTGGTTCCTTTTTTTTTTGCCTGCGTTTATTTTTTTTCTGATAGATATGTATCCGCTTATATTGTATAATTAGTCAAACTTTATTATAATTATGCAAAAATTTGCAAAAGGAGTGCATAAAAATGCAGTTTATAGACGGTGGAGTTACAGCTCCTGAAGGATTTACGGCCAACGGAATGCTTTGCGGAATTAAGGCCGGAAGAACAAAGAATGATACTGCCCTTATTTATAGCGAGAAACCATGTACTGCGGCAGGTGTATTTACTCAGAACCGTGTAAAGGCAGAAAGCGTAAAACTTACTAAGAAACATCTTGAAAACGGAAAGGCTCAGGCGGTTATTGCTAATTCCGGAAATGCAAATGCATGTACCGGTGCCCAGGGTGCTGAAAATGCCCTCCGCATGGCAAAGGCTGCAGCCGGTGTGCTTGGAATTTCACCTGAGGATGTAGTTGTCTGTTCAACTGGTGTAATCGGACAGCAGCTTCCGGTTGAAGTTATTGAAAAGAATATTCAGACTCTTAAGGACGGATTGAGTAAGAAAGGTCATGCAGAGGCCCGCACTGCCATCATGACGACAGATACTCATTACAAGGAATGTGCCGTAGAAACCGAAATCGGAGGAAAAAAAGTCCGCATCGGTGCAATGTGCAAAGGTTCCGGAATGATTCATATTAATCTCGGTACCATGCTCAGTTTCATGACTACAGACTGTGCCATCAGTTCTGCCATGCTCGAAAAGGCTTTGCGCATGAGTATTGAAGGAACCTATAACTGTGTTTCCGTTGACGGTGATACTTCTACTAATGATACCCTTACCATTCTTGCAAACGGTATGGCCGGTAATGCAGAAATAGTTTCAGAAGGAAAGGATTTTGACGCTTTTTATGAAGCCCTTAATGCAATCAATACGCAGATGGCTAAAAAAATTGCAGGGGACGGAGAAGGGGCAACCCGCCTTATTGAATGCAATGTCAGTGGAGCCTGTGATGTTCCGACAGCCCGCCGTCTTGCCAAGTCAGTAATTTCTTCCAGTCTTGTTAAGGCTGCTTTTTTCGGTAAAGATGCAAACTGGGGAAGAATTCTCTGTGCTATGGGATATTCCGGAGAGCAGTTTACTCCAGAAACAACTACTGTTGCTTTTGAAAGTGCCGAGGGAGCTCAGCGTACAGGATTTACGGACTTTGTTGGTGAGCAGACCGGTAAAAAGACTTCAATTACAGTGTTTGAAAATGGAGTTCCATTGAATTTTGATGAGGATCTTGCAAAAAAGATTCTTTCAGAAGATGAAGTTGTAATCAATGTTACGCTTAAGGACGGAAATGCCTGCGGTACTGCATGGGGCTGCGACCTTACATATGATTATGTAAAGATTAACGGTGATTACCGTACATAAAAGGCTGTTTTAAGCCGGAAAGAGGTATTTTTATGGAAAATATTGATAACGAAATAGAAAAAAAATCGATTGATCCGAGACTTGATAATGCAGGATGGGCAAATGTTCTTGTTCAGGCACTTCCTTATTTCAGGCACTGGGTCGGAAAAGTCGTAGTTGTAAAATACGGCGGAAATGCCATGCTTAACGAAGACCTGAAACATGACGTTATGGAGGATATTGTTCTTCTTAATACGATTGGTATTCATGTTGTTCTGGTTCATGGCGGCGGTCCTGAAATTAACCACATGCTTGACCGTGTCGGTAAGGAAAGCAAGTTTATAAACGGTCTCCGCTACACTGATGCAGAAACCATGGAAATCGTACAGATGGTTCTTACAGGAAAACTGAACAAGGATATAGTAGGTATACTTCTTCAGCAGGGGGGTAAGGCTGTCGGTCTTTCTGGTGTTGATTCAGGTCTTTTAAGGGCTAAGAAAATCAGTAAGGACGGTACGGATCTTGGTTTTGTCGGTGAAGTTACTGAAGTTCATCCTGAAATAATTCAGTCGCTTCTTGCACAGAATTTCATTCCTGTTGTTTCTACTGTTGCTTTGGGTGAAGACGGTGATGATGCCCGCTATAACATTAACGCTGATACAGCTGCGGCAAAAATTGCCATAGCTCTTAAAGCAGAGAAATTCATTCAGCTTACAAATGTTCCTGGAGTTCTTAAGGATGTAAATGATCCTTCTTCCCTTATTCAGCGCATTCACATTCAGGATGTGGATTCACTTATAAAGGACGGAATTATTGCCGGCGGTATGATTCCTAAGATTGAGTGCTGCATGCTTGCACGTAATGGCGGCGTTCCGAGAACTCATATCATTGACGGCCGTGTTCCTCATTCCCTTCTTATAGAGATGTTCAGTGACCGCGGTATCGGAACTATGATTTATTAATGGAGAAGTTAAAATGGGAAATCCAAAAGTTCTTAATAATTACGGAAGTTTTGACGTTACTTTTGTAAAAGGGCAGGGCTCTGTTCTTACTGATGTTAATGGTAAGAAATATATCGATTTTCTTGCAGGTATTGCCGTAAACTGTCTGGGACACAATTACAAGCCTCTTGTAAAGGCAGTGGCTGCCCAGGCAAAAAAGCAGATTCATGTATGTAACTATTTTACAAGTGATGTGGGACTTGCCTTTGCAGATGAACTTCTTGCTGCAACAGGTTTTGAAGGTGTGTATTTCGGTAATTCCGGGGCAGAAGCAAATGAAGCAGCCATAAAACTTGCCCGCAAATATGGTCAGCTTAACGGCGGTTCTTCAAGAAAGACAATCGTTACACTGAATAAATCTTTTCATGGAAGAACGCTTGCAACCCTTACTGCTACAGGTCAGGACAGGTTTCATCCTGAGGATTTTGCACCTTACGTACAGGGGTTTAAAACAATAGAGCCTAATGATTATGAAGGGCTTGAAAATGCTTTTGACGAAACTACTGCAGCCCTTTTCTTTGAACCTGTTGAATGTGAGGGCGGAGTTATTCCTGTTGAAAAGGAATGGGCTCAGAAAGCTGCGGAACTTGCTCGTAAGGCTGGAGCTATCGTAATGTGTGATGAAGTTCAGACCGGTATGGGAAGAACTGGTGCCCTTCTTGCCAGTGATGCCCTTGGTATTAATCCGGAGGTTGTAACTCTTGCAAAGGCAATTGCGGGCGGTGTTCCTATGGGCGCATGTCTTTACCGCGGAAATGGAAATGTCTTTAAGGCGGGGGATCATCAGTCTACTTTTGCCGGAAATCCTTTAGCCTGTGCAGCTGGAAGAGTTGTACTTAAAACCCTTACTGCTCCCGGGTTTATGGAAGACGTTCTCAGAAAGGGTGAGTATATCCGTAATACCGTAAAAGGCTGGAATCTTCCGTGTGTAGTTGACGTCAGGGGAAAAGGTCTTGTAATTGGAATACAGGTTAATAAAGATCCTGCCGCAGTTGAAAAGAAATGTCTTGCTGACGGTCTTCTTTTTTCAACAGCTGGTTCTGATGTAGTCCGCCTTGTTCCTCCCCTCAATATTACGATGAAGGAAATTGATGCCGGTCTTGCAATTCTGAAGGCCGGGCTTGAAGCTTAAGTTTTTTAACTTTAATAAAGGCTGTTGAAAAATACACATGGGTCTAGTATTATTTGCTCATGCGTAGAAGATTAGCAGCCTTTTTGATTGTTATGACGGCAGCCTGCGCGGCTGTCGTTTTTTTTATAACAAAACAGTTTTCTAAAGATGATGCTTCATATAGATCCAGCGGTTTCTCTCTCAGTGACGGAAAATCAAAGTCCTCTGTAAAGTCACTTGATTCAGTTTCCTCTGTAGAAGAAACTGCCTTAGTTTCCCTTATTCAGCTTAAAACAGACGAAACGCTTATCGGAGTCGTCAGTATGGATTTTAACGGAGACGGGCTTGAGGATCAGGTAAATGCCGTAAAGTCTTCTTCAAGTCCTTATATTCAGCTTATTGTAGGAATATATAATAAGGCTGTTTCTGAATATGAACGCAAGGCTGTAATTGCTACACCGATAACACAGACAACTTCCTTTACGTATACCGGAATAGATCTTGTAGGAGAACATAAGAACGTTCTTGTTTATCAGGGATTTTCTGAGAATTCTGAAGCAGTCCTTCAGGCATTCATTATTACTGACAGAAGCGTAGGCGGAATAAATGTAAATCAGATTGCCGATTTAAGGGGTGACGGAACCATTTTCATACAGCAGGCGGACCGTTATGAAAACTATGACAGGTCCAATGCAAACGGTGCAAGTTATCCTATATGGGTTTATACTTCGGACAGTGCGCGCCCTGGCAGTATGGATCAGCTTCAGATCTGCTATGACTGGGACAGGGAATCCCGGCAGTATGTTCAGATAAAGACAATAAGGGTTGCAGGAAGCAATATTACCCGTAAGGAACTGGCAAAAATTCAGGATGGCACTGTAGAGACTTTTGCAGGATTTCTTGAGGGCCTCTGGTATAAAAGTGACAGTTCTTCCTTATATTATCTTTATTTTGATTATCTTCAGAAAGAAATTATTTTTGTCCGCTCAGACATAGAGGAAGTGTATAACTGGATTCGCAGCGATCTGCGCAGGAACGGAATTTATCTTTCCAGTGTAAATCAGGAAATTCAGAATCTTCAGAGGCGCATTGATATTTCTTTAAGAAGTGTTGATGAAATTAATATCCGTATTCAGGATGACGTGCGCATGCTTATTTCAGAAAACAATGTCTGGGATGGAGTTTATAAAAAGTTTTCTCAGGACAGAACCTATGATATGAATGTGTCAAAAAAATCCGAAAGCTTCATAAAGATTCTTGAAAGCGTTCCTTCCTGGAGAATGGCAGATGATACTGTTGTCGTGTTTAAGAATGGCTCCTATACTGCAGAAGGTGATATTATAAGTGACAGCGGCTTTTATACAAAAGTTACCCTGAAGGAACAGGATTACATTCAGTTCCGTTCCTCAGGAGCTTCTCCTTTATTTAAGGGAATGTATAAAATAACTTATACAGATTCTTCTAATTCGTCTCTTCTGTTTAAGCCTTACCGTGTGCTTCCGGATTCAGCCTATGCTACAGATGAACGTTCGGTTACCCTCCTGAAAGATTCGGGAGAGTAAAAGAAACTGCATTTTTGCGGGAACTGCTACCGGACAAGACGTATATTGTCAGTAAATACACTTCCGGTTTTTGTTTTACCCATAAGGATTATGCTGAGTTTTCTGACGTTTGTTATTTCCTGAATCTGAGGAATGGAATTTCCCTCAAGATCGGTAAGCTGGTGTTCCAGATCAAAATAGACATTTGTGTTTGTTCCTGTTCCGATTGCAACAGGGGCAGTAACGGCATATTCCACGGGACGCCTTCCGGAATCTATTTTCAGGTAAAGTTGAATTGTCTTTGATGTCGTATTGTTTATGTCAAGGATTATGGCCTTTGCACCTTCCCAGTTTCTGTCACTGAGGGCATCACAGTAATAAACTGCGGTTTCTGTTTTAGGTACTGCCTTGAAATTCCATTTTGCACTGGAAGCGCCTTCTGAATACCATTCTGAACTGAGGTCAGTTTCCATTGAATAACCGTCATCTGTAGAATTCTGCCAGAAGTTACCGTCTTCAAAACTGTCCAGAAGTTCAATTGTACCTTCAGGAACAGGATTGTTGATGGCAATTGCAAAAACTTCATCTTCTGTCTGAATTACATTTCCGTGACTGCCGGATGCACAGGATGCTGCTGCAATTGTTAAACTGAGAACTGCTGCTGTCTTGATTACGTTTTTCATTTTTATAATCCTTATTCGGTTTTTTAGATGGACTTTTAACTTTCCTTCGAATCAGTATACAGTATAAGATTGACTATTTCCAATAGAAACGCTTAAATTTGAACGTATTTGCAAAAAATTGCGGAAGTGATTTTATTGCACTGCTTTAAACTATAATTTCTGGAGTATTGAAATGAAAAAACTTTTACTTTGTGCTGCTCTGGCAGCTGTGATTTCTTCAGCTGTTTCTGCTCAGGTAATGACGGAAAAGGGAATGAAAAATACTGCCTGGACAGGTTTTGGATCTCCTCTGAATGCAGATACCATGTTTCATGGATTTACAGATACTTTTCAGGCAAGATTTGATGTAGCAAGCTTCACTATTGAAGGAATGCTAAACTGGAGTTTTCTTGCAAACTATGATAATGAAGGAGATGTAGATAATTTTGTATTTGGAACTTCAAATGCAAATCCTCTTACCCTTCATTACGGAACCCGCGGAGGAACCGCTTATGCCGGAGACAACAAGGTTTCTGCAGCAGCCCTTCTTTTAGGTTACAATGATCAGGTAAATGTAAGCAATGTCATTCAGGATTCATATTATGTAAACTTTATCTGGCATCCTTCAAAAAATTTTGATTTCGGTGTGGGAACAAAACTTAACTGGAAGGTTGGACCTGCTCCAAGTTACGGCGGCTGGCTTTGGGAAAGTTCCGCACATGTACGTCAGGGAGGATTTTCTACAACTTATGATGACCGCTCCGGATCAAGAGCCCAGACTTCTTCAGAGACTGCAAATTCCTATAAGTATTCTGTTGATGCACCGGGAAGTGCTGATGTTGTAGGTTTCGTTCACTATGCAAACAAATATGCAAAGCGTGCCATGGGTATCCGTTATTTTTATAACGGAGATTTTACATTCCAGCTTGGTGCTGCAATTCCTAACGGATTTAATACAGATGATCCTGCCGTTAACTTTGGAATTGAAATTGCTCCTGTTGACTGGCTCAGCATTTCTGCTGCATATGAAGGGGCTTTTGATGATCACGGAAACTTCTATACCGGAGTTACTTTAGGACATAAAAACTTTATTCTTGAAGGATATTTTGCCGCTGATTCCCTTAATACTGATGAAGATGAGGATCAGGCATACGGAACCGGTGCTGCAATTACTTTTGTAATTCCTAATACAGAAATTTCACTTCGTCCTGAACTTGGCGTAAACTTCTTTGAAAATGATAATTATACTTTTGCATGGTACACTGGAGCCCTTCTTTCTTTAAAGATTAACCGCGATTTTGGTTTGAGCGTATGGGGATCATTTGCAAACGGTTCTGATGACAAGAGATGGGAAGATAATGATGCTACAAAAGACTGGGACGGAGGTCACGTAATAAACGTACGTCCTGCAGTTGACATTGCCTTTGATGCACACACAAGCTTTACTGTTTACCTTAATCTTGAAGAACGCACTGCCTTTGACGGAGTAAGCCGCGGCTGCTGGTCAAGCGGTGTATATGTTACATATCTTTTCTAATCTGAACATATTTGACATAAGAAATTAACCGTGACAAAAAACACAGTGTTTTCAAACACTGTGTTTTTTGTTATATTGACCGTGCACTCAGAAAGGGAACAGTGTGAAATTCACTGGCTCGACGCGGAACGGTAACTGTTTTAAGCAGAAGTCCGAATGCTTTCTGACGGCAGCCTTTTGTATGAAAGGTTATTTTTCTTTATCCCTACGCAACACTCTGGGGAAATGAGGTTATTATGAAAAACGCACTTCGTGCTTTTGGACGCGCATTTTTGTCTGCGCTTGCTCTCTCTTTAGTTTTTGGTTTTGTCAGCTGTAAGACTGATGATGACAGTGAGATTGAAAATGTTTATGTATATGTAACTCCATTACAGTCTGACAGTCTTCTCTATGGAGTAAAGTGGGCTGATTCTGTTAAAAAGTGGAATACATATTCAACTTATGATGCTTATTGTTGTGCTGATTATATTCAGACTTCAAGTTATGGTATGCAGGAATCAACAGTTTACCAGAGGAAAATTTCTGATACAGAAGGATTCCTTTATTACAAGATTACTAATACAAGTAATTTTACATATTCAGATAAAGATGCATCAAGTTATCTTGGAAAATGGTATGGTGTTTACTATAAGAATTTAACATCTTCAAGCGTAACAATGTGTGATGCATATTATGCTGCAGACAGCAGTGACTATTATTGCTTTGATTCTCTTGAAGAAGCTGTTAATGGATTTACTCCGGATTCAGGTTATTTTACTTATCTTACTGATTTCACAAAAGTAACAGAATAATCAGCCAGCTTTGCGTATTTTTTCTCATAAGTCCGCCGTATTTTTCTTTACGGCGGCATTTGTTTTTTATCCTTTTTTTTCTCAGGAAAATTCTGTTTCTGCTTCCGTTTATGCTCAGAGGGGCGTTGAGGAAAATTCCTCCACAGAGGGGGTAGTGGCAAACGACGTGGACGCGCAGGGGGATTCGCAGCGTACCCCCCTTGAAGAAGAAGACATAAATCTGGGACACATTTATACATTTATTGAATCTCCTGAAGTGGAGCAGAGGCAGGTATTTAATTCACAGGACATACAGAAGTCTCATACGGAAAGTCTGGTAGATTTTCTTCAGTCTGAAGGAATGCAGCTTTTAAGTTACGGTCCCTATGGACTTGAAGCAAAACCTCAGATCCGGGGCTTTACTGATGAGACTGTACGGGTTGTAATAGACGGAATCTGCGTAAACAATGCTCAGTACGGAACTTTTGATTTTACTTCAATAGACATCAATGATATTGAGCGGATGGAAATTGTCCGCGGCGGATTTACTGAAGGGGTCAGTGACGAAGGCTCTGTTGCAGGAACAATTTATATTACTACAAAAAAACAGGCCCTGGGTACTTCCGTAACGACTGATTCTTTTGTTAAGAGTTTCTTTAATGAAAAATCCTTTGCCGATACCTTCAGCCAGAGTGCCGGAATTTCCCATCAGTTTTTAGACAGTACTTTTCTTAAGCTTAATCTCCGGGGTACTTATGCTCAGAACAGGTTTCAGTTCAGAAACTATATGAATAAGCTTGTTACAAGAGATAATGCTCTGGTAAAAGATTTTCACGGAGATGCAAAAGTTTCTCATTTTTTTGGAAACGGTTCTTCTTTTACAGGTGGAGTTCTTTTTTATGACGGAATAAAAAACTGTCCCGGAACTTCGACATCTGTTTCTGAAGGCGTGCAGAAAGACTTAAATGCAATGGTAAATTTTTCTCTCGTTAATCCTGCCGTAAAAAATGTTTTCCGGCTTGAAAACAGCGGGGCATGGATTTTTAACCGCAGAAACTATGATGAAAGCAATTCTTCCAGCCTGCATTTAATAAATACGTTCCGGTATGCTTCTTATGCGGAGGCTGATTTTAATGACTTCTATACCCAAAGTGCCGGCCTTACTTTAGATGCAGTTAATCTTGATTCCACTGATGACGGAAAGCATCTTCAGTTTTCTTTTACGGTAAAAGAAACATCTGTGTTCCGTTTTTCAAAACATGTAATTTTTACTCTTCCTCTTGCGGTAAAAACCTGCGGTTCAAATGCTGCCTTCATTCCTAAAGCAGGGGTTAAGATTGCTTCAGAGTATGCTGATTTTATTGTTAATGCATACCGCATGGTGCAGTTTCCTAATATGGACGATCTGTACTGGGAATCTTCCTATGCCCGGGGAAATCCTGATCTTAAGATTGAAGAAGGCTGGGGAGGAGAATTTACCGTTAACTGGAAAAAATTTATTCCTTTAAGTGCATGTTTTTTTACGAATTATTATGAGAATAAAATTCAGTGGGCTTCAAGTGAAGGAATATTGACTCCGCAGAATGTAGCCAGTGCTTTTTACTGCGGTCTTGATTTGAGGACTGAAAAAATTTTCTTTGACGGCATTCTTGAAGTAAAAGCCAGTGGAGAGTACCTGTATTCTGCTCTTCTGGATAAGGACAACGAACTCACATATAAAAAAAGAATTATGTGGACTCCTGACTGGACATGTGCCGTAAGTACTGTCGTTAATTTTTTTGATTTCCGTTTTGCTGCCGAATGGAATTACATAGGAAAAAGATATAAGTCAAATTTGAATGTTTCTTACATGGAGCCTTATTCACTGGTGAATTTAAATCTATCCTATGAGGGATTTGAGCATTTTACAGTTTATTTCAGGGCAGAGAATATTCTTGATACTGAATATGAAGCCGTGGACTCCTATCCAATGCCTGGAATAAGTGCTACCCTTGGACTCAGGACAAAGTGGTAATGAACAGGTGTGTTATAGTTTCAGCAGGCATTATAAACGATTATGCTTTTATCAAAAGCCTGCTGAAGAAGGATGATTTTTTTATATTCTGTGACGGCGGTCTCCGGCATGCAGATTTTCTCGGCGTAAAACCTGATGTTATGACAGGGGATTTTGATTCCGTTTCAGATGAGGATTATAAAAGGTGGTCATCTCAATGCAGGGTTATTTCTCTTCCCAGAGAAAAAGATGATACTGATACTCTTGCTGCTGTAAGGTTTGCTCTCTCTGAAGGATTTGATGATTTCCTTCTGACGGGAGCAATGGGATTTCGCTTTGACCATGCTTTTGCAAATATTGGAGTTCTTCTGTACCTGGATGATCTTCATAAAAAGGCTGTGCTGGCAGATGATTATTCATTGATGGAGATTGCAGGAAAAAATCCAATTTATATAGAAGATAATTATTCTTTTTTTTCCGTACTTACAGTGGATGGGGATGCAGGCGGTGTATGCATAAAAAATGCAAAATATCCTCTTGAAAATGCGGTGCTCAAAAGCAGTTTTCAGATAGGGGTAAGTAATGAAGTTCTTCCCGGAAAGACCGCATCGGTAAGTGCAGGGCAGGGGCGCGTTCTTGTGGTAAAAGTACGGTGATAAAAAATTCTTTACTTGACAAGTGTTACTGTCTTTAGTATCCTTTTGACTATGAATAACACAACGACCCGTCGGGCTCAGTCTAACTTTCTCTCCATGCTGGCTTACTTTTACTTTAGCTTTTATTATTTTCTCGGCATTCAGGAAGGTTTCCTTGCTAAAAGGCGGACTGCATAAAGGCTTGTGCGATTCTTAAAGCAAGAAATTACAGGAACCTTCCTAAAAAGAAGGTTCCTTTTTTTTTATTTGTCTTTGTTTCTAAGGCTGTCATGTAAATTAACGGAGGTGCAAAATGATAGTTATTTTGAAAAGCGGTGTGAGTCAGGACAGGATTGATTCTTTCATCTCGGATGTAAAGGAAAAGAACCTTGACGTACATGTTTCTAAAGGTGTGGATAAAACTGTACTTGGTCTTTTAGGTGATACTTCAAAACTTGATCCGGAAGATTTTCTGGCAAATGAGATTGTAGAAAGTGCAGAGCGCGTTTCTGCTCCTTATAAAATGGCAAGCCGTTCCTTCCATCCTGAAAATACAGTAGTAAAGATTGGCGGAGACGGCAGTACTGCATGTTTTATCGGTGACGGAAAAACAGTTCCGCTTATTGCCGGTCCGTGTTCTGTAGAAAATGAAAAACAGCTTATCGATGCAGCACTGGCCGTAAAAAAAGCCGGTGCCCGTATTCTCCGTGGCGGTGCCTACAAGCCGCGTACTTCTCCGTATTCATTTCAGGGACTGGGACCTGAAGGAATCCGTATTCTTGAAAAGGCAAAAAAAGAAACAGGACTTCCAATCTGTACAGAACTTATGAGTGCTTCGGAACTTAAGTATTTTGAAAACGTAGATTTAATTCAGGTTGGTGCCCGCAATTTTCAGAACTTTGATCTTCTTAAGGAAATCGGAAAATTCGGAAAGCCGGTCCTGCTTAAAAGAGGACTTTCCGGAACTATCCAGGAACTTTTGATGAGTGCTGAATATATTATGGCAAACGGAACTGAACAGGTTATCCTCTGTGAAAGGGGAATCCGTACTTATGACGGATATACAAGAAACTGTCTTGATGTAAGCGCCGTTCCTTATCTGCATAAAGTTTCTCATCTTCCGGTTGTTCTTGATCCAAGTCATGCCTGCGGAATCAGGTGGATGGTTGGAACTCTTGCATGCAGTGCAGTTGCAGCCGGAGCAGACGGTCTTGAAATTGAAGTTCACTGTAATCCTGAAAAAGCCCTGAGTGATGCAAGTCAGCAGCTTCCTCCTGTAATGTTTGAGGAACTTGCCGTAAAACTCAATAAATATGCAGCTGTTGAAGGAAAAACAATATAAATAGTAAACTGTAAAATCATGAAAAACTTAAAAGATCTTACTTACGGTATCGTAGGTCTCGGAATAATGGGCGGCTCTTTTGCAAAGGCCATAAGACAGAATATTCTCAGTCAGAGCGGTTCAAAGGGTAAAATTCTTGTATGCAACAGAAGTACGGCCTGTCTTTCCATGGCTGTTAATGAAGGTATTGCAGATGAGGCTTTTACTCAGGATAAAACTTCTGAACTTTTGAAGAAAAGTGACATTGTCTTTGTCTGCCTTTATCCTCATGCCACTCTTGAATTTCTAAAGAATTATAAAAATGATTTTAAGAGCGGTGCCATCGTAACTGATATTTCCGGAGTAAAGGGAATTTTTGAAAAGTCCCTTCCTGAACTTCTTCGTCCTGATGTTGATTTTATAATCGGTCATCCAATGGCCGGCGGAGAAAAGGAAGGCTATGCCGCAAGTAACGCAAAGTTTTTTGTCAATCATAATTATATTTTCTGCCGTCAGACATTTAACTCGGAAGAAAATTATAATCTGATGAAGACCCTTGTTACCGAACTGGGATTTACAAGGATTACTGAAACAACCTGTGATATTCATGATAACAAAATAGGCTTTACTTCTCAGCTGTGTCATGTTATTGCCAGCGCTCTGGTTCAGAGTGCCCGGGATCCTGAAATTACGGCATTTGGAGGCGGCAGTTTTGAGGACCTTACACGGATTGCAATGATAAACGCTCCTTTATGGACAGAACTTTTTATCAGTAATAAAGAAAAACTCTGTGCCCACATAGACAGTTTTCAGAAAAAAATGGAAGAGTTCAGAACTGCCATAATGGAAGAAGATTCTCAGAAATTAAAAGAAATGCTTGAAGAAACAAGAGAGAAGCGTCTGATGATGGGATCTGTCTGTACTGTAGCAAAATGATATGGCGTGAGGAAATCATGAAAAAGGTTTTGTTTTTTTTATCTTCAGTTTTACTCTGTTTCTCCTGTAAAACACAGGATTCTTCTGAAAAGGAAATTGTTCAGGAGAATACGACTTCAGTTTCTTTTGTCTGCGGAGAATTAAAAGACTGCAATGAAGTTATTTTTAATCCGGACATGGGCTTTTATTCGGTAATTAAGGTTAAGGTAACTCAGACTGGCGTTCAGGATAAAAGTGAAATAATTTCTTCAATAAAAGAAGATTCTAATCCTCTTAAAGGGGATTATCCTGAAAGTGATGAAGCTTTATGGGATTTATCCTATAATCTTCTGCATCTTGAATTTGACATAAGCGATTATTCAAAAGCTGTAAACGGCTCTTCCGACATTATGGAACTTTCTGAAGAGTCATTAAAAGGTGTAAGGGAAATCCTGTCTGCCTTCCGCGGAACAGAAAAGACTGCGGTTGTTCGTTTTGCCTATGATTCAGGTTTTGCCGGTAACAAAAATACTGAACCGGAGGATTTTTCCGTCATTCTTAATCACGTAAAGCAAATTTCTAAAATATACTCAGAATATGAAGATATCATTACGGCAATTGAGTGCGGTATTATCGGCCCATGGGGAGAGATGCATACTTCAAGTTATGCAGTTTCCGTTAAAGAAGGTACTGAGTGGAAACCTGATTATTATATCGTACAGGTCATGCATGAATATCTGGAAGGCTTAAAATCGGCAGACATTCCTTTTCTTGTCCGTCAGCCTAAGTTTATTTATGCATATCTCAATACGTATTGTGATGTTGACTATAATTTTAAGCTGGACAGTAAAAATGAATCGTATCCTGCTGCAATTCCGACATACATTCCTGTAACCGGAAGTGATGAATACAAATTTGGACTTTATAACGACGGATATCTGGGAAGTGAAAGTGATTCCGGAACTTATAAAAGTTCTGACAGAAGTGCAGAAATTGAATTTCTTTCGGGCTTTACGGACCATACCCCGTATGGAGGAGAATTAATCGGAAATTATGGTATCGGGAACGGAGAAAGTGTAAGTGTTGAAAATTTTACCAATGTTCACGCTTCGTTTCTTAACATCGGATGGAATACCTCTTATTTTTATCAGTTTAACAGTCTGAATTATTTCGGAGAAACGCTTTTTCAGTATCTGTACAGGCATTTAGGCTACCGCTATTTATTAAAGGATGCGGTTTTTACTCAAAAGGATGGGCTTAAATCTGTTCAGATGGACTTCACTTTTGAAAACACCGGATTCGCATCCCTTCCTTATCATCGCAAAAAGAACGTACAGCTCTTTTTTATTCCTTCTGAGTCAGCTGTCAGCGGAAATGAAGAACCTTTGAATATATCTTCAGAGCTGTTTACCGGTCAGAAAGTGCTGACTGTAACTGCAGATTTAAGTTCTTTAGACAGCGGAAGCTATGCTGTGTATGTAAAGTTTTCTGATTCAGACGGAACTCATGTCATCCGTCCGGCAAATACAGGCTGGAATTCACAATTAAAGGCTGTTAAAGCCGGAGTCTGTACTTTGAAGGCTTCAGAGACGAATTAGTTTAAATATTCTTTCTGCTGAATTGCATAGTTTTTGCTTTCGTTTTATACTAGGGAGCATTTGTGTTTTTGCATGGCTATGCATGAAGTGCACATAAATTTTATGGAGCTTTTTTATGGAAAAAAAAGATTTTGAAGTATTGGACAAAGTAATAGGCCGTGTGCCTGATTTTCCGAAGCATGGTGTTCTTTTTTATGACATTACGGGAATTCTCCGTCATCCGGAGGCTTTTAAGTATTCCATCGACCGTATGGTAGAGATTTACAAGGATAAGAAAATAGATGCTGTTGCCGGTATTGAGAGCCGCGGTTTTATTTTTGCAGCACCTTTTGCAGAACGCATGGGAATTCCCCTCATCCTTATCAGAAAAAAAGGAAAGCTTCCTGCAAAAACCTATCATTGCAAGTATGACCTTGAGTATGGAAGTGCAGAAATTGAAGTACATTGCGCTGATATTCAGGAGGGACAGAACATTCTTCTGGTAGATGATCTTGTTGCTACCGGAGGAACCCTCAAGGCTGCCATAAATCTTGTGCAGCAGGGAAAAGCCTGTGTTACTGACGTATTCGGTGTAGTAGGGCTTCCGTTCCTTAAATACGAAGAAAAACTCGGTACGGATGTTACAGTTACTACTTTAGTAAACTACGATAACGAGTAGTACTGATACTTAAGTATGAGTCATTGCCGTGCTCGACAGTTTGTCATTGCCGCACTTGATGCGGCAATCTCTTGCATTGTAATTAAATAGATTTTCGGGCAGCTTCCCAAAAGGGGAAGCTGCTTTTTTTGTCATTATGCAATTTTATTGCTTTTTCATTACTTTTGTATTACATTGTAAACATGGAGGCATATATGAGAACGGCAGTAATTCAGACAAGGGTTGATACAGCCTTAAAATATGATGCAGATGCTTTTTTCGAATCCATAGGAATGGATACAACAACGGCAATACGCATTTTTCTTAAGCAGACTTTAATCCAGCACAAAATCCCCTTTGAGATTGTTCAGGACAGCTCATTTTATTCTGAGAAAAATATAAAGGCTCTGGAACATTCAAAACTGCAGATGGAAAACGGACAGCATTCAATCCATGATCTTGTCGAGGTATAAGAATGCACAAGGATTTTTCAGATGATGCCTGGGCAGATTATACCTATTGGATAACGCAGGACAAAAAGACGCTCAAGAAAATAAATCAGCTTCTTGCGGATATTGAGCGAAACGGAAATGATGGAATCGGTCATCCAGAGCCATTGAAAGGCAATTTAACCGGATATTGGTCTAGAAATATAGATGAGAAAAACAGATTAGTTTATAAAATTGAAGATGAACTTATAAAGATTATTCAGTGTAAAAATCATTATGATGATAAATAAAAAGTGACAATCGATTTAAAGAGGGCTTGTCTTATGTACCGATTCTGTCGGTGTCTCGCCTGTTATATGTGTGCCGTCCGGGCTTTCAATTAGCGCAACGAAGTGGAACGGATTTAACAATTCAACTATTTTTCCGAAGGGGATGACCAATAAGTTCAAAAAGTGTCATTTTCGGGTTTGACCCGAAAATCCATTTAATTGCAATACAAGAGATTGCCGCATCAAGTGCGGCAATGACAAACTGTCGAGCACGGCAATGACTCATACTTATTGGACAGCCTCGCAACGATTTTCGGGCAGCTTCCCAAAAGGGGGAGCTGCTTTTTTTATGTGGTAGAAAAACTGACAGTCACTGCGGATTTTTTTTTTATTAATTTTTTTTAATAAAATTGTGTTATAATTCTTTAATGTACATTTTTTTTATTTTTTTAATTAGGAGGAAAAAATGAAAAAATTTATTAAGGCGATGGCTGCAGCTGTTGCTGTAAGTCTTGTTTTTGCCTTTATTTCCTGTGACGGTAACGGGGATGACGGTACAGATCCTGAGGTTTCGGCAAAGACAGATCTGGAACTTGCCTGTGATGCACTTTCTGTTACTGATGAAATTGCAACTGATTCTTTTGTGCTTCCGACCATTTCATCTCAGTATCCTTCAATAACAATAAGCTGGACGTCTTCTGATACTGAACTTATTACAATTGATTCCAACGGTTCTGCTTCTGTAACGCAGAAGGATGCTACTCTTGAAGAACAGTTTGATGTAGTTACACTTACCGCAACCCTTCAGAATGAAGAAGGGGAGATTTTAGAGAAAAAGATTGATGTAAAGGTTTATAGAAATGGTGCAGATCTTCCTGCCTCAAAGATTTTTGAAATTGCCGAAAGCCAGTTCTTAAATCTTGTAAAGGCACCGGGACTTGCCTGGGCTGAATATGATTTTGGAACGAAATTAAGCATCGGATCAAAGAATGTAACTGTAGTAGTTACAACAGAGAATGAAAATGCTGCAAAAATTGACGGAAATGGAAAAATTTCTGTTTACAGGGGACTTACAGACAGAGAAGTAAAATTTACCCTGAACTTTACAATTGATGGAAGCCAGTATGCAAAGACTTATGAGGAAACTCTGATCCTTCCTGCTCTTACAGAACTCAGTATGGATAGAGAGTATGAGGATTCTTATGGAAATACTTCCACTCATTATGTAAGCAGCCTGATTTTTAATCCTAAGGATAAGACTTTTGTGTATCAGTATGATAAGACTGAAAAATATCTTAAGAATGTCAGTGGACATACTGCAGGAGAGGTGAAAGAGAAATCAGACGGTGCAAAGGGAACTTATGTTCTTGATGAAAATGGTGAAACAGTTCGTCTTACTTTTTCTGAGATTTATACCGATGGACATGGCATGATGGAGGAATATCAGTGGGTGACTTCTAAAAAACTTATTGGAATGGTTTCTTCAACATATATCAGTGTATTCAAGATAATGGAAGCGTATGAAACAAATCCTACTATAGAGACTTTCTATGAATATATGAGTTTTATGAATGAAATGCAGGAGGGCAAGGCTCTCAGTGAAGAGGAGTTCTTTACACTTCTTGGAACGACAAAAACCGACTATGAGGCGATGACGGAAGAAAACAAACAGGCTGTGATAAAAAGTGGTCTTTCTAATCTTGCAGAGATGAAAGCACGGGCTGTCAGTATGTATGGTCTTCCGGAAGGTTCTGATTATAAGGATTTGTATGCAGCTCTTGAAGTGCAGACTGCAAAAATGATTGGAATTGACCAGATGTTCCTGAAAGATACTTTGTTCAGTGTTGATTTGGACTATAAGGCTCTGGATAAAAAAGATGATTATGCTTCCCTCGCATGGGCAACTTTTACCGGTATGTATGATTCGTCAAAGCCATGGTATTTGAATTACGGCGAGTATAATAACGGCAGCATAATGTATCAGAAACAGATATACATCAGATATGATCTGGGATGGATATGCTATTTAACTGAAGATTATGACGAAGGCAGCTGGAATGACGACTATACGGAATATAAACAGGATTCAACAGTTCTGACTGTAACTGATAACCATGACGGAACAATCCTGCTTAAAAGGAATGATGATGATCCTGTTACCCTTAGTTTTGACGGAGAACCATTAAACTGATTGTTACCTGTATGATTTTCAAATAATCAGCTGTATAAAGAAGCGGTGTTCTTAAAGAATGCCGCTTCTTTTTTCTGCATTTATGTTGAAAAATGAGTGTCAATTCATTAAAATCGTTTTCTGAAACAAACAGGGGCTGCAATGATTATTCTACGGCCCGCATAGGAGTAAAATATGGCACGTACACATTATATCGCCGGAAACTGGAAGATGAACACAACTAAGGCTGAAGCCGTTAAACTGGCTCAGGATCTTGTTGCAGCCCTCAAAGGAAAAACAAATAAATTCATGATTGGTGTTCCTTTCGTATATCTTGATGCAGTTGCTCAGGTTGTAAAAGGTTCAAACATCCTTCTTGCTGCACAGGACTGTGCTGCTACAGACAACGGAGCTCACACAGGTGAAGTTTCTACAGCAATGCTTAAGGATATCGGATGTCAGGCAGTAATCCTCGGTCACTCAGAACGCCGTCACGAAATCGGTGAATCTGATGAACTTATCAATAAAAAGGTTCGCAAGGCTCTTAATGACGGTCTTGAAGTAGATCTCTGCATCGGTGAACTTTTAAGCGAACGTGAAGCCGGTGAGGCAGAACAGGTTTGTGCATTCCAGCTTTCTGCAGGTCTTGCAGGTGTTACTGAAGAACAGATGAAGAACGTAACTATTGCCTATGAACCTGTTTGGGCTATCGGAACCGGTAAAACTGCAACTCCTGAAGATGCACAGGCAATTCATAAGTTTATCCGCGGATACATCGCTAAACTTTACAATCAGAAAGTAGCTGATGAAGTTATCATTCAGTACGGCGGTTCAATGAAAGCTTCAAATGCTCCTGAACTTCTTGCACAGCCGGATATTGACGGCGGACTTATCGGTGGAGCTTCCCTTAAGGCAGAAACATTCGTACCGATCTGTGAGTGCTAAGTATAGCTCTGAGATTTTATAAAAGGACGGCCGGATGCTGTTTTTTTGAATTACCTCTGCACTGAGCAGGGAATTCAGAAGGCAGACCGGCTGTTTTTTTTTCTGCTGATAATCTTCATTAATATATACTCTCAAAGTTAATTGACTTGTGAAGGATTATTGAGTATTATTTCAGCTACATATAAATAAATTAATTTTTGTCCGTTATGCTACGGATGGGAGAAGAAAATGGATATTGTAAAGGCAATATTGGTTGCAGCATTTGTTATTGTATGTATTCTGCTTGTTCTGCTTGTTCTTATTCAGAATGAAGACAGCAATGGCATGGGAAGTGCTTTTGGCGGCGGACAGAGTACAGCTTTTGGTGCACATGGAGCAAGTGTACTTACAAAGACAACAGGTGTATTGGTTGCATTGTTTTTTGTCATTACAATCGGAATTGCTTTGATTAACGCAAAATTCGGCACAAAGAAGGCTGCTGAAGAACTTGCCGGTTCACAGACTGCAGAAAGTACAGCAACAGAAACTGCAGAAGATTCCGACTGGGATACACTTCTTGGTGATGGTGCAGAAGCTTCTGAAGCTGCAGAAGAAAAGGCTGAAGCTGCTGTTTCTGCTGAGTAAGTAATACGGAGTTTTACAGCATGGTTTTGCAGCAGATTTTTTCAGAAAATACCATTATAATGAATCTTGAGAGCGAATCTAAGGATGAGCTTTTTCATGAAATGGTTCAGAAGATTGTAGATGCATGCCCTGCTGTGGACAGAAAAGCAGCCCTTGAATCTTTGTTTTCAAGAGAAGAAAAAATGACGACGGGCATTGTGTATCAGGTTGCCATTCCTCATGGGGTAATGGATAGCATTGATACTGCCTGTGGTGCCGTTGGTATAAGTAAAAAAGGTATTGAATACGGCTCTCTGGACGGTAATGCCGTTCATTATGTGTTTATGTTTTTGTTCAGTGCAGATGATAATTCCGGACACTTGAAAGCTTTGAAAGAACTTTCCTGTCTGCTTCAGAAGCCTGACTTCACTAGAAAACTTTCAGATGCTTCTTCACCGAAAGAAGTGTTGTCTTTGCTCAGGGATACTGAGTAGAGGAGATTTGTATGGCTGATAATCAGGATGATGTAATTCAGCATCTTCTTAAGATTGAGGACGAAGCTTCCGAGATTGTAAAAGAAGCTCAGGTGGAAGCAGAAAGTATTATTGCTGCTGCCAGAGTTCGTGCAGATTCTGCGTTTAAGGCAGGATTTGAAAAGATTGCAGATTCAATTGAAAAAAATGAAGTTTCCCTCCGGGAGCGTATTGCTTCTTCCCATAAATTAAAAATACAGGAATATCAGGATAGTCTTTCTTCCTTTAATAAAGATACGGATTCTTTTTCCAAACTTATGGATGGTCTTTTAAAGGCATAGAGGTGCAGGTATGGCAATGGACAAAACTGCTGCGCGTTCCTATGTTTACGCAAAATCATGTGCCGTTCTGTCACGTTCATTTATCGGAGAGAATGCGAGAGTATTGTTTAGTGCCCGATCTCTTTCAGATTTATGGTCCCTGGTGTTTAAATCAGAAATTCCAGCCGTACCTCAGGTTTTACTTACAAAAAAACTTCAGTCTGAGGCAGCTTCACGCTTTGTAAAGGAATTCCGTTCCCTTCTTTCCAATTATTCTGAACCGGATCCCCTTCTTGTAAAACTCATACAATCCTTTGAATATGAAAATTTTAAGACCGTAACAGGAGCCTTGTGCTACGGAGAAACTAAGCTTCCTGAACTTACGGATATTTCTCCTTTTGGATTCATAAAATATGGAAAATGGCCTTCTCTAAAAGAAATGACTGAAGAAACTGAATTTTCATGGTATAATACAGTACCTGAACCTCAGAAACTTCATGAGCAGGATTTTAAACTTGACAGTCAGTATTTAAAAACACTGTGGCTGCAGGTAAAAAAATCTTCTTCTGAATGCCGTTCAGACCTGATGAAGCTTATTGGGACAAAAATTCAGATTGATAATGCAGTCTGGGCTTTAAGACTTAGGATTTATTATAAGATGACTGATGAAGAGATTCTTTCTCATCTTGTATACGAGGATGAATCAAAAGGAGAGAAAGATTTTTTTGTCAGGGAAGCTGTTAATGTTTTAAGTTTTGAGCCGGACGATTATGAGCAATGGCGGAAATGGAAGTACAGGGAACTTCTGAATCCTCATGAGGACGGAGTTGTATGGACTGTAGATTCCCGCTGGATAAGTAATGCTTTTAAAGTCAGTTATGCCGGTTCTGCCAGAAAACTGTTTCATAAGCATCCTTTTACTGAATGTCCCCTTGTGTGTCTGTATATATTAAAGCGTCAGGAACTGGATAATATCTGTATGGCGGCAGAAGGTCTCAGGCTTAATGTAAATCCTGAAACGGAGGAAAAAAATGGCTAAGACAACACCTATGCGTCTTCTTGAGCTTATGGTTCTTAAGGATGACATTGATTCTGTTCTTACTTATCTTGGAAAACTGGGTGATTTTCAGTTCCAGCAGGATTTTAATGATTCAGCTGCAGAAGAAAAAAAGCAGAATGCTGATGCAGATATATTTGCAAGACTCCAGAGTGCCCGCAGCTTTCTTAATATAAAGGATCTTGATCATTTTACTGAGGCTGTGAGCCTGCCGACAGAAGAAGACAGGTCTGAGGCTGTAAGGATTTATACTGCGGCAGAAGATCTTCATAACCGTGAGATTGAGTGCGGCGAAAACGTAAAGAGGGTTTCTTCTTCATATAAGGAAGCAGCTTCGTTTTCTAATCTGAAAGTACCATATTCCCAGCTGGAAAGTTTATCCTTTTTGACCCTTAGAATCGGCCGTATCGAAGAGGGTGCTTATGACAGCCTGGCTTCTTCCTTTGGTTCGAATGCAATTCTTACGACTCTGGGAAATGACAAGACAAAAATTCTTGCTGCATCTTCGAAAAAAGGCCGCTTTTTTATGGACAGTGAATTAAAAAAGGCTGGTTTTGTTGAAATAAATCTTCCAAAGGATTTTAAAGGTGTACCGGATGAACTTCTTGGTGCCCTTGAGGGAGAAGTAAATTCCGTAAAAAAAGAACTTGAGGAAATTCAGGAACAGAGAAAAAACTTTGCTGAAACTCATAAAGACATGCTTCTTCACCTTCTGCAGGTTTTTTCAGTTTCCAGTCAGCTTAATTCAGTTAAGAACAAACTGGAATCTACTGATTTTGTATACAGGATTACGGGATGGATTCCGGCATGGGAAAGCCGTACTCTTATTCGTACTTTAGATGATCTTACTAAAGGCAGGGCAGGCATCAGGGAATTCTTGCCTAATGAAGTGCGTTCCGTTCTTGAAGGCAGGGAAAAGGTTCCTGTTCAGCTTAAGCACGGTTCATTAATAAAATCTTTCCAGAGGCTGATTTTCAGCTATGGTTCTCCATTATATGGTACCGTTGATCCTACACCTTTTGTAGCTGTATTCTTTACTGTCCTGTTTGGAATAATGTTCGGTGATGCGGGACAGGGGCTTGTGTTCTTTATTCTCGGCATCCTGATGACCCTTAACAAGATGAAACTTGCCGGATGGGAAAAGTTCGGCAGGATTTTCATATGTATAGGCGTGTCCAGCATGATAATGGGACTTCTTACCGGAGAATTCTTTGCATCTGAAGAAGTGCTCAAACCGTTTAACCGTTTTGTACATTCACTTTTCGGGGTTACGGATTATGAAAAGGCATCTGAACCTATACTCAAGCTTATGCCAAGCGGTACGGATCCGGGCTCAGTATTGAGAATGTTTATTTTCTTCGGCTTTACTATCGCTGTTGGTTTTATAATCAATACCTGCGGTATTATAATAAATATTGTAAATCAGTTTTCACTTCATCATACGGGACGTGCCCTTTTTGGAAAAACCGGTATTACCGGAGCTCTGTTTTTCTGGTATGTAATTATTTTTGCAGTACTTACTGCAGCCGGCATTCATCAGCCTGCGCCCTATGATTTCATAATAATTGCCGTTACATTGTTTTTTACGGCTTTTGGTGAGGTGTTTGAACGGCTTGTGGAAGGAGAGAGACCTGTTTTTGAAAACGGTCTTTTCAGTGCCATTATAGGTGCCGTAGTTGAAGTAATTGAAATTATTTCTTCATATCTTTCAAATACCGTCAGTTTTGTTCGTGTAGGTGCTTTTGCCCTTGCACATGCAGTTCTTGGTTCCATTATTGAAACTATGATGAATCAGGTACCTGCTGCTGCCGGAAAAATCGGAGTTCTTATTGCCGGTAATGCGATTGTTATTGTTCTTGAGGGAATGATTGTAGCAATTCAGGTTGTAAGGCTTCAGTATTATGAATTCTTCAGTAAGTTCTTCAGTGAGACCGGACGGGAATTCAAGCCTTTTGCATTTGTATATAACTGTCAGGGACAGTAATTATAGTGAGGTATATTATGACTAAAAGAATTATCGCTCTTGCTGCTTCTTTTTTAATTATGGGTGCAGCATCACTTTTCGCACAGGAAACTGCAGGTTATGAAGCAGAGGCTCAGGCTGCTGAGACTCAGACTGTTGAACAGACGGAACAGGCTCCTGCTCAGTCAGATTCAGGACTTTCTGGTGCCATTAAGTATATTGCTGCTGCTATTGCAGTTGGATTTGCATGTATCGGTGGTGCAATGGCCGTAGGAAAAATCGGTGCTGCAGCAATGGGTGCCATGAGTGAGAATGCAGAACTTTCAGGAAAAGCTTTGCCGTTTGTTGGTCTTGCAGAAGGTATCTGTCTCTGGGGATTCCTGGTTGCATTGTTCATTATAATAATGTAAACGGAATTTTTTTGTTTTGGAATATTATGTAATCGGAGAACGGGAAATTGTTCTCGGATTCATGCTTGCCGGCGTTAAAGGCTCTGTTGCAGATAACAGGTCTGCAGCTTTAGATGCCTTTAAAGCTGTAACAGATGATTCATCCGCAGAAAAAATAAAGGTTCTCATTCTTACAGAGGATGTGTCTGACATGCTGTCAGAGGAGGTAAAACTCTGGCAGATGAAGAGTAAGGCACCTCTGATTGTTGAAATTCCAGGTCTTCACGGTCATATTCCAGGCAGAAAGTCTCTGTCTGATTCTATCCGTGAGGCTGTTGGCATTCAAATATAGTGGTAAGGCTTATGGAAGAATTACGTTCAACAGAAATTCTTGATAAAGAAATACGTACTGACAGCGGGAAAAAGGCTGAGCTTATAAAGACTAAGGCTCTGGAAGATGCCAGGGCAATTGAAGAAGGCGTTGACTTACGTATTGCAGAAGCAAAGAAAAAAGCAGAAGAAGCATCGGCTCAGCGTATTGAATTGTTTGAAAAAAACACACGAAGCGCTCTTCCTCTGGAAAAGCAGCGTTATCTGGTTTCATATATATATTCTTCAGTTATGGAGGCCATAAACTCCTATTTTGATTCCATCGGTGAAAAAAAACGCATGGATGTAATTAAGTCTATGGCAGAACATGTAAAGCCTGTATGTAAAGGTAAAAAACTGAAGGCTGCTGTTTACGGCATGGCGTTAGAACCGGCAGAAAAAATGCTGAAGGAAGTATTGGGAACTTCTGTTACGGAAGTTTGCGAAGGTTCTGTGTCTGATTTGTATTCAGAAAGTGTCAGCGGCTTTAACAGAAGGGAAGGTATTGTTCTTAAGGCAGAAGATTCTTCCCTTACATGCCGCCTTACTCTTGATCAGAAAGTCAGGGAACTTCTTGAAAAACACAATTATGAATTGTCAGAAACACTTTTTGGCGGAAGGTTACCGGAATGATTAAAGGAAAAATTACTCGTATTTCAGGACCTATAGTTTATGCTGAAGGTCTGGAAGGCTGCGGTCTCTATGATGTAGTTGATGTAGGAGAAAAACGTCTCATCGGTGAAATTATCCGTCAGAAAGAGGGAATGGCAACTATTCAGGTTTATGAAGATGTTACCGGAATGCACATCGGTGAAGAAGTTGTCAGCAACGAGAGGCCTCTTTCCCTCAGACTCGGTCCTGGTCTTGTAGGTACTATTTACGATGGAATTCAAAGACCTTTAAAGGCAATGTATGAGGAATCAGGGGCATTTCTTCTTCCAGGTCAGAGAACTGAACCTATTGATACTGTCAGAAAATGGGAATTTACTGCTGCCGTAGAAAATGGTGCGGCTGTAAAGCCGGGCATGGTTCTCGGTACCGTGCAGGAAACTTCATCCATCCTTCATAAGGTAATGGTTCCTCCCTACATTAAGGGAACTGTCCTTAAGTCTTTTGCCGGAAGCGGAACTTATACAGTTGATGAGGTTATTGCAGAAACGGAACTTGGGGAACAGATAAAGATGAGCCAGTACTGGCCTTTGCGTAAGCCCCGTCCTTTTTCTCAGAAACTTGAGGTAAGCCAGCCGCTTGTAACAGGATTAAGAGTAATTGATGTGTTCTTTCCTTTAAGCAAGGGTGGAACAGCTGCCATACCTGGAGGATTCGGTACCGGAAAAACCATGACCCAGCATGCCATTGCAAAATGGTGTGACGCTGATTTAATCGTATATATCGGCTGCGGGGAACGCGGTAATGAAATGACTGATGTTCTTACGGATTTTCCGAAACTTATAGACCCGAGAACCGGCCGTTCCCTCATGGAAAGAACTATACTTATTGCCAATACATCAAATATGCCTGTCGCAGCCCGTGAAGTTTCCCTTTATTCAGGAATAACTCTTGCTGAATATTATCGTGATATGGGCATGCATGTTGCCATTATGGCCGATTCAACATCAAGATGGGCTGAAGCTCTCCGTGAACTTTCAGGCCGTATGGAAGAAATGCCGGCAGAAGAGGGATTCCCTGCTTATCTTCCAACCCGTCTGGCTGAATTTTATGAAAGGGCAGGCCGCATAACCTCTTTAAACGGACAGGAAGGTTCTGTTTCGGTAATCGGAGCAGTTTCTCCACCGGGAGGTGATTTTTCAGAACCTGTAACTCAGCATACAAAACGCTTCATCCGCTGTTTCTGGGCTTTGGACAGGGAACTGGCAAATGCAAGACACTATCCTGCAATCGGGTGGATAGATTCTTATTCAGAATATGCGGCAGAAATCAGGCAGTGGTGGGACAAATTTGATCCCCGCTGGGCTGATATACGTGTCAGGGCACTGGATCTTTTAAAGAGGGAACAGAGGCTTCAGCAGATTGTACGCCTTATTGGTGCGGATGCGCTTCCTGAGGCAGACCGTCTTGTACTTACAGTATCAGAAATGATAAAGAACGGATTTCTTCAGCAGGATGCCTTTGATAAAGTTGATCAGTTTTCAGTTCCTGAAAAACAGGTTCAGATTCTTCTTCTGATAATGAGTTTTTATGAAAGGGCTGCTGCTTTGATAAAGTCCGGCTGTCCTCTTTTAAGGATAAATGAACTTGCCGTTAAGAATGAAATCATCCGTGCAAAGGGTGTAGTAGAGAATACTCAGCTGGATAAGCTTTCTGTAATTCACAATCATCTTGAATCTCAGATGGGTGAACTTGAGCGTCTTTATCAGCGAGAATCTTAAGGGGTATCTGCAATGAAGGGAATTGAATATACAGGGCTTACTAAAGTTGACGGACCTATCATCGCCGTAAAGCGCAGTGAAAACTCAAGCTACGACGAAGTTGTCTATGTCCGTGATAAGAACGGAGAAAAACGTACAGGCCGTATCATTGATTTAAATGAAACGGCTGCCATTGTTCAGATTTTTGGCAGCACGACCGGCCTTGATCTTGAAAATACTACCGTTGAATTTCTTGAGCAGCCTCTCGAACTTACTGTAGGCAGAGGACTGCTGGGAAGAATTTTTAACGGACTTGGAGAACCGATAGACGGATACCCGCCTGTAATCAGTGATAAAAAAGTAAATGTCAACGGAAATCCTATAAATCCTTACGCCCGTGTATATCCGAGGGACTTTATTCAGACAGGAATTTCTTCTATTGATGGTATGAATACTCTTATCCGCGGACAGAAACTTCCTATATTTTCCGGTAACGGACTTCCTCATAATAAACTTGCAGCTCAGATTATACGTCAGGCAAAGCTTTTGAATAATGATGAAGAATTCGTAATGGTCTTTGCAGGTATGGGTATTAAATATGATGTTGCACAGTTTTTTAAGCATACTTTCGAAGAATCAGGTGTACTTTCAAAGGTTGTAATGTTTCAGTCTCTTGCAGATGCTCCTTCAATTGAACGAATTATTACTCCCCGCTGCGCCCTTACTGCAGCAGAATACCTTGCCTATGAATGCAACATGCATGTTCTGGTAGTAATGACTGATATGACCAACTACTGTGAAGCCCTTCGTGAAATTTCTACTACAAGGGGAGAAGTTCCGGGACGTAAGGGATATCCTGGATATCTTTATTCCAATCTTGCGGAATTATATGAGAGGGCCGGTAAAATTCAGGGCTCGTCAGGTTCAATTACACAGATTCCGATTCTTACAATGCCAAATGATGATATCTCACATCCGATTCCTGATCTTACAGGATATATTACGGAAGGACAGATTGTTCTTGACAGGGAAATGTCTGCAAAAGGCATGTATCCGCCGGTTTCCGGGCTTCCATCCTTAAGCCGCCTTATGAAAGACGGTATCGGTGAAGGCATGACCAGGGAAGACCATGCGGCTGTTTCAAGCCAGCTGTTTGCTTCGTACAGTAAGGTAAAATCCATCCGCAATCTTGCTTCGATTATCGGAGAAGAAGAACTGAGTGAACTGGACCGGCTTTATCTGAAATTCGGAAATGAACTCGAGGCAAAATTTTTTACTCAGGGTGAATATGAAGATCGTTCCATTGACCAGACTCTGGATTTGGGATGGAAACTGCTTTCAATTCTTCCCCGTGAGGAACTGTACCGCATTAAGGATGAGCTTATTGATAAATATCTTCCTTCTGAAACGGAAGGGGAGGCTCTGTAAATTTTATGGCTAAACTTAATGTCGCACCTACAAAGTCTAATCTTCTTGTAATAAAGGAGCAGCTTGCCATAAGTACGGAAGGATATGATCTTCTTGAACAGAAGCGCGAAATCCTTGTAATGGAACTTATGAAAGTTGTGGAGAGGGTCAGACTTTTAGAGGCTGATATTGATAAATGCATTGCTAAGGCATATCCCTCATTAAAAAACATGCTCATGAATGTTGGCGGAGAAAAAGCCGAGCGTATTGCAAAAAGCGTAAGCTATGATTTTCATATAGACAGTAAGCCTGTTGTTATAGGCGGAATGAATTTTACTACTCTGGATGTTGTTCTTCCTGAACGAAAACTTTTTTCATCCATAATCGGATCATATCCTGACAGTGACCAGGTTATGGAAGATTTTTTTAAATTGCTTTCTCTTTTGACTCAGCTGGCTTCTGTACGAACGATAGCCTGGCGTCTTGCGATGGAAGTAAAGAAAACCCAGAGGCGCGTAAATGCTCTTGATAAAATGGTAATTCCTCAGAATACGGAAACAGTAAAATATATAGAAAGTGTACTTGAAGAACGGGAGCGTGAAAATGTTTTTGTTCTCAAGGCCTTAAAAAACCGTCAGGATTTTGAATAATGAAAAAGCTTTTAGAAAAAGTTCTTGTTGCCTGTAACGGCTCTGATTCATCATTAAGGGCTGTAAAGTACGGGATAATTCTTTCCAGACAAACACAGGTTCAGGTGAAGGTTGTTTATATTGTTGACAGTGCTTCAATAAAGCAGCTTACATTATCCAGGTTTATGGATCCGGATGAAGCCAGAAAAATTTCACAGAGGCTTGAAGAGGATGGCAAAAATATTCTTGAGCATATAAAGCTTCTTGCAAAATCAAAAAAAGTTAATATTGAAACTGAACTTAGGGACGGGGCTGTATGGTCTCAGGTAATTTCTGCTGCTGATGAATGGGATGCAGATCTTATTCTTTTGGGAGGAACTTCAGAAGGAAACAACATGAGGGCATTGAACAGGGCTTCCGTTACAAAGCAGGACAGTGAAATAATCGGAAGTGCCCATTCCAGTGTCATGGTTGTCCGGGAACCCCACATCGATCAGTTATTTAAAATTTTATAAGAAGGAAAAAACAAATAATTATGAGAGATATAACAAGATTTTATAAATTTTCAAGAATTTATCAGTCCTCAGGTGTATAATTTAGTTATGAGAATATTACTTGTAGAAGATGAGGTCCGCCTCTCACAGGCGCTGGTTGAGATTTTTCAGAAGAATCGTTATGGAATTGACGCTGTTTATAATGGTGCCGATGGACTTAAGTATGCAAGATCAGGAATTTATGATGCAATCATTCTGGATATGATGCTTCCTGAAATTGATGGAATTACAATTTTAAAGACACTCCGTGAAGAAAAAAATCAGGTTCCGGTTCTTTTCCTTACAGCAAAGGATGATATTGATACAAAGGTAAGGGGACTGGATTGCGGAGCCGATGATTACGTTACAAAGCCTTTCAGTACGGAAGAACTTCTTGCAAGGGTACGTGCCCTTACACGCCGCAAGGGAGAAGTTATAGATTCCAGTCTTACTGTTGGTGATCTTGTCCTTAATAAAAGAAAATGCGAGCTTCAGAAAAAAGACGGAGAGTCGATTAAGCTTTCCCTTAAGGAGTTTCAGATTGTAGATCTTCTGTTTGAAAATCCCGGACAGATTATCAATAAGGAAAGAATTATTGAAAAAATCTGGGGCGGTGATTCTGATGCAGAATACAATAATGTTGAAGTTTATATTTCCTTTATTCGCAAAAAGATGGAACACCTTCAGGTTTCTACAGTTATTCGTACAGCCAGGGGCATAGGATATTCGCTGGAAGCTAAAAAGTGAAAAATTCTTGCCATGACCCTATATTCAGAAAGGTACACTTCAATCTCTTTATGACGGCGGGAGTTGCCGTCAGTCTGTTGTTCGCAGCTTTTTTTCTGCTGTTTAATATCTACATAATTGGAAATAATTATGCAGATACGGACGATTATTTTGAGGCTGTTTCACCTGAGAATTTTTTTCCAAAGTATCTGGATAATCCTCCCTATCAGAAAGATATAAGGGAAAATTTTGTTCCTGGTAACGGAGAACGAAGACGGCTGGACAAATTTGACAGTAAGGACTTCTCTGATGAGGAACCTTTGGAAGAAATGTCTGATACGGGGCCACGGCGCAGACCTCCTTTAAGGGAGGCCCGTCCTGTAGAATACAAAGATCATTTTGTTGCTCATGTAAATCAGGATGGAGATATTGTAGTTAATTTTCATAAATTTTCTGATGATCAGACTTTTTCTGATGAATATGTACAGGCCCTTGTAAAAAGGATGATGAAAGAAGGGCGCATTCAGAATTATAATTTTGAGGGATTTGCCTACAGATTTACCCCTCACGGAAACGGTTTTTCTGTCGTAATTATTGACAGAAGAAACGAAGTTTTTAATGAACACCATTATGCAGTTATTTCCATAATCATTTTTATCATGGCGTCAGTTTCAGGTTTTTTACTTGCATGGAAATTTACCTGGGACGCTCTTTCCACGGCAGAAGAATCTTACAGCAGTCAGAAACGCTTTATTGCTGATGCAAGCCATGAATTAAAGACCCCTATCAGTGTTATTGGTGCAAATATTGATGTTCTTGAACAGGAAATTCCGGATAACAAATGGCTCGGTTATATAAAAACTGAAAATACAAGAATGAGTCAGCTTGTAAAGGATCTTCTGTATCTTGCAAAAAATGATGCAGGTCAGATTGAATACACGAAAATGCCTTTTGATCTTGTAAATGCCTGTGCCTGCTCGGTTCTTGCATTTGAAAGCATTGCCTTTGAACAGAATAAACGGCTTGAACTTGATAGTCCAAATGAAAAAATATTCATTACCGGGGATGAATCAAAAATCAGGCAGGTAATAATCATTCTTACGGATAATGCCCTTAAAAACTCAGAAAAGAATGCTCTTGTAAAAGTGAGTTGTTATATAGAAGGAAATTATGCCTGTGTAAGGGTATGGAATTCCGGACATGGAATTGCTGCTGCTGACATTCCGAAGATATTTGACAGGTTTTTCAGAAGTGATGTGTCCCGCTCAAGAGTTACCGGCGGTTCAGGCCTTGGACTTCCTATTGCATTGAGTATAGCTAAAACTCATGGAGGAACGATTACGGTAGAAAGCAAGGTAAATGAATATGCCGTATTCATTCTGAAACTTCCACTCGAAAAGAACAGCTGATTTTTTTCTCATTTGTAAAGCATTGCTCTCAATATACTTGTATAATTTGATTCATTACTGCTATATTCTAATAGACCTAATTATCGAGAGGTGAAATGATGATAGAAAGAAACAAAGGTTTTGCAAATCTTGCAGCCGGTTATCTTTTTCCGGAAGTTGCAAAAAGAAGACGTGAATATCAGGCAAAGCATCCTGATGCAAAAATAATCAGCCTTGGAATAGGAAATACAACGGAGCCTCTTACTCCTCATATTGCAAAGGCTATGGCGGATTATGCAAAATCTTTGGGAACTGCAAAAGGTTATTCCGGTTATGGAGATGAGCAGGGAAATGCTGAACTCCGTGCAAAGATTGCAGAAGTTCTTTATCCAAAAATGGCAAAAGCTGATGAAGTGTTTATTTCTGATGGCGCAAAATGTGATATTGCCCGTATTCAGACTTTATTCGGCCGCAATGTAAAGATTTCAGTTCAGGATCCTGCATATCCTGTTTATGTTGATGGAAGTGTTGTTGTCGGTGCAGCCGGTGCTTCATCAAAAAAAGGATATAAAGGCGTAACTTATCTTCCATGTACTGCAGAAAACAAATTCTTCCCGGAACTTGAAAAAATTCCTGCAGATTCAATTATCTATTTCTGTTCTCCTAATAATCCGACAGGTGCCTGTGCTACAAAGGCTCAGTTAAAGAAACTTGTTGATTACGCAAATAAAAATGGCTGCATTATTATTTTTGATGCTGCATACTATGCTTTTATCCGTGATGACAAGCTTCCGCGTACAATTTACGAAATTCCGGGTGCCCGCAAGTGTGCCATTGAAATAAATTCTTTTTCAAAACTTGCAGGATTTACCGGAGTACGTCTGGGATGGTCTGTCGTGCCTTCTGATGTAAAATTTGCAGATGGAACGCCTGTAAAACAGGACTGGAACCGCGTAATGACAACTCTGTTTAACGGAGCAAGTAATATTGCCCAGGCTGGCGGACTTGCTGCTCTTGATAAGGAAGGACAGAAAGAAACAAAGGCTCTTGTTGATTATTACCTTGAAAATGCAAGGCTTATGGAAGCAGCCCTTACAGGAGAAAACTTTAAGAAAGCAGGCGTAAAAGTTTATTATACCGGAGATTCTCCATATCTTTGGGTTAATTTTCCAGGATGGAAGAGCTGGGACATATTTGACAAAATTCTTGATGAATGTAATGTAGTTACAACTCCTGGATCAGGATTCGGACCTGCAGGTGAAAGCTATCTGCGTTTCTCAAGCTTCGGTCATAGAAAAGACGTTCAGGAAGCCTGCAAGCGTCTTTCAAAGCTTGTACTCTAGTTCAGGCTTCCCTAAATAACTGCCGTTGATTTTAGAATCTTGTCTTAAATCCAAGACTGAAGTCAACGGCAGATTTCCAGTCATCCTTAAAGTCAAGAATGCTGGCGGCTAAACTGGCATTCATTGTTCCGCCAAGTACAGGCATGCTTACATACGGCGTAACATATATTTCATAATTCCAGTCCAGAACAACCTTAGGATCATCTTTAAGTGCCTCAAAGTCACTGTCAGTCAGTATAAGTGTTGAGTGAATTCCGAAAGTGAAGTTTGTGTTTCCTAAATATAAGTGATCTGTAACTACGTTGGCGTTTAATCCTAATAAATTAGTGATGTTTTCATCTTTGTCAGTTGCCCTCTTAAGGTACATCATATGTTCTGCGCTTTCTCTTGGAATGTTGAAGGCTGCAATGTTAAGCTGGAAGAGTCTGAGGGTAAGGCGTGGTTCTATGAGGAAGTATAAGTCTGCAAAGGTGATTTTGTGGGAAGTTTCATTATCCGATGAAAGTACGAATTTATTGAATCCTCCCTGCATGAAAAATGAAGTAGTGTAGCGGTTGCCCAAAAGAAAGTTCATACCTGCATGAAGCTGGATTTCCCTTACAAGAAGGAATACTTTGTTACCGTTTTCATCAGTATTTTCTACAGGGAATCCAAGACCGGCAGAAAAATCTACTGTCAGGTTTGAAAAAAGCTTTGCAAGGCGGAGGTCAAGGTTCATGACGTTTTTGGTCTCATCTTCCTCAGTCTGTTTGTTCATGTAAAAATAAAGTCCGAAGGCACCGCTTGATTCAGGATGATAGACATAGGAAATTCCTGAGCCGTAGAAAGGGTATACTGAAGCTCCGCTTAAACTGTGCCAGCTGGCTGTAAGTTTTGAAGTTATAGGCTGAATACCGAATTGTCTCTGAAGGAAAATATCAGAGCCTATAGGTTCGAAATTTCCGAGAAAGGCGGAAAAGTAATGGGAACTTGCTGTGGTGCTCATTTTATATGTGGCAGAAAGTTCTTCGATTCTGAAGACTGCATTGTTCTGTGTTGTTTCTTCAAAAAGATCGTTTTGTAAAAGATCTTCGCTGGAGATGTAGAATTCTCCCCTTGCAAGGAATTTTCCGCTGAAGTCAAGCTGTCCGGAAAAGAATGCTTCAATGTCTATGTCCGGGTCATAGCTGTCAGCATCCTTTTTACCCGTCATATTGCCTAGAAGTCCTGCATAGCCGTTAAAAAAAGGCATGTCCAGGGCAAAAGCGGCAGTGGTCATAAATGCTGCCATTAATATAGAAAGAAGTCTTTTCACGATGTCCTCCGGAAAAACTGTTTGATTGTATTTTACCCTTTGTATATCGGTTTTTTTAAGGCTGCACTTTATATGGTTTTACCTTTTTTACTCCGGGAAAAAATTTGCTTTTAACTTGACTTTGTTAAATAACGGATTAAAATATATTGTATGAGTGATTATCTTGACAGTAATAATGAAGAACTTCTCAAGGATTTTTTCGCTGAAGCTGAGCAGCAGGTGGAGACTCTGGAGAGCAATATACTTGTTATCGAGAACGATCCGTCTAATCACGACGCTATAGATGAAATTTTCCGTGCAGCGCATACATTAAAAGGTGGATCTGCTACAGTAGAGATGACGGAACTTGCAGAATTCTGTCATGATGTTGAAGATTTGCTTGATGCGGTGCGAAGTGATCTTGTAGAGGTTAACGAACCGATAGTAGACGTACTCCTTTCAGGTATTGATACCATTAAGGCTATGCTTGAAGCAAGAAGCAATGGTACTGTATATCAGGAAGATGTATCTCCTATTGTTGAAAAAATAAAATCATTTATTCCTGAAAAGGGTGGTAAAAAGAAAGAAAAGGCTCCTGTTCAGCTTCCGGCTGGAATGCTTGGTGCAAAACCGGCTCCTGCTCCTGCTGCAGCTCCGGCACCTGCTGCCGGTAACGGTATGCCTGCTTTACCTGCTCTTTCTGACAGTGATTACAATGAGCTTAAGGGTGCCCTTGAGGAAGGACAGCAGCTTTGGGCAGTAAACGTTACTTTTGATGAATCAAATCCTATGAATTCTGTAGGTGGTATTCAGGTTTTTGCAGCCCTTAAAAACTGTGGTTCAGTTCTTAAAACTGTTCCTGAGTTTGAAGCTCTTTATGAAGATGAATTCCATTTTCAGGTTGTATATTATCTGGCTTCGGCTTCTGAAGCTTCGGCTATCGAAGACGCAGCTTTTCTTGATGACGTAACGATAGGTGTTGATGCTTCTCTTGTTAAGGGTGGAGCAGCTTCATCTCTTCAGGCTGCGGAAGTTCAGGCACCTGCACCTGCTGCAGCTCCGGAACCGGTTGTTGAACCTGTAAAACAGGCTGCGGAAGTTCAGGCTCCTGCACCTGCTGCAGAAAAAGAAGAAGCTGCGTCAGAATCTGTTCCTGCTACTACAGCAAATGTTCAGCAGGCAAAGAAATCTGTTGCTCCGGCACATTCAGCAGTTCAGACTGGCTCCATACTTCGTGTAGATTCAAAGCGTGTTGATAACCTTATGAATCTTGTCAGTGAGACTGTTATTACTAAGGCTGCCTTTAACCAGAATGGACTTCAGATGGCTGACCTTCAGGTAAAACTTGCCAGCCTTAATTCTCAGTTTAAGGAAAAACAGAGACAGCTTCTTGATGCAATTCCAAAAATTGTTGAAGAAGTGCAGGGGGGTGCTTCCGTTAAGGATGTCCGCCAGAAATTCTCTGATGAATACGGTTCAATGGCATCATGGTTTGATTCCTTTGAAACTGAATTTAAGACTTCTTCTACAAAATATCGTGCAACTACGCAGAATCTTGGACGTATTTCCAGTGAACTTCAGGAAGGCGTAATGAAGATCCGCATGGTTCCTATTGGAACTATCTTCAACCGCTTCCCTCGTGTTGTACGTGACCTTTGCCGTGATTTAGGCCGTAAAGTAAACCTTATCATTGAAGGTGAAGATACGGAACTTGATAAGACTGTAGTTGATGATCTTCTTGATCCGATTATGCACTGTATCAGAAACTCAGTTGATCATGGTGTTGAACCTCCTGAAGTTCGTGTTGCAGCCGGTAAGGATGAGACAGGTACTGTAATTCTTCGTGCAGCTAACGAAGGAAATATGATTGTCATTGATGTTATTGATGACGGTGAAGGTATTAACGTAGAAAAGGTTAAGGAAAAGGCAATCAAGAAGGGACTTATCAGTCCTAATAAGGTTCTTACTAACCAGGATGCCTATAATCTTATATTCCTTCCTGGATTCTCTACAAGCGATAAAATCAGTAACGTTTCCGGACGTGGTGTTGGTCTTGATGTCGTTAAGACTATGGTAGAAAAACTTAAGGGTACGATTACTGTAACTTCAGAAAAGGATAAGGGTACGAAGTTCTCCATCAGGCTTCCGCTTACTCTTGCAATCATTCAGGGTCTGCTTGTACGTGTTGGAAAAGAAGTTTATTCAATTCCAATTACAAACGTTATTGAAAGCCAGCGGGTAAAACTTGATACAATAAATACTATCGATAATTATGAAGTACTTAATGTCAGAAATGAAGTTATTTCTATTCTCAGACTTAACCGCCTTTTCGGCATAAAGAACTCTCATAACGGCGAATATTGCTTCATCGTAATTGTTGGTTCTCAGGAAAAGAAAATCGGCGTTATGGTTGATGCTCTTATTGGTGAAGAAGATGTTGTTATTAAACCGCTTCATGATCAGTTTACTTCTTCTCCTGGAATTGCGGGTGCTTCAGTTTTAGGTGACGGTTCGGTTTCCCTTATTATTGATGTCAGCCAGCTTTTGGATTTGGGTGTTAAGCAGGAACTTAATGCACAACAGATTCGTGAAGAAGCCATTAAGAATTCTAACTGAGGTAAAGTATGGGAACTATACAGGATAAACTTAGCGTATTAGCCAGTACAACCGAAAGTGCAGAAAGCGGCCTCACAAACGAACAGCTCGATGAAGAAAAAAAGAAGGTTGCTGTCGTTGACTATAAGATGGTTACTTTCTCTCTTTGCGGAAAGGACTATGCAATCGACATTATGAAGGTTAAGGAAATTGCCAAGGCAGGTCGTTTTACTTATGTGCCTAACACTTTGCCTTTTGTACTTGGCGTTTATAACCTTCGCGGTGATATTATTCCGATTATTGACCTCAGGCTTTTCTTTAACATTGAAATTCCTGAGCGTGATGATAATGCACTTGAAAACATGCTTATCGTTACGGTTGGTGAACAGACTTTTGGTGTCGTAGTAGATGCAATTGATAAGGTTGTCGGTATTCAGAAAAGTACCATTCAGCCGCCTCATCCTCTTTTTGGAGATATAAACATTAAGTATATCTACGGTGTTGTTGAGGCAGAACGTCATCTTTACATTCTTCTTGACATTGACAAGATTTTTGGAGTCAGGACACCGGAAGAAGAGCGCGAAATGGCAGAAACAGCTACTGCGCAGATGAAAAAGCGTCAGGCAGCAGCTATTGCTATACAGCAGCAGAGAACGGCTTCTCCTGAAGGAGTGCCTGCACAGGCAGTTCCAGAAAAGAAAGAAGTTGATCTGAATTTCATTGCTGATTCATTGAAGAACTTTAAAAAGTTTTACCTTACAGACGTTAACAGAGACTGGGTAAAAAAGCGTTATGCAGAATGGGAAAAGACAAGAGGTGAGGATAAGACTCAGCTTCAGTCTGATTCTGATGCAGAACTCTTTTTGAAGCCTTTCTATTCAAGATGCAACGAAACCTGGTGGACGGAAGATTTTGCTGAGAGTGTTGCAAAGGCACTTCCTGAAAACAGTGCAAAAAATATTGTCGTATGGAATCCTGGATGCGGTAAAGGTTATGAAAGCTATTCTCTTGCCTGTCTTTTAAAAAAGCGTTATCCTAATGCTAAGATAAAAGTTTACGGACATGATGTAGACCTTCTTAGTGTTTCTAATGCACCTTTGATGAATCTTACTGATCAGGCCAGTGCAGACTGGTACCAGCCATATACTACAAAAACTGTGAGTGGTGATTTTACATTCAGTAAGGAAATCAAGGATTCGGTTATGTTTGAATATCATGATTGTGTTCATACTAATAACCTTCCGCCGATTGACATCATTTTTGCAAGGGACGTACTTTCGTTCCTGTCAGAAGACTCTCAGAAAACAGTTTTAACTGATTTTAACGAGAAAATGAAAGGAAATGGTGTTATAATAGTAGGTGATAATGAAAATATTGCTATCCCGGGCTGGAATAAAAAGCAGTCAGGTAGTGTTGCAGTATATTCAAAATAAATAAAATAAAATAGGAATACACTTAGGGGGATATTTAATGAGAGTAGAGTACATTAACCCATTTGTAGAGACTTCATACAAAATATTGAAAGAAGTTTTGGGTGGTGCTGACGTAAAAAGAGGTGATTTATACCTTAAATCTACTGCCATGCCTGTAATGGGTGTTGCTGCATTAGTCGGACTTGCTGGAGACGTTGAAGGTCGTGTTCTTTTTGACATGACTTTTGAGACTGCAATTAATATTGCTTCTCAGATGAACGGTGAAAAGCTTGCTGAATTTGATGATCTTGCAAAGGCAACCATCAGTGAACTTGCAAACTTGATTACAGCCCAGGCAGTAACGAAGTTGCACGAACTTGGATTTAAATTTGACCTGACCCCACCGGCATTGTTTGCAGGTGAAAAAATGGAAATAGCAGCTTTAAGCGGTACGAATCAGAGTGTAGAAGCTCTTATCGTTCCTCTTATTACTGAATTTGGTAAAATTGAAGTCAACGTCGCTATTCGCGAACGCGCATAAGGAGTACAAAGTATGAAAACTAGAGAGGATTTCCCGTCAATCAATGAACGTCCGCCTGAGGGAGTTAAACTTGATGGTACCAAATTCCGTGTACTTGTTGTCGATGATTCTATGTTCGTTGCAAAACAGTTGACCCAGATTCTTACCAGTGATGGTTATGAAATTGTTGCAACTGCACAGGATGGAAAGGACGGAGTTGACAAGTATAAGGAACTGTGCCCGAATGTTGACCTCGTAACGATGGATATTACTATGCCTCGTATGGACGGTATTACAGCCCTTGAGCAGATTATGGCATTTGATAAGAATGCTCGTGTTGTAATGGTTAGTGCTCTTGGTAAGGAAGAACTTGTTAAGAAGTCTCTTCTCAGCGGTGCAAAAAACTATATCGTTAAGCCATTGGATCGTAAAAAGGTTCTTGAACGTATTGCAGCAGCATTGAAATAGACGCTGCCTTATAAATGGTTTTATAATCCCCCTGACACTGGATTTCTGTCTGGTTTCAGGGGGACTTTTTTTTAGAAAGAAATTATTTCGTGATAAACCGTAATTGCAAACTGGTCTGTCATTCCGGATATGTATTCAATTACGCATTTTTCATAACTTTCATCATTGTTAATGTCAAAAACTTCTTTCGTACAGAAACGCATTATGCTCTTTTTTTCTGGATCGTAGTTTGAATATTTTGTGAGCCAGTCAATGAAAGTCTTTTTCAGATTAGGAGCATATTTAAAACACTGTTCCATTTTTCTGTTCTGTGCATAAACCTGAGTTTTCATCAGGGTGCGGTATATGCAGCCGAGAATATCCTGGGCGTAATGCTGAAATTCAATAAGCCGCCAGTTGTTGTAAATATTTGCATAGCTGAAGCGTTTCAGTTCTGTGATGAATTTGAAGTAGGGCTGACTGAAACAGATTCCGCTTTGAGGATCTGAATTCTGGGTTAAATCAACAATCATGTCGTTTATGAGGACGGTTGTATTTACGGCACGGCCTGATCTGTGGACTCCTGAAGTTGTATGTACTGAGTTTTTTTTATCCGGACCAAAACCTAATGTTGATGCGACAATTTCCCTCAGCTGACGGTAGCTTGCCATGTCAAGAAGGTGATAGGCTCTTGCGTCTTCTATATCCCTTCCTAAAAATGCAATTTTATCGCTGATTTTTACTATGCAGCCTTCCCATGTAAAAGGAGCTGTCATTCCAGGACGACGTATGTCATAAAGATCCATAGCCTGGTCTCTTGGTTTTAATCCCTGCTGGTCGATTTCTCCGCAGTGACAGATAAGGCCGTCCCTTACGGCATATGTAAGGTCAAGATTCTTTTCTGTTCCTTCCGGATCCTGAAGTGTTTCTATGAAATCAGCAAAAAAAAGACTGTTTCTTTCATGCCAGAACTTTTTAGGAGAATTCTGTCCATCGGATTTAAAACTTATAAGTGAATTCAATATGTCTTCACCTGTATGTCCGAAAGGGGCGTGTCCTATATCATGACCGATGGCTATAGACTGAGTAAGTTCTGCATTCAGTCCCAGATGTTTGGCAATTGTCGTACTGACGGAGGCAACATGCATTACGTGTTCCATTCGCGTGCATACGTGATCATTTTGAGGAGCAAAAAAAACCTGGGTTTTATGTTTTAACCGCCTGAAAGCAAGGCAGTGCAGGAGTCTTGTATAGTCCCTTTCAAATTCACTTCGTATTCCATTTCCCCGCGAATAGAGGGAGTTTTCACGCTTTATGCAATCCTTCCATTTAGGATTGTTTTCGTCTGTCCGTACTTGAATAAAAGAATCGTTCATGGTTTTATTTTAACTGCTGGAAAGAAAAATGGAAAGTGACGCTAAATTAAATTTGACTGCAGAATTAAAAAAAACTCTCAGAAAGAAATCAAAAGCTGCTGTGGCACAGTTGACTGAAAAAGAAAAATCAGAAAAAAGTACAGCTGCCTGCAGTTTTTTTTTAGAGAGCAGTCTTTATAAATCATCAGATGTAATTCTTTCTTACGCAGCCCTTAAATCAGAAATATCAACAGATCTGATAAATGCTGCCTGCAGTGAAAGTTTAAGAAAAATTGCTTTTCCGAGAGTTCATGAAAACAGTACCAGCATGGATTTTTACTTTTGGGATTCCCGCCTTAAAGAAGAGGCATTTGTAAGAGGAAGTTTCGGAATAATGGAACCGGAAGAAAATGAGCATTTTATTCTGGCTGGTGATTCATTTTCTGCTCAGACGAATGTAACGATGATTGTGCCTGGTCTTGCCTTTGATAAATCCGGCGGCAGGCTTGGAAAGGGAAAAGGTTTTTATGACAGGTATATTGCCCGGCTTTGCAAAATGCTTGAGGTTTCTTCTTCATCATTGTTTCTTCTTGGCATGTGTTTTGACTGCCAGGTGTGCAATTGTATTCCTTCAGAAGAACACGATGTAAAGATGAACGGCATTCTTACAGAATCAGGCATTGTTATTTTTTAGTATCTGCAGAAAAAACTTTTACTGCTTCTTCTTCGTTAAAATACTTATCAAGAATTTCCGTAAAGTCAGCAGCCGTTGCCTTTTCTATTGTGGTGTAGCTTTCCAGGTATCTGTAAGGATTGCCTGAAATCAGCCCTTTATGCAGGAGTTCAGCTGTTCCTTTCTGCGTACTGCATTTTTTCAGGGCTGTTACGGCCCACTGGGATTTTAGCAGCAGCAAGGTTTTATCAGATGTGTTTGCGTCAGTAAGGGAGGCTTTAAGTTCCCTAAGTGATTCGGTAAAAGCTTTTGTCAGCGTTGAAGTTCTGTCGAGTTTTAATACCGTTATTATTCCGGTTTTCAGTTCTGATGTAGAAAACTGCACGTCTGTCTGTGATCCGGTTTTTTTTGACATACGCAGGGAAATGTCTGTAAGCAGTGCATTAAAAATATCTTCTTCCATAGACGGTTCCGGTCCTTTAAGAACTATAAGTCCCGGATCTGTAAAAATTTTTGTAGGAACAAGAACCGGCACGTCTTTTGGCGCATCAGCTGATGTCTTGTCTGTGGTATAGTTATGTGAAAGCTGGATTTTGAAGCTTTTCTTCTTCAGGTCAGGTTTGGGAATAGAGTTTTCTTTTATCGTACTCTGTTCCTTTAAAAGACCGAAAGTCCGCTCAAGCAGGATTTCACATTCTTCTGCAGTTGTATCTCCTGATATTACTATTGAATATAATGATGCATCCAGCAGTTTTGTATAATTAAGGGCAATGGAATCATAAGTTGTGTTTTTTAATGCTTCTGATTTCAGGTCAAAGATTTTTTCATAGTCAGTTTTTCTGTATGCCTGATACAAAAAAGAAGATTTAAGCTGAAAATCAAGATACTGTTTTTTCATTGACCACTGGTAGTTCTGCTCGCTTACAAGGTGGTCTGCAGTAAGGGGTTGTATTTCTGCCCATATAAGTGAAGAAATAAAACTGTCAAGAACTTCATTCAGATCCTGCGGCAGGAATTCTATCTGGATGAATGATGAGGTTTCTTCCGTCCATGCTGAGATTTCTGGCGATGAGATTATCTGTCCCTGCATTCTTTTTTCATTCAAACTGCGGCTTATATTTATTGAAAGTGCATTTATAAGAACTGTCCGCAGCTGGTGTTCGTTTTGGGGAGATGCCGCTTCTCCTCCCTGTATTGCAACCGACAGTATGGCAGAAGAAGTTCCTTCAGTCTGTTTTACGGCACATCTGATTCCATTTAAAAGGGAAAAATTTTTTATTTCGGAATAATTCTTAAAGTAAAATATGTCGCCTGGAGAAAAATCTTCAGAACCTGTAATTGCGGCAAGAGTCTGCTCTACAGGTGTCAGCCGGGATTTTTTCTGTTCAAGGGCTTTTGCTTTTAAGAGTTCCTGATCGTACCAGAAGCCGGAGTTTTTTTCCATTCGTTCATATCCTGCTTCAGTAAAATCTTTTTCAAAACTGTCCCACAGAGAATCATTTATAATCAGAAATACATAAGGTTCTGCACTTAATATTTTTTTTGTGATTTCCCTTTCATTTTTTGTATAGACGGAGTGTGAGAATTCTGAAAACCGGGAACGAAAAGTCTGTGCCGTAACTTCGCTGTCCAGGGCCCAGAAATCTGCCAGCAGTTCCATTGCTTTAATTGAATTTCCTGCAGTTTCAAGGTATCTTCCGTTGACTGCATCCTGTGCATTGATGAACAGACTCCGGTCCATCAGGGCTGCATGTTTTACTTTCTCTGTAAAAAGTTCGGCCTGTTTTACCGGATTATTTTCTGTACTTTTTTCAAGAAGACTCTGTATTATAAGTCTGGAAGAGGAATTTTTTCTTGCAGATGAAGAAGATATGTAGGCTTCACTTCTTATGGCCAGGAGTTCTTCCTTTAACAGTTCTTTTTTTAGTGGTGATGGAACTGCATTGAAGGCTGCGCTTAAGATATCGCATTCCGGAGCATCCAGGTTAGTGTACTGAACTACAATTTGAGAAAGTTCCGGAGAAAAGTCTTTTGAAGTAATTGCAAATTTTCTCTGTGACTGAAGGGGAAGTTTTTCCGTGGAGTTTAAGTTTTTTACGGAACCTGTATTTTTCCAGTTAAAGAAGTTTTTCTGGCAGAGTTCATAAACTTTGTCTGCATCAATGTTTCCGGTTATGAAAAGGGCGCAGTTGTCCGGTACATAAAATTCTTTCTGTATGTTTTTAAGGATTGTACGGACTTCGCCTTTCGTGTATCCCATAAAAAGAGCAGGGTAAATACCGCTTTCCTGTTTCCACGGCTGTTCGGCAAATACTTTTGAGTCAATTGAAGTATTTATGAAACCGCTTAAGCTTTCCGCATATTCATTTATCTGTTCCCGGAATAAAGAAAGAGTCTGGTTTAACTGGGCATCAGTGAAGTATGGAGAAGACAGGCAGAGGCTCAGTGTGTTCAGGTACGAGTCAAGGCTTGCTTCCGGAACGTCGGCCGTGTATGTAGTACTGTCTGCATTGCAGAGGGACTCAACCTGAATGTAATCAAGAGGACTGTTTTCTTCAGAGGCGGCTGTTTTTGTAAATAACTGGGCATAAAGCGAAAAGAATCCCGTATTGCTTAAGTCCTGGCTGGAATATCCTGCCCTGCATATTAATTCAGTGTGAATCAGGGGAATGGAACTGTCCGTACGTACAAATACCGTAAGTCCGTTGGAAAGGGTAAGTATGCTTACGTCTTCTGAACTGCCTTCCGGCCTGAATTTTTCCTGAGTAAATGCTGCCGCCGTAATAAAAGCAAGTATGAAAAAAAATAGAAACCTCTGTCTTGTCATGTAATCAATAATACCTTCTTTATTAATCTGTTGAAAGTCTGATTAAAGGATATACTTTTATATTTTCATGTATTGGTCTATAATTCTATAACTATGTTGAAAGTAAATGTTTTGTCGGAAAATTTTAAGAATTCACAGCCGCCTGAAGAACTTCTGGTAAATAAAAGACATCTTACTCCAAGCGAGATTTATGTTCTTATCCAGAACAGGAATATTTCTTCAGATTCAGACTGGCAGAATGTTTACGTTTGTGATGGAGAAGGTGAGTTTAATCCTTCTCAGATTGTACAGAGTGAATTTTCAGGATGGGTAATTCTTGGAAAGATAAGAAAGGCCAGCCTTAAGTTTCATGATCTTGAACTTATGACGGGAATTTATTTTTCTCATCTTGAGAACTGTGTTACAGGTGATGACTGTGTCATAAAAAACGCAAGCTTTGTCAGCAATTATCATATCGGTAACAGGGTCATGCTTTTTAATATTCAGGAAATGAGCTGCACCTGTCATTCAAAATTCGGGGAAGGGCTTTTAAAAGAGGGAGAAGCAGAAAAGAACAGAATCTGGATTGGTGTGGGAAATGAAAACGACCGCAGGGCCGTCCTTGCCTTTAACCAGATGATTCCTGCAGATGCTTATTTCTGGAGCCGTTACCGGGATGATCCTGAGCTTATGAAAAAATTCATTGAGCTTACGGAGTATAACAAGGATAAGGCAAATAATACTTACGGTATTATAGAAGATGACTGCGTAATAAAAAACTGTACCTTGCTTAAGGATGTAAAAATCGGAAGCTGCGCATACATAAAGGGGGCGTTCAAACTTAAGAACATTACCGTACTTTCATCGGAAGATGAGCCAAGCCAGATTGGTGAAGGTGTAGAAATGGTAAACGGAATAATGGGATATGGCAGCCATGTTTTCTATCAGGCCATAGCGGTACGCTTTGTAATCGGAAGAAACTGTCATTTAAAATATGGTGCCCGTCTTTTAAACTCTGTTTTAGGAGATAATTCCGTAGTTTCCTGCTGTGAGCTTCTTAATAATCTCATATATCCTTTTCATGAGCAGCATCATAATTCTTCCTTCCTCATTGCATCAACTGTAATGGGACAGAGTAATATTGCCAGTGCTGCAACTATAGGTTCAAATCATAATTCCCGAAGTCCTGACGGAGAGATGATTGCCGGAAGAGGTTTCTGGCCGGGATTATGTTCTGATTTTAAATATGACAGCCGCTTTGCTTCTTTTGTTCTTGTTGCAAAGGGAAGCTATGAATATGAACTTAATATTACTTATCCGTTTTCGCTTGTGGCTGAGGATAAAAAAGATAAGGCTGTACACATTATTCCTGCTTACTGGTTCCTTTATAATATGTTTGCCATTGTCAGAAACAAGTATAAGTTTAAGGCAAGGGACCGCCGCGTAATTAAGGTTCAGCATATAGAAACAAATCCTCTTGCACCTGATACCGTACAGGAAATCGTAACTGCTCTTGAACGTCTTGTGGAACTTACCGGACGTTACCTGAAAAGTCCTGAAGAGAATTTTCAGAAAATGACCCTGGATAAGGGGGAAGGAAGTGTTTTAAGCGATTTCAGAAAAAAGGCGCTCAGTGTTTCTGATGATCAGATAAATCAGGTGGCAAAAGATTTTCTTCACCAGTGCAGGAATACGGAATTCATTTTAAGTGATGACCGCTGTCAGAAAAGATATGGAGCACTTATTTTTAAGGCAGCCCGTGCATATAAAGAATACCGCCGGGTCATGAAGTATTTTATTGCAGAAACATTCATGCAGTGGACTGAATCCCAGAATAAAGAAACTCTTGATTATGAGGATCTGGATGTAATTGCAAGCATTCCGCTGTACAGAAACTGGGTGAATGCAGGCGGTCAGATAATACCGGAAGAAAAAGTTAATGAACTGTTTTTCAAGATTAAGACAGGTGCTTTGAAGGATTGGGATGAAGTTCACGGTTTTTATGACGACTGTCAGAAGAACTATCCTGCCTATAAGGCCAGATACTGTCTTTATCTTCTTGAATGCCTCTATGAAAAATCCTTCAGGGAATTTACTCCTGAACTGTATACGGATTTCATGCAGGATGTTGCCTATGTTTCAATGAACATGTTTGAATCTTCCGTTGCTTCAAGGGAAAAAGACTATACTGATTTTTTCAGGTCGATTACTTTCAGAAACTATAAGGAAAAGGAAGCTGTGCTGGGGCCTTTGAGTGAAAACACCTTCCTGAAGGAACTCCGGGAATCAACTTCTGTTTTTGATTCAAATCTGGAAAAACTGTTCAGAAGACTTGCGGCAAAAGAATGATTATATGAAGAATAATTGCAACAGTAGTTTTTTTTCTTTATAATCAGAAAAGTTTATTTTTATTCAGGATTATATCATGTCATTAGAGAAAATGAGAAACATCGGCATTATGGCTCATATTGATGCCGGTAAAACAACAACAACAGAACGAATTCTTTATTATTCAGGAAAAATTCACAAAATCGGAGAAATCGATGACGGTGCTGCCACCATGGACTTTATGAAGCAGGAACAGGAGCGTGGTATTACAATCGGTTCTGCTGCCATTACGACAGAATGGAACGGTCACCAGATAAATATAATTGATACTCCGGGACACGTAGATTTTACTGCAGAAGTTGAGCGTTCCCTTCGCGTTCTTGACGGAGCTGTTGCCGTTATCTGTGCAGTAGGTCATGTTCAGCCTCAGACAGAAACTGTATGGAAGCAGGCTGATGAATTTAACGTACCGAGAATCTGTTTCGTAAATAAAATGGACCGTACCGGTGCTGATTTTTTTGGAGCAGTTGAAGACGTAAAAAAGAAATTCGGCTGTGAAACTGTTGCCATGCAGATTCCTCTCGGTCAGGGAAGTGATTTTGACGGTATAATTGATCTTCTTGAAATGAAAGAAATCCATTGGGATGCAGCAACGGAAGGTGAAAAATTTACCGTATCAGAAATTTCAGAAAATAACAGGGAACTTGCTTCTCAGTGGCGTGAAAAACTTATAGATACAGTTGCTTCCAATGATGATGAACTTGGAGAAATCTATCTTGAAGGCGGAGAAATTTCCAATGCACAGCTGAAGACTGCCGTAAGAAAAGCAACCATCAGCCGTACTCTTGTACCGTTCTTCTGTGGAACTGCACGGCGCAACCAGGGAATCCAGCCTCTTATGGATGCAATCATTGATTATCTTCCTTCCCCTGAAGAAATTCCTCCTGCAGAAGGTGTTCATGTAAAAAAGAATGCAGAAGAAAAAGTCAGCGTGCCTTGTGATGTTAATGCAAAGGCTCCTGTAGGACTTGTATTTAAGATTCAGTACGATCCTCAGATGGGAATGCTCTGCTATGTCCGCATGTATGCCGGAAAGATTTCTACAGGAACGATGATTTATAATGCAGGCAAAAAGAAGCGGGAAAGAGTTAACCGCATCCTCCGGGTAAATGCAAACCATATGGAACAGATGGACAGCGTAAGTGCCGGTGACATTGCTGTTTTTGTAGGTTTCAAACTGGCACAGACAGGAGATTCCATCGGCAGTGAAGGTTTCCCGGTTCTTCTTGAAAGCGTAAAATTTCCGGAACCTGTCATTTCTGTAGCCATTGAGCCGGAAACAATGAGTGACCGTGATAAGCTCATGGAAACTCTTGATGTTTTAAGTCATGAAGATCCGACCTTTACATTCAGGGATGATTCGGAAACCGGTCAGCTTGTCATAAGCGGTATGGGTGAACTTCACCTGGATGTTCTTGTTACAAGAATCCGTGATGATTTTAAGGTTCAGTGCCGCGTTGGTGCTCCTCAGGTTACATATCGCGAAAGCATCTCTTCTTCCTGTGATTATGCAGAAGATTACAGCCGTACTCTTGCCGGTAAGGATGTTACAGCTTCAATTAAAATTCATGTTGAACCTGCTGCAAACGGTGAAGGAAACTCTTATGTCTGCAATGTTAGGAAACAGGCAGATGTTCCTGATGAAATATATGATGCCGTTGAGCACAGTATTACAAGCTGTTTCGGCGGCGGAATAAAATACGGTTATCCTTGTGCAGATGTTAAAGTTTCTCTTGAAGACCTTAAGTATTCTCCAGAAACTTCTACGACCTTTGCTTTTGAAGCTGCGGCTGCTGAAGCTTTTGACAATGCCTGTAACCAGGCTCAGCCCCTCATGCTTGAACCGGTAATGGCTGTTGATATTGAATCACCTACAGAATTTGTAGGAGATGCAATGAGTGCCCTTACACAGCGTGGCGGAATCATTAACAGCATGGAAGATAAGGCTGATTCCAGTGTAATTCATGCTGAGGCTCCAATGGTAAAAATGTTCGGTTTTACGACTGCTCTCCGTTCTGTAACTCAGGGAAGGGCAAGTTTTGGAATGACATTTGCACATTTTCAGGCTAAGGCCTGATCTGTAACTGATCTTATTTTAATGAAAACGATACTTTGCTGTACGGCACTTGTAGAGACTTCGCCTCAGGCACTTCCTCTTGGAGCTGCCTGTATAGCAAGTTCGCTTTCTGCTTCTTCCGATATAAAAGCCAGTGCTTCAGTTAAGCTTGAAGCCTTTTCACTTGAAGACATAGGGGATTCTGTTCCAGAAACTGCGGCTGAGTTTATAGCTTCTTCCCTTCAAAAAAAATATAAGTCCATTGATTTTATACTTTTCAGCGTCTATGTCTGGAACAGACAGGTTCTTGAAGAATGTGCCGCTTTATTAAAAAAATCCTGCCCGTCTGCAGTAATTATCGCAGGGGGATGTGAAGTTACGGCTGATCCTCTGAGTTTTAAGAATTTTGATTTCTGTATAAGTGGTGAAGGTGAAGTGTCTTCTGTTTCTCTTATGAAAGAATTATTGAGACTTACTTCTTCTGAACTTTCTGAAAAAATAAAGGCCGGCTGTGATTTTGAAATACAGGGAGTTTATAATCTTAACCACTCTTATTCATCTGGAACATTGAGGTCTGTAATGCCTGATGTTTCCGTGCTGCCATCTCCCTATCTTGACGGTACTATAAATCTTTCTGAATACGGAGGCGCGCTCTGGGAACTGGCAAGGGGCTGTCCTTTCAAGTGTTCATACTGTTACGAAAGTAAGGGAGAAAAAAAGATACAGAGATTTTCCAGGGAACGTCTTGTAAAGGAACTGGAACTTTTTTCTAAAAGCGGTATTTCTCAGGTTTTTGTTTTAGATCCGACTTATAATGCAGATAAAAAAGCAGCTCTGGATATGCTGAAAGAGATAAGATTAAAAGCACCTGATATATTTTTTTATTTTGAAGCAAGGGCTGAGTTTATCGACAGGGAATTATCCCGTGCATTTTCAAAAGTAAACTGTGCCCTGCAGTTCGGTCTTCAAAGTTCAAACCCTGATGTCTTAAAAAAAGTAAACCGTACGTTAAACAAAGAGAAATTTACAAGGAACATAGGGTTTTTAAATCAGGATGGGGTAGTGTTCGGATTTGATTTGATATACGGTTTACCTGGAGATACCCTTTCCGGGTTTAAGAACAGCGTTGATTTTGCCCTGAAACTTTATCCTAATAATCTTGAGATGTTCTGTCTGAGTGTTCTTCCGGGAACAGATCTTTCGGATTCTGCAGAGTCACTGGGACTTGTCTGGCAGAAGGAAGCTCCTTATCATGTTATTAAGACTTCTGGTTTTTCTCAAAATGATATGAATGAAGCCGGTCTTTTTTCTTTTGCAGCTGATTTGTTTTATAACAAAGGGCGGGCAGTTCCATGGTTTATGTCTATGATTCAATACCTGCATATGAAGCCCTCTGTTTTTTTTGAAGAATTTGAGGCTTTTCTTAAACTTCAATATCCGGCTGCCATGGCAGAAAGAAACTGTTCAGCCTATTCTTTTGAAGATGTAAAGAAAATACAGAAAGAATTTATCAGTGATTTTTTCAGCAAAAGAAACTTCCTGAAGGCTGTTAAACTTGCCTTTGATCTTATTGAACTTAACGGTGCCTTCAGTATTCTTACGGCAGAAGGAAAGGAATCTTCCGTGAGTCTTTTTTATCACAGTGATGATCTTATGAGTGAAGCAGTATTGGACTGGAATTTCTTTATAAAGAATGCCCGGCCTTATAAGAATATCACCAGGGTATTTAAAACAAAAAACGGACCGGATTTTAAAATTGTAAAAAAATGATTGTCATCTTTAGATCCGATAAACTATTATTCAGATCATGCATAACACTCCCGTTATATATGCTCAAACAAGCAGCTCCCCCTTTTGGGAAGCTGCCTGAAAATCGTTGCGAGGCTGTCCAATAAGTATGAGTCATTGCCGCGCTAGACAGTTTGTCATTGCCGTGCTAGACAGTTTGTCATTGCCGTGCTAGACAGTTTGTCATTGCCGTGCTAGACAGTTTGTCATTGCCGTGCTTGTCTCCCCTGTCATTGCCCGGCTTGACCGGGCAATCTCATGCAGGGGGGATTTTCGGGTCATGCCCGAAAATGACACTTTTTGAACTTATTGGTCATCCCCAGCTGTGCCCCCCCGCCCGTGAAGGCGGCTTTCTTTCCCATGCCGTGTTTGCCTAAGAGTGCTGTGAGCCCGCGCCGCTAAAAAGCACGAACTGCACAAACCAAAATGCCGTTGTCCTTGGAGCTGGTGTTCAAGTAGTCGGGGTCGAAGTATACAGTCCAGGCACTGCTATTGTTGGAAGCGGCCTGACTAGATGACCAATAGTCTGCGTCCGCGATTTCCGTTCCGCCCGCCGCTTCGATCGAGGCGTTCACCGTGTCCTTTGCCCTGTATAGCATGGAAAGTTCTGCGACCGTGGGAAGATACCAGCCGCTTGCGTAGTCGTCTGTGAGATTGGCGGTCGTAGCATAGGCGTTCACCCATTCCCACGCGGGATAGTTTCCGCTTGTTTCTTCGTCGCTTACCGCATCACAGAGAGCCTGCCAGTTGTCGCTTCCGTCTGTGTCGCCCTTGAATGTCGCTTTCGCTGTTCTTCCGATTCCCGATTCGCTAGGCGTACACTGTATTGCCGTGATGTTCGTGCTGTAGCCGTTTACGCCATTCTTCGCCCATGCAAGAAAGGTGCTGTCAGTTACCGAGTTCTTCAAGCCCACGCCGAGTGTTTTTGCTCCGAGCGTGTCGCTTGCACTTCCAGCGTAGAAAATGACGGCGACCGCTTTTGATTTCTGCTCCTCGGTAAGGGTGAGGTCTTCCTCGGTAAGGGTGAGGTCTTCACTGTAAGGGGTGGCAGAGCCGTCCGAGAACACGATGTCGCCCACGGCTTTTGCCTCAGTCGGGGCTTTGGTGCCAATATAGGTTGTTGGGGTTGTGGCCTGTGTCACCGTAAGAGTGTAGCTTGCGGTCTTCGTGGCGTATGTGTAGCTTTCGCTGTCTGCTACAGTTGCTGTGATGGTCGTTGTGCCAGCCCCCTTGATGGTCACTAAGCCGGTTTGGGTATTTACTTCGGCTATATCTGTTTTGCTTGAAGTGTAGGTAACCGTGCCGTCGCCTGTCGTTGTAAGCACGTTAGTGAAAGCCCCGTCGGCTGTTGTCTTTTCTACGCTCGTGACGGCATAGCTGATGCTTCCTGCCGTCTTCTGTGGTGTGATATCGGCTGCCGTTACCGTAAGCGTGTAGCTTGCGCTCTTTGTCTCGTAGGTGTAGGTGTCGCTGTCTGCTACAGTTGCTGTGATTGTTGTTTCACCTGCTCCCTTGATGGTTACTAAGCCGGTTTGGGTTACTTCGGCTACATCTGTTTTGCTTGAAGCGTAGGTAACCGTGCCGTCGCCTGTCGTTGTAAGCACGTTAGTGAAAGCCCCGTCGGCTGTTGTCTTTTCTACGCTCGTGACGGCATAGCTGATGCTGCCTGCGGTCTTTTGCGGTGTGGTATCGGCTGCCGTTACCGTAAGCGTGTAGCTTGCGGTCTTTGTCTCGTAGGTGTAGGTGTCGCTGTCTGCTACAGTTGCTGTGATGGTCGTTGTACCAGCCCCCGCGATGGTTACTTCGCCAGTCGTTGCGTTTACGGTGGCTACAGTTTCTTTGCTTGAAGCGTAGGTAACTGTGCCGTCGCCTGTCTTGGTAAGCTCGTTAGTAAAAGTCCCGTCGGCTGTTGTCTTTTCTACGCTCGTGGTGGCATAGCTGATACTGCCTGCGGTCTTTTGCGGTGTAACCGTCGGGTCATCATCAACATTTTCCTTACACGAAGCAAGGCCAAAAGCAAGTGCAAGAATTGCACTCATTATTGTGAAAACTTTTGGAAATTTCTGCATAAATGCCTCCTGAAATGGTTTAAAATATACGTTGGTCAAGGCACGTACGCCTACGGCTAACTTAAAGCCTTGACTCAGCCGTTTTGCAGGTGGAAAAAAAATTATCCACTTGCAATTAAAGGCCCATGAGCAGTGTATAATTTTTCCTGCATCATGGGCGGTTTTTCTGTGTGAGAAAGTTGTAATGTCTGATTTAAAATGCATGCAGCCGAAATTTTGTTTTGGGCAGAGTTATAGCCGGTGCTGGTCGCAAGCTGCGCTTGCTTACTGTGCTGTGCTGTGCTGTGAATTTTGCGACAGTGCTAACTTATTGTCAAGCCCTGTCGGGCTTGTTGCGTAAGAGGAAATTATTGACCTTTGCGCCTTCGGCGCAGAAGCATCAAGCGGTTGTGAGAAAATTTGCTTTTTTCTGTGCAAATTACAGCTCATATCAGATATTATAATACGGAAAATTTGATTTTCGAGGAAATTTAAAAAAATTAAGGAAAGTGCTGATGGTATTACGGTTTTTCATCTGTCAATTGACGGCTTGGCAAAATCATAGTATATTTTTCTTAGATTAAGTCAAGGAGGTACGACAATGGCAACTTCAAGCATTTTTGCAAATTTCAACATAACAGACTCGAAAAAAGCTGAAAACTTTGTAAATGCACTTGATATTTCTGCAAAGGAAACATCAAAGAAATCAGCAGTGTCTAATAAATCTTTTGTTGTACTTCCGAATGACATAAAATCTTTGTGGGCTAAACGAAAAAGCAAATGAATTTTAATGTCGTAAACATAATTGATTTGCTTAAATCTGTTGGCGAAAAAGAAGTTCGTTCAGCTTTACAGGAATTTGAGTGTGAAAGAAATTCCGAAATTGAAATTTTTCTCAAAAACAATGCAATAGATTTTACAAAACGAAAGATTTCTGTAACTCACTTGATTTTAGATGATAACGGACAGATTGCGGCATATTTTACCCTGACTCATAAACCGTCAAATATATCATCTTTATCTTTAAGTAAGTCTGCGATAAAAACACTTTCCCGATATGCAATACTCGATAGAGATTCTAATTCTTTTAATATTTCAGCTTTTCTTATTGCACAATTTGGAAAAAACTCTGCCTATAATGGTTCCAGAAATATTTCAGGAAATAAATTGATGGACTTCTGTTTTGAAATCCTTGAATCTGTGCAGAAACAAGTCGGCGGTGGAATCGCCTTTCTTGAATGTGAGGATAAAAAACAACTTCTAAATTTCTATCAGAATGAAAACAACAGGTTCCGTATTTTTGGAGAACGTTTTTCTGAAAGTGAAGGGAAAAAATATATCCAGTTGTTAAGATTCTTTTAATAGCAGTATTGTTTTTGTTTGTGCCGAGTTCATCGTTGAGTACGGACATTACGTCTGTCATTGCGTTCATAGTGTGCGTGTGAACTATACAACCTTCCGTTTTCGGAAGGTGATACACCCGGTTTATTTTTTTCTTGCAATAGGGAACAGGGATTTATGAGAACAGCTTTTAATGCTATTCTATTTTTATCAAGGGAGGTATTTATTGAAGATAAAAGTTTTCATAATGAAAAACGGAATTTCTAAAGAAAGTTTTTATGAAAGGGAAAAATTTGATAAAAAGAAATTTAAATTTACCCTTGACATGGGACTGAAATTTAACAGATTCAATTCTTACCTTGTTATTGATAATGACAGCGGAAAAGAACTTTTAAGAAGTTAGTTTTTTGTTTCCAGCCTGACAGAAAAAAACTTGCAGGTGCTAAAGACATAGGGACACTATAAACTTATACGAAAACATCAGCCTGTATTTTTTACTGTCTTATCTGAATATACCGGTATAAAAAGCTGCGGCTTCTTCCAGATTTTCTTTCAGCTTCCACGGCGGATTCATGATGAAAATTCCCGAACCGTACATATGTGGACCGTCTTCCTGCTGCAGAGACTCAGGATCTTTCGTGATGAGTTCAGTTTTAAAACTTTCTGCAGGATTATTTCCAAGCTTTCCGAAGTCTTCAAGTTCCGTAAGCATTTGGGCTGTTTCATTTTTACGCCGTTTTAAAAGTGGATACCATAAAGCAATGACTGCAGTATTCCATTTTCTGCGCACGTTTTTTAATGCTTCCGTAACGTTTTTATAATCTTCTCCGTCTTCAAAACTCGGATCACAAAGAACCAGTCCTCTTTTTATAAGGGGCGGAATCAAAGAATTCAGGTTTTTAAATGCATCTTCACTGTGAATGTTTATTTTTTTTGAAAAGGGCAGGACTCCGTCTTCTTCTAAAAGAGGAAGAGCCATGTTTGTTTTAAGTTTTTTCATTGCCTGAGGATGAAGGTCATTTACATGAAGCTGGTCTGATTCCCTTAAAAAAAGACGTTCCAGTTCAGGACTTCCTGCATAAAGTCCGTGTTCAAGATAGGGGAACTCTTTTTCGATGTAAAGCCGTACTCCGTATGGTAAGACTGAATCAGCTTGAATTGAATCTTTCAGCTTGAGGATACCGTTTTTACTTTCTTCTGTTTTAAGACTTCGTTCGTCATTCAGTTCAAAACGACCTGCACCGGAGTGAGTATCAATAATTGTAAAGGGTTTATCTTTTCTGCACAGTGAATCAAGAATAAGGCAGAGGGCTGTATGCTTGAGGACATCTGCTGAGTTTCCGCAGTGGTATTCGTGCTGGTAACTTAGCATTCTTCTGCTTCCTTAAGCCATATAGTAGCCATTGCATCACTAGGCATTCTCCAGTCTCCCCGTGGTGAAAGATTTACGGTACCGACTTTAGCTCCGTCCGGCATGCAGCTTCTCTTGAACTGCTGCGAGAAAAATCTTCTGTAAAAGTTTATGAGCCATTTTTTTATGATTTCTTCACTGTAAACAATATCCGTTCCCTCGGCTTTTTTTCCGAGAAGAGACTGGCATGCAAGGAAAAATATTTTTTTAGGACTGAATCCGTAACGGAGGACATGATACAGAAAGAAATCATGAAGTTCATAAGGTCCGACCAGTTCTTCTGTTTTCTGACTTATTTTACCGTCTGCGTCCGGTGGAATTAATTCCGGGCTTACAGGAGTATCAAGAATGTCTGCAAGAACGTCATGGAGATCCTGCTGATGTTTTTCTTCAGCTTCTTCTGCAAACCATGAAACAAGATAACGCACAAGGGTTTTTGGAATTGAAGAGTTTACTCCGTACATGCTCATGTGGTCACCGTTGTAGGTACACCATCCCAGTGCAAGCTCGCTTAGGTCCCCGGTTCCGATTACGATGCCATTGGTTTTATTGGCATAGTTCATCAGGATAAGGGTTCTCATCCTGGCCTGACCGTTTTCGTAAGTTACGTCATGCTTATTTTTATCCTGACCAATCTGATCAAAATGAAGTAGTACGGAATCCTTTATATCAATTTCCTTTAGTTCTGCTCCTGTTTTTTCAGCAAGAGTGCAGGCATTTTTATAAGTCCTGTCCGTAGTGCCGAAGCATGGCATTGTGATGCAGGTGATGTTTTTTCTTTCGATACCGCATTTGTCAAAGGCTCGTGCAGTTACCAGAAGTGCAAGGGTAGAATCAAGCCCTCCGCTTAATCCTATGACTGCACTTTTTGCATTAATGTGGCGCAGTCGTTTTGCCAGTCCTTCTGCCTGAAGTTCTATGATGGAACGGCTTCTTATTTTTCTTTCCGCCTGATTTTCAGGAACAAAAGGATGTAGTGGAATAACTGCATAGAGTCTGTCATTTTTCATCCTAGAAGAATCACTGCTGAATGTGTTGTCTTCCAGAGAAACAAAAAGGGTAACGTAGGAAGAAGACTTTTCTTTTCTGGCTGCATCTGCAAAGGTTACAGTCCTGCATCTTTCGTTATCAAGTTTTTCTATATCAATGTCACTTATTATAAGAGTGCTGTCGTTTTCAAAGGGTGCTCTTTCTGCCGATATTGAACCGTTTGAAGCAATTATGCTGTGGCCTGAAAATATCATGTCAGTAGTACTTTCATCATGACCGGCATTTGCATAAAGGTATGCGCATATATTTTTTGCTGACTGCATGCTTACTAAGGAGCGTCTGTATTCAGCTTTCATTGCAACTTCATTTCCTGCACTTAAGTTGGCGATTACTGTAGCACCGTTTAAGGCATGTTTTGTTGAAGGAGACAGGGGAACCCATACGTCTTCGCAAATTTCTGCTGCGATTTTTATGCGGCTGTCATTTTCATCCTGAATAAGTATTGAAGTTCCGAAGGGAATGCTTTCAAAAGAACCTATGTCTATATATTCTACGGAGTCTGATTCATAAGCCGTAAACCATCGTTTTTCGTAAAATTCCCCGTAATTAGGAATATAGCTTTTTGGAATTACCGCAATGAGGCTTCCCTGATAGATGAAGGCTGCGCAGTTGTACAGGGCTCCGTCTTTTCTCATTGGGAATCCAACTGCACAAAGAACATCAGTTTCTCTTGTGGCATCGCAAATTTTTTCTATTGAATTGAGGGCACTTTCAAGAAGTTTTGTCTGAAGAAACAAGTCTCCGCAAGTATAACCGGTTACGGATAATTCAGGAAAAACAAGTACCCTTATGTTTTTATTCTGAGCTTCCTCAATAATTTCAAGTATCTTCTGTGTATTGAATTCTGTGTCTGCAACTTTAAGTTCTGGTACAGCGCAGGCACAACGTAAATAACCATATTTCATTCCTTCAGTTTATCACAAATCCCTTTATCGTGTCGAATGCTGATTGAAAATATCAGGTGGTTATAGTAAAATCCTCTATGTTTATTTTGTTCAGTAAGTAGCAGTATTTTACTTACAGAACTTTTGATTGAGGGGGTAGTACAAACCCTCAAAACGGCGAAGTCAAGGCTTTAAGCGTTAACGTGCCTTGACTCGACGTATTTCAGGATTATGTAATTCCTGCAGGTAAATAAAATAATAAATATTGCATAAATAAAAAGAGGATGATTATGAATAAGGCAATTGAAACATTAAAGGAACGCGGATTTTTTAATCAGTGCACGGATCTTGATGCGCTTTCTGCAAAAATGGATAAAGGTCCTGTTACATTCTATGTAGGATGTGATCCTACCGGTCAGAGTCTACATATCGGACACATGGTGCCTTTTTTTGCACTTAAATGGCTTCGTTCTTTCGGACATATCGGAGTAGCCCTTATCGGCGGCGGTACAGGAAGAATCGGTGATCCTTCCGGAAAAACTGAAATGCGTAAAATGCTGGATTATGATCAGATAGATGCAAATGTAGAAAACATTAAAAAGCAGCTTGATAAGTTCATCGGTTTTGACGGTAAGACAGCCTTTGCCGTAAACAATAAAGACTGGCTTGAAAACCTTAATTACATTGATTTCCTCCGGGACATCGGATCCTGTTTCAGCGTAAACAAGATGCTTACTTTTGAAGAATACCGTCTCCGTCTTGAAAGGGGACTTTCTTTCCTTGAATTTAACTATCAGCTTCTTCAGGCATATGATTTTTACATGCTCCATCAGAAGTATGGAACCTGTCTTCAGATTGGTGGTGCTGATCAGTGGGGTAATATTACAGCCGGAGTAGATCTTATCCGCCGCAAGCTTGGGGGTACAACTGAACTTAATGAACTCCATCAGTCTTTCGGACTTACATTCCCTCTCATCATGCGTGCAGACGGCAAAAAAATGGGTAAGAGTGAAAAGGGTGCAATCTTCCTTGATCCTTCCCTTACTTCCGTATATGACTTTTTCCAGTACTGGCGCAATGTACCGGATGCTGATGTCCGTAAATTCTTCCTGCTGTTTACATTCCTTCCTGTTGCAGAAATTGATCAGATTCTTGCGGGAGATATTAATGAGGCAAAGGCCCGTCTTGCTTTTGAAGTTACAAAAGAAATTCACGGAGAAGAGGAAGCTGTAAAGGCCCGTGAAGGTGCAAAAGCTGCTTTCTCCGGAGAAGGAGATAAATCTTCGATGCCAACTGTTGAACTTTCAAAGGCCGATGTAGAAAAGGGAATGGGAGTCCTTAATCTTTTCTCTTCTGCTAAGCTTTGTTCTTCTAACGGGGAGGCACGCCGTCTTGTTGAGCAGGGAGGAGCTTCCGTTAACGGAAATAAGATTACTGACGTTAAGGCCGTCATTACTCTTGCAGACTGTGATGCTGATGGAGAACTTACTTTAAAGGCCGGTAAAAAGAAATTCTGCCGTGTTGTTTTAAAATAGTTAATTTACAGAATATCATATAAAAAAAGCTTCTGACTGCCGGATACAGTCGGAAGCTTTTTTTGTCTGTTTTTTTATTTATTTTGCAACAGATTATTTTTTTGTTTTATTTGTTATTTTAGAAAACAGTCTCTTAAAGAACTGACCGATACGTACGAATATATCGCAGAGCCATTTAAGTATTTTCATCAGAAGTGAGGGATTTCTAAGGCGTTCAAGCCTTTTATATCCTTCCATAAGCTCTTCATCAGTAAATTCCTTGCGCTGATTATTTTCTTCTATTTCCATTTCAAGCTGGTGGACTTTATCAATTGGAGATGCAATAACTATGGCGTTTATGCTTTCCCAGCCTATGGCTTTTGCTGCTTCCAGCCGACGTTCTCCTGCGATAAGTTCGTGGTTGGAATTTATCGTAATAGGATTAAGCAGTCCAAATGAGCGCAGACTGTCTTTTAAAGAGGACAGATCCCCTAAATCTTTTCTGACTCTTTTTTTTACTTTTACGTCGCTTATTTTTATCAGCATAATCTCTCCGATTAGATTCTATTGCAAAAGCCAGTTATACATCAAGTCAGCATCTTCACTTTCTTCAGAAAGGTCTCCTTCATAAGAAGAAGCACGTTCTGCTGAAGTCAGGTCGTAATTAAGGAAGTCAATGTCATAGCCAAGTTCTTCGCCTGCTTCAAACTGGAACTGATATCCTGCCTGCATTCCCTCAATCTGAAGACGGGTTATACCAATCATGTTTGCCGTATTATTTGTATGGTATGTACATAATTCTCCCGGTTCCGTACCTGCAAGATAGTAGGCAGTAATTTTATGATCACCGCATTCAGGAGTTATAAGCCCGCCGCTTTTTGTACATACATCGTATTTTACAACACCTTCCGGAATGTCATTATTAAATGCTTTCCACCGTAATCCTTCATGTATGTAATTCATAAAGTCTCCCCATGCAACACCTGCAAGGGTTGAACCTGTGAGCCTCAAGCCAAGGGATTGTCCCGGTCTGTCAAATCCAAACCAGAATACTGAAGTGTAATATGGAGTAAAACCGACAGTCCATGCATCTGCCCAGTTCTGGGTTGTACCGGTTTTACCGGCGGCAGGCATAAGGAAGGTTTGACCTGTCTGTGAATCTGTAAAGCGGAATTTATTTCCTTTGCCCCTGCGTTCATTAAGGCAGTATGCTGTTGATTCCCAGTCTGAACCGAATCTAAGCGTTCCGGAATCAACAGTCTGTTTCAGCATTTCCTGCATGATGAAGGCTGTCTGATGTGAGATTACCTGGGCAGCGCTTCCTTTTGCCTTCAGGGCGATTTTAGCATCTTTTTCAGGATTGAGTATAATGTTGCCGTTCTGATCTTCTACAGTGCGTATTGCAATCGGAACTACTTCATAGCCGTTATTTGCGATTGTTGAGAATGCTTTTGCAACTTCTATAGGACGTACGGAACATACGCCAAGACCAAACGGATAGACTGGTTCAAAATTGCGTTCATCCAGTTCCTTCTGAGGAATTCCGTAGAGGGCGCTTGTTCTGCTGATTGCGGCACTGAAACCTATGCTGTCAAGTACTTTAAGTGAAGGAACATTCATGGAGTGAGCAAGGGCGTACCATATTTCTACGTCACCTTCCCAGACTCCCTTGAAGTCCTGAGGAATGTAAGGAGAGCCGTCTTCTTTATGGAATACTACCGGAGTATCACTTACAATCGTACTCCAGGTATACTGTCTTGAATCGATTGCTGCAGAATAGTAAAGAGGTTTTATTGTCGAACCCGGCTGGAGTTTAGCCTGAACAGCCCTTATGAACTGATTCTGCTGGTCATATTTGGAACCGCCTACAAGAGCGTTAATGTATCCGGTTGAATTCTGAACGGATATCATAGTTCCTTCAATAGTTGTTTTTTCGTCATTCTCACGTATCAGGGCATTTCCCTTTGTAACGATATTCGTTTTAAGAGATTCCATGCCGTTCATGAGGGCAACGAGGTCTATTATAGGATTTATATCTGTGCGGTATTTTTTAATTACAGTGTTTTTTGCCCGCTGGTCATTAACGTGAAGGTCAGGAAGATTGAATACGAGCATGCAGAGTTCTGAGAAAGGTGTATATTTTTTAAATGCATCCCTGTCTTTTACAGCCATTGAGTCCCGGTACCTGTCATTTGCATAATTTATATATTCATGCATTATTTTTTCAGCTTCCCGCTGATGAGACAGGTTAAGGGTAGTGTTAACGACAAATCCGCCTGAATACAAATCATTGCTTCCGTAAAGCATTCCGCTGAGTTCACGGCGTACATACTCACTGAACCACGGTGCCTCGTCCGTCCTCATGTCATAGGCAGATGTACTTGTACGCGTATAGTCAAAGGATCCCCAGTACTCTTCAAAAGAATCCTCGCTTTCCTGTTTTGTAATGTATCCTTCTTCAACCATCGCATTGAGGACGCTTATCTGCCTCTGCTGGGCTCTGTTCGGATGTTCAAAAGGATTATAGTAAACCGGGTTAGAAAGCTGAATAACAAGAATTGCTGCTTCTGCAGGCGTAATTTCCATAGGGCCGTGTCCGAAATAGTATTTACATGCTGCGTTTACTCCGTAGGTTCCTCCTCCGAAGTAGATTTTGTTCATGTAAAGTTCCATTATTTCATTTTTAGAGAAGCGGCGTTCCATCTGAATGGCCCACCACAATTCCTTCAGCTTGCGTTTTGCAGAAATTTCCGTACGGTCACAGTAAAGGGTTCCTGCAATCTGCTGAGTGAGTGTTGAACCTCCTCCCAGTGAAGAGCGGGTAAGTACACCGAATACTGCGCGGAAAAGAGCCTTTGTACTGAATCCCGGATGTTCGTAGAAAATGTGGTCTTCCCGGGTTATGAGGGCATCCTTCATAAGCTGAGGAAGATCATCCAGGGCTATAATCTCTCTTTTTTCATCGCTGGAAAACTCTGTAATAAGTTCTCCGTTTATATCTGTGATTCTTGTAGGAAGTGCTGTTTCGAATTCCGTGAAATTTTCAATATTTTCTATATTTTTTGTGGCAGAAAGAGCTAGTCCGAGCATTGAGCCTATGAGTAATGCGTTAAAAAACGAAAGGAAAATAACTGCATAAGGCCATATTTTTCTTTTATTCATAGTAAGATATTTTAATGATTATTGTGTTTTTTAGCAATATTCAGCAGCTTCTGCAAAAAAAAGACCGGCTTGAATAAGCCGGCCAGTGCCACTTGTGGCGCTTCGGGTGCCAATGGGTGGGAGGGGATATATTGACACCCGACATTTTTATTATCGGCCTTAAGTGCTGAAACTTTAATTATTTTTATGGAATTTATAAAAAACTGCTTGACAGAATTAAGAGGTTATTCTTCTGTTATCAATGCTTCCATGTTGATGAGGAATGTATAGCTCCTGCCGTTTACAGCTGTAAGGGTTTTTATTATTTCGTAGCCGCCCATCTGGAATTTTATGGTATGTTCACCTGCAGAAAGTATGATGTCATGGGTGAAGTCTTCTATCTGTTCGTCATCCAGGCAGATTATGCTGTCTTCAGGTACTGCAAGATGAAGGAGAGGCTTTATGTCATGAAATTCTATGGTAAGCTCCGTAGTTTTTGCCTGCTCAATGTTTATGGTACGCATTTCATTCCGGTAAAAATCACTGACGATGCTCACATTGTGCATGCCTGTTTCAAGTGTATACAGGTTTTTTATGGAAGGACAGGGAGTACCGTCAATGAAAACCGAATAGGGCAGTTCTGCCGAATCAGGGGGAAAGACTATGTTCAGATGCAGTTTTCCGGAATCCCTGTAGACAGGCCGTACGAAGACTTCTATTTTTTTCTGTAAGAGTTCCGCTGCAGTTTTGTCTGACACGGCAAGTGCAAGAAAAACATATCCGTCGTCTATGGACTGGAGCTTTTCTGAAAGGGCAGAAAGAGCGTCCTTTTTCATTGTATTTTCGTTTTCGAAAGGAATTCTGATTGTCAGTCCCAGCGAGTTTTTCAGCGTACCGCTCAGTGACGTGATTCCGCTGTAGTCAAACCTGTCTTCTGATGGAAAAGGTTTTACGCTTGAGTACAGGTTCCAGGTTATACTCTGGCTCATGGATGCGCATTCCTGCGGTACCTGAATATAAAGCTCCATTCCCTTTAAGAAAGTATCAGGGGAGGGAAGCGTCACCACCAGGGCTTCGTTTGCACTCATGATTATATGCTTTCGCTGGCTTCCGTTTTCGAGGCTGAGGGAATGTGTTTTCTGAACTCTGAAAGATTCTCCGGCTGCAAAAAAGGTTATCATGAAGGCTGCAATCGTAGTACAGAGTTTCTTTTTGTGAATGTCCATCATTTAAAGTTTATACTCATAAATTGAAAAATACTATAGCCAAGTTCGAAAAAACATTCATTTTTTTGAATTGTCTATAAAAAAATACCTGTGTATGCATTATTCTGCATGAATTTTTGTTTTAAAACCTTAAAATTCTGCCAGTTTTCTTTATTTTTTCAGTTCATGAAGATAATCTGACGGATCTCTGCTTTTGCCTCCGTTATGAACTTCAAAATGAAGGTGAGGTCCTGTTGTCAGTCCGGAAAGACCTACTTCGCCTATTTTTTCTCCGCCAGATACAGACTGTCCTTCCGTTACGGTGATTTTTCCCAGATGGGCATAAAGGCTTTCGAATGAATAGTCATGGCTTATTACTATATATGAGCCGTATACCGGGTCTTCCGATATGGTTTTTGTAACAGTTCCGTTTTTACAGCTGTATACGTCAGAGCCTGCAGGGGCTGCAAGATCAATTCCCTCATGTTTTTTCCATTTTCCGCTGATAGGACTGATGCGCATTCCATAGGAAGAGGTAACCGTAGCCGAACTTAGCGGAAGCCTCATTCCTGATATAAGAAAAAAAGCACGTGTAGAGGGAGAAAACTTCTCTCCTTCTAAAAACCAGTATTTTTTTCTGCCGACGGTGCATACCGGTGTTCTGTCAGTGAGTTTGCTGCTGTATTCTCCCCTCAGCAGTATTTCCAGTGTATTGGAAGGATTCTGATTTATGAAGATGCCGTTTATTGTTGGAAGTATAAGAGTCATTCCTTCTATATTTTGCTTTGCATCCAGAATTCCGTTTACGGTGGCAAGCGTTTCCTGTCTGAGCATGCATCTGGATGAAACTGTAAAGAGCGTATCCTTTTTCTTACATGTATACGTGTAAAATGAAAGCTCTGATTCCCTGTCGTTAAAAAAAGCCGTATTGTTGTCTTCTATCTGTTCCTGATACTGTTTGAAAATCAGGTTTCTGGAGGAAAGTTCAGGTATAGAAATGTACTGCTGGGCTGCTGTCTGTAATCCTGCAAGGAAAGTTACTGCCGTGATGGTCAGCAGCCGGAGTTTTAACTGTTTTTTCTGCATTTATTTCTTTTAATTTTCTTTATGATGGAGACTGCGACTGCAATTGCAGCGGCAGATGCTATGCCTGCAGTATAGGTTTCAGGTGATGCTGAAGCCCATTTCCAAAGGGGAAAGGTTATTAAAAGAGAAAGGACTGCGCATGATGCAAGAAAAAGAATTACGGCAGCAAGTCCTGCACAGGCTTTTTTTAAGGAAGTAAACATACTGATGATGATAACATTGCCGGATGAAAATTAAAAGTAGTGATGTGTAAAAGGGGTATTTTTAAATAAAAAAAATCAGCACCACTAAAACATCCGGAGTTACATCTTTTAAGCCCTGAGGCACGTAAAACCGAATAAATATTTTAGTCTGCTGATTATTTTGTGAAGTGTTCCCGGATCTTAATCCTTAAAATGAAGAACACTCTCTTATTACATGTGTAACAGACTTACTGTTACTCAGTAATTGCACCTACAGGACAAACTGAAGCGCATGAACCGCAGGAAACACATTTTTCTGCATCGATGGTTCTTTTATCTCCAGCTTCGCTGATTGCTTCTGAAGGGCATTCGCTTTCGCATGCACCACAGTTAATACATTCACTTCCAATTTTGTAAGCCATAATCTAACCTCGCTTATAAAGTATAATGAAAATTTATCATATAATCTGTCGAATTACAATTATTATTTCGTTATATGATAAAGAATTAGCTTATGCTAATATTAGTTAGTCATAACTATTGCCCTGCTGTCAGTCCTGTATTTCGAGAAGTACGGGGCAGTGGTCGCTTCCGGTAACTTCCTTCAATATGGTGCTGCTTTTAACTTTAGGTACAAATGAATTATTTACACAGTGATAGTCAAGTCTCCATCCGATGTCTTTTTCCCTGGCATGAAAACGGTAACTCCACCATGTGTAATGCTTCGGTTCCTTGCAGAAGATTCTGAAAGTGTCCGTAAAACCGTTTTGTGTAAAGAAATCCATCCATGCACGTTCTTCCGGAAGGTATCCTGCGTTGCCTTCATTCGCTTTCGGATTTGCAATGTCGTCCGGAGTATGGGCAATGTTATAGTCTCCGCAAAGTACGATATTATAGCCTTCCTTTACAAGTGCAGTACATTTTTTATATACCGCGTCACAGAAGGCAAGTTTGTAGTCCAGTCTGAGTCCGGGACCCTGACTGTTTGGAAAGTATGCGCTGATTATTACGAGTTTTCCGAAAAAAGCTATCGTAGTGCGTCCTTCGTCATCAAACTCCGGTATGCCCAGAGTTTCTACTTTATCGGGAGCTTTACGGGAATATATGGCCGTTCCTGAATAACCGGCTTTTTTTGCTGATGAAAAGTATGATTTATAGCTTATTCCCGTGTTCCGGGAAGAAAGGGCAGAGGCAAAAAGCGGGGTGTCTTCATCCGTATCTTCAAGGCTGTTGCTTGCACCCGGGTTAAGCAGGTCCGGGCCCAGCTGAGACGGGGTTGCCTTTGTTTCCTGTATGCAGACTACATCGGCACCACTTTTGAGAAGCCAGTCTGTAAATCCTTTTTTTTCTACGGCTCTTATTCCGTTAACGTTCCAGGATATAATCTTCATTTTCTTACTCCGAAGTGTTTATTGCGCTGTTTATAAAATCGCTGTCGCTGGTATTTTCATTGAACCAGAGCATCTGATTGTTTTCAAGTTTATATTTGATGAGCCCCCTGTCATGCAGGCATGAAAGATAGGACTGTATTGTAGTTCCAATAAGAAGGTACTGGATGAGCTGAGGTTTCATTCCTGCAAAGTCAAGAATTTTTTTCAGAAGCTGTTCATGAGTCATCGGGGTGTTTTTCAGAAGTTTTAGAATTTTCAGTTCTGCCTCAAGGGTCACGATTATGTTGAGCTCTGCAGCGGCATGGACAGTTTCTCTTGTGTATATTCCCCCGTGAGCTGCCACATAGAAATCACAGTCCGTATATTCTATTTTCTGAACTGATTTTCTGAATGCGTCTGCATCATATATGAATGGAAGCCAGGCTTTCTTCAGCATGTCTTTTCCAAAAAAGCCGTCTCCAAGATAGTAAACTTTCTTTTCTCCGTCATCGGCTATTATGCCGTAATGTCCAAAAAAATGGCCTTCAAGGGGAACGAAAGTAAAAGTAACTTCTTCACAGGTTATGGATGTTTCTTTCAGAAATTTATCTGCTTTACAGGGCTCGCTTTTAACCCTGCCATGTTCCTGGATTTCGAGGAGAGGTTTACCCCCTGAATATAAGTATCCCACAAGTTCCGGAAGTCTCAGTATGCAGTCTGCTTCCCTGGAACACCATACCTGGGCACCTGTAAGGCGGACGATTGCTGCGTTTCCGCCTGAATGGTCATTATGGGAATGGGTGTTTATTACTGCAGCAATTTTTTTGCCCGGAAAGAGTTCCGTTACCGCAGATACAATGTCTTCTCCGTCTTGTGGAGTAACGCCTGAATCAATTATATATACGGATGTTGATGTGCAGACAACGCCTGTTGCATTGGGTGTGTTAAAGTATCCGCAGCAGGCAGAAAGCTTTACGTAGTTTGAAGCCGTTACTGACATTTTAAACCTCCATAAAAAAGGGCTGCCCGTAAAAATCTGTGGACAGCCCGTAGTTTTTCATTATCTGCGCAAAATCATTTCAGGCATAAGTCTGAATGTCTTTAATCTTAGAATTTTGCAGCAGCGATTGCCTTTACGGTGTAGTCGTAATGGTGATCGTTGATTGTAAAGGTCTTCTCATCTCCTGCCTTGAGGTTGAGGAGAGAATCTCCCAACGGTGAAAGGTAAGAAATGATTCCTTCCTCAGAGTTTGATTCCCAAGGACCGAGAATTGTAAGAACTTCTTCTTTTCCTTCGATGTTGTTGAAAAGTGTAACTGTTGTACCGAATGATACGAAAGAAGTTGTAACTGTTGTCGGATCAAATACTGTTGCACGGGCAAGTTCTTCCTTGAGTTTGGCAAGCTTGCTGTTCATGCGGCTCTGAGCTTCTCTTGCGGAAATGTATTCAGCATTTTCCTTAAGGTCGCCTTTTTCTTTTGCATCACCGACTTCTTTTGCAATTTTCGGAAGCTGAACTTTTTCAATGTCTTCTGCAAGTGCGCGTTTGATTTCAAGCATTTTTGCAGTAACAAGAGTTCCTTTAGGTGCTTCCTGTTTTGTTTCAGTTTCCTGGAATTTAAAGTCAGGATAAGCTGCAAGAATTCCGTTGCGGAGCTGAGACTTGAATGTTGAATCAAGGTCGCGTACGTCATTGATCATTGTATACATTCTTGTAATGGTGTCACGGTCTTTAGAAAGCATGAACTCAAGCATTCTGTTTTCTACATCTCCGTTAACTTTATCTGCAAAGAGGAGTGTAGTTGCATTCTTGATAGTTTTCTTGTTGTCTACAGTGTTTACGTGATTGTTGATTTCGCGGTAACACAGAGAAATGATGTTTACCATTGTTACAAGCTGTTTTTCTTCGCTTACTGCAGCTTCCTTAAACCATTCCGTATCACGGCACTGGTCGTAAAGGTAGATTGCTGCGTCACGATAATTGCGGTATTCATTGAAGCAGTTCTGAACCATGTGAATGACTCTGTCTTTCTTTCCGGCGTTAATCATTTCATCAAGGAGACTCTTCTTAAGTACTACAGGGAAAAGGTGTGTATACTGTTTGTCCCAGTCTTCAAGCTGACGTACGTTGCTGAGGAACTGCTGCCTGAGGTTTGTATTTTTTGAATCCTTAAGTTTAGCATACATACCGCGGCGGCTGGAAATTTCTGAGTAAAGGTCGGCGAATGAGAATTTAATTGGAGATTCGATTGCCGGAACTTTCTTAGTGATATCCTGAATTATGAGGAATGAAGCAGTAACCTGTTCCGTGATATTTGAGAAGGCCTTTACATAGCCTGCAAAGTAGCTGAACATGTCGGCAAACTGTTCTTCCGTAGGATCAAAGTCATCAAGGTTGATGTAACGGGTGATGATGTCTACTTTTGCAAAGAAATTCTTTTCTGCCTTGAATTCATTTGCAAGACGTTCTGCCTTGCTGATTTCGTGGTCACGTACTGTATAGAAGTTGATGTCATTAGGATTTACGTCAAATACCGGATTTGATTCGAGAATCTTAACTGCCTTTGTGTGCCAGCTGGTCCATTCACCCTGAGTAAGGATTGAAGGTACGAGTTCAGCCTTAATCCTTTTATCGTCACAGTTATTGTTGAAACTGCGGATAATAGTCTTGAGGGTTCCTTCAATGTCATTTTTAACGAGTTTTACGAGTTCTTCCTTCTTTTTAGTAGCTTTAAGAACCCAGATGTGACCGCGGTCAAGAGGCTGAAGTGCTTTTACTGCCATTTCAAGATTCATCTGGCGTACTCCGGTTTTCTTTCCGAAGTTAATTGTAAGCATGTCGCCTTCAACCTTCATGATTTTTCCAACACCCCAGGTTCTGTGGAAGATGAAATTCTTTGCATCAAAAGCAATGTGCTTCTCAAAGTCATTGATTGCTTCGAAAACGTCGCGGTATGCCTGATTGAGGTTTGAAAGACGAATGTAGTCTTCAAGATGAGTATGATCGGCATATTTTGCACTGTAGCATTCCGTAATTTCCTTTCTTGCCCATGTGTCCTTTGGATCATGCTCAAGAATGATTTTAAGAATGGAGATGGCTGTATCCCACTTAGCAATATCCTTGTAGTACTGGTAAACTTCCTGCATGAGGGATGCTGCTTTGTATCCGTTGATGCTCTTTGTAACCTTGCGTTCTACACGGAGGAAGAAGTCAAGGTCTTCAGGAATGAGTTTTACGAGTTTTGACCATACTTCTTTTACTGCATTTGAATTTTTAGCAGTAACATAGCGGAGAAGGGCTTTTTTATAATAGCTTATGGCTGTTTCTTTGTTTTCCTGAGATTCATATCTTTCTGCAAGAATCTTTGCAATGTCAGCTTCTTCAAAATCTGCCTTAACTATTCTTTCGTAAAGTTCCCATACTTTGTCGTTGTTGGAATTCTTATAGAATTCGGCAAGCTTTCTGAGTGCAAACTTATTCTGGGAGTCTTCTTCGAGAATTGAATCACAAAGGTATTCAACAAGAGAATCCTTCAGGTTTTTTTCGAAAATTTCAATAAGAGTAACAAGTGAACTTGTATCTACGTCTCCGGAGCGTAATGCAATCATGCCTGAAAGGTAGAGTGCAACGATGCTGTCCTTTGAATGTGCGAGCTGTTCGTCACAGATTTCCTTTATCTGCTTCTCACAGTTTTCGGCCCTGGCTTTTTCAAGTGTTTCTGCCAGTTCCATAAGATTGTTTTTTGTAAAATCGTTGATGCCCGCTCTCGTCCATGATTCCTTTTTAAGCATTTCACGAACGGAATTTTCAAGTTCTTCAGCCATGTTTTTACTCCTGTTTATATGGTTGTGTTTTATATTGACTCTTACTCGTTTATATAAATCTTCCAGATGTTTCTGTCATGATCCCTTATTTTGAGCAGAACTTCATTTATGTTTGCCATGCTGTCCTTTGAAAGGGCATAGTGGTCAATCAGCCAGAAATAAAGGTTGATCAGCCTTGGCGTAATTACAGCACTGTTGCATGAAGGGTCTTTGAGCTCGTTTTCCCGTGAATATATTTCCTGCTTGAGACGAAGAACCTCAAGAAATTTCAGTTCACGTTTTTTGTTGAAAACCCCCAGAAGGACTCCGTATACAGGAATCCATTCATGAAGTGCATCTCCCTCATAACCTTTAGCCCTTACTTCATTTATAAGAAGGTTTATAAGCGGGGAATCAAGAAAATCAAAGTCTATCTTTCTGGCATTCATGAAGAATGCTTCCCTGAAAAGAAGCTTTGCATATTTTGTTTCTCCGCAAAGGGCAAAACAGTCTGCTTTTTCTGCTACGGCCGCTGCATTGTTCGGCAGTAACTGTACAGACTGAGTAAGACAGTCCAGTGCGTTTTCATAGGAACCAAGCTTCTTGTAGCACAGACCTCTTTTTCTGTTTATTTCTGCACTCAGGCTTTCATCTCCTGCAGTCCGGTCCAGTGCTTTTGTATAACATTCAAGAGCCAGTGAAAAAACTCCTTTTTTAAGGGAGTAAACTGTTTTTCCTAAGAATTCTGATTCCTTGAGAACCTTTTCAGGCTGTACGACCGACATGAAGTCTTTCCAATGATTCACCAGGTATTCTCCCTGGTCGAAACTGTCCAGTTTTGGAAGCTTTTCAAGGGTTTTCTGCCAGAAAGCGCAGTACTGTATGGAATAAACTATGTCTTTGTTGTCAAGATCCGAGGTGAGTGTGTCGTTTAACACGGCTCCTGCCTGATCCAGACAGCATATTTCCATAAGTTTGTATGCCTGTTCAAAGGCAGACTGCGACTGTATTCCCATGAAGAATATTATACTGAATAGAATTATTTAGTCAATGTAGGGTTTTTGATTTTTGGGGAATAGTTTATAATGGTTTTAAATATATTTGTCAACATTGTTTCTATGTAAAAAAACAAAAAATATGAAGCTTTTTGAGATTGTTTTCAGATTGCAGAAGATGCGGAAGGCTGTCTTTAATATTCTCTTCATTATATTGTAAAAATACGGCTCTTACGTTATCATATTTTTATTATGGATAATAAGATTGTTTTATCTCCGTCTCTTTTATCTGCAGATTTTTCAGATCTTGGCGGGGCATTGAAGGAAATAGAAAAAACAGACGGTTCCTGGGTTCATATTGATGTTATGGACGGACATTTTGTACCTCAGGTAACTTATGGTCAGCCGGTAATAAAGTCCATCAGAAAATGTTCCGCTCTGCCTTTTGACGTGCACCTGATGATAGAAAAACCGGAAATGTCAATTCCTTCATATATTGAAAGCGGGGCTGATTATATAACTTTTCATGCAGAGGCAACGGCACATGCTGATCTGTGCATTCAGATGATTCATAATGCCGGAAAAAAGGCGGGAGTAGCCCTTTGTCCTTCTACACCGGTTTCTGTTCTGGAAGAACTTCTGCCGTATATTGATCTTGTTCTGGTTATGACGGTTAATCCGGGGTGGGGCGGTCAGAAACTCATTCCGTATACAGTTGAAAAAGTCAGAAAACTTGCCGATATAAGAAGAAGGGAAGGCTTGGGCTTTCTCATTTCAGTAGATGGCGGCGTTAATTCAAAGACACTTCCGCTGGTACTGGAGGCCGGAACTGATGTTGTTGTTTCCGGATCATCTTTCTTTACAGGGGAACTTAAGTGGAATTAATAAAAAAAACATTCCGTTTTATAATTGTACCGGTACTCATCTTTACTTGTACTGCAGCGGCTTTTTCCCAGGAACTTGATGCCCGTGGCCGTTCGTATGTTCAGGGGCTGGAATCCTACAGAAACGGGGACTGGACGGGAGCAAGCCTTTTTTTGAGGCAGGCTGTGGCTTCTCCTGTTTATTCAACGGCAGACAGCTGGTACATACTCATTCTGAGTGAGATGTACGCAGAAAACTATACCGGCGTCGTAAATGATGCGGATTACTTTCTTTCGACTTTTGAAGATTCAGGACTTGGTCCTTATGTTTCATATCAGAAAGGCCGTGCCCTTCATTATCTTGGACAGAATGATGATGCCGTGATTGTTCTCAGTGATTACTGTCATCAGAATCCCGGAGATGCAATGTATCCGTCGGCTCTGTTCTGGCTTGGTGAGTGTTTTTATGATGATTATAATTTTGAGACGGCCAGGGCTCTGTATGAAAAGGTTGTGGCTGATTTTCCTGAAAATGAAAAGTCTCCTGACGCTCAGTTCAAGCTTGATCTTATAGCCCAGAGGGAACGGGAGCAGAAGCTTCTTTACCTTCTTAAAATGACGGGAGAGGAATATCTGAGTTCCCGTGAGGAATATGAGAAACAGCTTCGGGAGTATCAGACGGAAGATCTTGTTTCCCTTAGAAGGCAGTTGAATGCTGCAAACCAGCGTATTAAGGAACTGGAGGCCGGTGCTGCAAAAGTTCAGGTTCCTTCTGCTTCAAACGGTGTTTCTGATGAAGAAATGGCAGCACTGAAGGCAAAAGCCCGTCAGATTCAGGCTCTTCTTGATGAAAAGAACGGCGGCATGTGATTGGAGGCTTTATGAAAAAAACAGTAAAGATACTTTGTGCCGTTTTAGCGGCTGTATTGTGTTCACAGATATTTCTTTCCTGCTCAAGTTCCGGTCTTACGCCGGAGGAAAAAAGGCTTAAGAAACTTCAGGCAAAGCAGCGGAAGGATGCCTATACAGGCTGGATTTATGTTCCTGAGAGAAAGTTTTCAATTACTAAGGATGACATAAAAATTGATATGAACGGAAGTACGGGAACATTCGGTCTTTATGCAATTCCTGAACAGGGAAGTCCCGTACCGCTCCTTTCAAATTATGATTCATTTACCTCAACGTTCGTAAGCGTAAAAATCGGTCGCAAGGAATACCGCCTTAACAGGGAAAACGGTGTAAAAAGTGAAGCCCGCCGTACACCTTACGGGGCCCAGATGTGCTATACGATAGAAAAACAGGCTCAGGTTGTTGTGGATTTTAGTTTCCTGCCGTCCATTGCAACTTCATCCAGGGTAGACATGCTTCGCGTAACGATTTATACGATTAACCTTGGAAGAAGTACTCAGTCTTTTACCGTAAAGAGTGTCTTTGATACTGTTCTTGGAGAAAATACTGTTTCTCATTTTTCTACGGCTGCAAAGTCAAAAATTAATTCTGAAGTTCAGTATCTTTCCATGTCAAATGATTTATGGGTACGTTCATCGAATGAAAGTACTTCAGTTCAGTTCCTTCTTGATGGAAAAGGCATAACTTCACCGTCTCACGTAACGCTGGCCAATAAAGATTCACTCTCAACTACAAACTGGATTCCTCAGACTACAGAAGCAAAGAGTTTTAATTCTGTAATTTCATACAATAATTCTGCTGTTGGCATTAACTGGAAAACGGCTTATCTTGATCCGCTTAAAACCAGTGTAATTACATTCTATATGTCTGTGGGAATCAGCGGAAATGAACCGGCGGGAAAAGATTTCCTTAAGGCTCTGGAAGAAGGTCGTACCGCCCTTGCCGCATCTCTTCCGGATTTTGCACCTTATACGAATGTAGCTCCAAGTCCGTCTGAAATTTCTGAGGATGAACTGAAGACTCCTTATTATGAGAATATGCCTGTAATTCCGGGGCAGCAGGATACTGTTGCGGATCCGGAAACTTCTGCATCCGGTGAAAGTGATTCTCCTGAGGATTCTGCAGGACTTTCTCCGGAACCTTCGTCAGATTCTTCTAAGGAAAATGAAGTAACTGTGCCGGAAAAAGTTGTAGTTACAAAGATGCAGCTTAATCCTGAATATATACAGCAGCTTCTTGACCATATTGCAGAACTGGAAGCTGATGATCCTGGCATAAATAAGGCGGAAATAGATGCTTTGAATGCAGAACTTGACGGAATCCTCCTTATGCTTAAGTCAATGGAATAAGTTGAGGTTACATGGCCCGGTCTGCAGTTGAAAGAGCTCGTGCTCTCCTGAAACGAAGAAAGTTTTCTCTTGCCATAACTCTTCTGGAATCTTATGAAGAGTATTACAGGGATGATTTTGAATTTAATCTTGTCATGGGACATGCTTTTTTATATTCAGGGGATTTTGGATCTGCTTCTTCTTTTTATAAACGGGCAAGAAATATTCGTATCAATGACTCAGAATTAATTCTCGGACAGGCTGCGATTTTTTTACAGCGGGGGGATACTCAGAAAGCCATAGAATATTATCTTGATGTTCTTGATATAGATCCTGAGAATGCAGTAGCAAAAGCTGCCCTTGATTTTATAAGGGACTACGGGGAATATCCTGTTATTGTCAGATGGTATGAAACCGGAAAACTTCAGCGGTTTTTTCCACCTCTTGGACTTAATCCGCTTATTATAATTAAGTCCTGTGCGGCAGGAATTCTTGCAGGAATTGTTCTGGGGGCAGTTATATATGGGTTTGCTTCCGTTAAGCCTGCACGGGATTATATAAAGGGTCCCCGTATGAATTTAAGTTCTCTCGGACTGGAATTAAGCAGTGATGAAAGAGAATCTGCCCTTGCTCAGGATCTGTCGGGAACGGTGGTACATTTTATGCTCAGCAGGCAGGAGGCAAACAGAGCCTATGATGATGCCGTCATGTATTTTCAGGATGGCAGGGACAATGCCTGCCGGGTGGAAATAAACCGTCTGCTTCAGTCTAATGTTTCTGCGGAGTTTAAAGGCAAGGTCAATGTTCTGGAGTCGCTTTTGTTTCCTGAACCGCCGACTTTTGATAATCTTCTTGATAATGTTTCTTATGATACGATTGTTTCTTCAAAAGTTCCTGAGCTTTATGAAGGTTGTTACGTTGCATGGAGCGGCAGAATTTCAAGGGCTGAACTGCACGATAACGGAGACTGGTCCTGCACTCTTCTTGTAGGATATGAAAATCTTGAGAATTTTGACGGATATGTTCAGGTTAATTTTTCAAAAGGGCTTAATCCTGTTCCGGACGGAAAGAAAGCCGTTCGTTTTTTGGGAAGGGTAAAGTTTGATGACGGAAAATTAAAACTTGACGGTATATCTGTTTATCAGCCGTTAAAAGACGGTGTTCTTAAAAATTAATTTTTTTATTATTATTTTTGATAATTTGTGTAGATTTTAAAAATTTGATGAAAATATATATACGTAATGAATAATCGGGAGGTCATTATGGCTAAAGCGGCAGAAGAAAAAATGCCAGTAGAAATGTCTGAGAAGTTAAAGGCTCTTGAAGCTGCACGACTTCAGATAGAAAAGCAGTTCGGTACGGGCTCACTCATGAAGCTTGGAACAAAAACAGATGCAACTGCAATTGACGTTATTCCTTCGGGATCGATTCTTCTTGATGAAGCTCTGGGAATCGGAGGATATCCGAGGGGAAGAATTATAGAAATGTATGGTCCTGAAAGTTCAGGAAAGACGACTCTTGCCCTTCATGCTGTGGCAGAAGCACAGAAACTTGGCGGTATTGCGGCATTTATTGATGCGGAACATGCTCTTGATCCTGTTTATGCAAAGAACCTTGGTGTTAATATTGATGAACTTTATGTATCCCAGCCGGATACGGGAGAACAGGCTCTTGAGATTTGTGAGCAGCTGGTACGTTCCGGTGCTGTTGACATTATCGTAATAGACTCTGTTGCTGCCCTTACTCCGCAGAAAGAAATCGAAGGAGAAATGGGTGATTCTGTAATGGGTGTACAGGCTCGTCTTATGAGTCAGGCTTTAAGAAAGCTTACTGCTATCGTCGGAAAGAGCAAGTGTCTTGTAGTTTTCATCAATCAGATCCGTATGAAAATCGGCGTTATGTTCGGAAATCCGGAAACGACAACCGGTGGAAACGCACTTAAATTCTATTCATCAATCCGCCTTGAAATCCGCAGAATAGAATCAATTGACGGAAAGGGAGATGAAGATGCAATCGGAAACAGAGTACGCGTAAAGATTGTAAAGAATAAAGTTGCTCCGCCATTCAGAAAGGTTGAACTTGACATCTATTTCGGAAAGGGAGTTTCTGCTGCCGCTTCGATTCTGGATTCTGCCGTTAAGCATGGTCTTATTGACAAGCGCGGCGCATGGTATACCCGCGGTGACGAAAAGGTAGGTCAGGGTAAGGAAAATGCCGTAAATTATATAGAAAATAATCCTGAATACCGCATTCAGCTTGAGCATACTCTTCGTGAAAAAATCTTCCCGGGACAGGTTCTCCGTACGAAAGAGGGAGAAGTTGTAACTGAGGAACAGATAAAGGCTTACGAAAAAGAAATGCGTGCAAAGGGAGTTGGAGTTCCTGCCCAGACGGATGAGGCGGAACCTGCTTCTGAACCTGCTCCGGTAAAGGAAACTAAAACTGCTTCCAGGGCAGCAGGGCTTGCAAAGGCTGCCGCAGAAAAACCGTCAGTAGAGGATTTGTTCTGATTATGACTTGTACAGTGCTTGGTCTTGGCTCAAATAAAGGTTTTCAAAATCTTGCTCCCGGAAAAGTTCTGGATGAAGCCTGCAGGGCACTGTCGTCTGTTCTTAAAAATGCTGTATTTTCTTCAGTCTATGTAACAAAACCTATGTATTATGAAGATCAGGATTACTTTCATAACATGGTGTGTGCAGGCTGGTATGAGGGTACGGCATTTGAACTTCTGGATGAAATACATAGAATTGAGGCTTCTTTCGGGCGTGACCGTTCGAAAGAAATTCGTTACGGATGCAGATCTCTGGATATAGACATTGAACTTTTCGGAAAAGAAAAAATTTCTGAAGAAAATCTTGTCGTTCCCCATGAAAAATTTCTTGAAAGAAGTTTTGTTTTGACACCCTTTCATGAAGTTTTAAAAAAATATGCCGATATTGAATTTGAGGGTTGTCTTTTAAAAGACAGTCTTCCATTTTCAAAAGAATATATAAAAACACAGCTTGATTTGTTGAAGACTCAGGAAGTTGTACTGGAGCGGTCTTAAAACAGAATCAGCAGGGAGCATTTTTATGGAACAGACTCAGGTTTTAGAAACATCAGTAACGGACGATGTTCAGTCAAGACGTCAGAAATTCAGTGCAGGTATTTTTGAAGGGCCTCTTGATCTGCTTCTGAGCCTTATACGTGAAAATAAAATAAATATTTATGACATTCCTATTGCAGAAATTACAGATCAGTTTCTTGATTATCTTGACTATGCAGTGGAACTTGATCTTCAGGATTTGAGTGATTTTTATGCAATGGCATCCAAACTTGTTCATATAAAAAGCCTTATGCTTCTTCCTGTTGAAGTAAAATATGAAGAAGGCGAAAGCATGGAAGATCCTCGTGATGAACTTGTAGCCCAGCTTATTGAGTATCAGAAATTCAAGAAGCTTTCGGTTCTTATGGAAGAGCAGGAGGAACAGAGCGAGTGGAGCTTTGAGCGTAAGAAGATTGAAAGACTTCTTCCTTTTGATGATGAGGATTCAATGTGGGAAAAGGTTGATTCCTGGGCTCTTCTTCAGGATATGCAGAAGATTTTTAAGAATCTTACGAATGTTTCTCAGGACGACAGGATAATCAATATGAATGAGAGCATTACACCGAATGAAAAAATTGCGCTTATGAATGAACTTCTGGAGCGTAACGGTGAATGCATGTTTACTGACCTTATTACCCGCCGGGGTAACGAACTTGACGTTGTATGTGCATTTATGGCAATCTTAGAGGCCGTTAAACTCAAACTGGCAGATATATTTCAGAACAGAATGTTTGGAGACATAAAGATATGCAGGAAGAAGCAGGCAGCGTAAGCGAAGTTACCGAATCAGAAAATCTGGAAAAAAATAAAGAAAGTGCTGCTGAAAATACTGCAGTGGAAGAAAAATCTGAAAAACAGGTTTCTGAAAACGAGACGGAACAGGAAACTGCTGATGATGATTCCTATGAAGAAGAATCTGAAACGGAACTTTTAAGGGAAGAACAGACGGAACTTGATATCCGGCGCGAAAACATGACGCTGGATGGAGAAACGGCATTGCTTGAAACAGTACTTTTTCTTGAAAGTGAACCGCAGAATGTTGACAGTCTGTCCAGAATTACAAAATTATCACCTGATGTAATAAAAGAATGTCTTGAAAATCTTAAGGCAAAATATTCAGCCCCTGATTCGGGAATTGAACTGTCTCAGATAATCGGAGGCTGGATTCTTACGCCAAAAAAAGAGTGCTTTGATTTCGTAAAAGAGCGTTACGGCAAGAAAAATGACGGTAAGCTTAGTAAGGCTGCCGTTGAGACTCTTTCGATTATTGCATACAGTCAGCCTATTACCCGTGCAGAGATAGAAAGTATCCGCCATGTAAGCGTTGATAACATGATGAGGATTCTTCTTGAGCGTAATTTTATAAAGGAAGTCGGAAAAAAAGATATTCCTGGTAAACCTACTCTGTACGGAACTACTAAAGAATTCCTTGAATTTTTCCATTTGCAGAGTATTAGTGAATTACCGCAGCTTGATGAAAAAGAAAACGAGAGGTTTATTGAACTTGCAAGATAGTATTATGCGTTTACAGCAGTATATGGCCCGCTGTGGTGTGGCAAGCCGTCGCGCCAGTGAGGCAATTATTCTTGAGGGAAGGGTACAGGTAAATTCACAGGTCGTAACGGAACTGGGAACAAAAGTTGCTCCCGGTGATGTCGTTCTTGTTGACGGAAAGGAAATACATCTGGAAGAAACTAAGCGCTACGTGCTGCTGAATAAACCTCAGGGGTATGTATGTTCCCTGGCAGATGAAAAGGACCGGCCTGTAGCCGCAGATCTTCTGAAGGAAACTTATTCTGAGCGCCTTTATAATGTAGGCCGTCTTGATATGTTTTCCAGCGGACTTATTATTTTTACGAATGACGGGGATTTTGCTGCAAGGCTTTCCCATCCGTCTGCTGAACTTGAAAAGGAATATATAGTTGATACGAGTACGAGTCTTCCCCGCGGACTGGCAGAAGATTTTATGAAGGGAATCCGTATAGATAATGTTTTTTACCGCTGCAAGCAGGCTGTTGAACTTAACAGTCACCGCATGAGGATTGTTCTTGTAGAGGGAAAAAACCGTGAAATCCGAAGGGTTTTTGAAGACCGCCAGGTTGGAATAAGAAGCCTTATGAGAATCCGCATTGGAAGCGTAGGGGTTGGAGAACTTCAGTTCGGACAGTTCAGGGAACTTACGGCTCAGGAAGTAAAGACCCTTTTAAGCCTCTGCCATAATGAAGGAAAAAAGTTTAAGTCGGCTAGTTTTCAGGAATATTGATTATTCCTGATTCATATAGGAGATAAAATGGTAATCGCCATCGACGGACCGGCAGGAACCGGTAAAAGTACAGTTGCCCACAGGGTAGCTGAGGATTTAGGAATTGTTTATCTGAACAGTGGAAGTTTTTATCGTGCCCTTACGCTCGCACTTCTTGATGCAGGGGTAAATATTGATGATTCTGAAGCTGTAGTTGCTTTTGCTAAAAAACAGAAGCTTGATTATGTGAATGCCCGCCTTATTCTTAACGGAAAGGATGTGGACGACCTTCTTCATCAGGATAAGGTTGATGCAAATGTTTCAAAAGTTTCTGCTGTTGTAGAACTCCGTCACATGGTGAATGAACGCATGAGGCAGATTGTAAAGTCCCTCAGCATTATCTGTGAAGGCCGTGACATGACTACGGTGGTTTTTCCTGATGCGGAATATAAGTTTTATCTTGATGCCAGCATTGATGTTCAGGCACAGCGCCGCTTTGATCAGGGAGTAAGCAGTCTTACACTTGAAGAAATAAAAAATGCAATCATCGAACGGGACAAAATGGACAGAAATAAGGCAGAAGGTTCTCTTAAACAGGCACCTGATGCGGTCTATGTTGATACATCTAACTTGACCATTGATGAGGTTTGTGCAATAATCGAAAACAAAATAAAACATAAAGGGTTTGCTATGGAACAGAAGGAAGTGGTACAGAATGTTGGAAATGGTTCCGACGACATTCACACACAATTGGAAGCATCTATCAACAAGATGGAACCTGTTGAAAATGGATCAAATGTTCAGGGTACTGTAGTTCAGGTTACTGATGACCTCGTATTCGTGGACGTAAACTGCAAGTCAGAAGGAAAGATTCCTGTATCTGAATTTGCCGGAGAATTACCGTCAGTTGGCGATGTAATTACTGTTTATCTTGTGAATCAGTTTGGAAAGTATGGTCCAGAAGTTTCAAAGATCAAGGCTGACGAAAGAAGGCTTTGGGATGAATTTAAGGTTGCATTTGAAAAGAAAGAACCTGTAGACGGAACTATTTCTTCCGTTACTAAGGGTGGATATATGGTTAATCTTGGAGGTGGAATCAGTGCATTCCTTCCAATTAGCCAGGCAGACAGCCAGAAAGTAGAAAAAGAAGAAAAACTTGTAGGTCTTAAAGGTAAGTTCTATGTTGAACGCCTTTATTCAAACGGCAAGCGCAATGTTGTTGTTAATCGCCGCAAGTATCTTGAAGAACAGATGAACGTTAACCGTGAAAAGTTCTTTAACGAAGTAAAAATCGGTGATACTGTAAAAGGTGTCGTAAAATCGTTCACAAGCTTCGGTGCTTTCATTGATCTTGGTGGTTTTGACGGTCTTCTCCACATTAATGATATGTCTTGGGGTCATGTTACCCGTCCTAAGGATTTTGTAAAGAAAGGTCAGGAAATTGAACTTAAGGTTATTCGTCTTGATCAGGAAGGAAAGAGAATTAATCTTTCTCTCAAGCATTTCACTGAAGATCCTTGGATGCACTTCGAGGAAAAGTATCATGTTAATGATATCGTAAAGGGAAAAGTAACAAAGCTTACTGATTTCGGTGCATTCATTGAACTTGAAGAAGGAATTGAAGGTCTTGCACATATCTCTGAATTCAGCTGGACTAAGAAAATTAATAAGCCTTCTGACATGGTAAAAGAAGGGGACGAAGTTGAATGCATGGTATTGGGTTATGATATCCAGGCCGGCCGTGTTTCAATTGGTCTTAAGCAGGTTACTGCAAATCCTTGGGATACAATTTCAGAAAAGTATCCTGTTGGAACAAAAGTAAACGGTAAAGTTGTTAAGATTACAAACAGCGGTGCATTCGTTCAGCTTGAAGAGGGAATTGATGCCTTCCTTGCCGGTGAAGATCTTTCATGGACAAAGAAAGTTAAGCATCCTGGCAGTGAAATCAAAGTTGACCAGCAGCTGGATGTTGTTGTAATTGAATGTGATCCTGAAAATCACAGAATCCGTGTTGGTGTAAAACAGCTTACTGACAATCCTTGGATTGCTTTTGCAGAAGAAAATAAAGTTGGAAGTACACTTGAAGGTGAAGTAACTTCTATTACTGAATTTGGTATTTTCGTAAAAGCTCCTTGTGGAATTGAAGGTCTTGTAAATAAAGTAAACCTTTGTGAAGATCGTGAAACTCCATACGAAGAAGCTGTTAAAAAGTATAACGTTGGCGACAAGGTAAATGTTTACGTTGTTTCTGTTGATGTTGAACGCGAGAAGGTAGGCTTCTCTGTAAGAGAATATAAGAAGGCTCAGGCTCGTGCTGAAATTTCTCAGTACATGTCATCAAACAATGATGATGATGGAGCTTATACTATCGGTGACAGTTTGAAAGATCAGTCAGAAGATAAATAAGAGCCTTAAGTGTATCGTAGATGAGTGATTTAGAAGTAAATTTTATTGACAGATTAAAGACACTCATTTACGCAAATACCAGAATATCAGCTTCATATGAAAGTCCGAGGAAACTCCTTAGCGTAATCCTTGAGTCTGTAAAGACCGTGCTTTCGTGTGAAGCTGCTTCTGTTTTAACCGTAAACCAGGAAGATGGAAGTCTTACTTTTGATGATGTTCTTGGTCCTAAAGGTGCAGAAGTAAAAAAAATTCATGTCGAAAAAGAAAGCATTGCCGGCTGGGTTGCAGAACATATGGAACCTCAGATTGTAAACAGTGCTATCGATGATGAACGTTTTAATCCTTACGTTCAGAATTCCACAAATTACATAACTAGAAATATGATGGCTTATCCTGTCGTTGTAAACGGACGGAGTGTTGCCGTCATAGAGGTTCTAAATAAATCAGATAACCAGGATTTTACACAGGAAGATCTGGATGTTCTTGAGCTTATAGGAATGCAGGCTTCTGTTGCATATAGAAATCTTTCTGACTATCGTGGAAAGATGGATCAGATTGATCAGATGCAGCATTCATTTAAGAATGGTACGGAGTATCATTCTTTTGTTGCCAAAAGTCCTGCCGTTCTTGACATACTTAAGGTTCTTGATTCTGTTGCAAAAATGAATTCTTCCGTTCTTATTGTTGGTGAAAGTGGAGTTGGAAAGGAACTTTTTGCAGAGCAGGTTCACCTTCGCAGTGACCGTAAGGATATGCCTTTTGTTCGTGTAAACTGTGGAGCTCTTTCTCCGACACTTCTGGAGAGTGAACTCTTTGGTCATGTAAAAGGTGCTTTTACGGATGCCGTAAGCAATCATATGGGACGTTTTGAAGCTGCAGACGGTGGAACTATATTTCTTGATGAAATTGGTGAACTTCCCCTGGATCTTCAGGTAAAGCTTCTTCGCGTACTTCAGGAGAGAAAGTTTGAGCGGGTAGGTTCCAGTGAGACAATCAGCGTCAATGTAAGGGTTATTGCTGCAACAAACCGTAATCTTGAAGAAATGGTGGAAAACGGTTCATTTAGAAGTGATTTGTATTTCCGTCTGAATGTAGTTCCTATTAACGTTCCTCCGCTGCGTGACAGAAAAGAGGATTTAGAGGTTTTAAGCCAGCACTTTCTTGAAAAATTCAGGATGGAAGCCGGAAAGGATTTTAAGGGCTTTTCAGAAGCAGCTATGGAGGCTATAAATTCATATTACTGGCCGGGTAATATCCGCGAACTGGAAAATGCTGTAGAAAGGGCCTGCATTTTAGGAACGCCTCCGTATATTGAACCTTCTGACCTTCATCTTCCAACAGGTCTGGACAGGCATGAGACTCAGGAAAGTTCATGTGGAACTTCAGTTCTTTTTGATTCCGGACTTGAATTAAAAGATGCCGTAAATGAATTTAAGAAAGAATATATAACCAAAGTTTTAATAAAATCCAACTGGAATCAGACGGAAGCAGCCAGAAGGCTTGGAATTCAGAGAACATATGTTTCCCGTCTTCTGAATGAGCTTGATATAAAGCGTGTCTGAACGGTGCCATAAGTTTAGGTTTTGACAAATATCTATATTTGATATATAGTACGTTTCTAAATATATATTGGAGAAAAAAATGTCTGAAACAGTTCTTACTCTTAAGAAGTCAAACAAAGAAAATACAGGGGATTCTGCTCAGAAGGTAGAGTCATTCATTTCAAAATACCGCAAGATTATACTTGTTTCCTTTGCGGCTGTAGTTGTTGCTGCCGTAGCTGTATGTACAGTTGTTCTGTTAAGGAATAAGGAAAAGAATGATGCCCTTGCAGCAATTTATTCTGTAGAAACATCTTATATCGAGGATGTTGCTGCTGTTGAATCAAAATATACAGTTAAGGAAGAAGCTTCAGAGGATGAAGGAGAACCGGCTGTAAAAGAACTTACAGAAGAAGAGAAAGCTGCAAAAAGTGATGAACTTGCTGCTGCCGCTGCAAAAGCTATCGAGGCACTTGGTTCATATGTATCTGAATCTGGTGTAGTAGGCGTACGCGCAAATCTTCTTGCTGCAGAAATTCATTATGCTGCTAAGGATTATCTTAGTGCTCAGGACTGTTATCTTGCTGCTGCAGAAAAAGACGTTAAGGCATATACATATCCTGCCTGCTATTCAAATGCCGGATCCTGCGCCCTTGAACTTGGAAAATATGCAGATGCTGCTTCTTATTTTGAAAAAGCTTCATCTGTGAAGGGATATATTCTTGCATCTCATGATATGTTCCGCTTTGCAATGGCTAAGGAACTTTCAGAAGATTATTCAGGTGCAGTGAAAGTTTATCAGGAAGTTGTTGATAAGTATGATGATGAATGGGCAAATCTTGCACAGTCAAGCATTATCAGGCTTTCTGTAAACGGAAAGAATTAAGTTAAATACAATATTTATATTTTAAGATAGCTCCATGAAAAGAAGTGTAGGCGTTTATTTAATCAGAGTTTTGCTTGTACTTTTTGGAATGGGGCTCTTTTTTTTCTCTTCCTGTGGTCTTGAAACTTATTATTATCTTGATCCGCCGAATGTAGAGCATGAGCCTATTTACTCATCTTCAGATCCGCTGCAGTTTTATTTTTCTTTCAGAACTAAGGAAGATGGTGACAATAATACGGATCAGGGAACCTTTAAGTTTTTAGGAACTTATATTTATTACAAGATTTATAATAGTTATACGGAAATGAAAACCCGGGAAGATGCTGTATCTACCCTTAACAGCAGTACTAATTATACAGCAGCAGCGGATAAGATTATTTCTTCCTACGAGTATCAGGTTTTAGGCTTCAGTGCCGTAAGTTATGATCCTGATCCTACCATTGAAAGTTCCGGTTCAAGCCGTTATGTATACATCCGTCTTAATGATTATGGTGATGAAGAAGCTTATAAAGCCTCAATATGTGTCGGCAGCGAGCTCCTTTCTTCATATGACAGCAATTATGCCGTCAAGCTTGCAGATGGAACTGTTGTTGTTCCGAAGCGTAAAGATGGTGCAAATGTAAAGCACGGGTTTAATTTTAATTCTGCGGATTCCTCTTCTGATGAAAATCCTGTTCCTGTGTCAGGTGATCCTGATGTTTATTTAAATACATCTGCTTCAAGTGAGGGAACCTGGTATGTTGATATGTACGCCATTTCTGTAGGTCAGGATGAATCTCTCAGTAAGTCTTACAGTCAGGTTGCTTTTTTAGGTTCTGTTGCCATATATGAAAGTGATTATGAAGACTAACTCTGGTAAATTTTTTCAGACACCTATTGAAACAAAAATTACTTTGTAGTAATATCTTTGCCATGGCACTTTAGCTCAGCTGGATTAGAGCATCTGCCTTCTAAGCAGAGGGTCGCCTGTTCGAGCCAGGCAAGTGTCATTGATCTAAGTCTTTATTATGTAAAGATTTAGATCTTTTTTTTTGTTCTTTGTAAAAACATGCTGCAAATATGTAACGGCAGTGTTATTCGTATTGTATTGAGTAATGTTTTTTTTATGTTTATAATGCATTTCCTGTGGTGTAAAATCAGCCTTTAAGTATTCGGAGAATTATATGAACGATGTAACTCGTGTTTTTTTAAATCCAAAAGAGGATCTGGAAATTTCTCAGGGGTTTCCCTGGGTATATGATAATGAAATAAATTCTGTAAAATTTTATGATAAGAATTCGAAATCAGTAAAAACATCTTCCCTGAAGGATTGTTTGGTAAAGGACGGAGATGTAGTGGAAGTTTATGCTGCTGCCGGAGGGTTTCTTGGTACCGGTGTGATCAACCGTACATCAAAGATAACTGTAAGGATGATAGGCAGTGAACACGCCGACAGAATTTTAGAAAATCCGGCTGCCTACTGGAAAAATGTCGTTTTGAATGCCCTTAATATTCGCCGCGTTAATTTTTCTGAAACTGACAGCTATCGCCTCATTTTTGGAGAAGCTGATTTTATTCCGGGATTTATAGTTGAAAGGTTTTATTCTGATGGAAAGGTTTATCTTGTAGTTCAGTTCCTTGCCCTTGCCTGTGAAGTCTTTAGAAAAGAACTGCTTGATGCCCTGGAAGAGACTGTAAAGCCCTATGCGGTTTATGAGCGCAGTGATGCCTCAATCAGGGAAAAAGAAGGCCTTGAAGAGCGTGCCGGATGGATTGGCAGGACCGGAAGTGAAGTAATAAAAATCGAGGAAAATGGAATTTTTCTTGAAGTTGATATTGCCAGAGGCCAGAAGACCGGGTATTTTCTTGATCAGAAATTCAATAGAAGAGAAGCTGCCCGTTACTGTAAAGGAAAAAAGGTTCTGGATACTTTTACCCATACAGGAGCTTTCGGATTAAATGCATATAAAGCCGGAGCAAGGGAAGTAATCAGCGTTGATATTTCTCAGGAAGCTGTTGATATGGTTAATCGAAATATAACCATTAACGGCGCTCAGGAAAAGATGAAAGCAGTTTGTGCTGATGTATTTGATCTGTTGAAAAAATATGAAGCAGATGGAGAAAAATTCGATGTAATAATTCTTGATCCTCCTGCATTTACAAAAAGTGCAAAACTCATTCAGAAAGCATATGGCGGCTATAAAGAAATAAATCTTCGTGCCATGAGGCTTTTAAATGAAGGTGGAATCCTTATTACCTGTTCATGTTCTCATTATTTTGATGAGAATAATTTTTATTCAATGGTCATGCATGCAGCAAAGGACAGTCATAAGAAGGTTCAGATTCTGCAGAAACGGGGAGCAGCTCCTGATCATCCTGTTCTTTCCGGTTATCCAAAAAGTGAATATTTAAAATGTGCAATATGCAGAGTCCTGTAAATTGTGTTGTCCTTTTAGGACCGACTGCCGTAGGAAAAACTTCTCTTGCTGTTTCTTTAGCAGATTATTTTGACTGGGATATTATATCTGCTGACTGCCGGCAGGTTTATAAAGGACTGGATCTTGGAAGCGGAAAAGACCTTGATGAATATGTTGTTGAGAAAAAGAATCCTGACGGAAGTATAACAAAAAAAAGTATTCAGTATCACCTGATAGACGTAACTACTTTGGATACTGAGTATAATGTGTTTAATTTTCAGAGTGATTTTTATGAGCTTTTCAGAGACATTAATTCCAAAAATAAAATTGCTTTTGTTTGTGGCGGAACAGGAATGTATGTTGATTCCATAATACGGGGATATGATTTTGTACCTGTAGAGGAAAATAAAGAGCTTCGAAAGGAACTTTCTGAAAAGTCTCTGGAAGAACTTGATTCTATTTTGCTTAAATTAAAACCAAACCTTCATAATAAAAGTGATCTTCTGATAAGGGAGAGGGTTGTAAGGGCCATAGAGATAGAAACCTTCATGAAAAGCCCTGAATGTGAAGAATTAAGAAAAAAACTTCCGAAGAGACCGGAGTTAAATGTGCTGGTAATCGGTACGACACTGGAACGTCCGGTTTTACGAAATAATATTCTTATCCGCTTAAATGAACGCATCCGTAACGGTATGATTGATGAAGTTAAAAGACTTCATGATGAAGGATACAGTTGGGAACGGCTGGATAAACTTGGGCTGGAATACCGTTATATAAGTGACTATCTTCAGAAAAAAATTCCTACAGAAGAACAGATGACATCTTCTCTGTATCATGCAATCTGCCAGTTTGCCAAAAGACAGGAAACATGGTTCCGTGGAATGGAAAAAAAAGGCGTTACTATACACTGGCTTCCTGAAGTTACTGATAAAGAAACTCGGTTCAGTAACGCACTGGAAATACTTAAAAACTCAGGGATTCAAAAATCCTAGTTTTTATGCTCCGATTGCAATTTCTTCAGGATTTGCTATTTTTTCGATGTAGCCGGTCCTGAGACAGCTTTCAAATAATGCCTTCGAGATGAAGTCGTTTGTGATTTCGTTGTAACCGTCTTTGTCCCGAACGATACGTACTGCGTATCCTTCCTCTGTTTCGCGGGTGATTGTCATGTAATCAGTTGATTTGCCTATGCTTTTTAATGTGTAACTTTCCATTTGCATACTCCTTAAAACATGGTACTTTTATTTTCGGAGAATAAAAAAAAATGTTTAGACCTTTATTTTGTGATGCACATTTTCATCTTATTCCTTCCATTGAGAAGCAGACTGAATTGTGGACTTCCGGTTCCTCTTTTTACGGTGTTACCTGCGCTCATAGCCCTGAAGAGTATTTTGTACAGCATGACAGGGTTTCTTTATTAAAAAATGAAGGTTTTTGCATTTATGAAGCTTTTGGCATTCATCCCCAGAATCCTGTTCCGGAATATGCAGACTTTCTGGAAAAACTGCTGATGCAGAGAAAAATAGCTGCTGTAGGTGAGTGCGGATTCGATTTTTACGATGAATACTTTAAGAAAAACGAAATCCTTCAGAAAAAATGTTTTGAACTGTGTACTGAACTTGCTTTAAAATATGATGTTCCGGTAATTATTCATGATAGAAAAGCTCTAAATGAACTGTTTTTCTATAAGAAGGTTTTAAAAAGACTTCCTTCCTGCATTTTTCACGGCTTTGGTTTTAGTAAGAATGAAGCTTCTTCCCTTCTTTCGAATGGGATAAACGCATATTTTTCATTTGGAAAGAACCTGCTGCGAAACAGCCGTCGCAGTATTGAATGTTTGTGTTCGCTGGAACGGAAAAGGATTCTGCTGGAAACTGATGCTCCCTTTATGACTTTAAGGGAACAGGATTTTACGCCGTTGAGTGATATAAAAAAGGTATATGACGCTGCGGCTAAATATCTTTCTCTCGAAGCTGCAGCCCTGGAAGAACTTATACTGGAAAATTTCTCTGAGGCTTATTTTCTGAGGACGTCAACAATATGAGAGGACGCTCCTAAAAGTTCTGGTCTCAGGCAGTTCTTTTTCTGGTATTCGATGAACAGCCTGAAGGTTTCTTCATCCATAGCATTTAATTCCCGCCTTATGTAATCTGAAGGTCCGTCCGGAGAGAATATTTCTGTCTGAATAAGACCGGCATCGGAATCAAGCTGTTTTATGTCTTCCAGTGAAGTGTAGCTGTACAGTTCGTTTTCTTCATCCCTGCAGATAAATTCTTTTGATATGGAACCGTTTTCCAGGCATTTCTGTATGTTCCCCTGAATGAATCCATAGGTAATTACTGCATATTCATTGAGCAGGTGTGCAGTAAAAATGAGCCCGCCTTTTTTTGTAATTCTTTTGGCCTCGTTCAGTGCTTTTAGTTTTTCCTTTCCGTGAAGATGATACAGCGGACCGAAAAGTATAGTTACGTCAAATTTTTCACTGTCCAGAAACGAGAGGTTTCTTGCATCTCCCTGCCAGCATTTTACTTTTTCATGCCTGTTAAGGAGTTTGTTCAGGTTGTTTTTTACGAGTTCTACAGCCGTAACGTCATAGCCCATTCTGCTTAATGCGATGCTGTACCTTCCTGTTCCTGCTCCTATATCTGCAATCTTTATACTGTTTTTTTCCTGATTAAGCATTTCAAGGTGTTTTGTAATTCTGTAAAGGGCAACTTCAAATTCTACCGTTCCATGACGGGTTGTGAGACGGTGGTCTTCATTAAATTTATTGTAGTATTTTTCAAGTTCCGTCATGTTAATGTCCTTTACTGAGTGCTTCAACTGCTTTTTTTAATGCTTCCACAGCTTCTTTATGGCATTCAAGAAATTCTGAATTCAGTTTTGATATGTCGCCCTCTGTTTTTTTTCTGAGTACATCTTCCAGTTTCTGACCTGTGTGACTCAGCTTCTGAGCGGCCAGCTGTCTGGCAGCACCTTTGTAATAATGGACATAAGATGCGGCTTTGGATAAATCTTCGGCTTCCAGTTGCTGCAGTTTTTCAGCTTCAGGGGGAATATCGTTAATGAAGGCTTCTGCCAGTTCAATGAAAAATTCCGGTTCACCGCCTGTAAATTCAAGTGCGGCTTCTATATCAAGTATTTCCATGATATTCAGAGTGTAGTATAAGTAAAAAAAAGTTGCTATAATCTTTTTATGGAAAAGTTAAGACGTCTGATTGTAATCAATCTTTTTTTGAGCACTTTTTTTACATTACTTTGCATACCTTTTCATTTTGATGTGTCGGTTGCAGCGCTTCCTGTTTCTGCTGCATTTACTTTTCTGCTGTATGAGTTTTCTTTTAAGAAGCTTTTTAAGGAATCTTCTCCATCTGTCATCGGAATGGTGAGGAGATTCTTTCAGTATGAGCCTTTTGTATTTATAACGTCATTTGTACTTCTCAGGGCCGGTAATTTTGATGTTTATCTTGCTTTAGATATAATTTCGGCTGTTGTATGGACTGTACTTACAGTCTTTTCTTTTGTAATTCTTTTTTATCTTTCAGAAAAAAGGGTATGGAAGCTTTCTGAAAACTGGAAGCTTTATCATGAGAGTCATCCGTCTGTAAAACCCCAGGGGGCTGCCCGCATAGGCATAGAAATTCTTGAATGGGTTGATGCCCTCATTCAGGCAGTATTTACTATCGTCCTTATAAATATTTTTCTATTCCAGCTTTATGAGATTCCTTCAGAAAGTATGGTTCCGGAATTTCTCGTAAAAGACAGGGTCGTAGTATTTAAAACTCTTGCCGGTCCTAAGTTTCCCTTAAGCCGTGCCGGACTGCCGTATATCGAAAGCTATGACAGGGGTGACATTGTTGTATTCCGCAATCCTCATTATTCAAATGACAGAAAAAGTGAAGTAAAGACATTCATGAGTCAGTTTGTTTACATGTGTACGCTGACTCTGGTGAATATAAATACTGATGACAGGGGTGAAATAAAGGCTGATCCTCTTGTAAAACGCGTAACAGGTCTTCCCGGTGAGCAGATTATGCTTGTTGACGGGGAACTTTATGCAAGAAAGGACGGAACCCGTTTCAGTGCAGTAGGTGATTCTTCTTACGCCTGCTGGAATGCTGCTGCTGACAGAAAACTTTATGATTTGAATAAATCCATTCTGAAAATAGAAAAGCTTCCAATGTCTGGAATTACAAGAGAAGATATTTTTGATAAGAAGCGTATAACGCTGTCTGATGCTCTTCAAATTGAAAATTCCCTGGTGGAAATGACGGAAGAGGTAGAACGGCTCAGACGGAATCTTGATCTTGAAAGTGCAAAATTGGAATGCATGAGTCTTTCTGCTGAATTTTCAAGGTATGCGTCAGGTGGAAATGTAAAAGGAGATGTTTCATCTGTTATTGATTCATCAGCACTTTTAATGAATAATTTTTTCGATAATTCTTTTTTGTCATCCCTGGTCATAAAACTCAGACAGGTTGACGGCGGAAAAGAATGGTTTGATGCCTATATGAACAGCTGGCATAAGAATTTTACAAATCTTAATGAGTATAGGGAACTTGATGATAACGGTGAGCTTATTCTGGAAGGTCCTGCTCTTGCAGGAAGCAATCTGTATACGGATTCACTTTTGAGGCTTGACGTTATGATGAAACTTACAACAGGCCGTATAATGCTTGCCCGACTTAATGGAAATGTTTCTGTTTTAACAGAGAATATTAGCGTTCTTGAAAAACTTTGCAATTACATACTTTTTATGGATCAGAGAAATATGGGACTGTTCCCTGCAAATAATGGTTCGGAAAGAAAGTACATACCGGAAGACTGTTATTTTATGATGGGAGACAACAGGTATAATTCTTTAGACATGAGGCATAGTTACGAACATACGGAAAAGCCTCTGTCAGAATTTGATGAATATTCTATCCGTTATATGTCTAACCTGGAACCTCAGTATGTTCATCGCAGCAGGATTCTTGGAAAAGCCAGTTTCCGCTTCTGGCCTATAAATAGAATAGGCTTTCCTGGCAGTTCATTGAGAAAATAAAAAAAATCCGCAGTGAAAAGTTTTATTTTCATTGCGGATTATTTTTTATACTTTTTTTACACTAATTACAAACAGTATTAAGCATTCTTTCCATGACACTGCTTATACTTTTTACCGCTTCCGCATGGACAAGGATCGTTTCTTCCTACTTTTGGAAGTGTTCTCATTATAGTTACATTCTGTCCCTGTCTGCCGGTTTTCATGGCACTGTTTGCTGCCTGTGACCTTGCATCTCGTGCATTGAAAGCCCTCTGCGGGGTAATTGCAGACTGAGCTTCTTTATGCTCTGCATTCATATTCTGAATTGTTTTAGGAGCCTGTCTCTGCATTCCTGCCGGCTGAATCTGAACTTTAACCTTAAATATCCTGCTTGTAACTGAATCGCGGATGTTGTCAAGCATGGCATCAAACTGGTTGAAACCATCAATCTTATATTCTGTAAGAGGATTTTTGCTTCCGTAAGAGCGGAGATGAACGGCTTCTCTGAGGGAATCAAGATATTCAAGCTGGTCAAGCCACTGTTTATCGATACGCTGTACATACTGGTATCTGATGAACATATTGAGGTTTGCCTTGCCTACAAGAAGTTCCTTTTGTGTTATATCATTCTGCAGGGCGGCAATGACGGTTTCTTCATCGGTTGGAACAGTTTCGAATTCAAGACCGAATGTATTCTTAAGGTTTTCTGCAAGTGCGTTTTCTGCAGAACCGTCTTTAGAACCTCTGCGCTCGGATTCATAAATTTCAAATATTTCTGAAACTTTATCACGGGCGTTATTCATTACACGAGTGCTTAAATCTTCATCGAGAAGAATTTCATCCCTCTGTTCATAGATAAATGAACGCTGCTTGTTAAGTACGTCATCATAGTCGAGGAGGTTTTTACGGATCTCAAAGTTACGTTCTTCAACTTTATGCTGTGCGCGGGCAATTGATTTGTTGAGCCAAGGGTGATTGATAGGTTCATCATCCTTCATGCCGATACCGGCCATGATTTTTTTCATGCGTTCTCCGCCGAAAAGCCTCATGAGGTCATCATCCATGGAAATATAGAACTTACTTCTTCCCGGATCTCCCTGACGTCCTGAACGTCCTCTGAGCTGGTTGTCAATACGTCTTGATTCATGTCTTTCAGAACCGATGACATAAAGACCGCCGAGGTTTTTAACTTCCTCATAATCTTTCTGCCACTGTTCCTTTTCTATTGCCAGTGCTGCCTCATACTGTTCCTGAGTTGCTCCTGTACCGGCTCTCTTGCGTGCCCTCATTTCAGGTGAGCCGCCAAGTTTAATGTCTGTACCGCGTCCGGCCATGTTTGTAGCTACTGTAACGGAACCTTTTGCTCCGGCTTCTGCGATGATAAGGGCTTCCCTTGCGTGGTTCTTTGCATTGAGGACTTCATGCCTGATGCCTTTTCGGGTAAGGAGGGCAGAAAGATGCTCTGATTTTTCTACGGATATCGTACCTACAAGAACCGGCTGTCCTTTTTTATGAGCTTCCTCGATTTCCTTTACGATGGCATTCCATTTTGCATCTTCATTGAGGTAAACTTCATCATTTTCATCAATGCGTGCTACAGGCTTGTTTGTCGGTATAGCAACAACATCGAGATTATAGATTCTGCTGAATTCCACAGCTTCTGTCTGGGCTGTACCGGTCATTCCGGAAAGCTTGTCGTACATGCGGAAGAAGTTCTGGAAGGTTATGGTAGCAAGGGTTCTGTTGCGCTGTGCAATCTTAAGGTGTTCTTTTGCTTCGATTGCCTGGTGGAGACCGTCACCGTAACGTCTTCCTTCAAGAATGCGTCCGGTAAATTCGTCTACAATCTGAACCTGACCGTCACGGACTACATAGTCAACATCTTCATGATAGAGAACATGAGCACGCAGGGCCTGTGTAAAATAGTGTACGTATTCAAAGTTTTCTTCATCAAAAACACTTGTTCCTTCCGCGATAAGTCCATGTTTGTGAAGGATGTCGTTGATCTTGTTCATTCCTTTGTCAGTGAAAGAAATGCGCTTCGATTTTTCATCAATTTTGTAGTCCCCTTTAAGGGCAGCCCTTTCTTCAGGCAACATCTGGACTTCATCCGGATAATCCTTGGTCTTAGGGTCCTTTTCCATTTCCTCAAACTGATCAACGTATTTATCAACTTCGTGATACTTGTATGTATCATCTTCACCCTGACCGGAAATGATGAGAGGAGTTCTTGCTTCATCTATGAGTATGGAGTCGATTTCGTCAACGATACAGAAGTTGAATCCCCTCTGAACTTTACGGCTTGCATCAACCTGCATGTTGTCACGGAGATAGTCAAAGCCAAGTTCATTGTTTGTTCCGTAGGTAAGGTCGCAGGCATAGGCTGCTTTGCGGGCTTCATAGTCCATGTTGCTGAGAATGCAGCCGACGCTCTGTCCGAGGAAGCGGTATACCCGTCCCATCCACTGGCTGTCGCGTTCTGCAAGGTAGTCGTTTACGGTAACGATGTGGACTCCTTTTCCGCTTAAAGAATTAAGGTATGCGGCACAGACGCACATGAGGGTTTTACCTTCTCCGGTTTTCATTTCAGTGATGCGTCCGGAATTCAATACGAGGGAACCCATAAGCTGGCACGGATAGGCTCTTTCGCCTAAAACTCTTTTTGCAGCTTCTCTGGCAAGGGCAAATGCATCTATAAGGATATCGTCAAGGGTTTCACCCTTAGAAAGGCGTTCTTTTAAAATTTTAGTCTGTTCCGGAAACTGGTCATCCGTAAAGGACTGAGCCCATGCTTCACGTTTTTCAATCTCAGCAACCACAGGTCTGAGGGCTTTTACATCGCGTTCATTTTGTGAACCGAAAATCAGTGTAAGTAACTTATCAAACATAATGAAGAAATATACTCGATTTTATCTGAATTGACAATATAAATAGGTTTCTTTATTCTCTATTATATGCAATTAAAAATAAATGCGCTGTCAGTGATCGTAGTTCTCAGCTGTACATTTTTTTCCTGCAGCAGGGAAAAGGTTGTAGAAAATGTTCCCAGGGAGGAGCTGTTCAGCCTGAATTATGGAAATTTTGAAGATGAAATAAACCTGTTTTCTCTTTCTGATGTAGGAGAAATAAATACTTCCCTCGTTATGCACGAAGGTTTTTTCTATATTGCAAACGGTGAAGCCGGTAAAATAATGAAAATGAACAGTTACGGTGACCTGCTTACCCTTTATTTTAATGAAGATATTAATCCTGTTCCTTCAGTTCAGGCAGGAATTTCAGGATCAAATGCAACCAGAAAATCCATTTCATATCCGTTTAACAGCATTTCTTCAATAGCAGTTGATTCAAGACAGTATCTTTACGTTGTGGACCGTCTTCCTCCTGAAAGAGTTGAATATGATTCCAATACCAAAGAGATTCTCGGACAGGTTGTCCTCAGATTTGACGATGAGGGAAACTTTCTTGATTACTTCGGTCAGCAGGGCCGGGGTGCACTTCCGTTTGCTTATATCCGGAATATTTATGTAACACGGCATCGGGAACTTGTAGTTATCTGTAAATCTGACGACAGTAATGTGGGAGAAACTGTATACTGGTTTTCTTCGGAAGGCTTTCTTCTTACAAAGCTTCAGATAAATTCAAAAAATGTCCCTAACCCGGTTGATCCTGAAGGAAATGAATCTTTTGTAGCCATTGAAAATGTTGTTCCTGGATATGATGACAGGATGCTTTACCTGAGCATCAATTATTACCGTAATTATGTTGATGAAGCCAGTCGCGTTCAGTCTGGAATTGAATATATTTCCACGTATCTCTATTCCCTTGACGTTGAGACAGGAATCTTTGACGAGGGAATTGAAGTGCCGAGTGATTATTACGAAGTAGCCGGTGATTATTCAAAGCATGAATTTAACGTTCCCTATGAGTTTATGGGGGTAACTGCTACAGGCTGGGCTTTTTATGTTAACAGCATTGATGCCGGCCTTAATGTTCAGATGGTGCAGCTTAACGGCCAGCATATTCTTAAGCGCGTGCTGACATTTGACAGGTACAGAAGTCTTTTCTATGCCCTGAATCTCAGTGAGACTGGAGTAATATCTGCACTGATTGGTAATAAGGAAAAAGCTTCTTTCTGCTGGTGGAGGACGGATTCTCTTATAAAGGCTGCAATCAAGAATTGACGGCTTATTGAACGGATGTCTGATGGAACGAAAATCTGTTATAGAACAACGGGAAACATCGGAAGATGTTGTTTTTCACTATAAAAAAGGCTCTTTCAGGGAAAAGGAAAGCGAGGAAGTAAGGAATCTTGCTACCGGTAAAACTGCTATAAGCAGCGGTTTTTTTAAATCTCTTGTTGCAACGAAGGGAAACCGGTTTATGTTCATAGCTCTGGTTATAATGTTTGCCTTAAGCGGAATTATATGGTTTTTTAATTCTTCACCGGAAACTGACGTACTTGAAAAATTTACCGTAACAGTGTCTGCCTTCTCCTATGAGGATAAAGTTTTTGCTAAAGTTGAATTCAGACCGTCCCGAAATGGTAAGGTAACAGAGGATCAGAAGTTTTCAATTCATTATGATGCTGTTAATGTTGATGATGCCCTTCAGAATTCAGGCGACTGTGAGTTTGTATATACAGCCGGCGGTGAAGGCAGTCAGTATGCAACTTTCTGGCTCATGGATTATGACATAAAGAAAGTGCTTTGTACTGTATCAGACGGAGAAAGAAAAACAAATGTAAGCTGTACCGTGGTACGCTGAATCGTGGAGATTTTTATTGACAAGGAATATTGTTTTATTACATACTTTAAAGTGCACAACGACGTGAACGCCAGATATCAGGTCTGGTGTTTTCGTCGTTTTTTTATTTTATAAGGAGGTGAGCCATGTACGACGATGATGAGTTTCATATTGTTTCAGTTCAGCCTTACGTTGTATTCTGCGCTGGGCAGCTGTATCGTCATGTTACGGACTGCATAGGGCTCACGTATTTTTATTCCTTTGCAGCTGCCGAAAAAGACCTTCATATTCCTGTTCTGGCAGATGGCTGCAGTGACATACTTTTTATTTACAGGGACGGAAAAGTTTTTACTGAAGTTTTATATACTGCAGGCGGTACAAAGTTTATCGATGTAAAAAAGGGCAGTGACTGCTTTGGCGTCAGATTTATGCCTGGAGAAAACCCGTGCCTTGATTATTCCTCCGGAGAAAAACTGAAGGATTCAGGGCTTCTTTTAAGGCTTGAACAGAAAATGTCTCAGGAAACGACTTTTATTCCCAGAATGTGTGCTTTTCTTGAGGAGTACCGTACTGAGTTTAAGGATTCTGTTCCTGCTCAGAAAAAACTCTTCCGTCAGATAATCAGGCTTATTGCAGAAAAAAAAGGTATTCTTAAAATAAGCGAGCTGGAAGTTCTTACCGGATATTCTGCCAGGTACATAAACCACATTTTTGAAAATCAGGCCGGTATAAGCGCCAAACAGTTCTGTAAATGTATAAAAATGCACCTTATACTCCAGGCTTTAAGCACCGGAACAGAAATTTCATTTTCTAAAATTTCTTCTGAATATAAATTTTATGATCAGGCTCATTTCATTCATGAATTTAAGGAGTTTACCGGAAAAACTCCCGGAGAATATGCATCAGCCGTAGAAGAATCTTTGTATTCTGACTGTATAGTTGATGTATGACATACTGTCTGAGAGCCGCATTTAATTGACTTCAACGCTGATAACAATTAGAATGAATCTATGTTTGATGAAAAAGATATAGCACAGTTTGAGATAGAAGAAGAAGATTTTGATACGGTCATGGCAAGTGACATTACTTTTAACGGCCGCATCAGGTTTTCAAGACCTTTTATGATTAAGGGTAAAGTTACCGGTATCATAGATGCTACAAGTAATCTCCTTATAGATACAACTGCGGAAGTTAATGCAGATATTACGGCTGAGCGAATTCTTGTCCGGGGTAAGGTAAAAGGAAACATAACTGGAAATTCTCTTGTTTATGTAACTTCGTCAGGTTCTGTGGATGGTGATATTTCTTCTGCACAGGTTGTTCTTGAGCCGGGAAGTCAGTTTTCCGGAAAGTGTACGATGTCTTCAAAATAGGATTGCATGATGAAAATTAATTTCAGAAAGTTAGTATTGTCAGTTGTTCTTGTTTCTGTTGTTTCTGCCGCTTTTGCTCAGAATAAGGCAGATGCCCTTAAACTTTATAATGACGGTAAGTATAAGGAAGCCATTTCAGTCTGTGAAGATGAGATTGCTGTTAATCCTAATAATATGAATTCCTGGGTAGTCCTCTGCTGGGCTCTTGTTGCCAACAGACAGTATGCGGAAGCTGAGAGACGCTCAACGGAAGCCAGGCGTATTAATAATTATGACCTTCGTGTAATTGAAGTTCAGGCTGAGTCAAAATACTATATCGGAAAATATAATGAGGCTCTGGTTCTGTTTCAGCGTTATGTAGCTACGGTTCAGGAAAACGGAAACAACCGTCTTGGCCGTGCATATTATTTTATGGGAGAAATATATATAAAGCAGGAAAAATACCATCATGCGGATATTTCCCTTACGACAGCTGTTCATATAGAAGAATTGAGGGATCTGTGGTGGGGCAGGCTTGGTTATGCCCGTGAAAAAAGCGGCGACTGGAAGAATGCCATTGCAGCCTATGACAAGGCGCTTCAGCTGAATCCTTACCAGCAGATTGCAGTAGATGGAAAAGCCCGCTGTAAGACCCATGTACAGTAATACAATTCATTTTGAGACTCTCGGCTGCCGTCTTAATCAGGATGAAAGTGAAGGGGCTGCCCGTTCTTTTTTTAACTGCGGCTATTCCTGTACGATGGAGGCTGTTACTTCTTCTGCAGAAACTGATGAGAGTACGCTGCTGTGTATTATCAATACCTGTACTGTTACAAATAAGGCAGAGCAGAAAGCACGGCGTATAATAAGGATGTGTCTTGAAAAGTATCCCAACAGTGTAGTTTGCGTTACAGGCTGTTATGCAGAACTTGACGGAGACAGCATAAAGGCGATGTGTCCTGAACGTATTTCTATTATTCCCGGAACAAAGAAATATGTCCTTAATAAGATAGCAGAGAATTTAAAAAAACTGGTGGGAGCTGCCGGTTTTATTGATGATATAAGCAGGCTTGATGATTTTATTAAATTGCACTGTTCTGTATCTGCTTCACCTGTGCAGTCAGCACTTGTCAATCATAAGGATACTGTCGCTGGCAAAGTTTATATTCCCCTTCCGTTTACGCTTTATACTCCCGTATTTGAAAAACACAGCCGGGCTTCCCTTAAAATTCAGGATGGATGTAACAACAGCTGCACTTTCTGCAGAATTCATTTTGCCAGGGGAAAAGCTGTTTCTCTTGGAGTAGATGAAGTTCTTAACCGGGTGCGGGAAATAGAGGCTTCCGGTAAGGATGAGGTTGTTTTTACAGGCGTTAACCTCAGTCAGTATGCAGGAGATTTTTATGCCGGAGAAACACCTGTAAAAAAGGATTTTGCTTTTCTTTTAAAATATCTGATAGAGAATACAAAAAAAATTAAATTCAGGATTTCGTCTTTTTATCCTCAGAGCGTAACTGATTCCCTGTGTGAATCATTAAAAAGTGACAGGGTACAGCCGTTCTTTCATCTCAGTGTCCAGAGTGGAAGTGATTCTGTCTTGAAGGCAATGAAACGTCCTTACGGTCATGATGATGTAGTAAATGCCGTGAAAAAAATTCGCAATGCAAAAAAAGACTGCTTTATCAGCTGTGACATAATAGCCGGATTTCCCGGAGAATCGGATTTTGATTTCAACGAAACTGTCAGATTGTGTGAAGAGTGTTCATTCTCCTGGATGCATGTTTTTCCTTTCAGTCCCCGTCCTGGAACTGAAGCTGCCGTAATGAAACCTCAGATTACTGAAGCTGTAAAAACCCGGAGAGCAGCTGTTCTTGGTAAAATAGCTGTTGATTCTAAGATTAAGTATATAGAATCAATGAAAGGAAGGGAGTTTACTGCAGTAGTGGAGAATTCCCGTGCCCTCAGGCTTTCCCTCAGGATTTTGAAGAATACTTCTGCCGGCTCAGAATCTGGAATTTACCACGCAGTTACGGATAACTTCATTCATGTTGAATTTAAGTCGTCCCGATATATCGAAAGTTCCCGTTCTGTTCGTGTTAGAATTGACCAGGTTCTTGAAGATAATATCAGGACTGGAAAAGAAATAGAATGTCTTTCTTCTCTTGTTTCTGTTAACTCTCAGATGTAATTTCTTTGTAAAAGTTTGTAATGTCCTTGCGGTTGTCCTTTGTGTAGGCAATTGCTGTCCTTGGATGCTGATTGAGAATTCCTGTAAGAAGGTACTGCCAGTCGTAGCCCCATTTGCACTGTTCTTTAAGTGGAGCCATCTGTTCCTCAAGAAATTTTATTACCGGATATATGTTGAATTTAGGGTTTTTAAGGAAGCCTATAAGGTTTTCTATCGAGCAGTTTCCAGCGCCACGTCCCATTGAGGCATATGTGGCATCAAGATAATTTACACCGTCTCCGCAGCATTCAATTGTATTTGCAAAGGCGAGTTTCTGATTATCATGTGCGTGTATTCCGACCTGCTTTGAGTATTTTGCAGCAATATTCAGAAAAATATCCGCCAGACGGGCCATCTGTTCCGGGTAAATTGAACCGTAACTGTCAACAATGTACAGGATGTCTGCCGGAGATTTTGCTATTGTTTCAAGTGCAATTTTAAGATCTGCTTCCTGAGCATTTGATACAGCCATGATATTGCAACTTACTTCATATCCCTTGCTTTTTGCATCTTCAATCATTTCTACTGCTGCCGGAATCTGGTGAAGGTAACAGGCTACCCGGATAAGATCAATAGGACTGTTGCTTTTTTCCTGTATGTCTTTTCTGAAATCACAACGGCCGACATCTGCCATTACTGCTATTTTGAGAGGGGAGTTGTTGTCTCCTGTGATTTCTCGAATATGGTCGTCATCACAGAATTTCCACTTTCCAAATTTATTAACGTCAAACAGCTCTTTAGAGGCTTTGTAGCCGAATTCCATATAATCAACTCCGGCCTTTACATTTGTCTGATAAAGTTCTTTTACAAATTCATCTGTAAAATAAAAATCGTTTACAAGACCTCCGTCTCTAAGTGTTGCATCAACGACTTTAATTTCGGGACGAAATCCCATGAGTTTGGAAAGTTCTTTTTCCATACGGAACCCCTCTGCAATTTAAATTTTTGCAGAATACTAGCATTTAATGATTTTTTTGACAATACTATTGATAGAAACAAAAAAAAGAACCGCCCGATTTTCGAGCGGTTCTAATATTCAGCTTAACAGGTTATTTTAGAAACTTCCTGCTACAGCTACTGCACATGCTACAGTACATCCAACCATAGGGTTGTTTCCCATACCCATGAAGCCCATCATTTCAACGTGAGCAGGAACTGATGATGATCCTGCAAACTGAGCATCTGAGTGCATGCGTCCCAGTGTATCTGTAAATCCGTAAGAAGCTGGACCTGCAGCCATGTTATCCGGATGGAGTGTACGACCTGTTCCACCACCAGAAGCTACAGAGAAGTATTTCTTACCTGCAAGGAGACGTTCCTTTTTGTATGTTCCTGCAACTGGATGCTGGAAGCGGGTAGGGTTTGTTGAGTTTCCTGTAATTGAAACATCTACATCTTCATGCCACATGATTGCAACGCCTTCGCGAACATCGTCAGCACCATAGCATTTTACGATAAGACGGTCTGGATTGTTTCCGTATGGAACTTCCTTTACAACTGTAAGGGCTTTGTCTGTTCCTTCACCGTTGAAATAATCAAACTTTGTCTGAACGTATGTAAATCCGTTGATACGGCTGATGATCTGAGCTGCATCTTTTCCAAGTCCGTTAAGGATAACGCGGAGCTTGTTCTTGCGAACTTTGTTTGCATTTGCAGCGATTTTGATTGCTCCTTCAGCAGCAGCAAATGATTCGTGTCCTGCAAGGAATGCAAAACACTGTGTTTCTTCAGAAAGAAGGCGTGCACCGAGGTTTCCGTGTCCAAGACCTACTTTGCGGTCATCAGCTACTGAACCTGGAAGACAGAATGCCTGAAGTCCTTTACCGATGTTAGCAGCAGCAGTAGAACCTGTTTTGTCTCCTGTTTTTTCTGCTTCTTTGATGGCAATAGCGCTTCCGAGAACGTAAGCCCATTTTGCATCTTCAAAACAAATCTGCTGTGTTGACTGACAGATTTCATAAGGATCAAATCCCCGTGCCTTGCAGAGGTCACGTGCTTCATTCAATCCTTTTTCTCCTTCTGAGAAACCATATTCTTTAAGAGCCTTATTCACCTGAGGAATGCGGCCTTCGAAATCTTCAAATAATGTTGCCATGATATAAATTCCCCCTGAATTACTCTTTGCGTGGATCGATAAGACGAACCATACCCTGATCTGCAGTTACGCGACCGTAATGTGTACGTGCACCTTCGATAGCTTCCTGAGCCGGTTTTCCAGCTTTGAGAGCGTCCATAAGTTTTCCGAAGTTAATGCAGTTGTAACCGATAATCTGGTTGTCTTTATCAACAGCACATGTTTCTACGTAACCTTCTGTCATTTCAAGGTAGCGTGGACCAGTTTTGCGTGTTGCAAACATTGTTCCTACCTGTGAGCGGAGGTTCTTTCCAAGATCTTCAAGGGATGCACCAACTTTAAGACCGTTCTTTGAATATGCTGACTGTGTACGTCCATAAACAATCTGCATGAAAAGTTCACGCATTGCAGTGTTAATTGCGTCACAAACAAGGTCAGTGTTCAATGCTTCAAGAAGTGTTTTACCAATAAGGATTTCTGAAGCCATTGCAGCTGAGTGAGTCATACCTGAGCATCCGATTGTTTCAACAAGTGCTTCTTCAATGATACCGTCTTTAACGTTCAAAGAGAGTTTGCATGCTCCCTGCTGAGGTGCACACCAGCCGATACCGTGTGTGAATCCTGATACGTCTTCAATTTTCTTAACCTGAACCCATTCGCCTTCTTCAGGAATAGGAGCCGGTCCGTGATATGCGCCTTTTGCTAAAGGACACATATGTTCTACTTCTGCAGTGTAGATCATTTCTTTACCTCGAAAAAAGATATGATTAAGATTGCCTTTTACAAAAAAAACTTCTCTAAAAAGGCACGGTGAGTATAACACTAAAAACGAGCTAATTCAATATAATATAATGAGTTAGCAATAGCTAATATTTATTGACTATTGCTAACGTTATGAGGAGCACTTAAAGTTTTCTGATGCCGATTAAGGTAAGGTCATCATACTGCGGATCTTCAAGAATTCCTTTGTAAAGGATGCTGGTTGAATCATTTTCCACTTCCTGAACGGCAGAACAGTAAGTCGTATATTCGTTGAAATGTTCCCTTAAGAAGGCATCGATGTTTTTATCAGCCTTTACATGGTCTGTAGGTTTTGAATTTTTCTTGCAGTACATTCTGAATGCTTTTTCTACGGAAACCAGTGCCATGATTGCATCTTCAGCAGTGCCGGTACAGGTTGAGAAATCAAAATGCAGCTCTTCATTTTTATCTGCATTATGTTTTATCAGAGTGTATCTGCTCTTTGCGTAGACTGCTTCAATTATCTGGCTGACACGTTCTGCAGACAGTTCCTCGTTTGTTTCTTCTGCTGACTGACTGTCATTTAAGGAATTTACTGTTTCTCCGTTTTCATTTCTGAAATTTCGTTTGGCTTCTTCAATGCCGTCCGTGTAAAGGAACAGAACGTCTCCTTTGTTTAATGTAACTTTAGTAACCTGATAGCCGCCCTTCATTTCAATAAGGTCTGTACTGAACATTCCTGCGGCTGGAGTTTCCTGAAGCGAAATTGTTTTTTTCATTTTTGCCGCATTATCGTAAATCTGAATAAGATTGTCTCCTGCATTACAGAACCAGCATTCTCCCGTAATCGTATTCATGATGCAGAGGGTAAAGGCTGCAAAACGTCCTTTGAAACCTCTTGATTCCAGAAGGTCGTTTATCTGGCCGACAACAGGTGAAAGGTTTGTACCCTGACGTGGATTTTTCATGTCCCACTTCTGGAAATAGTTCAGGAAAAGTGTTGCAACCTCGACCATAATAAGGGCTGCCGGTACTCCATGTCCTGATACGTCACATTTTATGATTGCATAGTGACTTTCATCAAGTTTTTTGTAGTCAAAATAGTCACCGCTTAAATCATCGGCTCCGCTGTAAAAACTGAAAAAGTCTGCACCGTCGGCATGAAGCTTACCTGTAGAGAGGGTTGCACCGGCTTCGTTTGTCTGCAGCGGAATGAATTTTGTCTGAATGTCTTTTCCCAGCGTAAGATTTTTTGCCTGCACGGCAGCTTCTGCCAGACCTTCCGTCATTTCGTTTACAGTGTCTCCAAGAATTCCAATTTCGTCTTTTGTATTTATTTTGATTGTTTTACCGCTTAAGAGGGTTTTATCTGCTGTATCCCTGATCATTGCAACATGGGATGAAAGTTCAATAATAGGTTTTGTGATTCTTGAAGCAAGGATATATGTGCTTATGAAAGCAAGGATAATTGCAACTACAAGAAGAAGGAGTCCTGTCTGGAAAATAATGTTTCTCTGTTCCTGTATTGTTTTCAGGAGTTCTTTTGTTGATACTTCAATCAGTATTGTGCCGTGTACAAAGTTATTGTCGTTATCCTGTCTGTAAAGTATCGGCTTGTAAAAGATATACGTAGTGTTTTCTTCATTTATGTTTTCGCTGTCGAATACAGGGTAACTTCCGGAATGTTTTTCAGAAATCTCATCAAGTACGCTGTTGAGCTTAAGGAGCAGCTGATTTTTTTGAGTTTGAATTTCAGAGCGTCTCCATGAACTTTTTGAATCGATTTTTCCTGCCAGTGAATATGACTCAGTAAGCAGTTCACGGATCTGATTGTTTATATCTCTGGATTCTTTTGTGATTTCTTCATTTATATTCAGCAGTTCAGAGAAAATTTCGTTTAATTCAGGAATTGTAAGCCGGCTTGTTCCATTTTCAAATTCTGTGTCGTTGATTTTAGAATTGATGTTTTCGTCGTTTGTTGCCCATACAGTATTGAGGCTTCCTCCGTTTTCATCCGTCATAAAACCTGTCATGGTGGCATATCTGGCTTCATTAAGGGCATTAACCTGATTTGTAATGTCAGAAAGATCTGCTATAGACATCTGGTCATCCTTTCGGGCAAGCGGAAGATATATTTTTGCACCCCGTGAAAGAGAATCAAGCATTACGTTTACCCGCTGGGAAAGACTCTGACTTAGAATTCTTTTCTGGGAATGAATGATGTAAACACCTATGGTGATGAAAATAAGGATATCCATTATTGCGATAAGAAGGGTGGTGTTTAATATGAGCTTTGATTTCAGGCTTTTTCCTTTGTGTGAGAATAGGATGGCCTTTGATTTTTTTTCTTCAGGCATAATGTCTCCTTCTATAAGTGCATGAACTTCTTCTTTTATTTTTATCGATTCTTTCAGAGAACTTATAAGTCCTGCAAGGCATACTGCAAACCACACTGCTGCCAGTACGGAAAGTCCTGCTGCCAGAAGCTTTACGATATTTATTCCTTCTTCGTTAAGGCGGGCGGCTGCTTTCCAGAGCGGCTTGAATACATGCGCAATTTTATTTTTTATTGTTCCGTTTTCTTTTATGAATATGGTTTTATCTCCGGAAAAGTACAGGCCTCTGTCCGTGTGGAAGAGTCCTACCTGATATGTTCCGCTTTTTATGTTTGAAAGTTCAATTTCTGTGATTTTATAGTTTGAAAGAACTTTGTAATCTTTTCTGTCAAGCTTAAGTGTATAATCGTACGGGTAGCGTCCGTCTTCATCAATGTATATTTCTTTTATTGTACCGTCATATGTAAATCCTGTTCCGGAAATTTCTACGGCTGTATCTCCAAATTCATCAGTAGAAGTTTTTAATTCCGTAATGGCTGTGAAAGGATTGTATTTATTCAGTATGAAATAAATCTGATCACTGGCTTCTGAAATGTTTCCGCTGGAATCGACGGCTGTAACGGCAAAAACATATAGTCCGTTTCTTAAGTTTGAAATGCCGGCACTGTTTTTTGAAGAATTGATTTTTCCTGACAGAATGATTTTTTCTTCTATGAGTTCTTCATTTTTATCGAGCAGTTCTGAAACCATCTGCTTTTTCTGTTCTGTTCCTGCTCTGGAACGGTGGAACTTATTATCTATAAGAAGCTGAGGAATATCATCGATTTTTTTTATCGTCCATATGTAGCCGCTTACATCTTCATCCCGGGGACTATCCCATTGAATTGAAAAAGTATTGGAAGGAAGTAAGCCCTCTTCTGTTTCTTCCGGCGGAATAATACTTACAGCTCCAGGTGGAACTGTATCAAGTGTATAGGTGAGTCTGGATGAAGCAGACCAGTTGCCTGCATAATCGCATTCCCTTACTTTTATGAACCAGAGGCCGTCCCTGTTAAGTTCAGCTGTAATGTCGGTTGAGGAAGGATCCGCATTTATTACTGCAGGCGGTTCTTCAGAAGGATTTTGCGTAACAATCCAGGAGCAGCCTTTTATTCCTGAAGGATCTGCTGCATGAGTAATTTTAAAAGATACAGTTTTTTTACTGGAGCGCTGCCCGTCCTTAAAATCTGAGGCTTTCAGCATCGGTGGGTTTACGCTGTGATCCCATGTAAGAATTTCTATGGAGGAAGCCTTTGTTTTTAGATGGAATTTCTCCCAGATGAAGGCAAGATTTTTTTCTGCGTCTGAAATTACAGGATATGCGGCGGTTGAATTTGATTCGGAAATTATTTCTGCTTCGTTCCAAAGGTTTCCGTGTTTTTGAGACAGAAAGACTTTTTTATTTTCATTTTGATTCGTAAACCAAATGATGTTTGCCGTACCGTCAAAATTAAAAACAACCGGTTTTGAACAGAATCCGGTAGTGCTCAGTTTTTCTGAACTTGATGGTATGACCGTTCCGTTTTCAGACAGAAGCATCGTGTAGATATCGGAGTTTGTATATCCGGAGGCTGAACGTTCCCATGCCAGGATAAATGAACTGCCGTCATAGGCAAGACTTGGAGCCTGGTTAGAAAAGTTGTAAAAATCCTCCCTTCCGTTTTCAAAAGAACTGCTTCCTGTAATTAAAACAGGCTGAGACCAGCTTGAAGCCCCGTCTTTACTTGTACAGGCATAAAGCTGAAGCGAAATGAGGTTTTCCCTGTGATATTGAACCATGAATACGAGCAGGTCGCTCTTCTTTCCTGCTGCAAGAACCGGAACAATTGGATTTCCTGTTCCTGCAATTGATGATGCTGCATTAAGTTCCTTGAGGGGAGACCATTTTAGTCCGTCTTTTGAAAGTGAATATTTTATTATGAATCCAGCAGAAGAATTTGCCGTAGAGGAAGAACTTACAAACAGTATGAAGTTCCCGTTTGAAAGAGTGTAAAGACGTGGTGCTGCAAGAGTGAGGGTGGTATCTTTTATAGAGGAAACTTTTGTCGTGTTGAAGGAATCTTCTGAAGTGTATATTTCTATTTCATTTTCGTTTTTAAGGACAGCACACAGCTGCTTCTTTTTTGAAGATGTACAGCTGTAAAAAAGATGGGGTGTTTCATAAAACGTAATGCCTTCTGCAAGAAGTTTTTTTTCTGTCCAGTTGTATCCGTCTCTGGAGTTACGGGTGTATAGGGAAACTTGAGATTTTTTTTCATCTGCTTCTTCCCAAAAAACAACAGATTCTGAACTCTGTCCAGATGGCAGAGAAAAAGGATAGTAACAGTTTTTTTCTGACAGAGAAAAAGATTTTGGTGTTTCAAAATAATATGCTGCAGAATTAAAAATTCCATATGAGAAAATAAATAGTAATGCAAGAAGTTTTTTTATATTTTTATCCATTCAGTTTTCTCTCTATGTTTTCTTTAAGGCGTATTATTTTTGCAGACAGAGAATTGTTTTTATTTTCAAGCAGCCGGTTTAATTTAATTTTTGCATCGGCAAGATTTCCGTCACGATAGTCTTTAAGGGCTTTCTGATATAAATCTTCATCTGCTGCACTAAGAATCACTGCAGGTTTTTCGCCCCTGCGCCGTGCTATTTCATCAAGAACTTTTATGGCCGTATTATCATCGCTGTTGACGGCGAGCGCCTGGTTTGCAAGACTTCTTGCATGCTCAAGGAGAATTTCATCCCTTCCTGCTTCGTTTAAGGCTTTCTGTGCCTGCAGTGAAAGTTCTGATGCTTTTTTTATCTGAGAATTATTTGCAGGCCGCTGCCTGTATCCCAGTGTATATTCTGCTTCTGTAATTATTTTTTTCAGTCCCGGATAAGCAGGATTTAGTTCGTACATATCAAGCAGGTCACTGTATGCCTGCTGCGAAGAAATATCAGATGATTTTATTTCTGCTTTCAGTCTTTCGATTTTCTCCGGGAATGTTGCATCAAAACTTTCCTTATCGGTCAACTGGTCTATTTTCAGCCTTAAAAGGCCTGCCTCTTTATTTCTCGGGTAAAAGTTTTTTACAAGCTGAATTTTTTCTTCTGCAGTTTCAAGATAGGGAACAGCTTCGTTTTTCTTTCCTTCTTTGAAAAGAATTTCTCCTTTTTTGAAATTCATCTGTGCATCTGCAAGGTTCTGGAGAATTTCAGGAGCTTTTGAATCGTAGCGGGAGATTTCACGACCTTCCTTTATTGCAATGGCTGTATTTACAAAATCTTTAAGCCGTTCCAGCTCCATATCTGATTCAAGTTCATAATCCATCATTTTTGACCACAATCTTCTTTTTTCTTCTGCCTGTGAAAGAATATAGAAGGCGTTTTCAAAATTGCCTGAATCATAGGCTCTTCGTGCATCGGTCTTGTATTTACGCTGCTGGATTACGAACAGAGGTTTTTCCCCATTGATGATATCCTGCTTGAGTTTTGTAAGTTTCTGATAAAGATCGTTTCTTAAGTCTCCGTCATTTTTCAGTTCTGCTTCAAGGCTGTTGTAAAGAGCATCTGCTTTCTGGTATTGATTGAAGGCTTCAATAAAGTCATTCTTTTTATAAAGTTCATAGGCTTTGTCAAACAAAACTGTCACGGAATTTTCTGCAATTTTTGCAGTAAGGTATTTTTTTTCTGCAGTTTTTGAAATCGTATGTATCTTTTCCTGCAATCCGGATATTTTTTTTATTGATTCTTCAATTGAACGCTGCTCAGATATGAAATTTGTTCTGTATCCATAACCTGCATTCAGCTTTTTTATTCCGTCAGAAAGAATCTGGATGTCAGTGGTAAAACTCTGTAATGCATTTGCACATTCTGTTTTACATTTTCCGGCATATTTTGTTTCTTCCGTTTCATTTATATATGAATTGAGTACTGCTGTAATGCCTTCGTCTTCGGAAGTTATAAGGCTTGCAGCTTCTGCATAATATCTGGCGGTTTCAATCCATAAGTTGATGGAGCCTGATGTAGAAATGCGTTCGATTTCACTGCAGGCGGATGAAATACTGTCTGTGAGTTCGGATATAAATTCTGTCTTGCCGTTCAGGTTTTTCAGTGTGATTAAATTCTGTGAGGATTTTATGGATGACACGGTTTTTCCGTAGGTAAAAAGAGCTTCTGCATTTTTTACCAGAGTATCAGAGTAGGCATCATTTCTTGTCCGTAAAGAAAGCTTTATGTCTTCCGGTTTTTTTACAGTAAGATTCAGACTTGCTTTTATTTTCTGAATGATTTCAGAGAGCAGGTTTACGTCAGAAAGCAGCTGTTCTGTCATGTTCATCTGCTTTTCGTATTCTGTTTCTGATTTTTTTATAAGGGAACTGAGGGAATTTAATCTTTTGCACTGTTCGATATGAACATTAAGTTTAGAAACTGCATCTGTGACTTTTTCGTTGTCAAACTGAGTAAAAATATTTTCGGAAGAAAAATTATGCTTAATGTTTCTGGCACAGTCCAGGGCTTTCTTTTCCAGAGGATTAAGTGCGGATTTTAAAATATAATCAAACTGGCAGTCCATGACGCCGCAGATTCCTGAGTATTCTGCTTCTGGAACACCGTTTATAGAGGCTGAGAGATGCCTTATGTATACAGAACTGTCTATTTTTGAAACTGAAATTCCAGCCTCGTAAACCTGATTTCTGACTGATGAGATTTTTTTAAGTTTTTCAGTAAGGTCCGTTATATTGTAGTCACTGGAGACTTCTTTTTGTATCTGAAGATTAGCCTGAAGTGCTTCATAGTCTTTTATAAGTGATTTTATTTTTTCGATGTAGGGAGCAGCTGCTTTTACAGAAACTTCTGATGCTTCTGACTGAAGAATGCCGAATACGTCCGTCTTATTTTTTTCTGTTTTTGTGAACTGGGAGATTGCTGAGGAAAAATCCGCAGCTAACGCATCCGTGAGGGCAGCAGAGTGAATTTCCTGAAATCTTTGCGGATAAGACTTAAATAAGTCCCTGGCCGTGTTTTTCTTAGGTGCAGACGAAGCCATGTTCACTGCAGCAATGAGGAAGAATAAAAGAAATGAATACTTTTTAAACCACGACATTCCCTAAGAGAATACCATTTATTGATAAAATAAACAATAAAGTTCAGGTTTCGTTTTTTTTAAGCAGGATTTGTTACTTTTTGCGGCTGAATATCCTGTAATTCATCCATGGATACAGACAGTCTTCCTTTTCTTTTTCTGTCAGCCACTGCGTACTTACAGAATTGCTGGCGAGAGAATCATATATAGTTGTAAATGAAAGGATTGCTGACTTGAATCGTTCTTTTATGTATTCAGGAAGCTGGTTTGAGTGCAGCATGGCAGGCCATTCTCCGGACTGGGCGAGAAGTATTTCTTTAGCTGCCAGATTAAGCATTCTTCCCTTTAAGCTTGTTTCTGAAGGCAGGCGTTCTGTTAAGTCTATCATTCTTTCGCTGGCTTTTTTTACATAACGCATCATCCAGCTGTTTGTGATATCAAGCAAGTCTTCTCCGTATCCGGAATCATCTCCGGAACATGGATAGAGTTCTGCTTTAGGAAGAGTGTACTGATTTGAAATCAGGTTCTTGCAGGTGTTAAGCTCTATTTCATTTTCTTTTGAAATTATGCGGATTACCTGCTCAAGAAAGTCAATTCCCTCAAACCATTTCTGGCCGAAGAGTTCTGCAGAAAGGGGACATACGAGAACTGCATCATCTTCCGGAAGATATTCTTTTGCAGTATTCAGTTTTTCAGTTTTTGCCTGTACAAATTTTTCAGCATCTTCTTTTATCTGTTTTTGTGCGGCTTCATTATCGTACAGCGGCGCATCTTCATATTCATCTTCATCTTCAACATTGCACCAGTATCTGTAGCCGGTCAGAAAGCGTACGTTGTTTTTTCTTTCCAGAACAGTCAGATCTTCGTCTTTTAATTCAAATCCAATGTCTTTGTGCACAGAAAGATATACCGGATTAGAGACAAAGCCGTCATCTCCTGTAAAGCATTTTTCACTGTCTGGTTCTGCTGCAAATATTGCAAGAGAGTTTCCTGTTCTTACAGGACAGAAAATACCCGTCTCAATTTTTGGATTTGAGAAGAGAAGTGAGCGTGGATCAACTATAGTATAATTGACTCCATAGGGTTTTAAAATTTTCTCCAGTCCTTTTGTCCATCCCATGTATGGAATGTAAAAACCTTCTCCTGCTTCACCGAAGAAATATTTTTGTGAGTAAAGACCTGTTTCTACCTGTGCATTAATCGCTTCCGTCAGATCCTGGTAATGAGGAAGATAAGCGTATGTTGCTGCTGTAGGTATCAGTTCCAGGTATTCTTTCTGGGCAAGACTCTTAAACTGTTCTATAAGATTTCTGTGGTACTTTACAATGAAAGATTCTTTTATTTTTTTAAGTCTTTTAAGACAGTATTCTGCATTTTTTGCTTCAGGCTTTCCGTTAAGTCTTTTGAGTTCGTTTTCTCCAAGACTGATGCAGTTTTCAAGATAGTTTTCGTACTGCTGGATTATTTTTGAATCAGAAATAAGGGAACATAATGTTGATGAAAGAACAAGTCCTATTTTGTAGTTTATCCCGTCATCTGCCAGATTATTGAACAGATCCAGTAATGGTATGTAGGTATCGGTCATGGCAGAGAAAAGTATTTCATTTTCTGCTGAAAAATCTATTTTTTCATTAATGTTGCGTATGTAGCCCTGGTGTGCATTTATTATAAGTACAAGATTCTTTTTACACATTTTGTTTTCCTTTTTTACATCTGTATAATTTTTTTAATTTGAAAATGACTGACGGTGTGTCATATAGTGCTTGTAAAGTAAGTCATCCATACCAGAGATTTTTGTTAATTCGGACATCGGAAATTTCTTTCCCGGCTGAAGGTTTCTTACAGCTTCATCTTCCTGCGGAATCTCAAGTTTTTTTGTGAATGCCAGTGTTCTTGGAGCCTCACCAGAAACACGATAGGCGAGGGTTGCCATTACGAAATGCCTGTTTGCAGGAATAAGAATGTAAAGTTCGTTGTTGTCAAAATTCAGTTTTACATCAAAAGAATCAGATGATTTTTCATCGTTTTCGTTTTCAAAGAAGGAAACATGAATGAACAGTTCTTCAAAATCAAACTCTTCTTTCATAGTTTTTAAATCTGATGCTTTTATATCCCAATATGCAAAGAGCCATACAGGATTTCTCATAAAAATATGTATTGTTGTATCGTTGTAGGTTTTTGGAAGGACAGTTGCTATTCTGATGTCTGAATCTTCTACTGGAGTTGCTTCTTCAGGTTGAGCTGCTTCTTCAGTAATTTCCAGCAGTTCTCCGATGATAAAGTTTCTATTCAAATCGGAAGGAACGTTTATTCCATATGTTCTTGCCATTGCAATTAAATCTGCTGTTGACAATGTCTCTAAGTTTTGACGTGTTAAAGTAACTTCTTCCATAATCGTGTTTATAATTACGAAAAAAGCACTTTGTGTCAATATTGGAGATGGGGGGAATTGAACCCCCGTCCGGATAAGCTAACCAGGCACCTCTACAGGCTTATTGAAGCGAGGTGATTGTCGGGAAACGGTAGCAGCTTCAAAAGCGTCGTTTCCGTATCCTGAAAAAAGTCCTCCGTATAACTCAGGCGAAATACAGAGCAAGTCCCTGTTTGTGACAGCAGTTTATGATGTTAGGAACAGCACACCATAAGTGCCGGTCTCGCATTAAGCAGCGAGGCTAACTGCTTCGGAAGATTCCTCTTCACGACGTTTTGCAACTTTTGCAGTTATTGTGTTGTCAGTTCAAGGCACCTTCACGCCTGCCTGCAGTACAAGACTACTCTTAACCGTCGAAACCGGTGCACCCCCGATTTTGGTTCCCATGAAATTACCGCAAAATCCTGTAAAATTCAAGTCTCAGGATCTGCAGCTCATGGTTTTATTTTCTTACTCTACAGTAACACCGTGTCTTTTCTGCTGGAAATGCTTGAGCATGGCTACACCGTTGCGTTTGTCATTATAAACAAACCCGCCGTTCCAGTATTCCATTGCAGCAAAAAGGGCATTACCACCGTCCTGATCATCGGACTTCTTTGTTCTGAAGGTTACATAATTTGCAAGTTCTTCAAAATTTGAATTGTGAAGACATTCAAGACGCTTAGTATTAAACTCATTCCATTTTTCCAGATCTTTAAATCCTTCACCTTCGTCTTCTACAATAATATGAGCATGGGACGGGCTGAATGAGTACCATACATGGATTTTTTTGTTAATGTCGCAGTTGTTTCCGTGCTTTACACCATTCTTAATGATTTCGCTTATCTGCTGTTCAAGAAGGTTAATTTCCTTAATTTCAAGAGGTGCAGACTGAACTATCAGAAGAGTAAAGTATCTGATCTGACGGAAGTCTGAAGGAAACTCCTTGTAAAGCATGTTTGACTTATCGAAAAGCGGATCGTTGCCATCTGATCTTAACTGTTTAATTTCTTCCATAAATGCGAATTCCTCTGTTTTTATTCGTTAATCATAAGAAGTGCTTCTTCAACACTGTTTGCAATAGGGAAGTATCCCATAAGCTTTGTAAGTTCAATAACCTTTTTTACTGAACCATGGATATTTGAAATGTAAAGCTTAAGGTTCATTTTTTTGATTGTAGAGCAGATGTAAATAAGGGCACCGATTCCGGAAGAGTCGATGTAGTCTACCTGCTCAAGGTTGATGATGAACTGTTTTACATTTTTCTCAAGCATCTTCATTACGAGTTCCTTGAGTTTGTAAGAATTGTACAGGTCCATTTCACCATTTACATCAATGATATAGACGTCTCCATTCTTTCTGATTTTTAGTTCCATAATTTTTGCTCCTTAGACAAAATTTTCTATCTTATACAAAATTAAAACTTGATAACTAGAAGTGTCTGGTCATCATGCTGTTCAGTTTCTCCACAGAAATTCTGAATATCAGCCTTGACAAGGTTTGCAATGTCCTTGCCTGAAGAACCACAGTTCTTCTTAATTACATTAAGCAGTGATTCTACAGAATATTGCTGTCCCTGTCCATTCAGTGATTCAATAATACCGTCTGAGAACGAGACAAGTATATCACCTTTTTTGATTTCCTGCACGTACTCTTTATATTCACTTGCTTTTTCAACACCAATAGGCTCTGAAGTATGTGAGATACAGCTGAAGGTTTTTGCCGTACTGTCAAAGTAATAAACTGGTGTTGTTCCACATGTAGAATACTCGGCTTTATGGCTTACCGGATCATAATTTATGAGTGCACAGGAACCGAAATGGTCTGTACTGAATGATTCGGAAGCAATTCCTTTGTTAACCCAGGTAAGAATTGTTCCGGCTGTCTGCTTAGTGTTAACTACAAGCCTTGTCATAGCTCTGATCATTGTCATGATTATTACGCTGTTGATTCCTTTTCCGGCAATATCGCCTAAAACAAAGGAAATTCTGTCTTTTCTGGAAGGAATCACATCGTAATAGTCACCGCATACACCTTCGTTCTGTTCAAAGATAGTTCCAACCTGTATTCCGGGAAGAGGAGGAATCTTTGCAGGACGGAGAGTGTTCTGTATATGAGAAGCAAGGTCTGTTTCTTTTGTAATACCGTTCTGTTCAATTATTTCTTTTACGGAAATAACATTTTTTACTGCCGTTGCAGCAAAATCCGAAAGTTTTGTTGCTTTTTTAAAGTCATCTTCCGTAAAGCGTGGACTTGAGTGGTTTCTTGAGAGAGCTACAAGTCCTACTACAGAATCTTCAACCTTCATAGGAGCTATGATGTAACTTCCGCATTCAAGGAATTCTTCCGGTCCGTTCTGGAAAATACGGTCATCAAGTTCAGGTTTTGTTATGAGCTCTGCCTTTCCTGAAGATGCGATTTCACCAAAGAGGTTGTCTCGTAAAGGAAATGACGCAAATTTAAAGTTCGTAGCTACGCGAATCGGTTTGTGAGGCATGTCATTCGGCAGTTTATATGGTGGCGGAAAGTCGCCGTCAAAAGATTTTACTGCAATAACGTCTTCGAAATCGTCAACCATGAGGATTGCTCCTCCGTCGGCTTTTGTTTCTTCCCTGACAGTTTTGTTTATATAATCAAGGAGAAGGTTCATTCCGTTTTCGTCATTAAATGAAGAGGCAGCCTGATTCATGAATGCACGGCTTATGTTAAGTATTGTTTCATCGCCAGCGGACAGTTCTGCACGTTTTTTCTCTTCAATTGCATTTTCAGCAGCTTCTTTTGCCTGCTGTGCCTTTAAGGCTGCTTTATTTACGAATACAGGTACAAGTTTTTCAAACTTTTTCGGTTCAAAGGTGCAGAGCATGAGTGCATAGGGAATAAGAAGGAAGGATGCTGCAGCGATAACTGCAGTGAATATGAAAACTGCATCCGTATTGCCCCTCTGGTTAATTTTATATGCTGCATAGAGGCTTCCGATAAGGACAGTCAGGTCTGAAAGGAAGAGTATGAAACTTACTCTTGCCGTTTTCCGTTTTTTTATAATTATCAGCATTACAAAAAGAAGTGCCGCAACTATTGCAGTAGCTGCCATCGGTATGTATGCAACGTTGTTGTTCAAAATAAAATCTCCCTAATTTTGACCATTTTAGCATTGAAATATTCAGCAGTCAAGTTCACTTTTGTTTCTGGAAAATTCACGCCTGAGTGTGTTTTTTCAGTAGTTTCATCATTTGTATTTTTGCCTTGAGGTTTTTGATTATATGAAAAAATGTTTTTTTTCCGTATTTATTCTTGAAATCTTCTGCCGCTGCGTCCAGACTGAAGTCATTTCCAAGTTTCTGTTTCAGTTCATCCCAGTATTTTATGAGGAAGACATATATGTCAGATTCTGTTTTTCCTTTGAATTTTTTTCCTATCCTGTGTTTCCGCACGGCTTCAATTACGGGGAGGTAAACGTTTTTGTACCATGAAAGAATGGCATCTTCAAGAGGAATCTCCTCTTCTTTGTCCATGTTTATATAGTATTTGTGAATGAGAATATGGTTATAAATCAGGTCATACTGTCCCGGACTGGTAAAATCCAGACACCAGCAGTCCGTTATGTCTCCGAAATTCGTCTCGCTGTAAAAAACACGCTTTTCGTAGTTTATTACCTGGTGAATCATCTCATCTTTTGTTGAGCCTGGTTTCAGTTTTATTTCGCTCTGCAGGCTTACGACTTCTGCATCAATTGCTTCTATACCCTTCATTTTTGCAACGGAAACTCTGTGGTTTCCATCCCTTACAAAATAAAGGCCTCCCAGTTCGTAAAGAGAAATCGGGGGAAGGGTAACGTCTGTCAGGTGGGCCATGTCTACCCGTTCCCAGCGGGCTTTCAGGAAATTGCTTTTTGGCAGGAAATGATTGTCAAAGTCATTGTAGCGGCCTTCGCTTCCTGCAATAAGGTTTACCGGTACCACCTGCATGCCTTTATAGACTTCATTTTTTGGCTTTAGAAGTTTTTTTATATCTGTAAAAGAAATGAGGGTTGCCTCTTCGGGATTAAGTATGTGCTGAAGTTCGTTGAAAAATGCCTTGTTTCTTGCCCGATAGAAATCTTCATCTGTCTGAGATGATAGATATGTCTGACTCATGAGCGGCTCCTTTTGTGAAGTTTTTTTTCATTTCGACAACAATATGACTGTAGGCATTTACCACGGTTGTTTTTTCTGTTTTAGTACATCGTACGGCCTGAAGGTCGTAAAGGTGAATGTGTCCGTGTATCATGAGGGCCGGTGAAAATTTTCTGATGAACCAGTTGAAGCACTCGAAGCCTTTATGACACGGATCTTCCCTGTCATGAATATGGCGGGGGGAAGCATGTGTAAGGAATACATCCAGATATCTTCCGTACCTGATTTTGTTCCACAGGAGTTTAGGAACCATTTTCAGAAGGGTTCTGAACATCTGTCCTTCAGTAAACTGACATTTTCCGTTGTTGTAACGCATTGAACCATCTGCACCGGCGATAAGCAGCGGTGTTTTTTTACCAGAGGAATCGGTAAAGAAAAGGTGCTTTGAGGCAAATACTTTTTGCCCGGAATGGTCTCCTCCATGGCCGCGTGATGCCTGCTGAAACGGAGTCATGCTGTTGTTATGATCGCTTTTTGTATATAAATCATAGTCTTCAAGATTGTGGTTTCCGAAAACAAAGAAAGTAGGCTTTCCCAGGGCCGTGACGATAAAATCTACGTATTCAAGGGAAAGGTCTCCTGCACAGAATACTGCATCAACATCTCCATAGCGTTCCTTAAGGGTTGTTGAGTAGACTAAAGGATCTATCTGATCAGAAACGCACAGAAATTTCATTTATTAAAGACCGATTTTTGCAAGTACTTTTTCGAACTGTTCTTTCGGAACAAGTACGAGAGGGCGGTTTTCTGCAAATTTTACAGCTGCGGCAGAAAATTGTGATGTAGAACAGATGATTCCCTTTGCATGTCCCTGCGCTTTTATCATGTCTACAGTCTTCCGGACGACGGCTTCTTCGATAGGTTCTGTTTCCCTGTGATATTCAACAAGGGTAAGCTGCTGCCTGACGTTCATCCATGAATCACTCTTAGCCTCTGTTGCAAGAACCGCACAACCATAGCGGGTAGGCTCGATTTTCTGACATTCAAGCTTAAGACCTTCCCTTGTAATTTTTTTGCAGAGCTCAATAAAGTCTGCCCTTGAGGCTGTAAGAAACTCTTTTACACCGTCGTTTGTCTGAAGATCCTTGTACTGGCTTAATTTTGCACTTACATCCCTGAACTGGCGGTTTTTCTTGAATATGATGTTCCACTGTTCCAAAGCTTTGTCGATGAGCCTGTTTTTTTCGTAACAGGCAGCGAGAAAATAGCGGGCGTAAAGGCTTTCATTTGAGCTGTCATTTTTTGAAAGCTGAACTGCGTGTTCAAAATCTGCCTGAGCCTGGTCTACCTGATTTGCAATCATCAGGCATGAGCCTTTCTCAATCAGGGCTTTCTGTCTGTAAGAAGGATCTCTCTGTGCTTTTTCAAAGGCTTTGACTGCAGCCGGAAGTTCCTTGCATTCCTTGAATATCTTGCCCAGGTAATAATAGTTTGAGTAGTTTTCCGGAGAAAATTTTATTGCTGTCTCAATTTCTTTTTTTGCTTCATTATACTGCTTGCTTCTGAAAAGAAGATATCCCATTGCAGTATGGGCCTTGCCCATTCTTTTGTCGACAGTAAGTGCTTTCTGATAGAAACCCATGGCCATAGGAGCCTTTCCCTGGGATTCATAGAGTTTTCCGACGTTATAATCGTGTTCTGCATTTGAAGGATCAAGTTTTGTAAGAAGAAGGTACTGTCTTAAAGCATCTTCTGTCTGATTGTATTTCTGGTGAAGGGCACCGATCTGTTTTCTGAATTCAACTTCAGGAATGTCACCGTTAAAAATTGCATTTTCGTCTACGGTTTTGAATTCAATATACGCAAGTTCCGGTTTATTGTCTGCCATGTAGGCTACACCGAGCCAGTAATGAGCTACATAGTTTCTAGGTTCTTTTGCAAGTACAGATTTTGCAGTCCGCTGAGCCTGCTGTATTTTTCCTTCACGGATAAGTTTTCCAAGCGAATCAACTTTCTGAGGTGAAGAGAAAGTTTTAACAACAAAGACTGCTATTGTTATGATGATGGCGATTAAGATACCTATTAAGGCTGCATATAACATCTTATCTGAAAACTCCCATATGTCTATTATTGAAAGATTAACTTCTTTGTGAGATTATGTCAAACAAAGCATGGAGGTGCCGGATGAAAAAGAAAAACCTTTTTTATGCATTGGTTGCAGGCGGAATATTCTTATGTGCGGCTTTACAGTCCGGAGCTCAGACGGTCATGGATTCTCTGAAGGAAGGAGAACGGCTTTTCCGCCTTGACAGGACTGATGAGGCCATCCCTTTTCTTCAGAAAGCCTCTTCTTCAGGAACTGCACCTCAGGCTTTTAACTATCTGGGGCTCTGTTACCATAAGAAGGGGGAGCTGAAAATGGCACTTGATGTATTTGTCAGGGCTATGGATGTTCCCGGTACGGACCGCCGCGTTCTTGCTTTTAATGCAGGAAATGTTTGTTTTGACATGCTTGATTTTGAAAATGCGGAAAAGTGGTATGATTCTGTACTTTCAGCAGATGAATCTTATTCACCTGCAGTTCTCAACAGGGCAAACTGCCGCCTTAATATGGGAAAAATCAGGGAAAGCAGGGATGATTATAAAAAATATCTGGAACTGTGTCCTGAAGACGTGCAGAAAGAAGAAATAACCCTGCTGCTTTCCGTACTGGAAGAAGAAATCGTCAGGCTGGAACTTGAAGAAATGGAGAAACTTTCTCAGGAACAGCGCCTTAAGGAGGAAGAAGAGCGTCTGGCTGCAAAGAAAGCTGAAGAAGAAGCCCTTGCAGCGGAAAAAAGGCGTAAACTTCTTGAACAGATGGCTGCTGCCATTCAGGAAGCTGAAAACAACGCAAAGTAGACTCAGGTTCTTTTGACGAGGGCAAAGAGCTGATTCCTTGTTATTGTCGTGAATACAGGCCTTCCATGAGGACAGTGGGGGTCTGGAAGCTGAAGCGCTTTTTTTGCCAGGTCGGCTGCAGTTTCTTCATCAAGTACGGTTCCATCCATTACGGCCTGCCTGCAGGCTGTAGAGGCAGCCGTTGCATTGAGTATGTCTCTGGGGTTTATTCTCTTTGCAAGAAGATCGTTTTCCAGGTCTTTTTCAGTTCCCTTCCATCTGAGTGGTACGGTTGTAAACTGCCATTCTGATTCTCCCGTTCTTTTTACGGTAAAACCTGCTTCGCAAAGGCTTTCTTTTATTTCTTCCAGATAATTGTCATCCTGAGGACCTGAGGTTTTTATTACATATGGCACCAGCAGTTCCTGTTTCTGGCTTGCGTCTTCGAGAATCTGGTTGTACAGAATCCGTTCATGAGCTGCATGCTGGTCTATTATGTAGAGCGTATTGTTTTTTTCTGCAATTAAAAATGTTCCAAGTGCACTTCCTGTAAAATGAAATCCGTCATCTTCATCCGTTTTGGACGGAAGCCAGTTTTTCTTTGCGGTGATACTGTTTTCATATGTGGAATTCAGTTCTTCTGCCAGTTCCCGGGCATATGAGGAAGCCGTACTTTTCTTTTCAAAAAAAGAAGACCTGGTATCTGTACGGGAAGCAGTGTAGCTGTGCTTAGTTGAAGTTCCGGGGCTTGTAATGCTGTATGGAAGCCGGGTATATGGGGAATTGGAATTGTAACCGGAGGTAGAAGGAGTTGCAGAAGGAAATGCAGAGTCTTTTTTTTCTTCTGATTCTTCAGACTGCTGTTCCGGTTCTGAAAACTTAAGACTGAGGTTTTGAGGTGTTTCGCTTTCAGCCTGGGAATACATGCTTTTTACTGTATAATGACGGTAAAAATTTTTTACAGTCGTACTTACTCCATGATGGAGGGGAGCTATGTCCTTGAAACGGGCTTCTCTTTTTGCAGGATGAATGTTGAAATCTACCAGCGAAGGGTCTACTGTTGCAAAAAGGCATGCTACAGGATGGGTTCCGTTTGGAAAGTATCCGGTTGCTCCGTATTCAATTGCCTGAATCAGGGAATATTCCTGAATCCGTCTTCCATTGACGTAGATGTATATGTCTTTTCGAGAACTCCTGCAGACGGCCGGGTCTCCGAGTATTATGGTAAATTTCCAGGAACCGTCAGGGGCGCCTGCATGTTCTTCGTAAAAAAGATTTTCAGACTCAAAAAGTTCCATAGCCTGAACAAAACGCTGGGAAAGGCTCTGTCCTGAAGGAAAATTAAACTTTTCCTCTCCGTCAGAGGTAAAGGAAAATGCAATGTCCGGACGTGGAAGTGCTTTTTCCAAAAAAGTAGACCTGCACATCAGAGCCTCACTGGCAGGACGTTTTAAGAAGTGGCGTCTGGCAGGAAAATTTTCAAAAAGTCCTGATGTCTGAACGATTGTGCCGGCAGCAGAAGGGGCCGGTGTTATTATATGGTCTTTTGTTATCGATGCCTGCATTTTATATCCGCCGGAAATTATTTCAAGACGGCTTACGGCAGCCATGGAACTTAAAGCTTCTCCCCTGAATCCCAGTGTAGTAAGGTTCATCAGGTCTGTTTCTGTGGAGATTTTACTTGTTGCATGAGGCCGTGCACAGTTTTCCAGATCTTCCCTGGTCATCCCGCAGCCATTATCAATAACCCTGATCCGTTCAATTCCTCCCTGTGAGATTTCTACTGAAATTCTGTCTGCTTTTGAATCAACGGCATTATCCATAAGTTCACGGATAATTGCATTGGGTCTGTCTATTACTTCACCGGCTGCAATTTTTCTTGCAACTTCAGGATTAAGGGGTTTTACTGCGCTCATATTACTCTGCCATGAATAAATTTAAGATCTTGTTCCGATAATTTCTGTATTCGGCGTAAAAAGATCAAGAACAGGCTGTTCATTTTTCTTTGCCCTCGGTTTTTTTACGGACTGTTCTTCACTGGTATCGTCTGAAGGTTCTTCCTCAAGTTCAGGGGAATTCATAAGGATCTGAACTTTTGCTTCAATTTTATCAAGAGTTTTTTCAAGTCCTTTAGCAAGTTTTATTCCTTCCTCAAAATCTTTCAGTGCGTCTTCCAGAGAAATGTCACTCTGTTTTATTGCCGAAGAAAGCTCTTCAAGTCTCTTAAGATCCTGTTCGAAATTGTTCATGTTTTACTCCTTCCTTCAAAAATAAAAGTGCGGTATTAAAGCACTTTTGTCTGTATTGAGCCCTTTGCCGGACGTATAGTCAGTATTTCTCCGCTTTTTAAGGTGGAAGCATCCCTTAGGATTTTTCCGTCAGCCGTCGTTACCATGGAATATCCGCGGTCAAATATTGTCTGAGGATTGCAGTTTTCAAGATCCTGAATGCATTTTGCAACGGTCTGTTTTTTTTCTTCCACGATACGCTGCATGGAATCTTTCAGGCTCCTTACTGCATCATCAAACCTGTTCAGGTAAGGCTGTTCGATATTCCTGAAATACAGTTCCAGATTTTGAGGTGTAAAAGTTCTCAGGGTAAGCCTCAGTCTGGAAAGTGAATCAGTTATTTTGTGTATGAAATCATTTTTATACCATTGTATTGTTTCCGTAAACTCTGTAAGGACTGGAACTGCAAGTTCTGCAGCGGCACTTGGGGTAGGGGCCCTTACATCACAGGCAAAGTCACAAAGAGACCAGTCTGTATCATGTCCAATGGCACTGATGATTGGAATGTCAGATGCGGCAGCTTCCCTGACGACGTTTTCATCGCTGAACGGAAGAAGGTCTTCCAGAGAGCCTCCTCCTCTTGCAATTATAAGGGTGTCACACATCTTATAGGCGTTTGCAGTTCTTATCTGCCGTATGACGGTAGGTGCTGCATCTTCTCCCTGAACGATGGCCGGAAGGATGGTTACGTTTACTTTAGGGTTTCTTCTGGAGATTACATTGAGTATGTCGCGGAGTGCTGCCGTATTTGCACCGGTAATGACTCCTACCGTATCAGGAAAGAAAGGCAGCTTTTTTTTATTTTTTGAATCAAACAGACCTTCTGCTGCAAGTTTCTGTTTACGCATTTCAAGCATTTCCATGATTGCACCGGTGCCGGCTTTTTCCATGGAAGTAATGATTATCTGGTAATTACCGCGCTGGTTGTAAACTGATATTCTGCCGCGAACCTGAACAACCATTCCGTCTTTAGGTGTGAATTTGAGGGAAGCTGCATTTCCCCGGAACATAACGGCACTGATTACTGAATCTGCGTCTTTCAGGTAAAAGTATAAATGTCCCTGTCCGGAAGGCCTGTAGTTTGATATTTCTCCCATAAGGGTAACTGAGCTGAAACTGCCTTCAAGAAGTGTTTTTATGAGGTTTGTAAGCTGTGTTACGGTGAGAATATTGTTTTCCTGCTCCATAATTTTGCACTGATTCTAAACATTGTCTTTATTTTACTCAAGAGAATTCCGATAATGGTAAAGATGAAAAGTATTGTATTTTTATATGCAGGTTTTTGCACGAAAAGTGCCTTTGATAAAATTTTTGACTCACAGTCTGCTTTTGACCGCTGTATTGAATGGGCCGGAGCTGTTGAATTTTGTTCCAGAATTGTAGTGTTTGCTTCTGCCGTTACAAAAGACTCCGTTGAGAAGGCTGTAGCAGGAAAACCTGATATACAGGTGGAAGTTCAGGATGAATGGAACGTTGCAAAAGTTATAGAAAAGATGTCCGCCCTTACTCAGGAAAATGAATGCGATTTTGCCGTTTATTCTTTTGCAGACAGACCTTTTCTTGATAATGCCCTTACTTCTGAAATCATTTCAACTCATCTTAAGTATATTGCAGAATATACAACTGCGGATGGTTATCCTTCCGGTTTTGCCCCTGAAGTTATTGATGCAGGTGCCCTTAAAATAATGGCTTCTTTTGCCGCCGGCGTAAAAAAAGAGGAGGCGGAAGGTTTCGTTTTGCCTGGTAGTCTGTTTGAGATAATGAAGGGCGATATAAACTCTTTTGATATTGAAGCTGTTATTGCACCTAAAGACTGGCGTCTTCTTCGTTTTGAGTTTTCTGTATCCCAGAAAATAAAAAGGGAAGCCTGTGTTGCTCTTTATAATGCTGCGAAATCAGAAAACATCAGTTTTAAGGCAGAAGATTTGAGTATGCTTGCTGAACGTACGGAAAGCGTTCATAAAACGGTACCTGCATTTTATAACATTCAGATTGCAAGAAACTGTGCCGTAATAGACGACTTTACGCCTTATGCATATCAGTTTAAGAAAAAGTACGGGGCTCTTCCGCTTAAATACGGAAAAGGACACGGACAGAGGGATATGAGTCTTGAGGATTTTACTAAAATTGTTTCTCAGATTGCAGAATTTTCCGAAACTGCCGTAGTTTCTTTAAGCGGATGGGGGGAACCTCTTACTGTTGATAATATTGCAGATTATGTAAGTGCAGTTCTTTCATATACCGGACTTTCTGTATTAATAGAAACAGATGGCGTACTTCTCACTCCTCAGATTGCAGAGAGCATTGCTAACATTGCCCATATTGTTCCGGTAAGGGAAGATAAGGGCCCGCCTGTAAGCTGGATTGTACGTCTGGATGCTGCTACAGAAGAAAAATATGCAAAAATGCATATTAATACATCAGATTTTGATGAGGAAGGTAAAAGCGCATTTTCTAAGGCTAAAGATGCCGTTGCTGTTCTGAACAGTCTGTTTCCGGGAGATGTATATCCTCAGTTCATAAGAGTGAATGAAAATGAAGATGAACTTGAGCAGTTTTACCGTTACTGGCATGAAAAAAAATCACCGTCATCCGGAAACCTTATTATTCAGAAATATGATTATTTTTGTGGAAAACAGCCGGACAGAAAACCTGCAGATTTATCTCCTCTTCATAGAATTCCATGCTGGCATTTAAAACGGGACATGACGATTCTTGCAGATGGAAATGTTCCTTTATGCCGTGAATATGTACTGGAATCTCATGTAGGAAACGTTCTTGAGGAAGGTCTTGAAGCTGTATGGAAAAAGTTCAATGACAGATTGTCCGGTCATATGAAATGTCAGTATGAGGACAAATGTGAGTTGTGCGATGAATATTATACCTTCAATTTTTAATCAGAATCAGGTCGATTATACTCTTATCGGCGGAGGTGCAGACAGCGGAAAACAGGCGCTTCCTGTAACCTGTGTCCTCTTGAATTCCCATACTTCGACATTCAGGAATATTGTTTTTGAAAATCTGCTGTCAATAAATTTTGACAGCATAATAAGCATCGAAGAAAGTTCCAGAATGTTTAATACGGATCAGCTTGCGCATCAGTTTCCGCAGGTAAAATTCATGATGTTTCAGGAAGAAGTAACTGTTGGAGACAAGATAAATATTGCAATGAGCGAAGCTGTTACACCTTATGTTCTGGTTTTGCATTCAGATTTCTGTTCACAGAAATTCAAAGTTACTGAGAAACTGTTGAAGAGTCTTATAAAGCAGGACAATTTCTGTATCGTGCCTAAACTTAATGATTATGACGGTAAAACCATTCCTGTAAAATTTTCTCCAGATGTGAACAAATCTGTTTTTAACGTCCGTCCTGAACTCAGCTTTAATGACGGGGATCCGACATTATTTGCTTCAGACTGGTGCGGTCTTTATAACAGACAGAAGTTTACTCTTACCGGTGGATTTGATTATACGATAACAAGTCCATACTGGCAGAGACTGGATCTTTTTATGCGCAGCTGGCTTTGGGGAGAAAAGACCGTGATTTCATCCCAGCTGGAGTTTTCTTATTCTCAGGAATATGAAAGCTGTGAAAATACTATAGACCTTTCATATCTCAGGTTTTATTTAAAAAATCTTATGCCGGTTCATAAAGGAAACGGAGCTGTAATTCCGAAACTTAGTTTTATTCCATTTAAATTCAGAAATAAATGCGGTTTTACAGAATCTTTAAGTCAGTTTTCTGATGCACGACGCTGGGTTGCAGAGAACAGTACTCTTTTTAAAACTGATGCTGCAACTCTTATTCAAAACTGGTCATTGACGGGAGTACAAAGTTGAAAACAGTAGTTATTGCTCAGTGCAGGCTTTCTTCTACAAGACTTCCCGGTAAAGCCCTGCTGCCTCTTGCAGAAAAACCGGTTCTTGAATGGGTTCTGTCTGCAATGAAGAAAGTTCATGCGGATGATTATTATGTTGCCGTTGATTTTGACAGTGAACAGGCGCTCAGGCCTGTAATAGAAAAATGCGGCTGGAAAGTTTTTGCCGGTCCTCTTGAAGATGTTCTTGAGAGGTATTTGAAGGCTATAGAAGTTTCCGGTGCAGATCTTGTAATCCGGGCAACCTGTGATAATCCTTTTCTGTTTTATGAAGCTGCAGATTCTCTTTTGAATGAATTCCTGAGACGGGAACAGACTGTACCATGTGATTACATAACGTATTCCGGTCTTCCTCATGGAAGCGGTGTAGAAATATTCAAGGCTTCATCATTAAGGAAGGCTGCGGAAAATACGCAGGATCCCTATGATCATGAACATGTAGGTCCTGCCCTTTATAATCACAGGGAAAAGTTCCGCTGTGAGTTTATAAAAGCTCCAAAGCGCTGGTATTATCCTGAACTGCGGACAACGATTGATACTCTGTTTGATTATTTTAAGGCAGAAAATCTTGCTGAAGAAATAATTTCAAAAACAGGAAAAACAGGTCCGTTTACAACCGAACAGATTCTTGAAGGCCTGAATGCGGAAAGTGTAAAGAATCCTGTTCTTTTCGTTCCATGCGTAAAAAAAGGCTGCGGAACCGGTCATTTACGCCGGTGTCTGGAACTTACACTGGCAGTAAAAGGACGCATCTGCATTCCTGAAGATTCCGGACTGGAGGAAATTGCTGCTCTTGTGGATGAGTATAAAGCCAGGGGATTAAGGGACAGTCAGATAATTTCAGTTCTGTCTGATATTCATAATTATTCTCTTGTAGTGACAGATCCTTTTGTTTCTGATTCCGGAATGCTTAAGAAATATGCTTCTGAAACGAAACTTGCATGCATAGATGACGGAAATCAGAAAGCTTATGAGGCTGATTATCTTCTGACTGTGCTGCCTCCGCTTGATGTAAAAAGTGAAGTAAACTTTTCAGAACCGGCATTCATTCCCCTGCCTGAGAATAAACGCGGTAGTGCTCCTGAAAAAATAAGAAAAGTGATTGTTACTGTTGGTGGAGAGGATCCTGCCGGGCTTGCAGAAACTTCAGCTGCCATTATGGCCGGAGAAGGTTATGATGTAACGCTGGTAAAAAATTGTGCTGCCGGTGAAAACCTTTCTGCCGTAAGAGTTCTTGACAGGGTGGAAAATCTGAAAGAACATCTGGCGGAATATGATCTGTGCATTACTCATTTTGGATTTACTGCATTTGAAGCTTTGGGAGCCGGTATAAAAGTCGTGCTTCTTTCTTCTTCAGACCTGCATGAGAAACTTGCAGTACGCTATGGTTTTGCCTGTGTAAAAAAAGGACAGCTGAATAAAGACAGTCTCCTTAAAGCTGTTCATTATTCCTTTGATGCTTCTGTTTCTTTTAATTCTTCTGAATCAAAAAAGCTTTCATCCTTTATACGGGAACTTGCTGCCGGAAAGAAATACCGCTGTCCGGTATGCAGAAAGGAAGGAGCCTTTGAGGATGAGGTTGTATTCCGTACGGAGCACAGAACCTTCAGAAAATGCAGGCATTGCGGAATGCAGTATATTTCATATACGATGCAGAACATAGAAACTGAATACAATCATGACTATTTTTTTGATGACTATAAGAAGCAGTATGGAAAGACATATCTTGATGATTTCAGTTCCATAAAACAACAGTGCGTGCGGAGAATGCAGATTATTGATTCAATTTATAAAAAACGCCGTTCTTCTTCTGCACCGATGATACTGGATGTGGGCTGTGCCATGGGACCTTTTCTTTCTGCTGCAGCTGATTCAGGATGGTTTTCTTATGGAACTGATGTTTCCAGTGAAGCCGTAGAATATATACAGCAGAAACTGAATTTTCCTGCTTCCTGTTCAAGGTTTCCGGATTTTGATTCTGTACAGGAATTTGGAATAGAGCAGTTTGATGCCGTTACCATGTGGTATGTTATTGAGCATTTTCAGGATCTGGACAGCGTCCTTAAGGCTGTTTCTTCCCTTGTTAAGAAAAACGGAGTTTTTGCATTCAGTACGCCTTCTGCATCTGGAGTGAGTGCAAAGTATAGAAGGGAATCGTTTTACAGGAATTCTCCGGCTGATCATTATTCGCTGTGGGAGCTGGATAAGGCCGCTGGAATTTTAAGAAAGTACGGTTTTAAGATCGTACAGGTTGTATCGACAGGTATTCATCCTGAACGTCATCCGCTGGTTGAAAAAAACAGATGGACGGAAAAGAGTTTTCAGTTTGGAATGCTCAGGGCCGCAATGAAACTTCGTAAAACCGGTGATACGTTTGAAGTATACTGTAAAAAAATCTGAGGAAACGATTATGAATCAGGATAACGGATATATACTTGTTTTAGGTGCCGGACTTATGCAGCTGCCGGCAATTGAGGCTGTAAAGGAATTGGGCTACAAGGCTCTTGTTATTGATGCTGATCCTTCTGCAGTATGTGTACATGCTGCTGACAGGTTTGAGAACATTGACCTGAAGGACAGGGAAAAAATAGCAGAACTGGCTCTTTCCTTAGGTTCTTCATTGAAAGCCGTTTTTACTGCAGGTACTGATTTTTCTGCCTCTGTTGCCTATGCAGCAGAAAAATGTTCTCTTCCGGGACATTCTTATGAAGCATGCCTTAATGCCAGTAATAAAGTCAGAATGCGGAAATGTTTTGAAACAGCCGGCGTTCCTTCACCTTCTTTCATGCAGATAACCCGCGGAAGTATTGCTCAGTTTCTGTCTGAGGGAAAGCTTGAGGAAATGACTTTTCCAAAAGTAATAAAGCCTTCTGACAATATGGGTGCAAGAGGCTGCCGCCTGATACGAAGTAAAAAGGAATTCCTTCCTGCAGTAGAAGATGCCGTGCGGAATTCAAGGACTGCATCTTCAATTCTTGAGGACTATATGGAAGGACCTGAATTTTCCATAGATGCTCTTGTTTATGACGGTACGTTTACGATTACGGGATTTGCTGACCGTCATATATTTTTCAGTCCTTATTTTATTGAATTAGGGCATACCATGCCTTCTGCCGTAGCTGAAGAGAAAAAAACAGAACTCATAAAAACTTTTGCCCGTGCTGTAAAGGCGCTGGGACTTACAAGAGGTGCGGCTAAAGCTGATATTAAATTTACATCGTCAGGTCCTATGATAGGTGAAGTTGCAGCCAGACTTTCCGGGGGATACATGTCCGGATGGACATATCCTTATTCATCGGGACTTAATCTTACAAAAGAAGCCTTGAAACTTTCTCTGGGATTGAACCCGGATGAACTGGAAAAACGCCGGGTACCTGTAAACGGGATAACTGACGGGGATTTTAAGATTTATGAGGTTCCTTCTGAAAAGGTAAGTGCAGAAAGGGCCTGGATTTCCATTCCTGGAACTATAAGTACTGTGAATCAGGTTAATAAAATAGAAAGCCTGCCATTCGTAAAGAATGTTTTTTTTAGAAATCACGAAGGGGATCATGTGGATTTTCCCCGAAACAACGTATCAAAATGCGGAAATGCCATAAGTGTTTCAGCAGATTACAGTCTTGCTGTAAAGGCTGCGGAATATGCCGTGTCAAATATGGTCCTGAGGCTTCTGCCGGATTGTCAGGAAACTGAAATCTTTCTGAATGGCTATGAAAGACCTGATGAAGAAGGTTTTCCGTACAGTGCCTTTAGCCTGTCTGACACACAGAAACTTACTCTTGAACATTTTTCTGAATCTAATCCTAAGCTGAGGTCTTCTTCCCTCGGCAGTGTTTTTGAAAGTGAAGTTTCCAGTGATATACTCAATCTGAAGGATTTTAATCATAGAACTGTTTCAGAAACTTTAAGGATTTTCGGTTTGTTCTCAGATCCTGAGATGGAGTTTGATACTGCTGATTTTTGCAAAGCATTAATCAGGGGCGGTATTCAGGGAATCCTTTATCTTGCCGATTGTAAAGTAAGTAACAGACTCAAATAAGGAATTTAAATGTCAGTGAACGGTCGTATTTTTACAGCATCGGTTTCTCTTCTTCTTTTGTTTGCAGGAAATATTCATGCTTCAGACGTGAATGTTCTTGAGTATGCAGAAAAGTCCGGGGTTGAAGTATATTATAATCCTCTGAATGCAACCGGGGCTCTTGAAAAGGAAGGGCATTTCATCAGTTTTTCTACGGCAGGAGGAATTCCTTCTGTAAAAGATGAAGGAGAATTTCTGGATGGCGCAAATCCGAGGCTTGAAGGCAGTATTCTTTTAGCCGGTCAGAAGTATCTTGATAATGCTCAGGATTTTTTTAATGTTGAAGAAACCGGAAATCCCTATAGAATCGGTGCAATCCTCATAGATCCGGGACACGGCGGAAAAGATCCGGGAGCAAGTGCGACCCATAAAATAAACGGAAAAAACATAAAGGTTGTCGAAAAAGACGTGAATCTTTCTGTCGGACTTAAGCTTTATGACCGGCTTAGAAAGGCTTATCCTTCAAAAAAAATACTTATGACCCGCAGTACGGATGTTTTTCTTTCCCTGAGTCAGCGTACGGAGATTGCTAATTCCGTAAAGCTTGGAGAAAATGAAGCTATTCTTTATGTTTCAATTCATGTAAATGCCAGTCTGGACAAAACTGCCTCCGGATATGAGGTCTGGTATCTTTCTCCAGGCTACAGGCGTTCGGTCATTGATTCTAAAACCGTTGAGGGAGACCAGTCCCTGATACCTATCCTGAACAGCATGATGGAGGAAGAATATACTACGGAATCAATACTGATTGCAAAGTTTATTCTTGACGGAATTGCTTCTCAGGTAGGAAAACTCAGTTCTTCCCGGGGAATTAAGGCAGAAGAATGGTTTGTCGTCAGAAATGCAAAGATGCCGAGTGTTCTTATAGAAACAGGTTTTCTTACAAATCCTGAAGAAGCAGCCCTTCTTGCAGATGACGAGTACTTGAAAAAGCTTTCTCTTGGTATGTATAATGGATTAGAGGCGTTTGTAGAACATTTTGAACGCTCAAGAGGATTTACCGGAGTAAAATGAACGGTCAGAAGATAAAAAAAATGATACCCCTTGTTGCAATAGGGGTATTTGCAGGTTCGCTTATTTATTCTCTCATACAGTTTGGTTTTTCACCGCGCAGGGACAGAAGAGTGTTTTATTTTAATTCCTATGATAAAAGCTCAAGGATTGTTGAAGTTCGTTACCTTGCGGATAAGCCCGTGCAGGGGGAAATCTGCTGTTTTATCGATGACCTGCTTCTTGGTCCCCTTACAAACCGCAGCAGGCGCATTTTTCCAAGGGGAACTTCCGTAGAGTTCTGTCTGGAAAAGGGCAGGGACCTTCATGTAGGACTCAGCAGGGAAGCCTTGTCGTATTCCGGCGAGACTTTTGATGTTGAAAGCAACATCAGCCTGTTCAGATACAATATTGTGAAGAATTTCACAAATTTGGATAAAATTTATTTATATATTGATGGGCATGAAGTTCCTTAATCTGGAATTCAGCTTTTTTAGAAGTGCGGCATTTGATTCGGCTTCAAAAATAAGTTGACAAAAGTTTTCAGTTAAGAGATACTTACATAACAAGGCTACATCAATGTGTAATAAGAGGAGCTTCGAATGAAGAAGATTTTAGTTTTAACTGCCGCTGCTATGTTAGCAGGTTTCGGTTTCGCAAAGGAATCAACACTTATTGATTTCACACAGCTTGACGCTGATTGTTGTGCCGATGAAAACGGAAACTCTAAAGAAAATAGCAGAACTGTAATGGATTTTTCTGTAGCTGCTGGTGCAACATTTACCAGTGATCAGAAAGCACTTATGAGAACTTCTTTGGCTTTGCCTAACTGGGAAGTTGTTCTCAATTCATCAGCACAGAATGTTACAAGTGTTGCTCTTTCACAGGTTGTAGCAGCACCAGTAAAAGAAAGTGCAGATGTTCCTTTCGCAGGAAAGAACGTAATGGGTGTACGTGTTCTTTTCCCGACATGGAACAATAACGCTAATGCAAAAATCGTTCCACCGTTCGAAATTCAGGCATATGAACCATTAGCAGATGCAGATGCTGACGGAAACCGTGGTGAGCCAACTGATGAACAGAAAGGAAAATACCTTTTTGAAGATGGTTATGGTCTTGTAAAGAATGTAGGAACATTGAAATCTATAGCTGTAACAACAATGGGTATGAATTATCCACACCAGCTTTATGTTCTTCTTAAGGATAATGATAACGTTGAACGCCGCTATCTTATGGGTAACCTTTTCTTTGATGGTTGGAAGACTCTTGTATGGAACAACCCTGATTATATTTCAGAAGTTCGTACACGTGAAATCAGAATCTATCCAATCTATCCACGTGGACTTCCATTTGTAAAGTTCTGCGGATTCCAGGTTACACGTGATGCAAGCGATGATGGTGATAACTACATCGGTTACTTTAAGGATGTAAAGATTATTTATGACCTTGCAGTTCTTTCATCTGATCGTGATATTGATGATGAAGACCTTTGGAAGATCGTTACAAAGAAAGAACGTGATCGCCAGAGTTCAGAAATGAACAAGTTCGGTAGCAAGCAGGTTAACCGCTATATTGAAAAAGAAAAGATGGCTACAGAAAATGAATTCTCTTCTTCACTTGAAGAAAATTCAGATTCTAACGCTCAGTCTTCTACTGGTGCAGCAAAATAAGTTGTAATTTATATAAAGCCGTCCTTCCGGACGGCTTTTTTTTGTATCATCTGCATTTTAGCACAGACACTTTTTTTATTAAAAAATAAGTATTTTAAAAACAATATTTTTCTTTGTAGAATTAATTTCTTTTTGCAGTGGATTTTATTCTGAATTAGGTTATAATTTATTTTACCTGATAAAAATATAAGCAAATCATTTTAATCCGGTTATATAAAACCGGGTATTTTATTACGCGAGAAATAAATATGGACAGAAAAATTCCAAATAAAGAACGGCTTTCTTTAATTTACAGTTCTTATAATACCGTTTTTACGGAAGTTCTTACTAAAATTGAAGCACGGTTAAAGGACGTAATTCATTTAAATTCGAAACCGACATATAAAACCAGAATTAAATCTTTTGGAAGTTATTATAAAAAGATTTTGCGTCAGAAAAATGATCAGATTGGAGATGATAATCCAAATTTTGTTACGCTTACGGACATGATGGGGATTAGAGTTATCTGTGCATTTTTGGAAGATCTGGCTGATGTTCAGAATCAGATTTGTAAGAATTTCGACGTAAAGGAAATAGAAAAAAAAGGGGCAGAGCAGTCTTTTAGAGAATTTGGTTATGAATCAATACATATTCTGGTAAAGATTCCGGAAGACTGTATGCCTGATACCAAACAGCCTGTTCTTCCTGAAGATACAGTTTGTGAGATTCAGATAAGAACAATTCTTCAGGACGCATGGGCAGAAGTTGAACATGAACTTATTTATAAATCAGAGTTTAATCCTTTTGATAAACCTTTAAGAAGAAAACTGGCATCAATTAATGCAAGTCTTACACTTGCCGACATGATATTTCAGGAAATTCGTGACTATCAGAATAAGTTGCAGTATGAAATTGGAACAAGAAGGAATACTTTTTATGAAAAGGCAGATGATCTTACCAGTGAGGTACTGCTTCCTGGAAGTTCTGCTTCAAAGAGCAGTCCTTCAGATTCTGATGAGGTTAAGATAGATAAAAATGCCAGTATTGATGATCTTGTCCTTTCTGCACTTCACGAACACAATATCGGTAATTTTTCTAAAGCTCAGGTTATTTATACAAGGATTCTTGAGTCAGTTCCCGTACCTCCGCCAGTTGTTATGGGGGTCATCTTTAAACACAGGGGAATGGCGTATTTTGCTCAGGGAAAGTATGATGAAGCGCTTTCTGACTTTAAGCAGAGTATTTTAAGCGATCCAAAAAGTTTCCGTTCTTTATATTATGAAGGAATCGTCTACAGCATTCAGAATAAGCATGAAGAGGCAATAGACTGTTTTAATCGTTCTCTTGAGATTGATTCTTATCAAAGTCATGTTTATTACAGACGTTCTCTTGCATATTTTAACCTTGGCAATTATGTAGAAGCTCTGAAAGATATTGATAATGCAGAAAAGTTAGGCCTGAAGGATGATGATATTGTAAATCTTAAGAAGAAGATAATTGAAAAGTTTGATATGGGCATGTAAAAAAAAATGAAAAAAAATTTAATTTTTTTTCATTTTGCTATTGACTAAAATTATTAGAAAGTATATTATCTAATCATTCAGCAAGCGCTGTATGTCTCCTTCGTCTAGTGGTTAGGACATCGGGTTTTCATCCCGACAACATGGGTTCAATTCCCGTAGGAGATGTGATTACCGCTGGTTCTTTATTGAATCAGCGGTTTTTTTATTTTTATCCGGTATTACCTGAACTCTATTTTCGGTTTAATATGAAAGATAATGTACATTTTTATGTTAAAGGCTTAAAAGACGGTATTCCTGTTGCAGCAGGTTATTTTGCCGTAGCATTTTCACTGGGAATTGTTGCACGTAATTCAGGCCTGTCTGCTTTTCAGGGCTTTCTTGCAAGCCTTCTTAATACGGCATCTGCCGGTGAATATTCACTGTTTGCCTCGATCAGAGAAGGTGTTACATATGCAGAGCTTGCCCTGTCTATTTTCATAATCAATATCCGTTATTTTTTAATGAGCTGTTCTTTAAGTCAGAAGTTTTTGCCATCTGTATCTGTTATTCATCGGTTTTTTACAGGGTTTGGAATTACAGATGAGATTTTTGCACTTTCTGTTTCACAAAAAAACTTCAGTCCGTTTTATACATATGGTGTAATATCCCTTACTGTTCCAAGCTGGTCTGTGGCTACGGCACTGGGGGTCTGTGCAGGAACTGTATTACCTGTAAGGATTGTAAGTGCACTGTCTGTTGCGCTTTTTGGAATGTTCCTTGCTATTGTTATACCTCCTGCAAAAAAAGATCGCGTACTTGCTTTATGTGTTTTTTCCAGTTTTCTTTTAAGTTATTTATGTGGAGTACTTCCGTATATAAGGAATATAGGAGCAGGCATGAGGACTGTAATCCTTACTGTTACGGTTTCTGCCGTAATGGCTCTTGTAAAGCCTCTGAGAAATGAGGAGAATACTCAGGATGAAAAATAATATTTATGTATATATAATGGTTTCAGCAGCAGTTACATATGCAATTAGGGTACTTCCACTTCTGTTTATGCGGAAAAATGTTACAAATACTTTCATAAAGTCATTTCTGTATTATGTACCTTATGTAACACTTTCTGTTATGACTTTTCCGGCAATGATTGAAGCTTCAGCTTCTCTTGCTGCAGGTATAGCTTCATTTGCAGTTGGAGTACTTCTTTCTTTTTTAGGAGCAAATCTTTTTATAACTGCAGCCGGTTCCTGTTGTGCTCTTTATGTTCTTGAATTAATCTTGTGCTGATTTTATTAAATTTTATTTTCTAAAAAAAAAAGCCCCTGAAAACCATTTTCATAAAAAAAGTGGTTTCAGGGGTTTTATTGAGGGTTTAGTACAAACCCTCAAAACGGCGAAGTCAAGGCTTTAAGCGTTAGCGTGCCTTGACTCGACGTATTTATGTCAGGTATTTTAGAACACCATTATTACAATTTTTGCTGCAAGTACGATTGATACAAGAGCAAAAGGATAAGTTGCAGCGTAGGCAGAAGATACTTCATCTGTTCCTGCTGTTGCAATAAGCGTTCCTAATGCAGGTGTTGATGTCATGCCTCCTGTTATTGAACCAAGATTGTTAAGGATACTGAGCTTAAATACATAGCGTGCAATTATATATCCTACGATCATTGGAACTGTAGTCATAACTGCTCCATAAATGAAGTAAATCCACTTGAACTTAGAAATGAAGTTTACTCCTCCAGGAACTCCTGCACCAATAAGGAAGAGAACAAGACCAAGTTCCCTCATGAAATTAAGTGTTTCTTTTTTTATTCTGCAGTCAATTCCGCCTAAATGTGCAAAATGTCCTACAATGAGTCCACCTATAAGACAACCGCCGGAATTTCCAAGTGAAAAATTGATTACAGGAATCTTGATTGCTCCTATAAGGCATCCTAATGCAACTGCAAAAAAGAATGCAAAGAAGCCGAAAGGATCAATTGCTGTAAGTGCTTTTGCTGGCTGTGGGATCTGAATCTGATTTGCTGCCTGAAAGTGTGCTACTTCTTCAGCCATATTTACTTTTAAGATTTTTGGAACAAGCTGAACGAATAAAACTACACCCAATACACCATAAAGATATGCAATACCGTAACCAGCCGTTACATCATCTTCTATTACACCGATAACTTCCTTTCCGGCACTGAAACCAGGGGTTGAAGTAAGTCCTCCTGTAAGAAGGCCTACAGCCATTGAAGAACTCATGTTTTTATCGAGAAGAACAAAGAGAATTGCTGTTCCTGCACCGATTGCTATAATCAAAACTCCAAGAATAATGTAAGAGAGGGTACTTCTGTTGAATGAACGGAAGAATTTAGGCCCTGCAATAAGTCCTACTGCGGTAACGAAAAGTGCTGTACCGATTTTAGAAACGATTCCAAAGTTGTTTTTTACGGAATCTGACCACAGTGTAATTGTTCCGCCTCCATTGGAAGCTCCTATTGAAAAATGCGGGTAAAAATTTATAAGGACACCGTAAAGAAGGGCAATTAAAAGTACACCTGCTGTTCCAAGTTCAATACCTTTGATTTTTATTCCACCGATAAGGTAACCTAATGCTCCGATTGCGAAAACAATAAATATGAATCCCAATGCAGCATTGCATAATTGATACAAATAAGCTGTCATAATATAACCTCTGCAAATTATTATATATATATGAAGATTTTATTCAATAAGTGCTTTTTTTTACTTTTTTAGAGCCTGTGAATCTTTGATTTACATAAAAAAAATCCGTGAAGCATAGTACATAACCTGCTTCACGGATAAATAAATCATTTATTTATTTTATTTGCTTGCACCTGGAATTACTTTTTCAAATTCAGGATTTCCATGTGTATAGCGTGGAAGAAGTTTTGGAGAAACAACATCATCATTGATTCCTGCTGCTTCTCTTTCTTTTTCGAAAGCTTTTACATGGTCAAGATTCATTTTTGAAGTATCAGCAAGTTTAATTCCTGAGAACATTTTTCCTGCTTCAATACCTGCTTCACGTCCAAATACTACTACATCAAGAAGGCTGTTACCCATAAGACGGTTTGTTCCGTGTACACCTCCAGAAGCTTCACCGGCAACAAGAAGGTTTGCAACGTTTGTATGACAGGTCTTGTCGATTTCTACGCCACCGTTCTGATAGTGAAGTGTAGGGTAAACAAGAATAGGTTCCTTTCTGATGTCAATGCCGTATTTAATGAACATGTTGTACATTGCAGGAATTGATTTAAGGATAGTTCCTTCTCCATGAATCATTTCAATCATTGGAGTGTCGAGCCATACAGCAGGCTGTACGGGATTATCTACACCGCGTCCTTCTTTTACTTCACGGATGATGCCGGATGCGTTTACGTCACGTGTTTCAAGAGGGTGAATGTAAACAGTTCCATCTTTGTTAATAAGCTTTGCACCGAGGGAACGTACTTTTTCTGTTACAAGTTTTCCGAGAATCTGGCTTGGATAAGCAGCACCTGTAGGGTGATACTGAAGAGAGTCCTGATAAAGAAGTTTTGCGCCTGCACGGTATGCCATTACAAGACCGTCAGCTGTTGCTCCGTAGTGGTTGGAAGTTGGGAATCCCTGATAGTGCATGCGGCCGGCTCCACCGGTTGCAATAATTACAACCTTTGCTTTTGCAATGCGGAGTTCTCCTGTTTCCATATTGATGAGTACTGCACCGCAGGCTTCACCTTTCTCATTCTTGATGATTTCGATTGCAGATGTAAAGTCAACAACTGTAATTGAATCCGGACGGTTGAGAACTTCATCACGAAGGGTACGCATGATTTCTGCACCTGAATAATCTTTGCAGGCATGCATGCGCTTGCGGCTGGTTCCGCCTCCGTGAGTTGTAACCATTGTTCCGTCTTCAGTCTTATCAAATTCAACTCCAAGATCATTAAGCCATTTGATTACAGAAGGGGCTTTATTTACAAGTGTGTATACAAGTTCCGGTTTACCGTCAAAGTGTCCGCCTCCAAAGGCATCAAGATAATGCTGAGCTGGTGAATCATTAGGTTTGTCAGCAGCCTGGATTCCTCCTTCTGCCATCATTGTATTTGCATCACCTACGCGAAGTTTTGTAACGAGAAGAACTTTTGCACCTGCTTCTGAAGCCATGATTGCAGCTGAAGTTCCGGCTCCGCCGCCACCGATTACAAGAACGTCTGATTCGTAATCAACGTGGGTAAGGTCAATCTGTTCCGGTTCAAAACGTGGTTTTGCCTGAAGCATCTGTGTAAGTTCTACAGGTGCTTTCTGTCCTTTGTTTGGACCTATTTTAAGTTCAGAGAACTGGGAAGCAATGCGATCCGGATGGAACTTCTTAAGAAGATCATCCTTTTCGTCTGCAGTAAGACGTGCATGCTCGAATTTAAGGTTTTCATCGCGCTTTGCAGCTACGATTTTAGCTGCTTCGTCTAATTCGTTTCCGTACATAATGTTTATCTCCATAATGCGGGTCATTGAGCTCCACACTTCCTGTAAAGTATTTTGTCAGGAATGTCGAAATGACCGTTTGTATATCATTGTGGTTTCGACCTGCTCAACCACTGAAACATTTATTTTTCGATTTCCCTGTTATTGTACAGATTTTTAATCTGTTCCAAATCACCTGTGGACATTTCAACGAACTTCTTGATTGCTTCTTCGCATGCACCTGAATCAATTTCTGCAACGCGGTCAAGAAGATGCTGGCTCTGTGGCTGAAGATATTTACCGTTGATACGGCGGGCAAGTTCAGCAACCTGTGGATGACTGATTCCTGCAGGGCAGCGTGATGAACAGCATCCGCACATTACACAGTCAAATGAAAGGTCAGCACAAGCCTTGAAATCACCTCTCTGTGCATATGCAATATACTGCATTGTGTTAAGACTCTGAGGACATGCTCTGGTACATGCATTGCATCCTACACATGAGTAAATTTCAGGGTAAAGCTGCATCATTAGCTGCTGTTCCGGTTTAATCTTATTAATATCGTAAATCTGCTTTACAAGAGGGAAGAATGGAAGTGTTGCAACATACATTCCGTCGATAACCTTCTGTGAACATGCAAGACATGTCTTAAGTTGGTTGTCACCTTTTACACGATAAATTGTAGCACAAGCACCACAGAAACCGTTACGGCATCCGCATCCTCTTTTAAGCTGGTAGCCGGCATATTCCATTGCGTTCATAACAGTGAGTGCAGCCGGTACCTCATATTTTTTTCCAAAAAAATAAACAGTAGCCATTTCCTGTTCAGCCATTTTTATTCTCCTTACATAACAGATAGTTTTTCAGGTATTCAGCAACCGTGAATACCCGATATGGATTAATATTCTGGTGGAAGTTCTCCTAACTGGTCAAAACTGAATACCGGACCGTCTTTACATACGAACTTGTCACCGATATTACATCTTCCACATTTACCGATACCGCACTTCATTCTCATTTCCATCGTAGTGAAAACCTGCTCGTCCTTAAATCCGAGTTTTTTAAGTGCGTCCAGTGAAAGATGGATAAGAATTGGAGGTCCACACATGATAACGGTCATGCTTGGGTCCGGATTGCATTCTGTTACGAATGGAGGAACAAAACCAACGTGTCCGTCCCATCCGTCTTCTGCACGGTCAATTGTAAGATCAATGGAACAGTTCGGCTGTTTCATCCATACGTTTTTCATTTCATCAAGACGTACGAGGTCAGCCATTGAGCGTGAACCGTAAATAACCTGAATTTTTCCGTAGTCTGCACGATGATCCATCATGTAATTTACTACAGAATGAACAGGTGCAATACCGATACCTCCGGCAATAACAAGAATGTCCTTGCCTTTAAGCTTTGTATCTACAGGGAATCCGTTTCCGATTGGTCCGCGGAGACATATTGTCTGACCCACTTCTGCATTGTGAAGCCATTCCGTAACGTGACCGCATTTCTTGATTGAAAATTCCATATGAGTCGTAAGAGTAGGAGATGATGTGATTGAGATCATTGATTCTCCTACACCAGGTACGATGAGCATCGCACACTGACCTGGAATGTGTTCAAAGAGTTTTTTTCCGTCAAGACCTACGACACTGAAAGTTTTAACATCCGGAGTTTCCTGCCTGATGTCGATGATTTTTCCTACATAAGGAATAAATGATTCTTTAGTTTCCATACGCATTTCCTTAATTCAGTCAACGCATTCCCACTTTAACTGTGGGAATTGCAGCAGACTAAATGTCATCGGCCTCCTGTACAGCTTTGATAACCTTTACGATGTTCATGTTAATAGGACAGCTTTCGAGACAGCGTCCGCATCCTACACATGCAAATACATCTTCATGTGCCATAGGGTAGTACATGAGCTTGTGCATGAAGCGCTGGCGGCTTCTTTCTTTCTGTGTAAGACGTGGATTTGCAGCAGCCATCTGGGTGAAATCATGATACATACATGAATCCCAGCAGCGTACCTGCTTTACTTCATTTCCATTCTTGAAATCCCGAACGTCAAAGCACATACATGTAGGACATACATAAGTACAGGTTCCGCAGCCAAGACAAGTTTCTGATACTTTATCCCATATTTTTGAGTTAAAGATTTTAAGCATGTCTTTGCCCTGGAATTTTGACATATCCAGATGTGCAAAAGGAAGTTTTTCGATTTTAGCCTTGATGTCTTTTTTAAGCGTATCAACGGCTTTTTCATCTGCATCACTCAAAAGTGATTTTGCATTTTCAATGAATGCTTCACCTTTCTGTGTATTTGCCTTGAAATAGTATTTTCCATCAGCAAGCCATGCACTTACATCTCCGGCCGGTTCTGCTGCATCAATATTGTAGGTTGAGCAGAAACAGGTTTTTGCCGGTTCATTACATGCAAGGGTGATTACAGTGCCATGGTCACGGCGGTTCTTATAGTAAGAATCAACCGGATCCATGTTGAGGTAAACTGCATCGATGACAGAGAAACTTTTTGCATCACAGGCACGTACACCGAATACAACGAAGTCTTCTACTTCTTTTCTTGGATCAACAACTTCGAAGGTTGTTCCGTTTTTCTTATATTCAACAAGTTTTTCTGCTTTAGGGAAAAAGAAATCCTTTGCAGAACGAACGGTTTTAAGGGCTGATGAAAGTTTTGTTCCTGCAGACCATCTTTTGAAATCTGCAGTACCTTTGTCTGAATCAACCGGAATATAGAGTGCTTTTGAAGCTGAAATAAGCTCAAAAAGTGAATCGATTTTATCTTGCTGTAAAGCAAACATTATTCGTCACCTCCTTTTATAGGATCACGATCTGCAACAATGCTTGGTTCTGCGTCACCTGTTGTAAAGGTAAGCATAGGCGGTTTTGTTTCCATGTCACTTCCTGCCTGATATTCACCATAGATTTCATTTATGTCTTTGATGAACTTACGGTTGAGAAGATAGAGAGGAATGTTCTGAGGACATACTCTTGAACATTCACCGCAGTCTGTACAGCGTCCTGCAACATGCCATGCGCGGATGATGTGGAACAGATTTTCCTCAAAATCAGTCTGTGCAACTTTCTGGGATGTATACAGGTCATTATTGTCAAATACACATTTTTCACATGTACATGCAGGACAGATATTACGGCAGGCATTGCACCGGATACAGCGGGAAAGTTCGTTTCTCCAGAATTCAAATCTTTCTTTTGGATCCATAGCTTCAATGCGTGCAACTTCATCAAAGCGGTGTTCGTCTGCAACAATTCCATCTTCTCCGATGAGTTCATCATAGAGAATATGTTTCTTGTTGTGGCAGTGATCACAGCCTTCACCTTCCTTAACATTCTCATCAAGGGTACAGCTGCACGGAATACCGATTACGTAAACATCATCTCTTGAAATACGGTTTTCTTTAAGAAGCTGGGTAAATGAGTAGGTGTCACCCGGCTTAAGGAATACAGCTGCAACTTCCTGTGGAATAGGTTTGTCTTCTGCATTAGGATCACGCTGTTTAGCCATAGTGTTGTTCATGCGTGTCGTTGATTTTGCAGTTTCAATGTCTCTTGTAATCTTAACAAGGTACTTTGAAAGGTTTGCAGTACAGTACTTATTGAAAACAAAACCGTTTTCAAGTTCTTCTGCAGTTGTAAATGCTGCAGGTGTAACATCTTCATCAAAAAGACCTTTTTTCCATCCGATTACTTTCTGAACTTTTCCGGAAGAAAGGAGTTCTTTTGCCTTAGCGATTAAAGTTGAAGTTAATTCTTGCATCTTAAATCCTCCAGGCGTTTGTTCTCTCCGAGAGCAGTGATTTTTGCTACAAAATCGTTCATAAGGCCGGCAAAGCGTACGCCTTCTGCAGCTGAACACCATTCAACACGGGTTCTTTCCTTTTCTACACCAAGGAAATTAAGCATGCTGAATAAAAGAGTCATTCTGCGGCGGGCAAAATAATTACCGGTTGAGTAATGGCAGTCACCTGGATGGCATCCGCACAAAATTACTCCGTCTGCGCCTTTCTGAAATGCCCTGAGAATAAACATAGGGTTAAGACGACATGAGCATGGAATTCTTATGATTTTTACGTTGGCAGGATATTCAAGACGGTTGTTTCCTGCCAGATCTGCACCGGCGTATGAACACCAGTTGCAGCAGAACGCTACGATTTTAGGCGTCCAGTTTTTGTTTTCGTTTTCCATAATTTTCTTACAGAAATCAAACTGAGTAGGAAGCTGCCCTTTTGGAAAATACCATAAGGGCAGGGCTCACTGTCAGTTGAATACTGCATCAACCTCCGACATGATTTGAGCGTTGCTGAATCCGTGAAGATCCATTGCACCGGATGGACAGGCAACTGTACATGCACCACATCCATGACACATTGCACTGTTTACCTGTGATACGTGGCGCGTAATCGTTGTGCGGTTAGGGCCGCGGAAGTCCTTGTCAACGTAAGAAATTGCTCCGTAAGGACATACATTTGCACACTGTCCGCATCCATTACACATGTTTTCGTTAGGATGTGCAGTGCAAGGGTCACTCTTAAGCTTATCCTTAACAAGGAGGCAGATTGCTTTTGCTGCAGCTCCTGATGACTGAGCAACAGTTTCAGGAATGTCTTTAGGACCCTGGCAGCATCCGGCAAGGAATATTCCGGCTGTCGGAGATTCAACAGGACGGAGTTTTGCATGAGCTTCAAGGAAGAAGTCATTGTTGTCCATTGATGTGGTAAGCATCGTTGCAAGAGGGCGTGCACTCTTGTCAGCTTCAATTGATGCTGCGAGAACTACCATGTCAGCCTTAATGTGAACCTGGCGGTTGAGGATAAGGTCTGAACCCTGTACGTCTAAAGTTCCGTCTGAAAGCGGTGTTACTTTTCCAACCTGACCCTTGATGTAATGTACGCCATACTGCTCAACGGCACGGCGGTAGAATTCATCAAAGTTTTTACCAGGAGTACGTACGTCAATGTAGAATACATAACAGTTTGTATCCGGATAATGATCTCTGGTAAGGATTGCGTGTTTTGCAGTATACATACAGCAGATTTTAGAACAGTATTCATGTCCCTTTGTAGAATCTGCAGAACAGCGTGAACCTACGCACTGTACGAATACGATGTTCTTTGGTTCTTTTCCGTCTGACGGGCGGAGAAGATGTCCGTTTGTCGGACCTGATGCATTGCACAGACGTTCAAATTCAAGGGATGAAACAACATCAGGGCTCTGTGAATATGCGTATTCATCAAATTTCTTGAGATCAATAGGATTGTATCCCGTTGCGACGATGATTGCACCGTATTTTTCAGTAAGGATTTCTTCCTGCTGGTGGAAGTTAATTGCTCCTGCGGCACAGGCTTTTTCACAGAAACCGCAGACATTGTCTTTTCCGTTTGCAAGTCCTTTCATATGAAGACAGTAAGATGCATCAATTGCTGCAACTTTAGGTACTGCCTGGGCAAACGGAATGTCGATTGCTTTTCTGTTATTAAGGTTAAGATTGAATGCGTTAGGAACTTTTTTATTAGGACATTTTTCGATACATGCACCGCAGCCTGTACATTTTGTTTCATCTACATAGCGCGGATATCTCTTAATGTCAATTTCAAAGTTACCGATGTATCCCCTTACACCTACGACTTCAGAATAAGAGAGAATACGAATGTTCGGATTCTGGCTTACTTCCGTCATTTTTGGAGTAACGATACATGAAGCACAGTCAAGGGTAGGGAATGTCTTGTCGAGCATAGCCATTTTACCGCCGACTGTAGTTTTCTTTTCTACGATGTCTACAGGGAAGCCTGCGTCTGCAATATCAAGAGCAGCAGTGATTCCTGCAATACCGCCTCCGATTACCAGGGCGCGTTTTGTCATCGGAGTTTCACCTTCTGTAAGAGGTGTATCAAGAATAGCTTTTGCAACTGCAGCTTTACCTAATGCAATAGCTTTTTCAGTTGCTTTATCCATGTCTTTGAGAACCCATGAACACTGTTCGCGGATATTTGCAACTTCTACCTTGAACGGGTTCAATCCGGCTCTCTGCGCACAGGCACGGAATGTTTTTTCATGCATACGAGGAGAACATGAACACAGTACGACACCTGTGAGTTTGTCTTCCTTTATGCGGTCTTCTATCATTTTCTGTCCGGCAGAAGAACACATGTAAGTATAATGAGTTGAGTAAACAACTCCGTCTACTTTTCCAAGTTCTTCAGCCACTTTTTCTACGTCAACTGTTCCGGCAATGTTTGTACCGCAGTGACATACGAAAACACCAATTCTTTCCATCTGTCACTCCTTACTTCTTGTATTTCCTGAATGCACTGACAATAGCCTGCTGCGGCATATCTTCATCAAGTGCCGGCGGAACCATTTCTGCCTTAAGGTGAAGGTTTTCCTTCTTTCTTTCTACAAACTGTCTTACGGCTTCAATAAGTTTTACCGGTTCAACCTGACGCGGGCAGCGTTCAAGGCAGGCAAAGCAGCTCATGCATGCATAGATTGATTTTGATTCAAGGAGTTTTTCTATTTCTCCATTTTCAACCATTTGTACGAACTGATGCGGATGATATTCCATTGCATCATAGTTAGGACATGTACCTGAGCACTTTCCGCAGACCATGCATTTTTTTGGATTAACACCGCTGATTTCAAGAATCTGGCTTTTTGCAAGTTCGATTTCGCTTTTAAGCATTTGCAGCCTCCTTTACACCGAGTGCTTCAGCAAGAAGTTCAGTAAAGTAAACGACCTTGAGATCTGAGCCTTTTGAATTCTTTATAAGGTTGTAACGGCACAGAGGACAGCTTGTAACAAGAAGTTCTGCACCCTGATCCTGTGCGTTTGTAAGGATTGCATCTGCACGTTTTTCCGGAATTGAAGGATCTTCAAACATTGTATAAGCACCGCAGCATTCATTGCGCTGTGCATAAATTACCGGAGTTGCACCTATGGCTTTAATGAAGTCTTCGAGAAGCTGAGGATTTTCAGGATCATCCAGCTGAAGGACTTTTCCAGGTCTGAGGAGAAGACATCCGTAGTATGCACCGATTTTCTTTCCTTTCAGCGGATTTTTTACGGCAACCTTTACATTGTCCCATCCTACTACATCGCGAAGAATTTCAAGGAAGTGACGTACTTTTGTTTCGCCGTTGTACTGAATTCCGTCAGTTTTAAGATAATTGTTAACCTTAAGGATTACGTTTTCATCCGTAACCATGTCATTGTTTACCTGCTTAAGCACGTTGTAGCATGCTGAGCAAAGGGTAACCAGTTCCTGTCCTGCATCGCGGGAAGCAGCAAGTGCCCTTACAGATGAAAGTTTTGTTGCAATTTCATCTTTTGAGAGAGGGTATTCTCCTCCACAGCACTGCCAGTCAGGAATTTCCTGCAATGTAAAGCCTAAAGCCTCTGCAGATTTTCTTGCATACATGTCAAGATCAAGAGCTTTGTTTTTAAGCGTACATCCAGGGAAGTAAGAATAAGTGATGTTTTCCATCTTTTACATCCTCATAGATAATACTTGTGTATTATGCATATAAGGACATAACACACAGCCACATTATTTTTTTTACCTGAAAATGTATCCTTCTCCTTAGCAGATACAAAATCAGTTTATCCTTTTTCTGCCAGAGTTCCGTTCAGCCGGAGCGGAACAGACATGAAAGGAAAGTCAAGAAAACCTTTTCTCAGGCTTTGTACCGTAAAAAAGGTTTTCTTCAGGTATTATTTTTTAACACCAGCCATTTCTTCCGGATGGAATACTTCATCAAACTTTTCCGGTGTAAGGAAACCGAGCTGAACGCAGGCATCCTTCAGGGAAATGTTCTTTTCGTATGCCAGATGTGAAGTTTTGGCAGCGTTCTCATAACCGATATAAGGGTTGAGAGCTGTAACCAGCATAAGTGAATTATAAAGGTTATCATGCATTTTTTCTTTGTTTGCAGTAATTCCCACAGCACAGTTCTTATTGAAACTGATGATTACTTCAGCAAGAAGGCGTACTGACTGAAGGAAGTTATATGCAATAACAGGCATGAATACGTTAAGTTCAAAGTTACCCTGAGATGCGGCAAATCCTACGGCTGCATCGTTACCCATTACCTGTACGGCAACCATTGTCATTGCCTCACACTGAGTAGGGTTAACTTTTCCAGGCATGATTGAGGAACCCGGTTCATTTTCCGGAATATGAATTTCTCCAAGTCCGTCTCTTGGTCCTGAAGCCAGCCATCTTACATCATTTGCAATTTTCATGAGGTCAGCTGCAAGTGCCTTAAGAGCTCCGTGAGTAAAAGTGATCTCATCCTTTGAGGTAAGAGCATGGAATTTATTCGGTGCAGTAACAAAGTCTTTTCCTGTAAGTTCAGAAACTTTTTCTGCTACTTTTACATCGAATCCTGCAGGTGCATTAAGACCTGTTCCTACTGCCGTTCCTCCGAGAGCCAGCTGCTTGAGGTAAGGAAGACTTGCTGCAATCATTTCCTTATCTCTTTCAAGAGAAGTTCTCCAGCCGGAAATTTCCTGACTGAACTGAATCGGTACGGCATCCTGAAGGTGGGTACGTCCTGATTTAACGATTCCTTCATTTTCTTTTTCAAGGCGTTTGAAGGTTGCAACGAGAGTATCAATTGCAGGGAAAAGCTTGTCTTCAACTTCTACAACTGCAGCAATATGCATTGCTGTAGGGAAGGTGTCGTTTGAAGACTGGCTCATGTTAATATCGTCATTCGGATGACAGAGTTTTGCTCCTGCAATCTGGTTAGCCCTGTTTGCAATAACTTCGTTCGTATTCATGTTGCTCTGAGTTCCAGAACCTGTCTGCCATACAACGAGCGGAAAGTTTTCATTAAGGGATCCCGAAATTACTTCATCACAGGCCTGTGAAATTGCCTTGAGTTTTTCATCCGTCATTTTTTCAGGCTTAAGGGCATTGTTAGCCATTGCTGCAGCCTTTTTAAGATAGCCGAAGGCTTTTGTTATTTCCCTTGGCATGGTTTCGATTCCAACTCCGATTTCGAAGTTTTCATGGCTGCGTTCAGTCTGAGCTCCCCAGAGTTTGTCAGCAGGAACTTTTACTTCTCCCATGGAATCATGTTCAATACGATAGTTCTCCATAAAATTACTCCCGTTTTCTGAATCGTATTCATATACGCTAAAGAGGCTGTCCTGTATGAACAACCTCTCTGAGACTTATTGTTTATAATAGAATGCAGGCAGTATTAAAATCAATTGAATAATTTCTTAAAAATCTTAACATCTGCTAACTTTTCCCGGCTTTAGAAAGTAAGCTGCTTGATAACGTCTTTAAGACAGTCAGCGCTGTGTCTGAGGGAAGCAAGCTCTGTATCTGTAAGAGGTGCTTCAAGACGGCCCTGAACGCCTTTTCCGCATACTTTTGTAAGAATGCTGAGTGCAACATCCTTAATGCCGTATTCACCGTCAAGAACAGTTGAAACGCTTGTTACGCAGGTTCTGTCGTGCTTAATGATTTCACAAAGTTCTGCTGTCGTTACGCCGATAGCATAGTTTGTGCATCTTTTTGCTTCGATGATGATTCCGCCTGATTTGCGTACGTAAGTCTCAACATCATCTTTTTTTACCTGTGCAGGGAATCTGTCTACAGGAATTGATGCGATGTTTGCAAGGGACCAAGGTACGAATGAAGAATCACCGTGTTCTCCGAATACGTATGCGTGTACGTTTGGCTGTGCAACACCACAGTCGTCTGCAAGACGGGTACGGAGGCGTGCTGTATCAAGAAGGGTTCCTGTTCCGATGATGCGGTCTGAAGGAATGCCTGATGTTTTTGCAAACTGATATGTAAGAACGTCTACAGGATTTGCTACGAATACAAAGATTGCATCAGGACAGGCTTTTGTTACCTGAGGAATGATGCTTTTCATTATGTCTACATTTGTCTGAGCCAGTTCAAGACGTGACTGTCCAGGTTTGCGGGCAACACCTGATGTGATTACTACAATATTTGAACCTTTTGCGTCTTCATAGGAACCTTCGTGAATGTTTACAGGGTTCATGTAAGGTGTTCCCTGACGAATGTCCATTGCTTCTCCCATAGCACGTTTTGTATCAATGTCAATCAAAACGATTTCTGTGGCAGTTCCTTTAAGTGAAAGTGCATAAGCGATTGAGCTTCCTACCTGTCCTGCACCGATGATAGTAATTTTGTTAGCCATAAAATATCTCCTAAAACCTCATGAAATGTCGCATAATAAATAAGCAAACAACACCGCTATTGTAATTCAAAAAATGACGATTGTTAAGGGTTTAGTTGAAAAAAATGAACTTATATATCCCGCCTGACGAAATACTGAGGTTTTATGTGATATATTTCACAATGATAAATATTTCTTGTGAATATTATCACAGAATTCTTTTTTATTTTAAGTAACTCGACATTATTTTAAGAATAGATGATAATCATCTTTGAATTATGAATGTACACGAAAGGTTTGCCCGCCCGGTCATAACAGCGATGCAGCGGGATATTAAGGAAGCCGGAGGAAATGAAGTTTTCTGGTCCGGCATTATAAATGCTGATGGTCTTATAACTGGAGTCAGGGTCGGCTCAAGGGGAAATTCAGATTCCGTGATAGTCAACGATTCTGTTGCCAGGGAAGGTCACGTACTCATTCATAATCATCCCAGCGGAGTTCTGTTTCCCAGTGAGGCAGATCAGAATATAGCCCTTAATGCGAATGATACGTCTTTAGGTTTTTATATTGTAAATAATGATGTTTCTGATGTTTATGTCGTTGTAGAGCCTGTAAAGCCAAAAAAAACAGAGTTTCTTGATGAGGAACAGACTGCAGGGTATCTTTCAGAAAACGGACCTCTTGCAGCCTTGTCTGATCATTATGAAAAACGTCCGAGTCAGACGGAATTACTGAAAAGTATTGTCAGGGCCTTCAATGAAGCTAAAACCGGAGTTTTTGAGGCAGGTACCGGAGTAGGAAAGAGTTTTGCGTATCTGATTCCTTCAATTCTCTGGGCTGTAAAGAATAAAGAACGGGTTGTTCTTTCTACAGGAACTATTAATCTTCAGCAGCAGCTTTTTGAAAAAGACATTCCCATGGCTCAGAAAATCCTTGGAACTGATATAAAATCCATCCTTCTGAAAGGCCGGCAGAATTACATCTGTCTCAGAAGACTGGGGGAAGCCGGTAAGGAAAGGGATCTTTTCAGTGAGGATACTGAAATTTTTGACAGGATTGCAGATTGGGCTAAGACAACTTCTACGGGAAGCCGCTCTGATTTAAGCTTCATGCCGCCGGATTCTGTATGGACAAGGGTGAACAGCGAAAGTGATGCCTGTTTGGGAGGAAGGTGTCCGTACAGGGAACAGTGCTTTGTAATGAAGGTCCGGAAAGAGGCTGCGGATTCAAATCTCATTGTCGTAAACCATCATCTTCTTTTTGCAGATATTGAAAGCCGCATGAATGGCGTAGGGTATGAAGATGCCGCCGTTTTGCCTCCATACAAACGCATTGTTTTTGATGAAGCCCATGGAATAGAAGACAGTGCAACTTCTTTTTTCAGTGAAACGATAAACAGATTTAAAATCAGTAAGCAGCTTGGTCTTCTTCTGAGAAATTTCAGGGGAAATTCCGTCGGGTTTCTCGTACAGGCATCTGCTGTTGTTCCTGATCCTGAGTTTCTGGCCCAGGCAGGTGAGGATATTGAAAAAGTCAGGACAGCCCTGACAGCCCTTGATCAGTGTTCCATTTCTGCAATGAACGGTGAGTACACATGCCGTATAAATGAATCAGATTGCGGGCGTTTTACGGTTGTTTTCAAACAGATAGAAAAGCTTGCCTCTTCAGCTGAAATTTTTATTGCAAATATAAGGAAGGCACTTGAGGACCTGGATGACGATGAAAAGGAACTTCCTGCGGTTTGGGAAACAAAGACTGTATTAAGGCGTATAGAAGACATGGTTACGCTATGCAGGAATTTCATTTCCTGGAATGAGCATGATGACCAGGTGTTCTGGCTTCAGTTAAAAAAGATTCCTCCGAGAAATGCCGGTGAAGATATGCTGGAGTTCGTTCAGTTTACCCAGACTCCTCTTGATATAGCTCCCCTTATGAACGGAGGTGTTTTTGAACCTATGAGCAGTGTTGTATGTACAAGTGCAACTTTGCGGATAGGAGATACTTTTGATTACTGGAAACGCCGGACTGGTATTTCTTTCCTTGAAACAGATAAGGTTTTGGAAGGAGAGTTTCCGTCCCCTTTTCCTTACAGTACTAATGTTATTTTTGCCGTGCCTAATGATGCTCCAATGCCTGATGATCCTGCTTTTCAGAGTTATGTGGAGATGACTGTTCCCCGTTTGATTTTTGCAGCGGAGGGAAGGACTTTAGTTCTGTTTACTTCTCATGATTCTCTGAAAAATACTTATAACAGTGCCGGGCTTAAATTAATGGAAGCCGGTTTTACTGTTTTAAAACAGGGAGATGATGACAGGTTCAGGCTGCTGGAAAGGTTTAAGAATGAAAAAGAAAGCGTGCTGTTTGCCACTGACAGTTTCTGGGAGGGGGTTGATGTGCCGGGAGACAGTCTCAGTCAGGTAATAATAGTAAAACTGCCTTTTTCTGTTCCGAATGATCCTGTGTTTGCAGCCAGAAGTGAACTTGTCGAAAAAAGGGGCGGGTCGTCTTTTATGGAGCTGAGTGTTCCTCAGGCTGTCATTAAGTTCAGGCAGGGATTCGGACGATTGATGCGCAGGTCTGATGACAGGGGAGCTGTAGTTGTTTTAGACAGAAGGATAGTAGAAAAACGCTACGGCAAACTTTTTACACGGAGCGTTCCGCAGACAAGGCGGCTTTATAATCCTTTAGAATATATTGTAAAGGAAATAACGAAGCTTCTCGGAAACTAGGGATTCTATGTACTAAAAAACAGATTTTTGATAGGATTGAACATCATGATTTCATTATTCACATTGATTCTGGCATTTTCAGCGTTGAGTTTTCCGACTTTTATGCTGTGTTTATGTTATCCCTTCAGCCGCAGGGCAGCTGTTTTCTGGTCTGATTTCATAACGAACAGAACCTCCCGTATTTTTTTTGCCATCCTTAAAATGTATCGGAAATTCAGTTTTATCGGCGGGCCAAAGGATAATCTGCCTGAGCATTTCGTAGTAATTTCCAATCATCAGAGTCTTCTTGATATTGTTGTATTCCTTAAGTATTTTTATCCTGAACGGATAGTACGCTTTGTTGCAAAGGATGCTCTTGGAAAAGTTCCAATGGTTGGAAAAATGCTCAGAAGTCAGGGACATTGCATGATTCCGAGAAAAGGCGGAGCAGGAATTGCAATGCGTTCTATTGAAGATTTTGGAAAAAGAATGCTTGTAAGAAAGCAGAACCCGATAATTTTTCCAGAGGGAACCCGAAGTCGTGACGGTTCTTTGGGACAGTTTTATTCAGCCGGTTTTAGAAGGCTTGAAGAAACTGTACGTCTGCCTGTTGTAGTCTGCGCACTGGACGGAGGATGGAAACTTTCAAGAATAGATGATATTTTTAAGAACCTGCACAGAGGTGCGTATAGGGTGAAAATTCTTAAAATTTATGATGCACCTTCTTCTAAGGATGAGGAAAAAAAGATACTTGAGGAAGCTCCGGTTCTTATTCAGGCTCAGCTTGATAAGTGGCGGGGTATGGCAGAAGATTCTGCAGAACTTTAGGTATGGTATAACAGGGGCAGGATATTGACGAGGGTTCTTTAATCGTGTATATTCTGACGCAATATCGATATTTTTATTTTGGAGGATAGTCATGGCAGGAGCCAGTAAAAACTCTCGTACAACTGTTGCAACTCAGAAATTTATCTGTCCTGATTGTGGTGGTGAAATTGTAATGAAGACAATTTGTGACAACGGCAGGGTTAGAAATATTGCTGAATGTTCAAAGTGCAAGCGCACAGAACGCAGACCTAAGGATTTTAAATAATTCTTAATCTTTTACTAAAAGAAACAGATTGCAAACTGTAGAAAAGCCTTCCGTGATTAGGAGGGCTTTTTTTATTGTGGCCGGGTGCATGTTTGCTACTTGACCATACTTTTGCATTATTATATCATCATTAAAGTTTTTTATGGGGGTATTCCTTTGGCTACAAAAAAGACTTCTGCTGAAAAGAAACATGCTGAAAGTGAAGTTCGTCACCTTCGCAATAAGGCAGTTAAATCTGAAGTGCATACAAGCGTAAGAAAATATCTTGAAGCAGTTCAGAAGAAAGATCAGGAACTTGCTCTTAAAAATCTGAGAGCCGTAGAATCTGAACTTGATAATGCCGGACGCAAAGGTGTTATGAAGCGTAATGCTGTATCACGTAAGAAGAGCCGCATGGCAAGACTTTACAACGTTACATTCGCTGCTTCAGCTGCAGCAGCTGAGTAAGAATGAGAAGGATGCTGGTAACACAGCATTCTTTTTTTTTTATCCGGAATGGAGATTTGCAGTCGTTATGGCAGGAAAAAAGATAACCAGGGCTGATCTGGTTGAGTCAGTTTATCAGAATACATCCTGTGAGCGTAAAGTCATTCAGGTTATTGTAGAATCATTTATTGAACAGTTAAAAATCAATCTTGCGGCTGCGAATACTGTTGAACTTCGTGGATTCGGTTCATTTGACATTCGCCTCAGAAAGGGACGGGAAAAGGCCAGAAATCCCAAAACTGGGGAAATACTTTCTGTTGCTTCCCGATATACGGCTGTTTTTAAGCCCGGGCAGGAATTAAAGAAACAGTTGTCGGATATTCCTGTAGATTCTGATATTTGAAATATTTTAGTCCTTATATAGGGCATTATTGAAAGAAAAGCTGTAAATTTGTAGAATAGACTCATGTTAAAAGAAAGTGGAAATATAACCGTATTTGGGGAAGAAACTGATTTTGAAGGTGAACTCGAATTTACGGATAATCTCGTTATAACTGGAAAATTTACCGGTACTATAAAAGCTACGGGAGCTTTGGAAATTGACAGAAATGCAGTCTGTAAGGTTGATAAAATTTCTGCAGCTTCCGTTATTGTTTCAGGAACTGTAGAGGGAAATATTGAGGGTTCTGAAAGTGTTGAGTTGTGTTCCGGCAGTTCAGTAAAAGGAGATATCAGTACTTCAAGAATCCGTATTGCAGAAAATGTTGAATTCGAAGGTCAGGTTTCAATGCTTGAAAACGGAAATCCTGATGAAGATATATTTTCTCTTGCATCAGATGAATATAAAAATTCTCTTGTAATAAAAACATCTGATATTCACTGAAAAAAAATTGCTTGATGTTGTTTTTTTAGGTAAATTTCATGTGTAAGGAAATTAAAATGGCAGAAACTCTCTTAAAAATTGATAATTTGAGTACAAATATAGGTGATAAGTCTATTCTTCACGGAATTTCTCTGGATATTGCACCCGGGGAGACTCATGTATTGATGGGACCTAATGGTGCAGGCAAGTCAACTCTCGGTTATACCCTGATGGGAAGTCCTGAGTATTCTATTGCCGGCGGAAAAATTTTTTTTAACGGTGAAGATGTTACGGAGCTTTCTGCTGATGGACGTGCAAAAAAAGGAATTTTTTTGAGTTTTCAGGAGCCTCTTGAAGTACCGGGAATTTCTCTTGAAAGTTTTATCCGTTCATCCATGACTCAGGTATCCGGAACAAAGGTTAAGCTTTTTGCATTTCAGAAAGAACTTGAGCGCTGCATGGATATTTTGAATATGAATCATTCCTATGCGGAAAGAGACCTTAATGTCGGTTTTTCCGGTGGTGAAAAAAAGAAGAGTGAAATTCTTCAGCTTCTCATGCTTAAACCTCGTCTTGCCATTCTTGATGAAACTGATTCCGGTCTTGATGTTGATGCCGTACGTACGGTTTCAAAGGGAATTGAGGAATATCAGAAATCAACAGGCGGTTCGCTTCTGATTATTACTCATTCTACACGTATCCTTGAGAGCCTTAAGGTTGACAGAACCCACATCATGGTAAAGGGACGTATTGTTCATTCTGGAGACGGTTCTTTAGTTCAGAAAATAAATGAAGAAGGTTTCGACCAGTTTATTCCTCAGGAAATTAAAGATGCTGAACGCAGGGAAAAGCTGGCTGCTGCTGCAAAGAATGCTATGGATGCCGTAAAGGCAAATGCAGCCCGTGAACTGGAGGGCCTTTCTATGGATGAGGTTAAGAAAAGTATTAACGGAGGCTCAAACTAAATGAGTGAAACTCCTGAAAAAAAATCTCAGGTTGCTGATATAGACAGATCTTTGTATGACTTTCGTTATGAAGAAAGTGATGAAGATTTTTATAAGATTCGTGCAGGACTTGATGAATCTATAGTGCAGAAAATCTCGGAAGAAAAAGGGGATCCTGAATGGATGAAGGAATGGAGGCTTAAGTCTCTCCGTCTTTATAATGAAATCAGGGAACCTGACTGGGGTCCGGATATCCGTGATCTTGATATTCAGAAAATCGTAACTTATGTAAAACCTAAAACGGACATGGCTGCAAAATGGCAGGATGTTCCGGATGATATAAAGAATACTTTTGAAAAACTGGGGATTCCTGAAGCAGAGCGCATGAGCCTTGCAGGAGTTGGAGCTCAGTATGATTCAGAACTGGTATATCATAACGTAAAGGATGAAGTTCTTAAGCAGGGCGTAATTTATACAGATTTTGAGAGTGCCCTTAAGAGTGAAGAATGGGGACCGATGGTTAAGGAATATTTCATGCATCTTGTTCCTCCTTCTGATCATAAATTTGCAGCCCTTCATGGAGCCCTCTGGTCTGGCGGAAGTTTTGTGTATGTTCCAAAAGGAGTAAAAGTAGATATTCCTCTGCAGTCTTATTTCCGTCTTAATGCTGCCGGAGCAGGACAGTTTGAGCATACCCTTATTATCGTGGATGAAGGGGCAGACCTTCACTTTATTGAAGGATGTTCAGCTCCTAAATATAACGTTGCAAATCTTCATGCCGGTTGTGTTGAACTTTATGTTAAGAAGAATGCCAGATTAAGGTATTCAACAATAGAAAACTGGTCTAAGAATATGTATAACCTTAACACCAAGCGTGCTGTAGTAGAAGAAAACGGCCGCATGGAGTGGGTAAGCGGAAGTTTTGGAAGTCATATTTCCTATCTTTATCCGACAACAATACTTAAGGGAGATAATGCTTCCTGTGAATTTACAGGGATTACTTTTGCAGGAGAAGGCCAGAACCTTGATACCGGTGCAAAGATGATTCACATCGGAAAGAATACTTCTACAGTCATAAATACAAAGTCCATATCAAAAAGCGGCGGTATATGTACTTACCGGTCATCGATTCAGGTTATGGAAGGGGCGTCTCATTCTAAAGCCAGCGTTGACTGTTCCAGCCTTATGCTTGATTCTGAAAGCCGTAGTGATACTGTTCCTGCAATGGATATCCGTACTGATGACTGTGATATAGGTCATGAAGCAAAAATCGGACGTATTTCGAATAAGGCTATATTTTATCTTATGAGCCGTGGAATTCCTGAGGATGAAGCTCGTGCCATGATTGTTTCTGGTTTTGCAAATCCTGTAAGTAAGGAACTTCCTCTGGAATATGCTGTAGAAATGAATAATCTCATTCAGCTTGAAATGAAAGGTTCAATGTAGGGAGGCGGGAAAATGAGTATTAAACTTGACGTTGATGTAAACCAGTTTCCGAGCCTTACCTGGAATTTTTTAAAGATAAACAGGGCTCATCTTGATTCTTCCCTTGAGAGTGATGCAGGATTTACAGCTGTCGTATCTAATGATGAACTTTCTCTTTCAGAAATACCTTTTAAATCTGTTTCTTCCGAAGTAAAGGCTGTAGAAACCGGTTTAGGAAGCAGTTTTGATGAGTCTTTTGATAAGTTTGCATCTGACGGAAAGACTGTTCTGGTTGAAATTCCAGAAAGCAGGGGATGTTCTTCCTGTCAGAAAATAAAGATAGAAATGGTTCATCATGATGGAGAATCAAAAGCAAAAGATTATGTAATTCATGCCCGTGAAGGTTCTGATGCCGTTGTAATTTTTACATTTAAAGGTGCGGAACTGAATGAAGGTGTTCTTGGTGCCCGTATTCGTGTAATTGCTGATGAAAATTCAAAAGTCAGGCTTTCTGCTGTTAATCTTTTAGGAAAAAAGGCCCTTCATTTTTTGAGTATCGGATCTCTCGTAAAGGATAATGCCTGTGTTGATGTAACAGAACTTGAACTGGGAGGGGCAAAAGTTTATTCAGGAAACAGACAGTCTCTTTCCGGTTATAAGTCGGTCTGCTCCGGACATACCGGTTATGTTGTAGAGCAGGGCTGTGAAGCAGACTTTAATTACGTAGCCCGTCATACAGGAAGGGAATCCGTAAGCATGATGGCCGTAGACGGGGTATGTCGTAATTCCTGCCGTAAAACATGGCGTGGAACAATTGATTTCGTAAAGGGATGCATTGATGCTAAAGGTGATGAACAGGAAAATGTTCTTCTTCTGTCTCCTGATGTTGTAAATAAAACCCTTCCGGTAATTCTTTGTGATGAGGAAGCTGTTGAAGGACGTCACGGGGCTTCCATAGGCCGTCTTGATAAGGATATTCTTTTTTATCTTCAGAGCCGCGGGGTAGACGAAAAAGAAGCAGGCAGACTGATGGTTTCGGCAAAAATCCGTTCTGTGTGCAGGTATATTCCTGATGAAGAGGTAAATGCCGGTGTAAATGCTTTTTTGGAAAGGGAGTTTGGAAAATAAAATGGGTTCTATAGATTTTAGAAAGGATTTTCCTTTTTTTGAAAGCAGTATTAATAAAGGTCTGGTTTATTTTGATAATGCAGCTACTTCCCAGAGACCTGCCTGTGTAAACAGGGCTGTTGAAGATTTTAATAATTTTAATAATGCAAATCCTCTCAGGGGACTTTATGATCTGAGTGTAAGGGCTACGGATCTTTATGAGAATGCCAGGGCAAAAGTTGCAGCTTTTTTAAATGCACCTTCTGATTCTCATATTATTTTTACCCGTAATGCAACGGAAAGCCTTAATCTTGTTGCGTATACTTATGGAATGGCTTTTGTTGAAGAGGGAGATGAGGTTGTAATATCCGCAATGGAGCATCATTCCAATATCCTTCCATGGCAGATGGTCTGTTCTGCAAAAAAAGCAAGGCTTGTCTGGCTGGAATGTGATGCTTCCGGAATAATTCCGGCTTCTGAATGGCAGACAAAAATAACTGCAAAAACAAAAATTGTTTCTGTTGCCCATGTTAGCAATGTATTTGGAATTACAAATCCTGTTAAGGAAATTGCTTCCTATGCCCATAAAGTCGGAAACGGTGGAAAAGGTGCCGTGATGATTGTAGACGGTGCTCAGAGCGTTCCCCACATGAAAGTTGATGTTCAGGATATCGGGGCTGATTTTCTTGCATTCAGCGGACATAAGGCACTTGGACCTATGGGAATCGGTGCACTTTATGCCAGGGAGAAGTTTCTTGAACAGATGCCGCCTTTCCTTCGCGGTGGAGAAATGATTGAATATGTTACCAGGGAGAGTGCGACATATGCAGAACTGCCTCACAAATTTGAGGCTGGTACCGTAAATGCCGGTGGAGCTGTAGGCCTTGCCGCTGCTCTGGATTATATTGAAAAGGTTGGCTTTGACTTCATAGAAAAAAATGATAATGCTCTTGCAGCTTTTATTATGAATGGCATGAAGACTATACCTCACGTGCATGTAATTGGAAATGATGATCCTGACAGGCATTGCGGTATAGTAACTTTTACTATTGATGATGTTCATCCTCATGATATTGCTTCCATGCTTTCCAGTGAGAATGTTGCAATCCGTGCCGGACATCACTGTGCCCAGCCTTTAATGCAGAAGCTTGGTGTTGGTTCTACTGCCCGCGCCAGTGTCTATTTTTATAATACTCAGAAAGAAGCAGAGGTTTTTCTTGAAAAACTTTCTGGTGTCCGAAAATGGATGGGGCTCAGTTAAAACTGCCTGAGCCTGCTGAAAGTGGCAGCAGTTATATTTTTTTTACAGGAAGCGGATATGGATTTAAAGTCTTTATATCAGGAAATATTAAACGAACATAATCTTCATCCTACTCACAAGGGAATTACTGAGAATGCAACCCTTACTCTTCAGGGGGTAAATCCAAGCTGCGGAGACAATATTTATCTTCAGCTTAAAATTGACGACAACGGAATTATTACAGATGGAAGCTTTAACGGTTCCGGTTGTGCCATTTCTCAGGCAAGTGTAGATATGATGCTTGATGATATAATCGGTCAGCCTAAGGAAGAAGCTCTTCGTCTTGCAGGTCTTTTTATGGATATGATTCAGGGAAAAGAGACGGATGATTCAAAAATAGAGGAACTCGATGAAGCGGCGTCCCTTAAAAATATCCGTACCATGCCTGCCCGTGTAAAATGTGCCGTTCTCGGCTGGAGAACAATGAAGGACATGCTTGAAAAAAATCATACAGAAGGTGAAGGCAGTCAGAGTCATTGTGATCTGTAATTTTTAAGCTTGTTTTTATACTTTATTTGCTTTTTACTTTCTGGCGTGGTAGTGTATTACATCATATGCAGCCTTGTCAGGAGTAAAAAATGGCTTCACTTAATCTTAAAAAGTATTTCTTTTTGTTTACTATTTCCTTTATCATGCTTTCCGGTCTTTCTGCCGGAGATTTTAGGGGAGATATAAAAAAACTTGATTCCTATA